>CANQGE010000009.1 GCA_947601495.1 uncultured Clostridia bacterium | reverse complement strand
CTTGTTGCTGTAGAACTTCATCTCCGGTCCGTAGAGCAGGTTGTCCGCATTGGCAAAACCAGGGGCAACCTTGTCCATCATCTCGATGAAACCAAGGATGTCCATGAGTTCGCGATACGGCATTGCCAAGCTCAAGTCGCCAGCGGCGGCAGATTTGAGTGTGGGCACGACAGAGTTGTGGCTCAGTTCATCCGGCCAGGTTCGCTTGCCAATCATGATATCTCCCAGCCTCTGGACAATCACATTTCCGCCGGCCAGGGCATTCATGTTTCTGGCAATGTTGCGCGAGTATTCCATGGGATTCGGCATACCGCTCAGGCTCATCGAAACCAAGATGGCTAGATTGGTGTTTTGGCTCTTGGTGTCTTTGAGCGAGTGCCCATTAACAAGGATGATTCCCTCGTCATATACCTCCGTGGTAACGAAGCCACTGGGATTCTGACAGAAGGTCCTAACCTTGTCATTGTAGGGTGCAGGCTTTCCGATAAACTTGCCCTCATAGAGCAGATCGTTGATCCTTTGCATCACCTTATCGGGCAATTCGTACCTAATTCCCACGTCCAAAACACCGGGTTCGGTCTTGATGCCATGTCTGCCGCAGATGTTGAGAAGCCAGTTTGCCCCCACGCGTCCAACAGCCAGGATGACCGTTTCAGCGAGAGCCTCACTTTCTTCTCCGCTCTTCGTCTTGTAGACGACCCCTTGAATCTTTCCGTCCTCAATCAGAAGATCTTTCACTTCCGTTTCGAACAGAATCTCAGCTCCCAGTTCCTCGAGGTATTCCTCGATTTTCTGATAGATGAGATGTGCCCTATCCGTGCCAAGATGGCGGATAGGAATGTTCACGAGGTCGAGTCCCGCGATTTCCGCGGTTTTCCGGATTTTCGAAATTTCTCCCGGATTGTCGACACCTTGCAGTGTCACGTCGGCTCCGAACCTCAGGTACACTTTGTCGGTTTCGGTAATCAGCCGTTTGGCCACGTTGACTCCCGAGTACTTGTGGAGATTGCCTCCGACATAGATGTCGTCATCCTCCGGATTGAAGAGAGACAACTTCCCATCGGAAAAAGCTCCGGCACCCGAAAAGCCGTTCATGATGTTGCAATACGGCTTGCAACCGATGCATTTGCCTGCCTTGCTGGCCGGGCAGAACCTGTTTTCCACTCTCTTCCCGCGTTCGATCACAAGGACCTTCCTCTCGGGATGGAGTTTCAAAAGTTCCATTGCCGCAAACACTCCAGCAGGTCCTGCTCCTACGATGATGTAGTCACAGGTCTTCGTCGTACGCTGTCTGTTCATCTTGAGTTCCTCCCTAATCTAAACAACTTGTTTTCCGTCGGTCGTGCATACCTTAAAGTAACAAAATTAACCCCCTTTCCATTGCACTAGTTTGTGCATTAGTAGTAATGTAAAGCAAGGCTTTACATAAACAAGTATACAATAAAAATTAAAAAGTGTCAATTCGTTAATATTACTTAAAAATTGACACTTTTCTACACATTATTTTTACTATTTTTATAATTATTCGTCAGCATTTTTATATAAAATATCATTGCTTTTCCAAATTTCTATAATGTCCATTTTTTCTGTCTCCGTTGCAATATATCTATAATATAGTACAGACAACAGATCTTTACATTCCTCTGAAATATTTTGATCTTTAAGATTTTTATTTTCATCTATAGTTACACTTATGTTTGAATTTTTAGAAAGTTCATATAAATTATTTAAAAAATTTTTTGATATTTTAGAAATAAATTCTTCGTCAAAATAATTTAATACTTCAATAGTTTCTTTTGCTATATTACTTACATCTATCTTATTTTTCATCTTTTTTTCTCCTTTATTTTTCAGGATCTTTTTCATCTACTTGTGTTTTATCATGCTTTTTATTAACAGCTCTCACTAATTCCAACATTTTAATTATTCCAGATGCTTTTCTTCCTTCTTTTCCTTTTTTTCTTACAATATCGCTTTCTAATTCCCCAGCAGAAAACTTTTTACCTTTTTTACTTTCTGGCACAAGTTCTCTATCTAATGGTACCCTTTCTATAAATTTAAATAAATCTTGAACAACTTGTTCTTCATTAGAATCAAATACTCCAGTAATACCATTTCCATCAAATTTACCAAATTCACGTATTTGAGATGCACTTACTATACCATCTAATCCAGGAAAGAAATATTTAGTAGCATAAAAATCATTAAATTTACTTACATCTAATAAAAGTTCTTTTCCTCTGCCTTTTATCACCATTATTACTTTATTTCTTATTCCAAATATTTCTGTATTACCTGTAAGTAACTCTTCAGGAAAGCTTTCAAATATCTTTTTTGCAAGTTCAGTTTCTTCTCCATACAGTGTTATAGAAGCGTTTGGTCCATGCTCTTTTTTATCTATAACTGGCAAAGATCTTAGATTTTCTTTATTATAAGTTACATAAGAATGAAAAACATGCAACAGCTCATTTATAGTTTTAGATTGTTGAGTTAATCCCCTTAAATCTGCTTCATCCAGGGATTCTTTATCTGTAAAGAAATTTCTTTCGACTCTATCAAACAATTGAGGATCCAAATCTGTAAAATTTTCTTTATATAATTTTCTAATACCACCAATAGAATAATTAAAATTTGTCAATTTTTCAGTTATTTGAGCAAATTTTTCTTTTATTAAGTCAGGATTTATTCCAAAATTTCTGCACATAGATAGAAATTCAAATTCCATGCTTTTTAATTCTTTAAACATTCTATCCATATAGCTAATTCTACTTTCGGAATTATAGTCGTCCTTTTCACTAGGATCTATGTCTATAAGAGTTTGTTTTATTAGCTCATCACTATCAAAAAATTTTTTTAAATTTTCTAATCTTTCGTTTTCTTCTTCATTCATAATATTCTCCACCTATTATTTTTTTCTAATATACATGTAATATCCTTCTGGTTCATAAATTTTATTCTTTTTATATGTATATCCATTAAAATCTATTTTTACATAATTATTTTCTTCTAACCACTTAATTTCTTCTTCATAGTTACAGCTGTAAAAGTTAGATATTATATATATATCATAATCTGTTTTCATAGTAATGTCATATCCATTATTTTCTTTCCAAAAATAGAAAGACTTATCTGAATTTCGATTTGCAAATATGTTTTTATTAAAATATGGCTGTATTGCTGTTATGCTATATCCCATTCCACATATTGGTCTATCATCATAATTGTTTTCAATTAAAAACTCTGCTACATCTTTTGATGCCGAATATTTATATAGATAATCAAAGCATAAAGAACAAAATGACCAATAAATTTGTACTATCAAAATAACACTAAAAACAATTTTTACTAACTTATTCGTATTTATACTATCATCAACAGTAAAATAGAAAAATATCAAAATGAATATTATTCCTACATGCCATACTTGATATGTAATAAACAAATATACCATAAGTACTGGTAAAAATAATATTAGAAGTCTTATTAAATTGTTTATTTTATTTTCTTTATTTTTAAAGATAATTATTCCAATCATAAAAAACGTTATTATAATTTCTAAGATTATGTTGGAATCATCTCCTACTGTTGCTTCTGAAATTATGTGAAATAGTGTACTGCCACCATTTTTCATAAATACACAGTCTGGATTTGGTAATGTTAAAATCACTGTTATTAAAAATTCGAAAAAAATCAAAATACAAGCAATTAAATTTCTCTTATTTTTAAATTCATTATCCTTGTATACATCTATTAAAAATAATAGATATAATGAACCTGCAATAATTAAAGTATGTAAACTTATATTCATAAAGAAAAACAAAATTATCGCATATAAAAAAGAATTGTTCAGTCTTTTATCATATATAACTAATATAAGCATAAGCAATGGAAATACTAAGCTATAACTTCTGGCTATAATACTATATTGATAAAAAATAAAATATGAAAATGGAAATAGTAGTTTTATATACCACGGCGCTTTTATTTTAAGTTCTAAAATTAATACTCCTATAGCAGAAAATATTATAGGTAATAAATAAAAAGTTTCATATGTTCCACCTAATATTAAAAAACATTTTATTATAAGTACCCATAGTGGTGGAGTTCCTTCATATTTTATCCAATACATAATTTCTTGAAAGCTGTTATCTCTTGCTATAAGGAAAGATTGCGCTTCATCACTCCAATGTTCATGGTTATTTGCCAAAAGTAATAATAACATTGTAAATACAATTATTATTAATATTTTCCACCAATATTTTTTTACATAAGCCATTTTAATAACCTAATTACCCCCATTTTTATTGTGTACTGATCGTCTTTAAGTTATCTTTCTCAATTTGCTTTTGGTATCTATCTTCCTCAGAAAAAATACAACCACAATATTTTTGCATATATAAGCCTATTTCTCTTGCTTTTGCTTGTCCTTCTCTAAAGCCTACTCTAAAGTCCCTATATAAAAATTCAATCTCATATTTTTTAGCTAAATTTTCACATAATGATTTTATTTCATCATGTTTTTGATATGGACTTACTAAAAGAGTTGTAGTAAATGTATCAAAGCCATTTTCTTTTGCATATTTTGCAGTTTCTTCTAAACGGACTTTATAGCAATAATTTACACATCTATTTTCTAAATCATCTACTACATTTTTACAAAAGTCTTTTAAACCATAATTTTCATTTATAATAAGTTTTGCATTTATCATTTTTGAATATTCTATTAAAGTGTCTCTTCTTGTTTTATATTCTATGTATGGATGTATATTTGGATTAAACCAATATAATGTTGGTTCAATTTCTTCTTTTCTTAAAGAATCTATGCAATATACACTACATGGTGCGCAACAAGTATGCATTAATAATTTCATTTTCATTTCCTTCCTTATTCCCAGAAACATACTGTGTATTTTGTTTTATAATATGTATCTGGTGAATGCTCTTTTAAATAGCTTTTTTCTGAAACAATTCCGGTTATAATTGAAATAAAGAACATATAAATTGCAGTAACCGTAAAAATATATTGCAAAATTTTTTTTGCTTCTTCTGATTTCAAGCTATTATATATAATGCAGAAAATTAAAATTCCTGCTAAAATAAACATCCAAGCATAATCTATTAAGTATCTTTCATTACTTCCAGCCATCATTATACTTATAATTGTTATTATTAGCCCTACAATTATAAGAGAATTAATTATTATTTTTAATTCCTTTTTCTCACATTTTTTATTTGCTTTTCCTATAAAAAATGTTAAAAAGCATATTGGTGCTAGAATAAATAATCCTCCAAGCATAGCTTCTACATAGTAATATCCATAAAATACTGGGATGTTTCCATTATTAACCATAAATGGAAAATCTAATGTAAAGTTTGGTATTCCAAATAAATTAGTAATTAATCCCACTGGTATAACATAAAATCTACCTTTTAGATTATAAAGATTTGTTATAGTAAGTTGATATTTTGCTCCAAAATCGAATGGATTTTCAAATCTTATATAGTTATAATACATAAGCAAAATTCCAACTGTTATATAAGGTAATCCTACAGCAAAAATTAGCTTAAATAATTTTGTTTTATTTTGTTTAAATTCTTTAATATTTTCTATTAATAATTTTGTAAGATATGGAACAATTAATAGTGATGCAAGTAGGTCTGTAGGTCTACATGCAACAGATAGTGCTAAGAAAAGTGAGCCTAAAAATATGTTAAAATATTTTCTATTATCACTTTCTGCTGATTTTAAAATAAAATAAATTCCTTGTAAAACAAAGTATAATCCGCACAATTATAACAAGTTCATAAACTCTAGACATACCATTTGCATAAAGAATTAGCGTTCCTGAGCAAAATGCGATTAAAGCATAGGCTACAATTTTAAAAGGAATATTATCAAAATACTTTGAAAGTATTTTTAAAAGTATTTCTTTTAGTAAAATAAATATAAAAATTGAGAAAATAAACACAACTATCGAAATTTTTAAGTATTTATGAAATATTAAATTATATGGTAGAAATGTTAATAATAATGGTAATATTCCAAAATAAATATATTCATGACCTTTATAAAAAGCTGTATCCCAATTATAATCTACGTCTCTTGTAACTGTTTTATCCCTTGTTATATTGTCATAAGGATTTTCTAAGTTTAGTAGTTTTTCATCTGGACCATTTAAAAGATAAAATTTTCCTTCCTTTACAGATTCTACAAAGTCTTTATTATAGATTCCACCTTCTGTATTTAAAAATTTTGCAAAGCTTGTATCCCCTTCTAAATCATATTCTTCAGTAGAATATGAATTTATTTCAGATAAAAGTATCATAAAAATTAATAATATTGCTAATAGAATTATCTCATGCTTAAAATTCTTTTTTGAATAAGGTTCACTAAATAGTTTTTCATTTTTTGCAGAATATATAAATAACATAAATAGAAAAACTGATATAAACCTAACTATGTTAAATTCAAATGGTATTTTAGAATTTATTATAACTTTATCTATTTTATTTTCATCATAAATGCTTTTATCTACTGAAATCATAATTTCTTTTGTATTTCCAGATAAATATAGCGGAACATATTTTGATTTTTCATAATTTTGAACATAAAATTTTGAATTTACACTTCTAAAATCATCGCTTGTTTCATCTGAATAAGACACTTGATATTCTGTTGTTTCATCAAAATTTTTTAATTCTAATTTTACAGTTCCTATTTTTTGATTCAAATTTTTTATTTTTAAAATTGCTTTTTCATTCCTATAATTTACAAATTCTGGATTTACAAAAGTTTTTTCTTCATATTTTCCGAATAATAAACGATAAGAAGTAATGTTAAAAACAATTACTTCTAAAAATAAGGCTATAATTAATATTATTAAAATTTTTGAATACTTTTTCATAAGTGATTCCTTTTATATTTATTTTGTGATAAGCATTTTAAATGCTAAGCATTACTTTCTGTTTTAACTTCATGATATTCTTTATCTGTGTTTACATTCCATATATTATCTTTTGACATAATATTTTCTTTTATATTTTTTACTGCTTCAAAAGAAGTTGCCATAGAATGGTCCATATTATTATATCTGTGTTGTCCGTTTCTACCTACACAGTATAAATTATTAAATTTGTTTAAATACTCTATAAGTTTATCGATGTGTTCATAGGTATCAAAATAAGCTGGATAAGCTTTTTTAATTTTTTCTCTATGAAAATCTAAAACATCTTCTTTATCTATTATTCCTATACTTGCAAGTTCACTAATTGCAAACTCTGAAAATTCTTTATCTTCCATATTCCAGTATTTGTCGCCTTCTTCACAAGTATATTCCAAACCAATCCATACTGTATTTTCTGCATCTTTAACTAAGTAAGGTGACCAGTTATTGAAAATTTGAAGTCTTAACATTTTTACTTCTGGTTCTTGAACGTAAATCCAGCAGTCTGGAACAATGTTTCCTAAAGTTTTCATTTTTGTTTTATTTTTCAATTTTAATTTATTAACTAATACACCAACAGTTTGAAAATCTACATAAGGAAGTCCTTTTGCAATATTTAAAATGTCTTCAGGTACTTTTTCATTTTTAAAGCCTACTACTAAATCTTTAACTGGCATTGAAGAAATAAAAATATCTCCTTTAATAGTTTCTGTTTTTCCATTTACTAAACATTCAACTGATTTTACAGAATTATTTTTAATGTTTATATTTTTAACAGAATATCCTTTTTTTATTTTTCCACCGTTTTCTTCTATTTTACTTGCTAATGTTTCCCAAAGTTGTCCTGGTCCATATTTAGGATACCAAAATTGTTCTATTAAAGATGTTTCAACATCTTTTTTATTTTTATTTCCACCAAATACTTTTGAAAAAGCGTCTTTTATAACTGCTTTTATAGATAACCCTTTAACTCTCTGAGCTCCCCAGTCTGCTGAAATTTCGCTTGGATGTCTTCCCCATAATTTTTCTGTATATTTTTCAAAAAACATACTATATAAAACTTTTCCAAAACGATTTATGTAAAAATTTTCTAGAGAATCTTCCTTCTTTTTAACAAATATTGTTTTTAAATAGCTAAAGCCTGCTTTTATTGTTCTTATTAATCCCATATTAGTAAAAGTTTGTAATTTTAAGCTAATAGGGTAATCAAAAAATTTCTTAAGATAATAAATTCTTGATACTCTAGTTCTTACAAGCATAACAGTATCTTCTTTTTCTGGATTTGGTCCACCTTTTTCTAATGGTTTTTCTCTTCCTAATTTTTCATCATCAAAAGAATTTTCTCCTTGAATAGGCATTAATTCTTTCCAAAAATCCATAACTCTAGAATCTTTAGAAAAAAATCTATGCCCTCCTATATCCATTCTGTTTCCATTATATTTTACAGTTTTAGAAATTCCACCTATATCTTGTGACTCTTCTAAAATTGTAACATCATATTCATCTTTGTTTTTTAAAAGTTCGTAACCTGCTGTTAGTCCTGCAGGTCCAGCACCAATTATTATTACCTTTTTCATTTTTTCTTTGCTAGTTTATTTTAACTAACCTACTCCTTGTATGATATATTTAGATTTTTGTGAGGCTATCTATAAGCCACTAATAAAAATTATTTTAAGTAGTCTAATCCTAAATGCTCATATCCAGATGCTGTTACAACTCTTCCTTTTGGAGTTCTTGCCAAAAAGCCTATTTGCATTAAATATGGTTCATATACATCTTCTATAGTTGTTACTTCTTCATTTAATGTTGCAGCTAATGTTTCTATTCCAACAGGCTTTCCTGAATATTTATATATTATAGTTTCTAGAATTTTTCTATCTACATTATCTAGTCCTAAATCGTCTATATCTAGCTTTTCTAAAGCCATTTTAGTAACATTTAGTGTTAATGTTCCATCTCCTAAAACCATAGCATAATCTCTAATACGTTTTAATAATCTATTTGCAATTCTTGGAGTTCCTCTAGAACGTTTTGCTAATTCTTTTGCTGCATCTTTTTCTATTTTTATTTCTAATATGTTACTAGATCTTTCAATTATTGTTGTTAAATCTTTTACAGAATATAATTCTAATTTTTCAACAATTCCGAATCTGTCTCTTAATGGAGCAGAAAGTGACCCTACTCTTGTTGTTGCTCCTATTAAAGTAAATTTTGGTAAGTCTAATCTTATAGATTTTGCTGTTGGTCCTTTTCCAATAATAATGTCCAAGCAAAAGTCTTCTAATGCTGGATATAGAATTTCCTCAATATTTTTATTTAGTCTATGTATTTCATCTATAAATAAAACATCATTTTCTGAAAGATTTGTAAGAAGTGCAGCTAAATCTCCCGGTCTTTCTATTGCAGGTCCTGATGTTATTTTTATATTACTTCCTAATTCATTTGCTATAATATTAGAAAGTGTGGTTTTTCCAAGTCCTGGTGGGCCATATAAAAGAACATGGTCTAAAGATTCTTTTCTTTTTTTAGCAGCCTCTATATATATTTTCATGCTTTCTTTTACTTTTGTTTGCCCTATATATTCACTTAATTTCTTAGGTCTTAAGGAAACTTCTGAATAATCTTCATCTTCTATTAAATTAGGATTTAGTATATTTTCCTCCATTTTACCTCCATTATATTTAAATAATGTTATTTAATCCTGTATCATATTCTAAATTTTCCATAAAAGGATATAATTCTTTTACTCTTTTTAATGTATATATTGCATTTTTTTGATGAGGACATTTCTCTGGTGCATTTACTAGTTCATTTTTGTAGCAATTTTTATTTAATTTATACATTAAATATCTACAATTCATATATGTGTAATATATTTTATAACCATTATCAAGATCTTCCCAAAACATTTCAAAAGTGTAGTTACTATCCAATTTATTTTCTCCTTATAAATACTTATATACAAAACAAGTTAAAGTGTGCAAATTTGCTAATATTAAAAATGAAAGTAAATATTTTATTGGAATATCTTTATTTTTTCTTATAATATAATTATTTGAGAATGCTAAACATAAAAGTATTAATATTGGTATGTAATATCTTCCCATAATTCCAATTATATAAAAGCTTCCTACAGCAGTTATTGTTAAATACTCTGTTACTATAATTGCAAGTACTGTTACAAATGCTATAAGTCCTCCTAAAATTTTTGTGTGAATATTTATATTTTCCTTCTCTCTATTTTCAGCAAAGATATAATAAACTGTAATTAATAATAAACTCATTACATATATTGGTGAAATATCTATATCATTCCAAGAAAGACTTTGTCCAAACATTTGTAAAATATGTTGCATTCCTTCTACCCTAATTGTTGATAAAATTGTCATTAAAAACAAAGTAGGATGAAGCAATATATGTTTTAATTGTCCTATCATACTTGCATCTTTTGCTGCAATTGTATTTTTATATCCTAAAGAAAATAAAACACATCCAAAATCTAATACTGTTGCTAAAACAAATATTAATGTTATAATTAAGTATTTTTTCTTCATACTTCCAAATTTTTCTTTTGGAATTAGGAATAAAAATAGCACTATAGGTAAATATACTATTTTTGTTATTGCTGTAAATATTGATGAAGTAATTAAAATAATATAATCTTTTATATCTAATTTTTCTTTGCTTTTATCATAAGTTAAATATAATGTATATGATATTATTAAAGTAATAAATGCAGTTAAAGTTCCATCAATTGACATTGATACAGACTCCTGAAGTGCAATTGGTAAAAATGCTATTAATATCATTGCCACTTTTTTAAATGGTATTTTTCTTATTGCATACCACATTATAAAACTATATAAAGCTAAATTTGCTAATCTAGCTCCATATGCTTGTGCCATTAAAGATTTTGTAAATAATCTTGTTACAACTATACCAATTGCTTGTGGAAAATAACAAACAGCTGGATATATTGAAGTATTAGGAAATTTTGTGAATTCTTCACCTTCTTTATTTTTGCCTTCTGCATATCTAGCTTTCCAATCCACATAACTATCTTCTGTTGGATCAACCATTCCATCTGTTCTAACTTCTTTACTTAAAACAGATGGTACATTTGAAGGTAATATATCTCCTCCAATACCATTTTCATCTTTTTGTGCTATTAATTTTCCTAAAGAAATCTCATAAGATCTAAGCCAATGAGCATTTTCGTCTGGTATACCTCCAATAGGCATTATAAAAACATATAATAAAGCTATTGGAATCCACACAATTAAAAATATATATTCTTTTTTTATTTTATCAAAATTTAAAAACATAAATAATATACAAAAAATTATAGATGGAATTATAAGTAATTTCATTGAATCATTTCTATATGTATTGTAATTATCTACTTTTAATTTGTTATCTAGCATTAAAGCATAATCTAAATCTGGTTCTTGATTTGCTTCAACTTGCTTATTATACCAATCAATTTTTACTACGCTATCATAATTTAATATTGGTACTAATAAAATATTTAAAATTAATAAACTTAAGAAAAACAATATGAACCAACGATTTTGTTTTAATTTTTGTGTCATAAAATTCCCCTTTTAAATATGTTTTAGATTTCTCCTAAAACTGTAATTAGCATTCCTAATCCCGCCATTAAGAAACTAATTCCAAAAATATATATAATCATTTTAGAAGATTTAGATGTTTCAATAAATACTTCTTCTGGATTTTTCTCGTTAATCTTTATGTTTATTTTCTTTCCTATTTCATCTACTTTGTTTGTTCTATATTTTTCTGTACATTTTTCATATTCTGTATCTAAAAATTTATATTTATAAACAGGTGCATACGCTGTTTCATCATTATTTACTTTTGATGTTTTATAATCGAAAAGCTCAGCTTGTACAGTTACTTTACATTTTCTCTCTGCAATATCATCTAATACTCCTGGTCCTATTAGCATAGCAAGTCCAAGCACACTAATTGCAGTTGGAAGGAATATTTGAAAAATATTGTTTTGTGCGAAATTAATATTAAATAAATATCCCCATTCGCTAATAGCAGGTAAAATTATGCATCCAATTCCTGTTATTAGTGTAGCAATTCCAGCTGTTTGCTTTCTGCATATTAAAATAATTCCTAGTATAACAAATAGTTGTCCAAAAGTCATTAATGTAAATGTTACTTGATTAAGTCCTGAAAAATAAATCATTAAACCTATTGAGCAAACTGCCCAAATGATACAAGCCCATGAAATAACTGTATCATGAAATAAAAATTTTCCTTTTGTTTTTTCTTCCATTTTAATCTCTCCTTTGTATATATAATTATTTTATCATTTCTATAAATTGTTCTTCATTAATTATTGTAATTCCTAGGTTTTGAGCTTTTTGAAGTTTACTTCCACTATCTTCTCCAGCCAATACATAACTCGTATTTTTAGAAACAGACGATGAAGTTTTTCCTCCAAAATTTTCTATTATTTCTTCTGCTTCTTTTCTTGAATAATTTTCTAGTCCTCCTGTTAATACAAAAGTTTTTCCTTCAAATCTATTGTCTTCTATACTTTTTTCTTCTAGTCTCATATTTATTCCATGTTCTTTTAGTTTTCTAATTAAGTCTTTAGTTTGTTCTTGAGAGAAAAATTCATAAATGCTTTGTGCCATTATTTCTCCCATATCATCAATTTGCAGTAAATCTGCTACACTAGCATTTTGAATAGCATCAATATTTTTATATTTTTTAGCTAATTGCTTTGCAGCCTTTACTCCTATGTGTCTAATACCTAAGCCATTTAATAATCTATAAAATTCATTATTTTTACTTTCATTAATGCTATCTATTAAATTTTGAGCAAATTTTTTTCCGTCTTTTTTTAGTGAAGCTATATCTTCTAACTTAAGATTATATAAATCTGCAATGCTTGAAATCATATTACGATTTAAAAATTCTTCTATTATGCTATCTCCTAAGCCTTTTATGTTCATTGCCTCTCTAGATGCAAAATGAAGTATGTTTCTATATTGCTTAGCTGGACACTCAATTCCAATGCATCTTACTGCAGATTCTCCTTCTTCTCTTATAGCATCAGCACCACAAACAGGACACTTTTTAGGCATTTCAAAAGGAACTTCTTTTCCTGTTCTTTTTTCTTTTAATACTCCTACAACTTCTGGAATTACATCTCCAGCTTTTTGTATTAAAACAGTATCTCCAACTCTTAAATCTTTTTCTTTAATAAAGTCTTCATTATGAAGAGTTGTTTTTGAGATTGTTGAACCTGCAACTTTAACTGGTTCAAGTATTGCCATAGGAGTTATTGCTCCAGTTCTTCCTACTTGAAAAGTAATATCTTTTAATAAAGTTGCTTTTTGTTCTGGTGGATATTTATATGCTATTGCCCATTTTGGAGTTTTATAGGTAGTTCCAAGTAATTCTCTTTGTTTTAAATCATCTACCTTAACAACTGCTCCATCTATTCCAAATGTTAGTTTTTCTCTATTATCACCTATTTTTTCTATTTCTTTTATAACTTCTGGTATATTTTTACATAAAACTTTAACTGGATTTACATTAAAACCAATTTTTTCAAGATATTTTAAAGATTCAATATGTGATTTAAAATTTATAGAATCACATTTTTGAACATTAAATATAAAAATATCTAATGGTCTTGAAGCTGCAATTGAACTATCTAATTGCCTTAATGAGCCTGCTGCTGCATTTCTTGCGTTTGCGAAAAGAGTTTCTTCATTTTCTTCTCGCTCAAAATTCATTTGCTCAAATTCTTTTTTACCAATAAAAACTTCTCCTCTTACTGTAATATCTATTGGTTCTTTTAGTTTTTTAGGAATGTTTTTTATTGTTTTTAAATTATCTGTAATGTCTTCTCCTACTAGTCCATTTCCTCTTGTTGCACCTCGTACAAAAACTCCTTTTTTGTATTCTAAACTTACAGATAATCCATCGATTTTTGTTTCTACAACATATTTTAAATCTATATTTGAATCTTGCTTAATATTATCTAATGTAAGTTGTTCATCATTTTCTTCTAAATTTTCTTCTGAAGATTCTGAACTTAAAGCTTTCCTTGTTCTTTCATCAAAAGCATATAATTCTCCATAGTCAAATATATCTTGCAAACTTTGAAGTGGAACTTCGTGTTCTACTTTTTCAAATCCCTCTTTTACTGTTCCACCAACATGTTGTGTAAGTGAGTCAGAAGTAATTAAATCTGGATATTCTTTTTCCAAATTTCTTAGTTCTAACATAAGCATATCGTACTCAAAATCACTTATTTCTGGATTATCATCATCATAATATTTTTTTGCATGATATGCAGTTATATTTTTAAGTTCTTCTATTCTCTTTTGAGCTTCTTTTTTATTCATTATAATATTTAAATTCCTCTCCTAGCTTAAATCATATACTCAAGTTCTACTAGTTTTCTTTAAATAAATCTTTTCCGTTTTTTAAATAATCATATCCAGAAAAAATTGTTGCTATTACAGAAACTAGAATTAAAGCTGATGTTATAATATTAAATATGAATTCTCCTTGAGTCATATATATTTTAAGTGAACTAGAAATACTTTCATTATAATTTGTTGTACCTATTATGAAATTGCAGAAACTGAATTTATCAATAAAAATTAAAATAATAGCAATCATTTGAGTAACAGTTTTTAATTTTCCCCATATTGATGCTGCAATTACTTGTCCGCCTTTTTCAACTGCTACTAATCTATATCCAGACACTAAAAATTCTCTTGCTAAAACTACTACTGGTATCCAAGCTGGAATTTTTCCATATTCAACTAGCATAACTAGTGCAGATAAAACCAAAATTTTATCTGCAAGAGGGTCTAAAAATTTTCCAAATGTAGTAACTTGATTTCTTGAACGAGCAATATATCCATCTAATTTATCTGTTATTGAAGCTATTATAAAAATAATATCCATTATTATAAATGTAATTGAAATTCCTAGCCATTTTCCAGAAATTATTCCTAAGTTTCCTAAGTATCCCACAATTACAAATATTGGAACTAATATCATTCTAAAAATAGTTAACTTATTTGCTAAATTCATTATTTTTAAACCCCTTATTTTATATTTTTCTATATTTTATCTTTTAATTTTTATTTTTTAAACATTATTTTCTAAAATGTTTTGAGCTATATTTTCAGTTTCATTTACCATAGTATTTGTTTCATTTGTTGTATTGCCTTCTTGTGCAGTTTCTTCTAGCATTTTCTGTTCTTCTTCTAACCTTTTTTGTTCTTCTGCTAGTTCATTTGCTCTTGCTGTTTCTAATTGATTAATTATAGCTTGCAAACTTGTAATATCTTTTCCTATCATTTCAAAATTATTTGCTGTTAAAGAATCCTTTAAGTTATTGTTTGCTTTAATTACAGAATCTACTAAAGCTTCAATATCTTCTGTATTTACTATTTCTAAATCAACAGCATAATCATCATTAAATAAGTTTGATATTGCACTATTTAAGTTGTCTCCAATTGTTACTGTATTTCCTGATGCTACTATAACTTTTTTAAGAACTGGTATTTCGCTTTCATTAAGCATTACTTGGTATACTGGTTCTATATACAAAAGTGAATTATCTATTGGAACTATTATCATATCTTTTATAAGTTTTGTTCCACTAGTATTTAATTCTGATAATTCTTTTGATATTGTTGCATCTTGTTCGATTTGATTATTAAGTTGCATTATGCCTACAACATTACTTTCAGAATTAAATTTATATAAAGATAATGTTGGTTTTCCAGATTTTACAGTTCCTACTAGATAAGATAAAATATTTTGTTTTCCATATTTATTGAATGTTAGAACTAATCCAAATTCTGGTTTATCATTATCAACTGTTTTAAGCATTGTATAATATGGCTTCATTTCTTCACCTGCTACTGTTGATTTTGAAGAAGATGCTTTTGTTGTTATTTGCCATATATCATCTGCTCTATATAATGTATCTTCACTAATATCATGATAAATATTAATCATACTTGCTTGAATTGAATATAAAAATTCTGGATATATAATATGTTTTTGTATATCTTGTGGCAACTCATCTTCTACAAATAAATCTGGATATATGTTTCTATATGTCATAATTATTGGATCTGATTTATCTGTAATATAAAATGTTGTTGTTCCGTCATAAGCATCTATTAATACTTTTACAGAATTTCTTATATAGTTTATTCTTTCCTTATATCCCTTTATGTTTATTACTGTTTCTTGAGAATAAGGATATGCATTTGATCTAGTATAAGCATCTAGCACCCATACTAGTTTTCCTTCGTCTGTTATTACTAAATAAGGATTTTCATCATACAAAACATCTGGTAATATTTTTTTAGCTCTTTCAATAATATTTCTATTTGTTAAAATTTTTGTTTCTTGTTTTATATTTGAAGATAATGCTAATTTTAAATTTCTCTCATTTAAAGCTAGAACTACTCTATCTAAAAATCCTAAATTTAATCCTGCTTTTCCATCATATACGTTTTCTTCATTAGTTGTTGCAGTTATAGGATAATCATATTCTTTACCAAAATCTGTATTCACCATAATTGGGCTATTTGTTTCTAATCCAAAGTATATTCTTGGCTGTTTAATATTTAAGTCTGCTTCACTTGTAAAGTCTGATAAAATATATTCTGCATATCCATCAAAGTCTGAGTCTGTTGCAGCACTAACAACTGCTGAATATCCATGTGTATATTTGAAAGTTCTATTATTATAGCTAATTGTAGAATCATTCAAAATTTCACGTGGTGTTATATATACTAATTTATCTGAATTATTTACTTTATATATTGCTAAAAATGTATTTTCATAGTTATAGTAAACACTATTTTCTTGATGTTCGGCTATAGCGTTTAAAGTAACATCTTCTGTAATTATTGGAACATTTTTTATAACATCTTGGTTATTTGCTACTTGTTCAGAAGTTATTGAATTATATGAAGTTATGTTTTGTTGTGAAATATCTATTCCATAAGCTTCTTTAGTATTTTTTATGTTATAACCTATATAGTTTTTCTCATTATCTAATTCGTTATTTCCAATGTGGAATGTTTGAAAATAAAGTATAACAACAAACATACAAATTAAATATGCTGGCACTATTAATACAGATATCATTCCTTGATTAAAGTTATTTTTCTTAATATATTTTAATAATCTCAGAACAGCAATAGCTATGATAAATGCTAATATTCTATATCCCCATAGTTTTATTGTTACATCAATTTTTCCAGCTCCTGTAATTTCTGTTTTAATTTCATCTCCTATTGTAACCATCGTTCCAGTTAAAATGTTTTGTGCATTTATAAAAATGTAAGTACAAAATGCTATCGTTATTAATATTACTATAGCTAGTTCTTGTTTTATGAAAATATTTTTCTTTAAGATTTCTCCATCAACTCCATCGAAATAAACGTTTAAAGCAATAATATAATATAGAGCTACATAAATTATTTCAGCAACTAGAACTTCTATTATGAATATTAATAAATTTTGTATAAATGGAAGTGAAAACATATAATATCCAATATCCGCATTAAATATTGGATCTGTTTGTCCAAATACTGCTGCATTTGCAAATACTAAAAACTTATCTGCAAGCATATTGCATGCAATTAACCCTTCAACTATTCCAAGTATTATGCATAAGCTTTTATTTGGTAGTTTAGGCATAGGCTTTTTTTCATCATCAAAAAACTTTTTTAAGCCTTTTTTTGTGAATTTATTTAATATATATGTGAATAGATATATTGAAATTGCAGATATTCCAAAAACTTTGCATCTATTTTGTACTTTTTGATTAAATACACTTTCATATTTAGGATTTATCTCTATTGTATTTAAATAATTTGCTCTAAAATAAACTATTGTAATAAAAGCAAAAAATGCTAATACTAATAATACAATAATTGTTCTTATAGCAAATTTCTTTTTTGGTTCTTTTGTTTGATCTTTTAACTCTGGCTTTTTCTCTTCTTCCATAACCAATTTTATATCCTTTCTATATAATAGCATTTAAAAAGTCTTCTGCATTAAAAACTTGCATATCATCTATTTGTTCACCAACACCAATAAATTTAATTGGTATTTGATTTTCTGAAACAATTCCAACTACTACTCCACCTTTTGCTGTGCCATCTAGTTTTGTTAATACAAGTCCTGTTATATCTGTTGTTTCTTTAAAAGCTTTTACTTGTGAAATTGCATTTTGTCCTGTTTCTGCATCTAAAACTAAAAGTGTTTCTTTGCTGCTATTCTGCATTTCTTTTTCTATAACTTTTCTTATTTTTAAAAGCTCGTCCATTAAGTATTTTTTATTGTGTAATCTTCCAGCTGTATCTACAATTAGCACATCTGCATTTAATTCTCTTGTTTTTTGAATTGCTTCAAAAACAACTGATGCTGGATCTGAGCCTTCCTCTTTTTTTACTAATATACTTTTTGATCTTTCAGCCCAAATTTCAAGTTGTTCAACAGCAGCTGCTCTAAAAGTATCGGCAGCAGCTATAACTACTTTCTTGCCTTGTTTTACTAAATTATTTGCTATCTTACCAATTGAAGTAGTTTTTCCAACACCATTTACACCAACAACTAATATTATTGATGGCTTTGTTTCAAGATTAAGCTCTGGACTTGCTACTTCTAAAATATTTTTCATTATTTCTTTTAATGCTTTTTTTACGCTTTCTTCATCTTCTATTTTCTCTTTTTTTATTTTAGTTCTTAATTCATCTATTATTTTTACAGAAGTTTCAACTCCAATATCTGACATAACTAAAACTTCTTCTAATTCTTCTAGCAATTCTTCATCTACTTTTCTAAAAGCACTAAATACGTTATTTATTTTTTCATCAATAGAACTTTTTGTTTTTCCTAAACCTTGCTTTAATTTATCAAAAAATCCCATAATTCCCCCTATAATACTTATTCTTATTTTATATCATTAAAGCCTCAAAAAATCAATACTTTTTGTGGCTTTATCTTCTTTTTATTCTCTTTGTTTTTCTTGGCTTTTTGCGTATATTCTATCTAATTCTTCTTTTCTTTTTTTAAATAATTGCATAACTTTTCTTTTTCTTATATCATCTATTCCTTCAATACTATCTAAAGCATCTTGCAAGTCTTCTTCTGTAAAATTAGAAACCATTTCTAGTGCTTTTTTTGTTTGAACTGGATATTTTGATAATAAGAAATTCATAACTGCTTCGTAGTCTGAATAATATTTATCTTTATGCATATCTTCTGGTATTAAAATTGAAGATTTTCTTGCTTTATCTGCTTTATCTAGTTCATCTTCTGAAAATTCTCTTTCTCCAATTCTATCATCAAATCCTAATATCATTTCATTATCAAACATTGGATATAAATCTATTTTTCCAGTTCTCCTATTTCTTCTTAAATACCAATTTTCCATTCTTCTATCTGTATTTAAATTTTTAATATCCCAAACTGCCATATTAATAAAGTCTTGTTTAAAATCTAAAAATTCTTGATATGGTCTTTTTTCTTTATTCATAAGAGCAAAAACAACTTCAAAAACTGTATCTGGATCTATTGAGCCTCTTAAACTAATAAGTGGTTCTTTCATTTTCATATATTTAGTTATTAATATTTCTGATGATAAAATTTCTTCATCTTTACTTTCACTTACATAACTTATTACACCATAAATTGGGCTTTTATTTGGTGACTCAGATTTTCCCTTATAAAGCTCTGCGTCGCAAACTCTAAGTCCATTCTTTTTAGCTATTAGATATCCTAAAAATTCTCCAATATGTGTATCTTCTGTCCAAATTGTTCTCTTTAAGAAAAATCTATTATGGTTATTGCTACTATTCTCATTTTCAGGGGATATTGCCCTATATTCATCTATTCCTTTTCTAAATTCATCATACCATCTATATTTTGATAAATCGATGTCTCTCCCTAAATATTTCATACATCCTCCAATAATAATTATGGAGCTTTATTATATTACATTTTTGCTTATTTTTCAACGGTTTTATATGTTTTATTAGATATTATTTTTTTAAAGAAAAAATACATTTTGCATAATTTATTTATTAATTTATTCTCTTAATGTATTATATATCTTTTTAAAATGACGCGCAGCGACCAACTGTAGCGAAGCGAAAGGCGATTGGAGCAATCTTTGATTGCGACAGCAAGTCATTTATAAAAGATATATAATACGTTAAGAGAAATTTTTTAATAAAATAGCACGCAGCGACCAACTGGAGCGAAGCGAAAGGCGATTGGAGCAATCTTTGATTGCGACAGCAAGTCATTTATAAAAGATATATAATACGTTAAGAGAATTTTTAATAAGAAAATTATATCTCAATTTTAGGCTCATATCTTTCAAGCCACATATTTACTTGGCAAAGATATGCCATAAGTTGCGGACCTGTCATAAGCTGACCAAACCATGGTCTTGTAAAAGCTTTACCGTCTGTTTTAATAATTTCTAAAATATAATCTCTATTTAATAACTTGTTTATTGGTGCATCTTTTTCTTCCATAATTTTGCTTAATTTATTTTTTACTATTTGTAAATAATTTGGGTTATGTGTTTTTGGATATGGGCTTTTCTTTCTATATATAATTTCTTCTGGAAGAAGCCCTTCTAATGCATATCGTAATAATCCTTTTTCTCTACCCTGATATGCTTTCATCTCCCATGGAATATTCCATGCATATTCTACTATTCTATAATCGCAAAATGGAACTCTAACTTCAAATCCATTATACATACACATTCTATCTGTTCTGTCGAGTAATGTTTGCATAAATAAATTAGAAGTTAAATAAATTAACTTTCTATGCAATTTATTATTTTCACTATCACTTTGTAAATATTCCACTTTAGATAATTCTTTTTCATATTTTTCTTTAACATAGTCTTTTATAGAAATTTCTTTTGAAATATCTGGATTTAATAGTTTTTGTCTTTCATCTAAAGCTATAGACCATGGAAATGTGTTGCTATTTAAAGCATCTTCTCTAAAATACCAAGGATATCCTCCAAAAATTTCATCTGAACACTCTCCAGAAAGAGCCACTGTTATATCTTTTTTCACCTCTTTAAAAAATAGCAAATATGATGAATCAACATCTGCCATTCCTGGAAAATCTCTTGCTATCATTGCATCTTCTAATCCTTTTATAAGCTCTGGTGTATCTAAAATTATTTTGTGATGATTTGTTTCTAAATAATTTACCATTAAATCAATATAGTAATTGTCTGTATTAGGCTGAAAATCATTTTTTATAAAATTTTTATCTTGATCTACATAATCAACAGAGAAAGTTTCTAATTTTTTTCCATATTTTTCTTTATAATAGTCACTAGCATATTTTGAAATTATACTAGAATCTAAGCCACCAGATAAAAGTGTTCCTATTGGTACATCTGAAACTAATTGTCTTTCTGTTGAATCTTTAAGTAAAAATCTTATTTTTTCACAAGTAGTTTTTAAATCATCTGTATGTTCCTTAGTTTCTAGTTTCCAATATTCTTCTTTTTTTAGTCCATCATTATTAAAAATTAAAAAATGTGCTGGTTCTAGTTCTTTAATATTTTTAAAAGGACTAATTCCTGGAGTATGGCTAGGGCCCATTCCAAAAAGCTCTGCTATTCCTGTTTTATCAACTACTGTTTTAACAAGAGGATGTTCTAAAATTGCTTTCACTTCTGAAGCAAAAATAAAATTATCATCTATTATTGTGTAATATAATGGTTTTATTCCAAAATGGTCTCTAGCAATAAAAGCTTCACTTTTTTTATCATTCCAAATAGCAAATCCAAAAATTCCATTTAAATATTTACAAACATCTTTCCCATAAAACACAAAAGCTTTTAACAAAACTTCTGTATCTGAATGTCCTTTAAATTTAAAACCATTTTCTTTCAAAACTTCTCTTATTTCTTCTGCATTATATAATTGCCCATTATATACTATTGTGTATGTAACTTCATCTACTCTATAACTCATTGGTTGCTTCCCGTTTTCCAAATCTATAATGCTTAATCTTCTATGTCCTAAGTTGGCATGTTTTGAAAAATATAGTCCATCATCATCTGGACCTCTTCTAGACAAAGTTTTTGTCATATTTCTAATAATATAATAATCATTTGATATATCTTTTTTACAGTTTACAACACCTGCAATTCCACACATAAAAATAACTCCTTACATAAAATAATTTATAATTTATTTTATGTAAGAAGCTATTTTTTATGTGCTTGTTTATTTTAACATTTCTTTTAGTTTTACTAATGTGTTTAAGGCATCAATTGGTGTAAGTTCGTTTACATTTATTTTATCTAACTCATGCGAAATATCAGCAAGTTTTAAATTAAATAAATCAAATTGTCCTTCAACTTGTTTTTTATTTTCCTCTTTGATTTTTACTCCACCTTTTTCAAGTGAATGTAAAATTTTATTTGCTTTAGTAACAACATTTTTAGGAACTCCTGCAAGTTTTGCAACGTGAATTCCATAGCTTTCATCTGTTCCGCCTTCTAGTATTTTCCTTAAGAAAATAACATCTTCGCCTTTTTCTTTAACAGCAACATGATAATTTTTTATTCCTTCTACTTTTTCTTCTAGTCCTAGTAGCTCATGATAATGTGTGGCAAATAAAGTTTTGCAACCTATTTTTTCCTTATCTGCTATATGTTCTGCAACTGCCCAAGCAATAGATAATCCATCATAAGTAGATGTTCCTCTACCAATTTCATCTAAAACAACTAAGCTCTTTGGAGTAGCATTTTTTAATATGTTTGCAACTTCATTCATTTCAACCATAAATGTACTTTGTCCACTGCTTAAATCGTCTGATGCACCAACTCTTGTAAATATTTTATCTACAATTCCAATTGTTGCCTCTTCTGCTGGAACAAAACATCCAATTTGTGCCATTAAAGTAATTATTGCAACTTGTCTCATATATGTAGATTTACCAGCCATATTAGGTCCAGTAATAATTGCAACTCTGTTTTCATTGCAATCTAAATATGTATCATTTTCAACAAAAATTCCATCTTGAACCATTTTTTCTATAACTGGATGACGTCCATTTTTAATGCTTATAACATCTCCATCATTAATTATTGGACAAACATAATTATTGTCTTCTGCTACTATTGCAAAATTTGATAAAACATCAACATTTGAAACAACAGTTGCAGATATTTGTAATCTTTCAATGTTTCTTGCAATTTCATCTCTTATTTTTGTAAATTCTTCATATTCTAAGTTAATTACTTTTTCTTCAGAGCCTAATATTTTATCTTCAATTTCTTTTAACTCTTCTGTAATAAATCTTTCTCCACCAGTTAATGTTTGTTTTCTAATGTAGTTATCCGGAACTTGTTTTAGGAAAGACTTTGTTATTTCTATATAATATCCAAAAACTTTTGTATATCCTACTTTTAAATTTTTAATACCTGTTCTTTGTTTTTCCTTTGCTTCTAATGATATTATCCAATTTTTTCCTTCAGTAGATGCTTCTCTATATTCATCAATTTCTTTATTGAATCCTTTTTTTATAATTCCACCTTCTTTTATAGAAATTGGTGGGTCTTCTTCAATTGCTCTATCTATTAAAGAATATATATCTTCTAAAACATCTAATTTTTCATATAAAGATTTAAGCATATCTGATGTAGCCATAGATAATACTCTTTTTAAAGTAGGAAGATTGCTTAATGAATTTTTTAAAGATATTAATTCTCTAGCATTTACATTTCCATAAGCTATTTTTCCAGCTAATCTTTCAATATCATATACTTTTTTAAGAGTTTCTACTACATCTCCTCTTAGCATTACATTATCTTTAAATTCTTTTACGGCTTCTAATCTTTCATTTATTTCTTTTATATCTAATAATGGGTCATTAATCCAACGTCTTAAAAGTCTTCCACCCATAGAAGTAGATGTTTTATCTAATACCCAAATTAATGTACCTTTTTTAGATTTATCTCTCATCCTTTCTGTAAGCTCTAAACTTCTTCTTGCATTAATGTCTAAAGACATATATTTTTTTACTTCATAAATTTGAATTTTGTTTATGTGGTCTAATTTAACTTTTTGTGTTTCGGTAAAATAATTTAGTAATCCATTTATTGCAGAAACAACTAAATCTTCGTTTTCTAAAGATTCTTTTGGCTTTCCAAAGTTATCTATTATTGTATATAAATTTACTATAAGTTCATCACTTTCGCTAAAGTTTTTGTCATCTCTTACAGTAACAAATGTATTTGCTCTATCTTTTAAAATATTTAATTCTTTTTCAGAATTTCCCATTGCAGTATTTACAACAATTTCTGCTGGCAAAAATCTAGCATACTCATCTAATAGCTTTTCAAAATTATTTTCTTCTAATTTGATTTGTGTTGCATAAAAATCTCCTGTACTAATATCGCAAATTGCAAGTCCATAATATAATCCTTTTTTTACTATTGTCATAATGTAATTATTTTTCTTTTCTTCAAGCATATTAGATTCTATAACAGTTCCTGGTGTTACAACTCTAATTACATCTCTTTTTACAATTCCTTTTGCCTTTTTAGGATCTTCTAGTTGTTCACATATTGCAACTTTATATCCTTTTGATATTAGTCTTGAAATATATATATCAACTGCATGATATGGTACTCCACACATCGGAGCTTTTTCTTCTAATCCACAAGCTCTAGAAGTTAGTGTTATTTCTAGTTCTCTTGAAGCTACTATTGCATCATCAAAAAACATTTCATAAAAATCGCCTAATCTATAAAAAAGCATGCAATCTTTATATTGTTCTTTTGTTTCAAGATATTTCTGCATCATTGGAGAAAATTCTTCTGCCATTTTTTTACCTTCCTTACATTATTATTTTTTGCTTTATTTTGCTATGGCATATTTTTTATTTCATTAATATCTATTTCATCTTCTTCTAGTTCAAAAATCTCTATATTATTAATGATTAAATCAAAAATGCTTATATTTTTATTTATATTTTTAATGTATTCTATTCTTTCTTTCAAAAATTTAGGCACAAAAGTAAATATTTCGCCTCTATCAATAAGTAATAATTTTAATTCATTTTTATTAACATATTTTTCTAAAAGTTCAATATCTTTCTTTAAATTGTCTTCATCAAGAGTAATAATTTCTGGTGTAATTTCTAAGCATTCTGGTATACGGCTTTTAGGAATATATTCTAAAAGCACACACATATTTTTTACAATATTTTCAACGTCTTCTGTTATAAATAAAGGATTTTCTTCTAATATAATTCTTATTTGTCTTGCATCTAATCCAGCTGAAATTAAATATTTTATTTTTTCATGTAATACTTTAATGTCTATTTGGTTTTGTATTTGTGACATTAAATTTTCTATTTCATAATCGCTAAATCCAATTTTCTTTAAATAATCATTTTCTTCCATTTTTATCTCCTAAAATATTCATCGTTTCCATATTTAGTTTTTATATCATATTTTTTCATTATTTGCTCTGGTGTTGTTTGATATCTTTCTAAAAGTTTTACTCTACTCATAAAAGGATTTGTTTGACTGCTGTTTCCACTGTTTTCCATTTCATTTCTCTTTATTAAAGCATACATAAGTTCTGGAGATGTTCTTAATATTCTTGGTTTCTTTAGAACGTGCTTTAATGTCCCAGAAGCTTTTAAAATTTTCATTTGTAACTTCAATCTTGAAAGTGCTGTTCCTAACATTGCTGGATTTTCTCTTAATATTATACTAGCACTTGTTGGGTCTAACTGTTGTTCTAAAGTTTCAACCATTGGTTTTACTTTGTTCTCTAAACTCATTACTATCATTTTGGGAAAATCATACATCATTTCATAAATGTCATCTTTAGAAAGTTTAGCTTTTTCGTCTTTAATATTTTCATTTCTTTCAGTATAAAAGTAGTTAAATATTCTATCAAAGCCTTTTTTTAAAAAGTCTTCACTATATTCTTTTCTTCCTTGGCTTAAATTAATTTGATTAACTTTTTCAAAAATTTCTTTTTTCTTTTCCTCATCTGAAAGTTGTAAAAAAGATTTTTTTGATGTTCCAGATGATCTATTTCTATTTTGTTCTAATGCCTCTAAAAATTCTTTTTCATCATTCTCATCATCAAGATAATCTAAAATTGCTCTTCTTAGTGTTTCTCTATTTACTCCATATTTTTTAGATAAACTTCTTAAAGATTTTCCTTCTATCATAATTAGTTTATGTGCTTCTTTAATTTGCTCTTCTGAAAGTTCTATATTTTCTATTTCATCTAAGGATTCATAATTTCTGTGATTTTTTAAATTATATAATCTTAATCTTACTTCTCTTTCTGCTTCCTTACTAGTTTTTGAATATTCCAGTATAACATTTTTAACTCTAGTTTTTCCATATCCTTGAATCTGTTCTGCAATTTATGTTATTGTATATCCTTCTTTTAAAAAAAGGTCTACAATTCTTAATTCAGTAGGTGTAAAACCTTCTTTTTTTGATTTGACCATATTATAATATTTCTCCTTTTAAATACCATTTATGAGATTCAGTTATTTTTAAATCAACTATATCTCCTATATTATGTTTTTGAGTCTTATCAAATATAACTACCTTATTTGTGTTAGTTCTTGCAGTATATGTATTTTCGTTATTTTTGCTTTCTCCTTCTATTAGTACTTTTTGTATTGTGCCTATGTATCTTTCATTATTTTCATCTACTTTAGATTCATAAAGTTCTTTTAGTTTATCAAATCTTTTATGTTTGATTTCTTCTGGAACTTGGTCATCTCTTTTTGCTGCTACTGTTCCGTCTCTTTTTGAATATATAAACATAAAAATTTGTTCAAAGTTAATTTTTCTTACAACATCTAACGTATCTTCAAATTCTTCATCTGTTTCTCCAGGAAAACCAACAATTATATCTGTAGATAGTACTAATCCGTTTATTTTTGATTTCATTTTTTGTGCTAGTTCTAAAAATTGTTCTTTAGTATACTTTCTATTCATTTCCTTTAAAACTTTTGTATTTCCAGATTGAAGTGGTAAATGAATAATTCTAGATATTTTTTCGTTTTTTGCAATTACATCTATTACATCATCTGTAAAGTCTTTTGGATGTGGAGATATAAAATCTACTTTTTCAATTCCATCTATTTTGCAAACTTCATCTAAAAGATCTGCAAAATTTTTAATTTTTTCATTTCCTTTATAAGAATTTACATTTTGACCTAAAAGAGTTATTTCTTTATAGCCTTTTTTAGCTAAATCTTTAATTTCTTCTAGAATTTTTTCTGGCTTTCTACTTCTTTCTCTTCCTCTTACATATGGAACTATGCAATATGAGCAAAAGTTATTACATCCATACATTATAGTAACAGAAGCTTTAAAATTGCTCTCTCTTTTTATTGGTAAATCTTCATAAATTTCTCCATCAATATCTATAACATCTTTTACTTTTTGATTTTTTGAAACTGCTTTATAAATGTCTTCAGGCAAATTTTGAAGTGTATGTGTACCAAAAATTACATTAACAAATGGATAGCTTGTTTTTATTTTTTTAAGCATCTTTTCTTCTTGCATCATGCATCCACCTATTGCTAGCAAAACTTCTCTATTTTCTTTTATTTTTTTAATTTCTCCAATTTTTCCAAAAAGCTTTTCTTCTGCATTTTCTCTAACACAACAAGTATTAAAAACTACTAAATCTGCACTTTTATAGTCATCTATTTTTATATATCCCATTTCTTCAAGCATGCCTGCAATTTTTTCAGAATCGTTTTCATTTAATTGACATCCAAAAGTAAGAATAGAATATGTTAATAATTTTCCGTTATTTATTTTTTTTACTAATTCTATATAATTTTCTTGCAATTTTTTATTCCTCCAATATTTTAATATTTTATAACATTTTTTCCTTTTTTTCAAGATTTGCGTGCAATGTTTGCATTTATATTATATTATTTTATTATTTATTCTCTTAATGTATTATATATCTTTTATAAATGACTTGCTGTCGCAATCAAAGATTGCTCCAATCGCCCTTCGCTTACGCTTCGGTTGGGTTACTGTGCATAATTTTAAAATTAAAAATTCTCATAATGTATTATATATCTTTTATAAATGACTTACTGTCGCAATCAAAGATTGCTCCAATCGCCTTTCGCTTCGCTTCAGTTGGGTTACTGTGCATAATTTTAAAATTAAAAATTCTCATAATGTATTATATATCTTTTATAAATGACTTGCTGTCGCAATCAAAGATTGCTCCAATCGCCTTTCGCTTCGCTTCAGTTGGTCGCTGCGCGTCATTTTAAAAAGATATATAATACATTAAGAGAATATTTTTGATAAAAAATTTAAAAGATAAAGTAATTTTCAGAATATCCTTTTTAAATTAGTCACCTCTCAAATTTTAAAAAACAAAACTTAAAGATACTATAAGTTTAATTTAAAGATTGTATTTTTTCTAAATTACATTTATAATAAATATAAGATAAAATTTTGGAGATATATATGACTCATTACGATACTTTAGGAATAAATAAAAATGCTTCAAAAAAGGAAATTAAAGAAGCCTATAAGAAATTGGTAAAGAAATATCACCCTGATGTTTATAAGGGCGATAAATCTTTTGCTGAAAGAAAAACTCAAGAAATAAATTCTGCTTATGATGTTTTGTCTAATGAAGAGTTAAAAAAAGCTTACGATGAGGAAATTAATCCTCCTCCAGTAGAATATAACTATACTCCACCTAAATACTATAATCCTGAGTCTTATAAATATCAAAATTATTATAGAAATAATAGCGATTTTGAAAGTTATAAAAGATATGCAGATTATCATCGCTCAAAAGTTCCAAATTCTAATTATACATATAAAAATAATTTGTATGATCAGTTTTCTGACAATCTTTTTAGATCTGTAAATAAATTGCCAGCTAAGAAAGTTTTAATGCTTATTGGCATTATTTTATGTATTTATTTGATATTCTTCTTATTAAATTTTTGGCAACTTTCTTCTTTTCTAAATGGTGGAAATTCTACATCATTAAATACAACTAAAAGTTCTCCACATTCTAATACAACATATAATAATCCATCAAATTCAGATTATACTAATAGCTCTAACAATAAAAATAGCTTTGATATAAATCAATACATACCAGAAGAAAACCTTAAAGAAATATATGAAGAATATTATTCTGATGCATATGATTCTTATGATGAATTTAGAGAAGCACTTTCAAAATATTTTTATTATAAATATTATAGTAATTAAGTTTATGTACATTTTTTATAAGAAAAGAATATTATATTTTATAGACTATGTTTTATTCATAAAAGGAGGTTTTTATGAAAGAATACAAAATAGCTGTTGTTGGTGCTACAGGTTTAGTAGGAAGAAAAGTTCTAGAAATATTGCAAGAATATAACTTGCCAATTTCTGAGTGTGCTCTTTTTGCTACTAGAAAATCTGCTGGCACCGATTTTTTCTTTAATGGAGAAAGATGCTTGGTTCAAGAGTTAACCAAAGATTCTTTTGATTCAGGTTTTGACTTTGCAATTTTCTCAGCTGGATCAGAAGTAGCCAAAACTTATGCTCCTATAGCTACAAAAAAAGGTTGTATTGTTGTTGATAACAGTAGTGCATTTAGGATGGAGCCAGATGTACCACTAGTAGTTCCAGAAGTTAATCCTGAGGAATTACCTAATAATAAAGGAATTATAGCAAATCCAAATTGTTCAACTATTCAAGCTGTTATACCTTTAAAAGCTTTAGATACTCATTATAAAATAAAAAGAATTGTTTATTCTACTTATCAAGCTGTTTCCGGTGCGGGTCAAGAAGGTATTAATGATTTAGAAAATGGTCTTCAAGGCGAAGAACCTAAAAAATTTCCATATCCTATAGTTAATAATTGCATTCCACATATAGATACTTTCTTAGATAATGGATATACCAAAGAAGAAGAAAAAATGATAAATGAAACAAGAAAAATTTTAAAAAGACCTGATTTAAAAATAACAGCAACAGCAGTTAGAGTTCCTGTTATTAATTCTCATAGTGAATCTATAAATGTAGAATTTGAAAACAAATTTAGTTTAAATGATTTAAAAAATGTGCTAAAAAATACTAAAGGTGTTATTTTAGAAGACGATATTGAAAATAATATATATCCTTTAGCTACCAAAGCAACTGGTCATGATGAATCTTTTGTTGGTAGAATTAGAAGAGACTTTAGTGTTGAATCTGGAATAAATTTTTGGTGTGTTTCTGATAATGTTAGAAAAGGCGCAGCTTCTAATGCTGTTCAAATAGTAAAAAAACTAATTGAAAATGATAATAAATAATGTTAAAGGCTTAGAATTAGTTTCAATTCTAAGCCTTTATTTTTCTTAAAATGATATTCTTTTCAACACAAATTATATTTTATCTATAAAATTTATATATTTTATTCTAGCCAAACTTGGCTCCTCTGAGTCTATAACATTTTTTAATTCTTCTAGCAAAACATAAACTTTATTTAAATTGTAATCATATTCTTTCATATAGTCTACGTCATCCATCATCTCTCTATATTTTGAATCTGCTAGACTTATGCTCTCTTTTGCTCTTTCCCAATCTAAAAAGTTAGACTGAACAAAGCTAGATAATACTAAGGACTTTAATTTTTTAATATTAACTTCATTCTTGTTTTGAGAAACTTCTTCTAGCATTGTAGGTACAAACGAATACAAATAACTACATCTTTCTAAAAATTCTCTTTCATTTTCATTTGCTATTGCAATATTTAAATTATTTATTTCATTTCTAAAATTTATTAAATCTTCATTTGATATTTTTATTTCTGTTAAATCTAAAATAATTGTATCTATTGAATTATTTATATTTTCTGCATCTTCTTTTATAGTTTTCCAATCTAAAGAGCCGTCTATTATATATTCTTCTTTTGCATATCTATTTACTAAAAGTAAAATATTTTCTTCAACATAGTTTATTTCTTCTATTGTTTTATCTTCTATAGTTTTACCTTCTTGGTTAAATGAACAGCCTGTTAATATAATAAGCAATAAAAATATTATTATATATTTTCCTATGTTTTTAATCATATTTTCCTCCACATATAAATATTATTGCAATAAAAAAAGTAATTTATACTTAAAATTAGAATAAAAATATTTTTTAATACAAATACTAATATAAAATTTAAAGAAAGAGAAACATATGAAAGCAACAATCAATTTTTATAGTGAAATAGATGGTGAAATAAAAAAATTCTTAGAACAATATTATTCTAAGAATTTAAATTTAGAAAATAATTTAGCTTTTCATAAAGAATTTGATAATCCTGTTGATATGATAGATATAATAAGTTGCTATATAGATAATAGCGATAAGTTTAATATGACTTTATGGATAAGCTTAGATAAAGATGTTTATATTTGTGTTACAAATAGTAATATAAACACTTTAATAAAATATATATATGAAAGATATCCTTATTAAACTATTTTTCTAAAATAATGGTAACTGGTCCATCATTTGTTATTGATACTTTCATATCTGCTCCAAAAATTCCTTTTTGAACGGGAACATCATATTCTTCACATTTTTTAATAAAATATTCATATAAAGGTTCTGCTTTTTCAGGTCGTGCTGCATTTATAAAACTTGGTCTATTGCCACTACTCATACTATCTGCATATAATGTAAATTGAGAAATAATTAAAAGTTCTCCTCCTACATCTTTTATAGATAAATTCATTTTTTCGTTTTCATCTTCAAATACTCTAAGATTACATAATTTTTTAGCTAGCAAATCTGCTTCTTTTTCTGTATCTGCATGAGTAATTCCACACAAAACAACAAAACCTTTATTAATTTTTCCTACAACTTTTCCATCTACTTCTACTTTAGATTCTAAAGCTCTTTGTACTACTAGTTTCATTTATTACTTATTTTCCTCGTTACTATCTTTTTTATTTTCTTCAACATCATTTATTTCAATAACTTCAGCGTCTTTTGTTCCTTCTTCTGGATTTTCTTGAACTTCAACATTTTCAGTTTTAGGTTGTTTAGTTCCACATTTAGAACAAAATTCTGCATCAATATCTAGTTTCTCTCCACAATTAACGCATTTTTTCATTTTTTTCAATGTTAATAGTTGTGCATGTAATCTTGACATTTCATCTTTTTTACTAGAAATTTCTTCACATTTTCCTGATATTTCTTCTTTTGAAACATCTTTTCCGTCTTTTATTTCATTATAAACTTTTTCACCAATTTCAGCATATATTTCATATACTTTTTCTTCTAAATTGTTAATTTTGTTTTTAATTTTTATCTCCTCTGAAATATCGCTTGCTTTTTCCTTTGTTGCTTGGTAAGCCTCACTTGCTTTTTTTCCTAACTTGTTAAAAAATTCCATTTTAATACCCCCATTTATTATATTTTTTTATATATTTTAATATATTTTTAAACTATTTTAAATTTTTATTCTTCTTTTACAGCTCTTGTCATTAAATTTTCAACAGCTTCTCTAGGATTTAATTTATTATATAAAACATCATAAACAGTATTAACTATTGGCATTTCTACATTATATTTTTTTGCAAGTTCATATGCCACATCAATATTATCTATACTTTCAATTGTCATTCCTACTTCTTTTCTCGTTTCTTCTATAGTTAATCCTTGACCAATAAGTTTTCCTGCTTTTCTATTTCTACTATGTTCACTTCCACAAGTTACTATTAAATCTCCTAAACCTGTTAATCCATAAAAAGTTTTTTCTTTTCCACCCATTGCAGTTCCAAGTCTTGCTATTTCAACTAATCCTCTAGTAGCTAATGCAGCAAAAGCATTATCTCCTAAGTTTAGTCCTACTGCAATTCCAGCACAAAATGCAATAATATTTTTTAGAGCTCCACCTAGTTCAACTCCTTTAACGTCACTTGATTTATACATTCTAATTGTTGGACTTTTAATAGCTTCTATAACTTTTTCTTTTACTTCTTCACTTTCTGATGCAATTACTAGAGCAGTTTCAATATTTAAAGATACCTCTTCTGCATGGCTAGGTCCAGATAAAATTCCATATTTAACATTTGGAAGTTCTTCTTTTATTACTTCATCTAAAGTTAAATTGCTTCCTGGCTCAAATCCTTTTGAGCACATTACAAGAATTTGATTTTCTTTTACTAGATGCTTATATTTTTTTATTGTATCTCTTACAAATTTAGATGGTGTAACATGAAGTATAAGTTTTGCATCTTCTAAAACTTCTGCAAAGTCTGATGAACAAACTACTCCTTCAGGTATTGTTGCTTTTGGCAAAAACATACATTTTTTTTGATTGTTTATTAAATCTTTTTCTTCATCGCTAAAAGACCATATTTTTACCTCATTACCATTTTGTGCAAGATAAATTCCTAAAGCAGAACCCCAGCTTCCACTTCCTATTATTGCGATTTTCTTCATTAATATTCTCCTTTATAATAGTATAAAATTATTTTTTTGCCTCTTCAGTTTTTTCATCACTTTTAGCTACACTTTCTTCTGAGCTTTCTGATGAAGCATTTTCTTCTTTCTTTTTAAAACTTAATTTATTTTCAGTTCCTGCTAATATTCTTTGTAAATTAGCTCTATGATTAAATACAACAAAACCAGCTAGCAAAAATCCAAAAATAATGAAATTATTTTCAAATTCTACTATGTATGAATCTCTGATAAATATTGTTAATACTGCAAATAATACTGCTGCAGAAATTGAACCAAGTGAAACCATTCTAGTAAGTGCCATTAATAAAAGTGCAAATACTAAGCATATTAATCCTATTTTCCAATTTATTAAAAGAATTATTCCTAAACCAGTAGCAACACCTTTTCCACCTCTAAATCCAAAAAATATTGGGAAAGTATGTCCTACAACAACAAATATAGCAGCTAATTCTACTAATATTGCTGGACTAGCATTTTTAGCTATTTTTCCAATAATAAATGCAATTAATACAGATACAACTCCTTTTAAAATATCGCATATTAATGTTAAAGCAGCAGCTTTTTTTCCAACAGTTCTTAAAACATTTGTGCTTCCTGCATTTCCACTTCCCTTTTCTCTAACATCAAAACCTGCCATTTTTTTGCTTATTAATACTGAAAAATTAACACTTCCTATTAAATAAGCAATTATTGCCATAATTACATATAATAACATTATACTTTTTCCTTTCTTTTTTTAATATTTTCAAACATATTATATATGCTAATAAATGAAAAAGCAAGACTTATAGGATATGCTCCTGCTAAATATAATTGAACAATTGAATATACCGTTGCTACGTGATTATATGCTATACCAAACAGTAAAGTAAATCCTGCACCTAAAATTCCTGAAATTATAATCCAAGTTTCTAATCCCTCATAATTTTTTCTTAACATATTTTTTATGTTTATTACTGTAATAAATATATAAGAAATTATTCCAAGAATTATTACAGGAAGTCCTGTGTAAGAATATATTTTTTGTAAAACTTTTAAAATACTAGTTTGAAATTTGGTTGAATTTATATATTCTTGCTGACCATCTATATTATTCGGATATATAGCTTTATTGTTTGTTATATATTCAAATTCTTTTATTGTTTCAAAATACTTAGGATCTGTTTCAGAAGGCTCATCACTTGTTATTTCGATTTCATCATATGTAGAAACATATAAAGCACATTTAATAAAAGACTTTATTAAAGTAGGAATATATGACGTTCTAAATGGTGACATCATTGCAGAAGGCATAGTAAATTGTGTTTCAAGCACTCCATTTTCCATTGCTGTATTTAATTCTGTTGCAATTTTTTTATATCCTTCTTCTTCTTTTTCCAAAGTATTGCATCCACTGTCATAAACAGCTGATCTTAATGCCCATAAAATCCATCCGTCTTCTATTTCTCCATCTCCAGGAATTCTATCTATTGCTCCATAGTTTTTGGAATATTCTTTTAGTTTAGGTGTTATTGCATTAAAACTTAGAGAAGCATTTGCCATTCTATCTATTTTTTCCATAGGAACTGAAACAGCGTCAATATATTTTTCTGGTTTTACTTTATATATTGCTCTCATTGCATCTGAAAAACTGCTGTCTGTTAAAACATTTTTTGTTTTAACACCATAATATTTCAAATTTTGATTTGCTATCCAATTTCCGAATATACTTAAGCAAATAATTGGAATAAATAGAATTATAGCTTTTGAAATTATTTCAAAATTTATTTTCTTGTTTTTTAATATTTTAGCAATTATAGTACTTAAGATAATAAATATTAAAAACGGTACTATCCAAATAGAATCTTCTCTTGTATAGTAAAATGCACTTAAAGAAATTGATTCTAAAATTATCCAAGGTATTAGGAATCTTATTTTTTCATCTCTTCTTAAGAATATTGCTATATAAGAACTTATAATAAATAAAGATAGTGCGGGTATTAACGAATTTCTATATACTCTTTGAAGAATTTCTTTTGCATACATTATTGGATTAAATAATAATGCTATGTATATTAAAATTAAAAATATTTTATTTTTTATTTTTTTACTTATAGAAATTATAAATGCTATACAAGAAATTGTGTAAAGCAAAGTTACGAATTCTATGTAAGACCAATTCATATACTTTATGAAAGCTAGTATCATTGGGAAAACTGGACCTTTCATTAAAGTATTATAATTGTATTCTCCAAGCCATTTTCCAGATAATATATTATTTGCAAGTTCTACCATTAAAACATCATCTGATTTTGCTCCTGCATAAGCCATAATTGGATAATTATTTAGTAATAGTTGTTTTATTATAGCCAAAGCTACAATTGCTAAAATGAAAATTATTAAATTTCTTTTGTTTTTTATTTTTTCTAATATGTTATTTATCATGTTAAAATTAGTCCTTATTCTTCACTGTTTTTTTCTCTTATAATAAGTCTTACAGGCGTTCCTTCTAATCCGAAATTATCTCTAAAGCAATTTATTAAATATCTTTGATAAGAGAAATGAAATAATTCTTTATTATTTACAAATATTACAAAAGTTGGTGGTTTAGTGCTTGCCTGTGTTCCATATAGTATTTTTAATCTTTTTCCTTTATCTGTTGGTGGTTGTACAACAGCTATTGCTTCATTTATTACTTCATTTATAACTGCTGTAGATACTCTTTTTGAGTTTTCTGAATTTACATTATTTATCATTTCAAAGATTTTATCTACTCTTTGTCCAGTTTTAGCTGAAATAAATATAATTGGTGCATAAGAAGCATATGAAATTTTTTCATATACTTGCTTTTTGTATTTTTCTAATGTTCCTGTTTCTTTATCTATTTTATCCCATTTATTTATAACTATTATAATTCCTTTTCCAGCTTCATGGGCTTCACCAAGTACTTTTACATCTTGGTCTGTTACGCCTTCTTCTGCATCAATTAAAACTAAGCATACATCTGCTCTTTCAATTGCAAATAATGTTCTCATAACACTAAATTTTTCAATTGATTCATTTACTTTTGACTTTTTTCTAATACCAGCAGTATCAATAAAAGTATATTTTCCATATTGATTTTCAAATTCTGAGTCAATTGCATCTCTAGTTGTTCCTGCAACATCACTTACAATGCTTCTTTCTTCTCCTAAAATTCTATTTAGTAAAGAAGATTTACCAACATTTGGTTTTCCTATTATTGCTACTTTAATTCTCTCATCATTTTCTTCATCATCTTGCTTAGGTGGTAATTTATTATATATTTCATCTAGCAAATCTCCTATTCCTATAGCATTTGCAGCAGATATAGGATGTGGATCACCTATTCCTAAATTATAAAATTCATAAATTTCACTTGGTGGCTCTCCATAATTATCTGCCTTGTTGCAAACTAAAATTATAGGTTTATTTGATTTTCTTAACATTGCCCCAATTTCCACATCACTTGCAGTTACGCCTTGTTTTATATCTGTCATAAATAGAATTACATCTGCAACACTAATAGCAATATTTGCTTGCTCTCTCATTTGAGAAATTATTACATCTTCTGATTCTGGCTCTATTCCTGCTGTATCTATTAAAGTAAATTCTCTATCTCTCCATGATGCGTCTGCATATACCCTATCTCTAGTTACTCCTGGTGTATCTTCTACAATAGAAATTCTTTGTCCTACTATATAATTAAAGAATTTTGATTTTCCTACATTTGGTTTTCCTATTATTGCCACAATTGGTTTAGACATCTTAATCCTCCATATTTATCTATTATTCAAAATCTTTAGTGCTTTTTCCAAATATAAATTCCTAAAGCAATGCAAGAAACTACTGAAGCTAATAATGAGTATTTCATACTTGAAGTACCTGTATATTTAACTGAAAGTTCAATATTATCTTCTGGTCCCATTGCGAATCCTAGAAAACCATTTTTCGTTTCAAAAGTTTCAGCAATCATTCCATCTAGTCTTACTTCATATCCAGGATAATACAAATATGGTAATTCAAATATTGTATATTCTGCATCTAATGTTTTAACATTTGCTTTTAAGTTTGAACCATCTTTTGTTTCATTTTCTATTATTGCTTTTCCTTCTAATACAGTTGTTACATCTTCTTTAGTTGCCACATAAAATCTATCTTTATAAGCATTTGATGGAAGGTATTCTCCCTTTCCAGCACCTGCAACAGTTTCATGTTCTTTACCAGAAAAATTTCCTAAATTTATTTGGTCAATATTTGCAATATTTTCGCTTGTTGGAACATAAGACATAAATATTGCTAATGTATATCCTATAGCTATTATTGAAATAACTAAAACATCCTTATAATTAAACTTTTTAACTATAGTGTATACGTTAATTGCACAAACTAAGCTTAAGAAAAATGATGAAAACATAAGCATTCTCCAAGGAAATTGTATTATGCTCATTCCATCAGGTAAAAATTTCCAAGGAAAATATTTTGTAGACATCCATAATGTAATTAAAGAACAAAATAAAAATATAATATAATTTTCTCTTAGTTCAGAGCTTATTTGTCTAATTGTCATTACTGAGAAAGCTAATAATATTATTATGTGTGGTCCTAGTTCAAATATATATGAGCCATCTTTTTGTGTTACAAATAGTTGTTTCAATTTTAAGCCATGTGAAGCTGCTTCTTCTGAAGTAGACATAGCTTCATTTTCATATACTCGATAGTTTGCATATAGCTTTGTTTCTAATAAAGGAACCCAGAAGAAACTAGTAACTAATATAATAAAAACAATATTTATAATTAGTCCTTTCTTTATTCTACTTTCTTTTATTTTTTCTAAATTAAAAATTACATAGAACAATGAAAAAATTGCAACTAGAAGTGTTGATATATTATGTGTAAGAATTAATCCTATTGCTCCAATAGAAATATAATAATGGTTATCTTCAGTATAAAATAAATTATATAATCCTAAAAATACTAATGGTATAAAAACAAATGAAACAAATTCGCCTAAAGCATTTCTAGTGTATAAATCTGTTAAATGGTATGGAAATGTAAGATAAATTATTGATGCTAAAAGTGCTGCATTATTATTGTTTATTAATTTAGAAGCAAATTTATACATAAATATTCCAGATAAAATTAAGCATATAAAACAAAATATTTTATAACCTGTTATAAAATTTCTAAAAATTAAAGCACAAACAATTACACCATATGCAGATAATGGTCCATAAAATAAATTCCATGAATATCCAAAATTGTTTGCAAAATTTGAAATAACATTTGGAAAAAGTCCATTTTGTTTTATACTTGCAAGTGTACCAAAAGCTCTTCCAATATGTTGAACTCCATCATCATAATATACATCTAAATTTGGTTTTAATAATATTATAGATAAAATACACGCTACTAAAAAAATAATAGCTGTATCGATTAATTTTCTATTTTTCAAAATTTTCTCTTTCAATTTATAAATACCTCTTTACTCACTAATAGCTTAATTGTCCATTTAAAAATTCATCGTTTTCAATCCATTCTTTTACATCATAAACTTTGTAGTTTGTTTTATTTTCACGAACTATTACTTTCTCAATTCCAGCATTAATAATTAATTTTCTGCACATCAAACAAGGAGCTGCACCTTCTTCATATTCATGATTTTCAGTTCTATAACCAGCTAAATATAAAGTTGAACCTATCATTTGCTCTCTTGATGCACTTATAATTGCATTTTGTTCACTATGAACAGATCTGCAAGCATCATATCCTCCATGTCTTTGATCTGGTAACAATTTCTTTTTTGTACAGTATCCTAAATCAGAACAATTTATTCTACCTCTTGGAGCTCCAGAATAACCTGTTGATATTATTTGATCTTGATTTACAATTACTGTTCCATATTTTTTTCTTAAACAAGTAGATCTTGATGCAACTGTTTCTGCTATATCTAAATAGTAGTTTTGTTTATCAATTCTTTCTTCCATATACTTATCTCCTTTTACGGATTATATCATTTTAACTTTTTATTATCAACAAAAAAAGACATATTGCTATGTCTTTTTTTATAAATTATAATTATTCAGCTTTTTTTGCTATTACTTCTTTTCCATCATAATAACCGCAGTTAGAACATACTGTGTGAGGTCTAACTGGTTGGTGGCAATGTGAGCAAGTAGATAAATTTTCAGCTTCTATTTTCCATGTTGATCTTTTTAAACCTGTTCTAGCTTTTGACCATCTTCTTTTTGGTTGTGCCATTTTAAAATCCCTCCTTTAGCGACTTTATATCTATGTCAAAATAAAACTTATTCGTTACAGTTACCTAAATAGTATACAACCAATTATAGCATTTGTCAAGCATTTTTTACTCTCTAACATTTAGTTTTTGTTAATTTGCTACTACTTTTGTTACTGGTATGATTTTAGGTTTAAAAGTTTCAAGTTGGCTTTTACCTCTTTCAAAAATTATTTGGTCTTGCAATTTTTTGTTTTCTAGTTTAAAGAAGTCTATTTGAACCTTTATGTCTCCAAAAATTCCTTTTGTTTCTTTATGAATTACAGGCAAATATGTTTGCGAATTATCCACTTTTTCTGAAATTAATTTATAAATATTTTCTTCTGAAACAGAATTATCACAATATTTTTCATTTACTTCGTCATAAATATTTTTCATTTCATTAGTAAATTTTCCATTTAGTTCTGATATTGCACAAGAATATAAATCTGCTAAAATATCTTTTGGATCATATTCTGCTTTTTCTTTTATTTTTTGAGTTTCTAAAAGCTCAATTTTCAATTTTATATTTTCTATTCTTTGAAGTTGCAAACTATTTTTTCCAGTAATTACTCCCCAAAAACTTATAGGCTCTTTTGCTACTATTTCTCTATCATTCATATATTTTTGAATTTTGGCGTTTTTAATAGCATTTTGAGCTTTAATATAGAAATTTCTTTTTTCTTTTTCTTCTAAAGTTTCTAGTGTTTTTTTATAATTAGATGTTTCTTCAAGTTTCTTTCTATTTTCACTATTTTCACTTGAACACTTTCTAACTATTCTCATTTTGTGTCCTTTCTTAAAATATAAAAATTTTACCTCATTTGTTTTTTATATTTTATCAATAATAAAAAAATAATTCAACAAAAAAGAAAGATTTTAACATATTTGTAAAAATCTTTCTTAAAAATATTTTTATTTTATTTTTTATGCTAATTTATTAGTTCCAATTTCCGGATAGTCTTCTAGTATTTTTTGAACTAAATTATCATTTATTTTAAATTCTTTAACATATCCACCTAAAGAATTTGCTTTATCTTTTAAGGCTTCAACTTCTGAATTAACATATATTTTAGCTTTTCCTTTTCCGTTTTTAGCTTCTTGAACTAAATTAGATACAGGTGAATTTCCATCAAATGCAACAACTATTGAATTTCTTCTTTCAAAAATTTCATAATTAAAGCTTTTATATATTCCCATTTCTTCTCTTTCTGTTGATATGCAAACTCCGTTTAAGTCATCACTTAGCAATCCATCTTTTACTTCTTTTGAAACAGCTTTAGGAATTATAGCATTAACTTCAAATTTTTTATTTAATTCTTTTGAATAATCAATTATTGCTTTTTCATAGCCATTCATTTTATGTCCAACAACAAAATATACTTTTTCATTATTCAAATTTTTGATTAAATTTTCAATTATTTTTCTTCCAGCCTCATCAATTTTAGTTTCTCTATTTTTAGCATTAAAGCTTCCACCAGCAATTACAATTGGAATTTTATCTTCAGGTAATTTTTTAATTTTTTCTTTTAATTCAGTTTCTGAGTCTAAATCATTTGTAATTCTCATATCTATTAAATTGTTTTTGCTTTGTTCAAGATTTTTATTTTCTAAATCTAGAATTGCTTCTCTTAAAGTTCTTCCAGCTAAGAATTCTTTGAATTTTTTAGATTTTTGTGCAAAATATTTTTTACTATTTTCTATTATTTCATCTTCTACTTTTCTCATTTTTAGAAAGTCGTCATCTGTAAGTCCTAAAATATTATGAAGTGCAAGTTGTTCGTTTATGGTATCTGTTCCATACATTCCACATCCATCTGTTCCTTGAACACATTTTACGCCATTTTCTAGATATTGTTTTAATGGATGTCTATCTAAAATGCTTAAATTATTTAATCTAACATTTGATGTTAATTGAAATTCTAGAACAGCTCCTGTTTCTTTCATTTCTTTCATTAATTCTTTGCCTTCTTCAGAGTTTAAGTCTGCTGTATATAACCCATGTCCTAATCTAAATTTAGGCATTTTTTGACCTTTTTTCAAAGATTCTTTAATACATTGTATTGATTTTGCTACATTATCTCTTAAGCAATCATTTTCTCCTGCATGTATTCTAATAGTAAATCCTTTATCTTCATTTACAGCATATTGAACTAGCTCGTTTATTACTGGTTTTAATTCTGTTATATCGTTAATTTCTTCACCAATAAAATCACTTCCAACAACATAAGGACTTTTAGCAATAGCTTTTAAAACATCTAAGTTTTCTCTTAAATATGTACTATTAGTTTTTTGATCTTTTACAATTGTTAGAGGTATTCTTCTAATTCCTGCTAATAATCTAATTGCAACACCAGTTTCTTTTTCTATTTTAGGCATTACTTCATGAACTTCTTCTAGCAATTTTATTGCAGGTTCTCCAACTTTTACTAAGTCTGTGTCTGTAATTTCTGCATAATTAATACTTTGTTTTTTATATTCTCTTGCTATCCATAAATATTTGTCTTGTCTTAAAGTATTGTTTTTATATGGACTTCCTTCTTTTTTATCTTCTAATATTCTTTTTATATAATTTACTATATCTTTTTCTGGTATTTTTTCAATTGTTTTTAAATTTAATTTTATTTTATGTTCTGAGAATTTAGGCTTGCAAAATACATATCTATATAAGTATACTTTTTCTAAGTTTGTGAAAACTGATTGACCATCTTTTAATAAACCTAAACTGTTTCTTATTTTTAATATGTTTTTCTCTGCATTTTCTAGATTGTTTAAAATTAAATCTGCAAAATTAATAAAAGTATTATCATCTATTTTTCTAGTTAAATATTTACCAGTTAATTCGCAATTTTCAAATTCTTTTTCAACAATTTTTCTTTCTTCTAATATAATCTTTTCTTGCTTTTCTGTTAATTTCAAACCTATTTTTTTAATATAATATAGTGGATATTTAATTTGATGAACAATTCCTAAAGAAATTAATACATCAGGTGTTAAATTAGCATTCATATGTGTGTGTAAATCTGTTTTAAATTTAGATTTTTTTAATATGTATGATTTTACAATTGTTTTACTAATATCTAATTTATAGTCTTTTGTTTGTGACATTAAAGTTTTTATTATTGCTGGCATTTTTGCTTTTACTTCAATTTCATTTTCATATATATTTGCTATTTTCATTCCAGCTAGTCTAAATATGTAAACATCTTCATTATCTCCATTTATGGATGCTGGTATTCTATCTTTTATAATTTTTAAACCATTTTCATCTTCTGAAACCTCTAAATTACAAAGCTTTGCTAAATTATTTATTAAATTACCACTTTTATGATTTGGAGTTCTTATAATATATTCTAATTCATCTTGTTTTTTGTCTTTATATAATTCAACTACAATGTCTTTTTCTTTATCTATATAGAATTTATTAAAATATTCTAAGTTTTTCATGTTATTATAATAACTCCTTTCTTTAATTTCCTAGTTAATTCTATATTATACCAAATAAGTAGGTAAATTTCAATACTTTTTGTAAAATTATGTAAACTGTTTTGCAATTTTTATTTATTTTATTCAAATTAAATTTAAATAGAATAAAAATCTAGTTTTAGCACTAGATTTTTTTATAAATTAAATTTTTGTTTTTTTAGTTTATCATCTTTATTTTCAGCAGACTCTAATATTATATTACTATTTCTCTTTTCTATTTCGTTCGCAATAGTAAGCATATTATCATCTATGTTATTAATTACTTTTGCATACTTTATTAAATTTTTAGTTTCGTTTTTTGAAATATCTGCATTTTTATATTTTAGTTTATGTTCTAAACTTGCCCAAAAATCCATTCCTAATGTTCTTATTTGAATTTCTACTTTTACGAACATTATTCTTGAAGAAAGATGTACTGGAACTTCAACTATTAAATGATAGCTCATATAACCAGATTTTTTAGGTTTTTTCATGTAATCTTTTTTATTTATAACTCTTATATCTTGAAAATCTTCAATTATTTGCACAATTTTATAAACATCGCTTTTAAAATTACACACTATTCTTATTCCAGCAATGTCATTTACTTTTTCAAATAAGTTTTGATATGTTAAGTCACAATCTTTTCTTTTTAGTTTTTCAATAATATTTTCAGGTTTTTTTATTCTTGTTGACACATATTCGATAGGTTCATATTCTGAAAAAAGTTTTAATTCATCTTGTATTATTTCTATTTTTGTTTTCATCTGTTTAAGAGCAGATGTATATAGAAAAATTATTTTTTTAAATGTTTCACTGGTTATATCTATTAATTCATCATTCACAAGATGTTGCTCAATATCTGCGGGATAGTTTTCTTCTAATTTATTCATTCACTCATCCTTTCTTATATTTTATTTGCACCTTTATATTATATATGAATTATTAAATTATTATTAAATATTTGTAAATTTTTTGTGAACACTTTTTATACAATTTATTTATATCAAAAAAACAGGTTTCAGTCAACAACTCATGTTTCCTGAAATCTGTTTTTTGGGGTAGGTCGTAAATAAGCCTTACAGGTGCGGATGCTCTATGTCGTAGACTTCGGCTTTAACATCAATCTCTGGATGGTTCGTTTGGATTACTTCGAGTTCTGCCCTTAGCCTTCTATTCTCTTCAGCAAGCGTGCCATTTCTTCGCATCGCTTTATTAAGGTTGTCGCTCAGTTTTTGGGTACGGTATTCAATCGTATCCTTAAGCAGGCCATTTTCGAAGGTCATCTTGTCCTTTTCCATCTTGTGCCTATGGTTTACGCAGTAGAGCTTCTCTTCCAGCTCATACTCGTATTCCCTCCGGCAGTACCACTTGGTTATCAGCATGGTAACCATTGCCGTTATGACAACAGCTATTGCTACAATCACTTCCGTGCTCATTTTGTCACTTTCTCCCTTCTTGCTAGTTCGAGTACGTAATCTTAACCAAGTTTTTTTACTACTAACCCCTCCGTTTCTCTTTTCTAGTCGGTCGTGCTTGCTAATGGTTGAAAAACAGATCATCTCCTCTCAAGTCCTGTTCCGAGATTTATTCTAAGCACTATTTAAAAATAGCACTACATTAATTATATAATAATTAAGCCTTTTTTTCAAGATTTACATAATTGTATAGACCTCTAATAATACATTTTATGAAAATACTATATCACTTAATTTTATTATTTATATCATTTTTTATTACTAGATATTTTGCATATATTTTATATTTTTGGAAATACTTTTTTTAAAGAGGTGATAAATTTGACAGAAAAAGAACTTTTATATGTTGAAGATGCTTTAGGACATGAAAAATTTATGAAATCATGTTCTGGTAAAACATCTGCTGAATTAAAAGATCCTACTCTTTCTACTTATGTGAGGGATCTTTGCAAAAAGCATGATGAAATTTTCAACAAATTTTTGAATTTATTATAGGAGGTATTTATGGAAGATAGAAATTTAATGGAAAACGAACTTCTACTTGTTAAAGGAGTTTGTGATTTATATCTTCATGGAGCAATTGAATCCACTACAGCAGAAGTACACGAAGCTTTTAAATGTGCTTTAAATGAAAGTTTAGACATTCAAAATAAAATTTATAATTTAATGAAAGATAATGGATGGTATACTACTCAAAATGCAGATCAAGAAAAAATTAATCAGACAAAACAAAAATTTATGACTAACAATTAAAATATTTTCTTCTTAAAAACAAAGTGAACTCAAATTAAGCTTTTATAGTTTTGAGTTCACTTTACTTTTTATTTAATTTTCTAAAAATTCTTTTAAATTTTTTAAACTTGCATTTGCATCATTTATTCCTAAATCATACATTTCCTGTAATTTATCTGGATTTTTTTCTATTCTTTTTATTTTTATAGTTTTACTAGGTCTTATTACAAATATTTCTTTTTTATTTTCCATATCTATAATTTTTTCTACTGTTTCATTATACATTTTATATCTATTATTTACACACTCAATAAATTTAGGATATTTCCTATATTTTAATTTTGTAATTAACTTATTTGTTGGTTTTTTTCTATATTCTATAGGTCTTGTAAGAACTACTATAATTTTTTCATATCCCATTTTTTTACATTCATCAACTGGAATGCTGTTAGAAGTTCCACCATCTAGATATTTTTTTCCATCAATTTCTACTATTTTAGATACAAAAGGCATTGCAGAAGTTGCTCTCATTACTTCCATTTGTTTAAAGCAATCATATATTTTTATAAATTCTGGTTTTCCAGTTTCTACATTTGTTACACCAGCAAATATTTCTGTTTTAGATTTTTCAAAAGTTTCTTCATCAAATACATCTAATTTAAAAGGTAATTCATAATATGCAAAATCTTTATTTATTACATTTCCTGTTTTTATTAAAGAACTTATTCCCATATATCTTTTATCTTTAATATATTTTTTGTTATATCTAATAACTCTTCCTCTTTGTTTTGAAATATAATTAATTCCAAATAAAATTCCAGCAGATACTCCAACTATACCATCTATTTCAATATTATTATCTAAAAAAACATCAATTACTCCTGCTGTATACATTCCTCGCATTGCTCCGCCTTCTAGTACTAATCCTACTTTCATAATTTCACTTCTTTTCTACATTTTTGAATATTATAGCAAATAAATTTATTTAAGTAAATAAGTAATATTGTCTTAAATTTGTATATTTATTTTGATCAGCAGTCAATACTTTTTAATTTATCTAATCTCTTATGAGCTATATATATAATTTTATGAGTGACGCGTAAGCGACCAACCGAAGCGTAAGCGAAGGGCGATTGGAGCAATCTTCCTTTTGTTTTTAAAAAAAGGAGATTGCGACACCAAGTCACGTTATAAAATTATATATATAACTCATAAGAGATTTAGTTAATTAAATAACTCTTGCATTAACTCATGCACAGACACAATTTTATCTATTTTACTTACATTACTTCCACAAAAAATTAATCCATTTTCTACATTTCCTTTAACTGAATTTATTAAAGCATTTGTAATGCAGTATGGCGTAGTATTTACATTACAAGTTTTTATACAATTATAGCATTTTTCAACTTTGCATTTTTCATTATAAACTTTTGTTATAAATTCATTATTTAAAGCTCTTCCCGGCATTCCAACAGGACTTTCAATTATTTTTATATCTTTTTCTTTTGCATTAACATATGCTTCTTTAAATTCTTTTGAAGCATCACATTCATTTGTTGCTACAAATCGAGTAGCCATTTGAACTCCTGTAGCTCCTAAATTTAAAAATTTATTTATATCATTTCTATCCCAAATTCCACCTGCTGAAATTACAGGAATTTTCTTATTAAATTCTTTTTCTATTTCTTTAATATAATTTACAACTTCTTTTGTTATATCTTCAAGTTTTGGTTTGTTTTTAGCCAGTTCTTCCTTCTTAAATCCTAAATGTCCTCCTGCTTCTGGTCCTTCAATAACTATCATATCTGGCACATAATTGTATTTTTTTATCCAATATTTTGTTATTAGCTCACAACATCTTAGAGATGAAACAATTGGTGCAATTTTTGTATTTGTTCCTATAACATATTCTGGTAATTCTTTTGGTATTCCTGCACCAGAAATAATTAAATCTATTTTTTGCTTAACACATTCTTCGACTATTTCTTTATAGTGATTCATAGCAACCATAATATTAACTCCAAGAATTTTATCATCTCCTGCTATTTTTCTTGCTAAATTTATTTCTTTTCCTATTGCTCTTAAATTAGCTCCTATAGGATTTATATTAAAATCATCTTCTTTGAATCCAATATCTGCTGTTGAAATAATTCCTATTCCACCTTCTCTACTTACTGTTCCAGCAAGATTATGAAGTGATACTCCAACACCCATTCCTCCTTGAATAATTGGATATTTGGATTTTTTATTTCCTATTGTTATACCTTCCATATTTTTCTCCTTACCTAGTTTTCAATACTAGATTATCACTTATTAAAAACTTTTTCAATTTATTGACCAATCGTTCTAAAGCAAAAAAATAAAGATGACTTATCATCATCCTTATTTTTCCATATTTAAAATATATTATTCTTTTATTTAGAATTGCTAATAGTTTTTAATTCATCAATTTCTTGCTTAATAATTATATTTTAGAAATTCTTTAGCAATATCAAGATCTTCATAAGTTGTAATTTTTATATTTGTATAATCTCCTTCTATGATTTTAACTTTATGATTATCAATTTCCAGTAATTCGCAATCATCTGTTACATCTTCATTTTTATATTTATTATGCATATTTAATAAAACTTTTCTATCAAAACATTGTGGCGTTTGAATTATCCAAGTATTAGCTCTTTTAGTTGTATTTATAACAATATTGTTTTCATCTGTTATTTTTATTGTATCTTTTGATCTTACTCCAACTGCTACGCCCTCAAAGTTGCCCATATTTTCAATACATTTATTTATATATTCTTGTTTTATAATTGGTCTTGCTCCATCATGAATAATTACAATATCTGAATTTATATCTTTTATGCAATTATATACAGATTGTTTTCTAGAACTTCCACCAATTACCGTTTTTACATTTTTTGCAATATTTTCTTGTTCTATAATAGCTTTTACCTTTGAAATTTCTTCTTTTTTAGTTGCTATTACTATGTTATCTATATATTTGTTTTCATCAAATGCTTTTAAGCTATAATATAATACAGCTTTTTCATTGATTTTTTCAAAATTTTTATTTCTGTTTTGTCCAAATCTTGTACTATTACCTGCTACTAATATTATTGCTATGACTGTTTTTGCATCTAACAAAATTCTTTTCTCCTTTTTGAATTATTTTTTTAATGATAATAAGCAAACACACTCAATATGCGAAGTAAATGGAAACATATCGCAAATAGCAATTTTTTCCATATTATATTTTTTTTCTAGTATTTTTAAATCTCTTCCTAATGTGGCAGGATTACAGCTTACATAAACTATTTTAGATGCTTCTATTTTTAATAATGTTTCTAAAGCTATTTTATCGCATCCCTTTCTTGGTGGATCAATAAAAATTACATCTGGTTTTATATTGTTTTGATTAATAAATTTTGGAAGAAATTTTTCAACATTATCTGCAAAAAATTCAGCATTTTGAACATTATTTATTTTAGCATTTTCTTTTGCATCTTTTATTGCCTCTGGCACAGTTTCAATTCCATACAATTTTTTTATTTTTTTTGATGCAAAAATGCCAATTGTTCCTATTCCGCAATATAAATCAAAAACTGTTTCTTTTCCTGTAAGATTAGCAAATTCTACTGCCTTGCCATATAGTTTTTCTGTTTGAACAGGATTTACTTGATAAAAAGACATTGGAGAAATTTTAAATTTGAAATCATCTAAATAATCATATATAAATCCATTTCCATATAAAATTACATTTTCTTTTCCTAAGATAACATTTGTATTTTTATTGTTTATATTTTTAACAATTGTTTTTACTTCTGAAAAATTGCTTATAATATTATTTACTAATTCTTGTTCTTTTTCAAAGTTCTTTTCATTTGTAACAAGAGTAATCATAACTTCGTTTGTCTTTTTTCCTATTCTAATTATTATGTGTCTTAATGCTCCAGATAAATTTTTTTCATTATATACAGAAATATTATTGTCTAAAATAAATTGAAATATTGAATTTGCTATTTTTTGGCTTAATAAATCTTGAATTTTACAATTTTGAGTTGAAATAATTCTGTGTGTTCTTTCTGCAAAAACTCCCATAGTAGGTTTTTCTTTTTCATCTATTCCTATTGGGTATTGCAATTTATTTCTGTAATTATATGGATTATCCATTCCTATAACTTCATTAATTTCTATCGCTTTTCCAAGTGCCTTTTTTAGAGTAGAAATAACAGAGTTTTTCTTTATTTCTAATGTTTTTAAATAGTCTATATGGCGCATAGAGCATCCACCGCATTTGGCATAAGTTTCACAATCTGGATTTTTTCTGTTTTCTGATTGTTTTAGAATTTCTAAAATTTTTCCAAAAGCGTGTGATGTAGTTACTTTTAGTATTTTTATTTTTACTTTTTCTCCTTTAATTGCATTTGGAATAAAAACTGTCATTCCATCTCTTTTAGCTATTCCTTCTCCAGTAAATCCACTATCTATTATATCTACAATAAATTCTTCATTTTTATTCAAAATATTACCTCTTCTTAATCAAAAATTGCATTTGTTACTTCTTGTTTTGATATATATTTACAAAATTATCTGCTTCCTCTATCTCTTTCTTTTGATTTTCCGCCACCGCTTCTTACTATTTCATCTTTGTCTTTATCTTTCTGCTTTGCTCCGCCATTTTTATCTCTTTCTTCTCTTGCTTTTAATTCAATTTTCTTTTCTTCTTGTTCCTCTTTTCTCTTATATGCTCGTCCAACTGCAATAATTCTATTTATAGTTTCTATGTCACATCTAATTCTTTCAGCAAAGCTTTGATTTTGTCTTTCTAATTGTTTTTTCTTTTTCTTTTTTAATTTTTCTAATTTTTCCTTATCTAATACACCTATTTCTTCTAATTCTGGTTCAATTGCTTCCAATTCTTCTACGGTTCTAACATTTTTTACTTTTTCTTTTATTCTTTCTAGTCTTACAATTTCTTCATTGTTTTTCTTTCTTTTCATTTTATTTAATAATTTTTGTATTAGATTTTCATCAACTTTTTTGTTCATTACTTGCTACATCCCTTTCTTAACATACAAGTTAAACATATCAGTTATTCTTCTTCATCTTCTTTAAAATATAAATTATATTGTGATTTTGCTTTGCTATCTACAAGTTCAAAAGCCACTTTTCTTAAAGTTTTATTTGCCTCTATAACTCTTATTTTAACTTCATCACCAATTTTAAAAACTCTATTTGTTCTTTCTCCAATTAAGCATTTTCTATTCTCGTCATATATAAAATATTCATTGCCCATATTTTCAAATCTTATTAAACCTTCAACTGTACTTTCAAGTTCAACAAACATTCCAAATGCAGTTATTGAAGATACAATTCCAACATATTCTTCTCCAATTTTATTTTCCATAAATTCAGCTTTTTTAATATCTTCAGCATCTCTTTCTGCTTTAGTTGCTATTTTCTCACATTCAGAAGAAGTTTCTGCATATTTTTTAGCTTTTGCATTTAATTCTTCTTTTCTTTCCTCAGATATATTATAATCTTTTTCTAAATATTCTGAAATTACTCTGTGAATAAATAAATCTGGATATCTTCTTATTGGTGATGTAAAATGACAATAATATTTACTAGCAATTCCAAAATGTCCTTTATTTTCACTCTCATATTTTGCAAGTTTTAAAGTTCTTAAAATTAAAGTGGATATTACTTTTTCATATTCTGTACCCTTTAATTTTTCTAAAACATTTGCAAATGCCTTTGATTTAATATTGTCTTTATTAACTTTTATTTTTTCGCCTATATTAAATAAAAATTTATTTGTTTCTTGTATTTTATCATAATCTGGTTCTTCGTGCACCCTATAAATAAATGGTGCTTCTAGCCAATAAAATTTTTCGGCTATTGTTTCATTTGCTGTTAGCATAAATTGCTCTATTATTTCATTTGCAAATGTTGTTTCATATTTTCTTACATCTATCGCTCTACCATTTTCATCTAAAGTTATCTTAGTTTCTGGAATATCTAAGTTTATATATCCTTGATTTATTCTTCTATTTTTTAATATAATTGCTAATTCTTCCATTAGCTTAAATTCTTCTATATATTTATTATACCTCTTTAAAACTTCTTCATCTAGATTATTTATTATTTTATTAACATTTGTATATGTCATTCTTTCTGTTACGTTTATTACAGATTTATAAACATCAGAAGAAATTACTGTTCCTTTATTATCAATTTCCATTGTGCAAGATAAAGCAAATCTATCTTTTCCAGCATTTAAACTACAAATTCCATTTGAAAGCTCAACAGGTAACATTGGTATTACTCTATCAAACATATAAACACTTGTACCTCTTTTTATAGCTTCTTTATCTAATTTGCTATTTTCTTTAACATAAAAACTAACGTCTGCAATGTGCACATTTAAAATGTAGTTTCCTTCACTATTTTTAGATACACTCACAGCATCATCTAAGTCTTTTGCATCTTCGCCATCTATAGTAAAAACTGTTTCATTTCTTAAATCTTTTCTGCTATTTATTTGTGTTTCATCAATGTTTTGAGGTATTTTTTTAGCTTCTTCTACCACAAAGCTTGGAAATTCATTTGGAAGGTCAAATTCTCTAACAACACTAAGAAGGTCAACTCCTGCCTCATTGACATTTCCTAAAATTTCAACAATTTCTCCTTCTGCATTTTTTCCGTGCTCTGGAAATTTTAATATTTTAGCTATAACTTTATCATTATTTTTAGCTTCTTTGCATTTATTTTTAGAAATAAAAATATCTGTTGAAAATTTTTTATCATCTGGAACAACAAATCCGAAGTTTTTAGATTTTTGAAAAATTCCAACTACTGTTTCTTTTTCTCTTTTTACTATTTTTACAACTTTTGCCTCAGCTTTTTTTGTTCCTTCTTTTTGCTTATAAATAACTATTTGTACAATATCTCCATCTAATGCTCCATTTGTACTTCCTTTTGGAATGAATATTTCTTCTTCTAAATTTTCTATTTGAACAAAACCATAGCCTCTTTGATTTCCTTTAAAAGTTCCTTCTAATTTTTGTTTTTTCTTTTTACTCATTATTTTCCTTTCTGTTTCAATTTTATAACTGCTTTAATTTTATTTGCGCAAGCCAATAAATTAATAGAAAGCTTGTATTTTCTATTAAATAAAAAGAGCAGTATTAATAATAATACTGCCCATAATTTTATATAAAATTCTAAACTACATATAAAATTCCTAATGCTACTGTTAAAATAGCAAAAACAATCATTAAAATTATTGTTGCTCTTTTCATTTTTCCTTCAGTAGTTTTTCCTTTATTTTTCTCATAAAAATTATTTGCAGAAGCACCAACTATTGTTCCTGAAGCTCCACTTTCATCTGTGTTTTGTTTTAATACTAATATGATTAATGCTAAGCATATTACTACATATATTCCTGTTACAATATATTTTGCTATTTTCATCTATAAAAACCTCCATTTTTCTTCCGTCTATTAACTATTATAGTTTAACATAAGCTAACTTAAAAATCAACCACTTTAACAAATTTTATAAAAAATTTCTGCTAACTTATTTTTATTCTAAAACTCACTAATCTAATCTTTCATATTTTCTTTTTAAAGATTCTATTTCTTTTTGTATAGTTTTAAGCTCTTCAGGAGAATATCTGCTATCATCTTCTCTTTCAAAATCAATATTTAAGTGTTTTATTATATCATCCATCCAAGTTCTATCTTTGCTTTGAGTTCTATGAATAACTTTATTTCCTTGTGGAGTTATATCTCTTAATACGCTAGGCTCTATTATTGTACTTTCATTTCCTGGGACTTCAGTTATTAATTTTCCTTTATTTCTCTCATATATGTCATTTGGTACTAAGAATGTTGCATGTCCATATACTTTTTTGCCTTCTTCATAATATTTTTCAATTATTCTGCAATCTAATTTTGGTGAAGAAAATTCAACATAACCATTTGTGTGCATTTTTACTACCATATTTGGATCTAAAGCTTGGAAAAATTTCCATTTTACACTGTCTGGATAAATGTATTTATTAGAGTCACTTGATGTATTATTTGTTTTATTCCTTCTTGAAGAACTGCTTCTTGATCTTTCTTCTTTATTAAATGGTAATGTGCTTAAATATAATTCTCTTAAGTCTTTATCTTCTTCTGTTTCTTCATTTAACAAGTTCATTGCAATAATAAACTTTCTTTGATCTGAAAATTTATATTTACAGTTATCATCTAAAAATACTGTATCTAACATTTTTTCTAATTGTTCCATTGAAATAAGTTTTCTAATTTCTTTTGCATCTTGCAAAGTTAACTTATCAAGCATTGGTATTATGTATTCAGGATCAACAGTTAATATGTTTTCTAATTGTATTGCTTTGTCTTCATACATTCTAAGTAAACTTTCTTGTAAAAGATCCTCTTTTTGTACTCCCATGTCTAAATAGTATGTTTCAAGCATTTTGTCTATTTCTTCTTTTGACATACTACTTCCAAATAGTTTAAATACTTTAAGATATTTATTTTTCTCTTTTTCTGCTTCATCTGCTCTTCTTTTAAATTCTGCAAGTTCTTCTTCATGGTCTGGACAAAGTTCTTTTATTTTTCTGTAATGCAAATCTTTTTCTACAAAGTCTTTATATTTTTCCAATAAAGTTTGATATCCAAAACCAGTTTTCATATCTTCTATAAAACTAGCTTTTTCTTCTTCATTTAAAGAATCTAATATTTGTTTTATCTCTTCAAAAGATATTTTTTCTTCATCAAAATGTTTTTTTAAGTCTTCTGCTGTAAAAATCTTTAATTTATATAAATTATTTAAAAAATCTTTTGAATTTTTTAAAATTGAATCTATGCTTGTTTCATAACTACTGTCAGAAGTTGATTTTACTTTTCCTTCGAATTCTTCTGATTTTGTTATTTTTAAAATTTCACTAATATCTTCTTTAGAAAGTTTTCCTAATGAATATAATCTTTGTAAGTTATCTGTACTTAGTAATGAAGCATAAAGTAAAAATGCTGGTTCATAATCTAGTCTTTTTACTAGTTCATCGCTCCATGTTGACATTTCATCAGGATTTTTCAAGCTTCTATTTAATAATGTTGCTTTCATATTATCGCTAAGATAAATTCCGTCACAATATTTTTCCATCAATTTTTCGATTCTGCCTATTGTAATATTTTGATGTTTTCCATCTTTTTCTAAATCAATCCTTGTTGATGGATTTACAACTTTTGAAGCTAAAATGCTTCTTATTATTTGTTCAACTTTTTTCATTCTTTCAGTAGTTACTTTATATTTTAATGAATCAGTTACTGGTTTATCTCCGGATGAATTTTTTTCACTTTCATCAAATATTAATCCAATCTCACGGTCTGTTAAATCTTCTTCAAATGATTCTAACATTTTTTCCATTGATAACAATAAATATTTTTCAACATCTATTGAATCTAAATTATCTATCATTGTATTAGCAAAAACATATCCATGTTCTCTTGGTAATTCAAAACGTTCTTCTATGTATCTATATTGATTTGCTAATTCTTCTAAATCATATTCTTCAATTTGTTCTCTAGAAAAGCCTACTTGTAGTAATGTATTTTTAATCGTTGCAATATTTGCCTTTGTGCTAAAATCTTCGTTACAATAAATTTTATATAAATCATTAATATTTAAAAATTGAGATATGTATCTTAATGTTTCGTCATTCTCTAACGATATCTCTGATTTTCCTGTAATTGATTGTAAAGCTTCTTTTAATTTTTCTATATTTTTGCTTTCTCTAGCAGAAAAAATTGCTCTTTGTTTTGCAGATAAAACAGGTTTTAAAATATATCTTTCTTTATCTGAATCAAAAGTTACAATAGAAGAAGTATATTTATCATCTACTTCTTTTTTTAACCTTTTAAGTTCTTGCTTTAAAGTTTCATCTGCTCTATCAAATTCATGTGGATTTTTTTCTAATATTTCTTCATAGCGTTGGCAAATTCTTATTAAAAACAAATTCAAATCAAAGCCATACTCTTCGCCATCTTTTAGGACTGTGGCTATTTGTTTTGCTACTTGCCAAATACGTTCAGCTCTATCTTCGCTTACTGCTCTTGCATATTCTTCGAGTTCATCTGCATCAATACTTATAGTGTTTTTTGTTTGATCTGTAAGATCATTATGAATTTTTCTATATTTAAGAACAAGTTCTTCATATTCTTTTACTAAATTATAAAGTTCTGCTCTTTTTTCAGGATCTCTTATTAAAAATTCGTCAACATCATCTGCCCTTATCATACCGGTCCACATAGGAGAGATCATTTTTCCTTCCCATACTGGTTTTAATAAAATTTTTTCTAATCTAGAATCTTTTTTTCTTGGCATATTTTTTCCTCCATTAGTCTATTTTTAATTCAAATTCAATTTTGTTAAATGGATTTTCATTTGCAATAACATTTTTTGATAAAATTTCTTTTTTAAATTTATTTATTTTTTCTTTATCTTTAGATAAAATTACTGAACAAAATTTATATCCATCTCTATTTATTAATCTAATTGCATCTTCAATGTTTAAATCATCATATATATCTATTTCATACTCATTTTGAAAAGCATATTCACAAATTATTTCTTTTAGTTCATACATTTCTTCTGAATCACAAAATATTTCATAAATTCCATAAGGATATAATGATAAATTTTGAATTTTCTCTTTTAACACTTGATAATCATTACTATTTCCTATGCAAATTGTTTTATCTATATTTTGAGAAACATCTATTATTTCTTTAAAACTTACTTGATTTTTCAATTCTACTTTTCTTTTAAATCTAATTCTTGAAAAGATATCTTTTACAGTCTCTACCAAAACCATATTCTGTGCCACACAGAAATCTTCAATGTTTATTAACATATCAATATTATTTCTAAATACTTCTATTAATAAACAAAAAACAATTTCTGGTTTTCCAGGTAAAATTGTTTGAATTTTCTTTATAGAATTCGGATTAATATTTTTGTTTTTATACATACTAATTATTTTTTTTAATTGCTCTAGTGAGACTACTTTTGTGTAGTGATTTAAATCTACTGTTTCCGCTTTTTTTAACAAATCTTTAAACGTATTTTTTTGAATTTCTGTTTCTAGTAAATTTAAGAATTTATTATATTCTTCTTGTAATAAGACTGTGTTTTCCATATTCTTCCTTTCAAAAACATAACATCATTTATCATTATATCATAAATTAAGCAAAATAGCAAGTTTTAGGCAAATTATGTAACATAAAAAGTTGTAGGTTAGTCAATCATATGTCACACTTTTTTGAAAAATATATAGTTTGAGTACCTTATATCGCTAATAACGATTC
>CANQGE010000008.1 GCA_947601495.1 uncultured Clostridia bacterium | reverse complement strand
TGGTTATAACAATATAGAGTACTTGAAATATATATTTTTCAAAAAAGTGTGACATATGTTTGACTAACCTTCATTAAATTTTTATAATATAAAAAAACTTACTTGAATATACGTTCTATTAATACTATAATGTTTTTAGTTATTCACTTAAAAATAGGAGAATTTTATGGAATTAGTTAAAAATATATTTTTTAATACAGATAGATTAATTGCTGGTAACAGTGTAAAAATTTCTTATACAGGTCTATTTTTTCAAGATGATTCAAAAAAAGCTTTTATAAGATATGGTTTTGGAGAAAATTGGGAAAATTTAGTAGAAACTGAAATGCAAAAAACAGAATTAGGATTTCAAATAGAAGTAGAATTATTAGATAAAGGCACTTTTAATTTTTGCATAAAAAATGAAGATGATGAATGGGATAATAATGGCGGAGCAAATTATACTTTTGAAATTGAAAAGCCAGAAACATCACTAGTTGTTGTAAACGGAAACACTTCTGTTAGAAGACTACGTAAGACTTATATTTGGTCAAAAAAAGTGAAGCTTGCAATATATAAAATATTAACTTATATTCCAAGATTAATAACTGGTAATTACAAGAAAAAAATACATAATGATCAATAATTTTAGTAAAATAAAAAGAGAAAATTATTTTGAAATTTAAAAGAAAGTAGATTTTTTAGTGTCTACTTTCTTTTTTATACTTTCACATTTTTTATTCTATATTACCATTCCACCATCAACAGAAATTACTTGTCCTGTTGTAAATTCATCTTCTATAAGCCACTTTACACATCTTGTTATATCTATAGGTTGTCCTTTTTTCATAAGTGGTGTTTCTTCAATAAGCATATTCCAATCTTTCTCTGTTAAATTTTTATTCATATCTGTATCGATTGCTCCTGGAGCAATTGAATTTACTCTAATATTTGATGGTCCTAATTCTTTTGCTAAAGCCTTTGTCATTCCATCTATACCTGCTTTTGATATAGAATAGTGTACTTCACAAGATGCACCAGATTTTCCATGCATTGATGAAATATTTATTATACTTCCTTTATGCTCCCTTATCATAAATTTAGCAACTTCTTGTGTTGCATAAAATGCAGAATATAAATTTGTTTTTAGCATTTGCTCAAAATCTTCATCTGTTATATCTGTAAATAATTTTGTTTGTGCAATTCCAGCATTGTTTATTAATACATCTATTTTATTATACTTTTGAATAACAAATTCTACTAGTTTTTGAACTTCACCTCTTTTAGATACATTTGCTTTAAAAATGTCTATTTCTATTCCCTGACTTTGTAATTCTTCTTTAAGTTTTATGGCTTCTTGCTCAGAATTATTGTAGTTAGCAATAACTGTATAGCCATTTACCGCTAAATTATATGCTATGTTTCTTCCTATGCCCCTGCTTGCTCCTGTTACTATTATTACTTTGCTCATTTTATTTTTAATCATATTTCTATTATATGATTTTCTCCTTTCTAAAATGGTAACCATGGGTCTTCCATAAATTTTACAACGATTTTTCCATCTATAATTTTTACAGAATCTTCATCTGGAAATATTCCCATTTCTTTAAATTCATCACTTGTTACAACTTCTGCATAAGTTTCAGCAGATACTACTGGCACATCTATTCCATAAAATATTCTTATAAAGCTTACCCAGGTTCCTATTGCGCCACTGTATGTTCCATGAAAAGCTGGTGATCTAAAAATTGGATCAACTGCATATGTATATAAAGCTGAAGTTCTTGGATAATTAAGATCCCCAATAATTCCGCCAAAAACAATTGGGAATCCTTCATAATAACCTTCTGTAGTTTCAATTCTATCCATAACTCTCATAATTGTTGAATATGCTTGATTATATGTTAACTTTAATGACGCATAAGAAGTATTATCAGCAATATAATATGTTCCCATAATAAATATACAGCTTAAGATTGCTATCCATTTTAATATAGTTCCTTTATTAATAATTTCAAATATTGCAAAAGCAAATGGAATTATTAAAATCATTTGAGCTGTTGTTAGTGAGTACATTTGAGTACCTACAATTAAAACATCTATAATGTTTAAAGCTATTGGTATAACTAAAGTAAATAATACGGCAAGAACTATTCTAGCTATTTTTAATTTTTTATTTTCTTCTTTTATTGCTATAAGAGAAATAATTGTTGCAATAGCAAATACTATAAAGAATAATCCGTACATAATTTCTCTTCTATAATTAGTATTATAAATAATTGTATCTTTTAAGAAAAATGCAAAGAAATCATTATATGTTTGAAGTATTGTTGTTTTTAGTCCTGTTAATATTCCTATAATTGATATGTTTTGTGCTCCTTTATAAGCAGATATTACTAAGTTAGAGCTTTTTAAAATTATCATTGTAGCAATATAATAAAGTATTCCACCAAGAATTACACAGCAAGCTGTTTTTAAAATATTTAATAATATTTCTTTTATTGATTTTTCACCTTTAAGCAAATGTATTACGCTTATCATAACACATAATCCTATACTAATTCCTATGTAACTTTGATATATACTCAAAGAAAACATAAAACATAAAGTTGCTAAAACTAATCCGATTTTTTTATATTTAAATTTATAAATAAACCAAATAACTAAAGTTGAAATCAAAAAATTAAAACAATATGCAAAAGCAGTATATACATAAATTAAAGTAACCGTAAGTGTTGGAGTTAGAACTACTATAGCAGAAGTAAAAATAACAGAAATTTTACTTTTAAAATCAAATAAATCTACTATAAAAACTGTTGCAATCGCTAGAGCTAAAATTGATGAGATTGTAGAAATGGTTGGTATTGCAATAAAAAAATTTAATCTATCTACTATCTCTATTCCCCATCTTCCTAAGCTTTTTTCCCATACATCTGGTCTTGAATAATTTATAGAATTCCATAATCCATCTTGACTCATAATTGTTTCTGTTATCATTGTTATATGAGTTATAATTCCTAAAACAAGAACAATTATGAATGCTAATCTTTTATTTGTATCAAACCAATTTAAAAATTTATCTAGCGTTTTTTCTGGTGTAGGAATTTCTATTTTCTTTTTCTCTTCCATATTTATTTTGTATGTTTTAAACACATACTCTCCTTCCAAAATTTGTTCATTTATATTATAAAATCAAGCAACAGTAATGTCAATAAAATAAAAAAGATAAGTTTTTTAACTTATCTTTTTTGGAGCCGCTAGTCAGACTTGAACTGACGACCTACTGATTCATACTACTATAATTTTCATTACCACATTTTTAATGTGTTTGTAGTCTGGACTTTCTCTTTGCCATAGCATTTCTACTTTAGGCACACCGTATAAAGTCTCTACACTTAAAATTTCTTTCTAGCTCGGGATTAACATATATTTCTACTTAGTCTTCCCCGAATTAGCGGTGTCCACTTTACAAATTTCTTCATAAAGGTGCAAGATAGTTCAAAATAAACATACTGTTTATCTATCCCACAAGTCAGTTGCTCTACCAACTGAGCTACAGCGGCATATTTAATTGTTCCATTTATAAAATAAATGGTGACCCCTACGGGAATCGAACCCATGTCTCCGCCGTGAAAGGGCGATGTCTTAACCGCTTGACCAAGGGGCCATATATAAAAGAATATCTTTTAAAAAAGATATTCTTTGGTGAGCTATCCGCGACTCGAACGCGGGACAACTTGATTAAAAGTCAAGTGCTCTACCACCTGAGCTAATAGCCCATATCTTTTAATTTTTTCTCAAAAGATAACTGCCTTAATATATTACACTATTTTTTTTAAGTTGTCAACATTTTTTTCAATTTTTGTTGAAAATATTTTTTAAAATTTATTTTTTATTTATAATCATCTCTATCTTTTGATATATTTTCTTCTCTTTCGTCTTGAATTATACTGCTAGTTACATCTTTGGAAAAATCTTCTCTTCTCATATCCCAGTTTTCTAAGTCCCAACTATGTTTTGAATCAGTAGTAGCATTCGAATTGCTTTCAGAATTATCTCCTTCTTCATTTGGTGCTTCTAATAGAGATGGTTTTTTTCTTGAAAAAATTTCATTTGCTTTTTCTTTTAATCTTATAAATTTTCTTCTTATATCTCCCATCATATCTGCAGTATCTTCTACAGCATATTCTAACATAGCTTTTATATCTTTTAATTCTGGTATTTTTCTATCCCTTATATATCGTGCTTGTGGATTAAACAACATTGCTATTTCTTCTTCACTTACTTTTGTTACGCATTTAGGTCCCTCAAAACATTTTTTTCTATCTTCTAATCTTATTTCTCTATCTGTTTTTAAGCAATTTTGTGGATTTTTTCCTAGTCGAACATCAAGTGCATCATAAGTAACATCTACATTATACCACTTTCCATCTAATTTAACTTTATTCCATGCATGTGCATCTATAATAATATATCTTTTTCCAATTTTTATATAATATTCATCTGGTTTTGCCTTATATTTTTTAAACTTTTTTTCATCTATTTCTTTTAAATAAATTTCTCCAAAAACATATTTTGACTCTATATTAACCATTGATAAGGCATTTCTTAAAATATCTGCAAAACCAGCACATACGCATTTTCCATATAATAATCCATTAACTAAATTTCTAGAGTTATTTTCTTGAGCATCACAGTATTCTTTTTCTTCTTTTGTGACTGGATCTGATATTTGATTATCATAACGAATAGCTGAACAAATTCTTTTATATACTTCTACGAATCTTTCTTTTTCAGGCAAATCCATTGAAATACCTTTTACTAAGTTTTCTAATTTTTCTCTTATGTGCATATATGTTTGAACATCATAAGGCTCGTTTTGATATTCCTGATTTTCCTTAGCAAATATTCGTACTTTTTCTATTTTATAACCTTGCTTTTGATATTCTTTTATTTTTTCTCTAGATAGCTCAGATGCATTATTAATAGCTAATGTAATTTCTACACCATTATACTCATCTAATTTTAACTTTTCTAATTCATTTAAAGTTACTTCTAGCATATTTTCCTCTTTATTTTTTATTAAAAATGTTTTCCCTGCAACCTAGATGGCTACAGGGAAAGCATTGACCCTTTACGATCTCGCGAATCGGCCGCTCTTATCCAGGATCGTGCCGAGGTTCACGCTCGGCTTGGTCTTGGAATCGATGTAGCACCTTTCCTTGAAGGTGCACACGATGTAGTCGCCGGATTTTCTTACGTCGGAGTAAACAGACGAGTCATCGTCAATCTGCTCGGAGCTGTCGCCGCTGTCGATGGGGTTTGTCCCGTTGTTCATCTGGCTCGTGCTGTCCTCGTCCTGGTTCGTGTTGGCACCGTTCTGGCTCGCGTTCCGGGCCTTAAACATCTTGAAGTTCACGATTTTCCCTCCTCCCTTTTCAGGTTCTTGCTCTTCGTCGTCGCTGGGAAACATCTCATCTTCGACGTAGTGCGGTCCTATGGTGTAAGGTGAGAGATTGTCCTCGAAGTACTTCTTGATCCGTCCAAACATACTATCGCGCCTCCTCAGGCCAAGCGGGTCGTTGTGTGTAAAGCTTCCGAAAAAAACTGTTTTTCTCGGAGTGAATTTTCAATCTAATGAGTGTAGCACTCATTAAAACAAATTCACCAAAGCTGTATACCACTTTATATTATATCATAAAACTTATATAAAGTAAAATTTTTAAAATAAAATTCATAGATAGAAAGCCATTTTATAAAGTTTTTCTTATCTTATATATAAATAATTTTTACATAAAAAGAACCCAAATTACTAACTTTTCTTAGCAATTTGGGTTCTTTAAAAAAATTAATTAAAAATTTTTTATTTTTCTGTTAAACTCATCATAGCTTTTTGAACTTTTTCTAATTTCTTTTCAGCGTCTTCTAATGATTTTCCTTTAACTCCCATATAGAATTTAACTTTTGGCTCTGTTCCAGATGGTCTTACACAACACCAAGCTGAATCTTCTAAATCGTAATATAACACATTTGAAGTTGGTAAGTTTGTTTTAGAAATTTTTCCTGTTGCTACATCTAATATCTCTCCAGATTTGTAATCTCTAATTCTTGTTACTTTATATCCTCCTATTTGTTTTGGTGGATTATTTCTAATAGAGTCAAGTAATTCTTTCATTTTAACTGCTCCATCAGCACCTTTTAATGTAATTGTAGAAATTCCCTCTTTATAGAATCCATATTTTTCATAAATTTTTATCATTTGATCCCATAAAGTTAATCCTTGTTTTTTATAGTAAGCTGCCGCTTCGCAAAGCAACATAACTGCTGTTATAGCATCTTTATCTCTTGCATGTGTTCCAACTAAACAACCATAACTTTCTTCATATCCAAATAAATATTCATGGCTTCCTGTTTCTTCAAATTTTTTAATTTGTTCACCAATATATTTAAATCCTGTTAAAACTTCTATGAAGTCTACCTTATATTCTTTAGCTATTGCAATAGCTAAGTTTGAAGAAACAATAGTTGAAATTAAAGCACCATTTTTTGGTAATAATTTTTTAGCTTTTTTCTGTGATAATATATATTCAGCAATTAATAGTCCAGACATATTTCCTGTAAATGACATATATTTTCCTGTTTTACTATCTTTAGCTAAAACTCCTAATCTATCTGCATCTGGATCTGTTGCTAGAACTAAATCTGCATTTTCTTTTTCAGCAAGTTTTAAAGCTAAATCAAATGCTTTAATATCTTCTGGATTTGGATAATCTACTGTTGGAAAACTTCCATTTGGTAATTCTTGTTCTGGTACTACATAAACATTAGAAAATCCTAAATCTGCAAGTACTGTTTGAACTGGTATATTTCCAGTACCATGTAATGGTGTATAAACAATGCTTAAATCTTTTTCTACTTCTTTTATGATTTCTGGATTTAATACTTGTTTCTTTATTGCTTGTAAATATAATTTATCCATTGCAGGTCCAATTACATTATATAATCTCAATTTCTTAGATTCTTCTAAAGTAATTGATCTTATTAATGAATAATCTTTAACTTTATTTACTTCAGCAATTATTTCTGATGCATGTGGTTCAACAATTTGAGCTCCATCATCCCAGTATACTTTATATCCATTATATTCTGGTGGATTATGGCTTGCTGTAATCATAATTCCTGCTGTACATCCTAATTCTCTAACAGCAAAAGATAATTCTGGAACAGGTCTTAATGAGTCAAATATATATGTTTTTATTCCATTTGCATTTAAGCAAAGTGCTGTAGCCTTACTAAATTCAGGAGACATATTTCTTGAATCATAAGCAATAACTACACCTTTACCCTCTGTTCCTTTTCTTAAAATATAATTTGATAAACCTTGAGTTGCCTTTGTAACAGTATAAATATTCATTCTATTTGTACCATTACCAATAACTCCTCTCATTCCTGCTGTTCCGAATTCTAAGTCTTTATAAAATCTATCTTTTATTTCTTCTTCATTTCCAGCAATTGTTAATAATTCTTTTCTTGTTTCTTCATCAAAAATTGGACTTGTTGACCATTCTTTATAACGTTTTGTATATTCTACTTTGTTCATATAATCTCTATAAAGTTTTCTTGCTGTTTCTGGGCTATCTTGTCCTTGGGCATTTTTAATAGGAGCAAATTCTTCTTCTCTTTTTACTCTAAGAACAACTACATCGTCAAACATTTCATAAGAGTCAAATATAAACATTTCAAATTTATATGCATTTGGCTTATCGCCTTCAATTATTTTTCCATGTTCATCCATATATTTTTGTTTTTTAACTGCAGTATGATATGGAAGACTAAGTTCACTAACTTTTTCTAATCCTTTAATATTATATAAGTGGAAAATTGCATTTGCATCACCATAAATTAAAGATCTGTCGTCATCTCTCATATTAGCCATTTCATCTGAAATTTCTGTATATTCAATAACTCCAACTTTTTTATTTTTTCTGCAAAAAATACCAACTTTTTCCTTTGGATCTGTTTTCTCTATTGATTTAACAGCGCCTAAAACTTTATTATGTATAGACATACCAATAAGTAATGGGTCTACTGGTTTTACTAGAACGTTATCAACGCCATTTATAAATACCCATTCAATTCCTGCTTCTTTCATTTCATCTATTACATGGCTTTTTTCCATTGATTGCAATGTTCCACCATGTCCATTTGCTGCTTTTTTAACCATTCCATGTTCATCTAATAATATTTTTCCATTTAAAGCAACTAGTGGTAATTCTCCTTGTTTGAAGAATCTAATAGCTTCTTTAGGATATCCAAAGTAATTGTTTTTTTCGAAAAAGTCTATTGTTGCATCATTATTTTCTCTACTTGTCATAATATACCAAGGAATAACTGTGTCATAGTCTCTCCAAGCTACTTTCATTGTATCGCATAGGGCTTCAAAAATTGATTTTCCATCATCAAATATGAAGGTTCCTTTTGGACCAGTGTGTCCTAGTCTTGTTCCTTGACCTCCTGCCATAGTTACAACTGCAAACTTATTGTATTTTATGGCTTCTATACCTTTTTTCTCATACATTTCTCTTTCAGCTACTGTTAATTTAGATTTATCAACATGCTCAATAGGTTCTACTGTTACATTTTCTAGTTTGGCTGGCTTTGTAGCATTTTCATATAATTTCTTCATTAAGTCAAAATCTATACTTTCTATTTGCTCTAATAATTCTTTTTTGTGTTCATCATCCATTTCATCATATTTTAATAGTAAGTGTTCTTGACCATATTTTTTAAGAATTTTTTTTACTTTTTCTAGTTCTTCATTCATTATGTTTTTTACTCCTTTCAAATTAGAAACATATCCTAAATTCAATTTGGTATATATTATATCATTTTTTTAATTTCGTCAACATCAGTAATATTAAATATTTTTTCGAATACCTATCTCTTGACAAAAAATTTATACAGTCATATTATTTCATATTTGTGTTTTTATTGTTTTTCTTTTTTGTGCATTCTGTGAAAATTTAGTAACGTCTCTAGTTCCCTCTGTATTTAGTACTTTACTGTGACCAGATAGAATCATATCTATTCTTTCAATTTCATTTACTTTATAACAATTTAATATTTCTTTCACTTCAAAATTTTCTAGTTCATTATTGATATTTTCAATGTATTCTTTATCTCCTACTACTACAACATCTTTTCCTTTTAAATCATCAATGTTTCTCCTTTTACTTTCTTTCCAGCCAATATTTATAATTTTTTCATTATCTAAATTTATATTCCTTACATTTTTCAAATAATTTTCAACATTTTCAGAGATATCTTTTTGTAAAATTACTGCGATTTTTCTTTTCTCTATTATTTTTTCATTTATATATGGCAATAAAATTGTTAATAAGTGAAATTCACTTATATAGAAACTACAAATTTTTTGAGTATTCATATAAAATTAACCTCCATATATTTTTAAATTATTTTAATTTTAACATTACAAAATTGCATGGTCAATTTAAATCGTACTCTATTTTTCGACATAAAATTAACCTATTAACAAGCCTTCAAAGGTTCTCTTGAATATATTTTTTCACTTGACAAAAATTTTGAATATTTTTTCTTTTTTTGCAAATACTTAGAAATATATAATAATTGTGGAATTTTGCTTAAAATACCACAATATGAGAAAGGATTGGTATTTAAAATAATATGAAAAAAATAAAATTTACTCTTTTATTAACTTTCTTATTTTTAGCTTTTATATTCACAACAATTTCATCTTATGCAGAAACCGTTTTTACAGATATTTCTAATAATTTCTTTAGACTTCATATTTTAGCAAATAGTAATTCTACAGAAGATCAAGCTCTAAAATTAAAAGTTAGAGATGAAATTTTAAACTATATGAATACTCTTTCTTATGATGGCTTAACAAAACAAGAAGCTATTGAACTTACAAAAAATAATTTAGCAAAATTTGAAGAAATTGCTTTTAACACAATACATTTAGCAGGATATAACTACCCTGTAAATTTAGAAATAGGAAACTTTTATTTTCCAACAAAAGAATATGGTAACATTTCGCTTCCAGCTGGATATTATGATGCTTTAAAAATTGAAATAGGCGAAGCCAAAGGAAATAATTGGTGGTGCTCTCTTTTCCCACCACTTTGTTTTGTAGATATTTCATCAGGAGTAGTTGATGATTCATCAGAAGAATCTCTTAAAGAAAATTTAAATTCCGAAGAATTTTCTATTATAACAGAAGATTCTGAAACAATAAAATTAAAATTTAAACTAGTAGAAATGTTTTCAAAATAGTTTAATTTATTTTATTTATTTTTAAATAAACTTATTCTATTCCTTATAGTATTTATATTTAAATAAAAATAGAGATTTGGTGTCGCAATCTTCTTTTTTAAAATAAAAGAAAAAGGAAGATTGCTCCAATCGCCCTTCGCTCACGCTTCGGTTGGTCGCTTACGCATCTCTACTTTTTATTTAAATATAAATACTATAAGGAATTAAATTTTTTATTTTTTAATATAGATTAAAATATATTTTAAAAAATGTTGTAAAACTTTTATTTTTATGATATATTTCCTAATGAGTATTTTTTTGCTCATTTTTTTAGCAAAATATTGGGGGTATATATTTTGGAAAAATTAGTTATTACTGGAAAAACACCTCTAAAGGGTGAAGTAGTAATTAGCGGTGCCAAAAACGCTGCTGTTGCAATAATACCAGCTACTTTATTAATAAATGGAATTTGTACAATAGAGAATCTACCTAATATAAGTGATGTAAGATTATATTGTGATATATTAAAAGAAATAGGTGCTCAAATAACTTGGAATAACGAGCACGAAATAACAATTGATACACGCAACATAAGTTCTAATAAAATACCTTTAGAAACAACAAGAAAATTTAGAGCTTCTTATTATTTATTGGGAGCCCTACTTGGAAGAACTAAAAGTGCTCAAGTAGGAATTCCTGGTGGATGTAATTTAGGTGCAAGACCTATAGATCAACACATTAAAACTTTCGAAGCTCTTGGTGCTACTGTTGATGTTTCAAACGGAAACATTACTGCAAAAGCAAAAAAATTAAAAGGAACTTCTATATATATGGACGTTGTTTCTGTTGGGGCAACTATTAATGCTATGCTTGCTTCTGTTTTAGCAGAAGGCATTACAGTTATTGATAATGCTGCAAAAGAACCACATATTGTTGATGTTGCTAACTTTTTAAACACAATGGGCGCAGATATTAGAGGTGCTGGAACTGATGTTATAAAAATAAATGGCGTAAAAGAATTAAAAGGAAATGCTACATATTCCGTAGTTCCAGATCAAATAGAAGCTGGTACTTTTATGCTTGCTGCAATTGCTTCAAAAGGTGATATTATAATAAAAAATTGTATAACAAAACACTTAGAATCAATAATAGCAAAAGTTGTAGAAATGGGTGGAAATGTTGACGCTAATGGCGATCATTTAAGAGTTTGGTATTCAAGAAGAACACATAAAGCAAACATTAAAACTTTGCCATATCCTGGTTTCCCTACCGATTTACAACCTCAAATGGGCGTGCTTCTTTCTATTTCAGAAGGAACAAGCATTATAAATGAAAGTATTTGGGAATCTAGATTTCAATATACAGGTGAACTTAACAAAATGGGAGCTAAAATCACAGCTCAAGGAAAAACAGCCTTTTTCGAAGGAGTTAATGAACTAGTTGCTGCACCTGTTTATGCTACAGATTTAAGAGCTGGTGCCGCACTTATAATTGCTGGTATTGTAGCTAAAGGAAAAACAGAAATATATAACTTGAATTATATAGATAGAGGATATGAAAATATCGAGCAAAAGTTTAGAAATTTAGGTGCAAAAATAGAAAGAGTTAATGAAGAATAAAGGGGCTAAGAATAAAATATGTTAAAATTTTGTAGCTTGTATAGTGGTAGTTCTGGTAATTGTTTATTTGTAAGCTCAAAGAATACTAAAATTTTAGTCGACTGTGGAACAAGTTGTAAAAAAATTTGTGAAGGTTTGGCATCAATATCTTCATCAATCGAAGAAATTGATGCTATTTTAATTACACACGAACACTCAGATCACATACAAAGTTTAGGAATGGTATCTCAAAAATTTAATATTCCTGTTTATGCCAATTTAGAAACATGGAATGCAATGGAAGGCACTAAACAAAAAATATCTCCATCAAACATAAATTACTTTAATGTTAATGAAGATTTTCTAATAAATGATTTAGAAATACATCCTTTTTCAATTCCTCATGATGCAGCAAACCCTTGTGGTTTTAATATACATAATGGTAAGAAAAAGATAAGTATTGCAACAGATATTGGACATATGGATACTTCTACTTTGCAAGAATTAGAGCAAAGTTCTTTCATTCTATTAGAGTCAAATTATGAACCTGAAATGTTAAATGTTTCTAGATATCCATTTGCTTTAAAACAAAGAATTAAAGGTCCATATGGTCATTTATCTAACGAAGATGCTGGAAAAACGATTTCTTATTTAATGAAAAAAGATTTAAAACAAGTTATGTTAGGGCATTTAAGTAAAGAAAATAATTTTCCTGAACTTGCATATAAAACAGTTGCAGAAGAACTGATGAATAATAATTCTGATATAAATACTATTAAATTAGATGTTGCAAAAAGAAATGAACCTAGTAAAATAATTAGTATATAAAAAGAACGGCGGCCCCGCTAGTGTGCGGAGCCGCCTTTTTGGAGTTCAGTGAATGGTGTTTTGGAGTTTATATCGCCCCTCTTCCTTTTCACTTAATCCGTTTGCCAAATTCTCAGCTTTCGGTCTTTTCAGACTTCTTGCAGAGTATCTTGGCGTGCCTGGCCAGAGACTTGTGGACGCGGATGTGATTTTCCTTGTCCACGTTGTCCGGACTGCCCTCCTATCAAAGATAGGAAGAGTATCCGTCCATGGAGTCGCTCTCCTCCTTGGAGAGGTTGTTGATGATATCACGTACGCGCTCGCGTTCGCGTTCATCGGGATCGTTGGCCATGCGGACCTCAACCGTCATCGCGGTCTTGTCGTTGACGGTAACCCGGAACATGAGCCTGGTCGTGGTCGCTTCCTCGATGAGGATGGCAACCCTCTTCTCGGCTCCCTGGTCGTTGTTGGTCATTTTCGGATCCTCCTTGTTGCTTTTTTAGCTGGGTGCGTAACCCAACAAAATTATTATACTCGATTTTTTCCTTAAAGTCAACTATTTATGTATTTTTTAATTTCTCTAAAAAATATTAATATATAAAAAGGTCGGCGGCCCCGCTAGTCTGCGGAGCCGCCTTTGTTCGGAGTTCAGTGAATGGTGTTTCGGAGTTTATATCACCCCTCTTCCTCTCCACTTAATCCCTTCTCCCATTAGGTGATCTGCTTGTTGGTGAGCCTCTCGACCATCTGGCAGAGCCTCCTGGTGCGCCCGATCAGCGACGAGCAACCGTGGTTGTGGTTTTCCTCGTCCCGCTTGAAGCGGCTCTTCGCGCCACGCCTGGCGTCGTAAGCCTTCTTGAGGAGCTGGGCCTTCCGCTTGGCGTTCGCCTTGCGGCGCTTGGCCCTGGTCATGTCCTTCGTGTACTCGTCGTTAGACTCGTCCACGTCGTCCTGGTTGTCTTCCTCCTGGAAGGGGCTGTCGGTGAACTCGCGGTCTTCCGGGTTCCCGGGGAGGTCACGCTTGCAGCGGTGCTCCGTGGGCTTGTGACCCGTGTAGTTCTCGCTGAGTTCCTTGCGGGTGATCACCTTGTTGTCGCTGGCCTTGTTCAGGTCGTTCTGGGAGTGCTCGTTGAACATATGGGGATCCTCCTTTTATTTTTAGCCGGGTGCGTATGCAACCCAACGAAATATATTATACTCGCTTTTGTCCTTAAAGTCAACTATTTATGTAAAATTTTACATTTTTTCAAATTATTTATTAAGCTTCATGCTTAGACTTACCTTCTGCTTTTCTCTGTCTATTCCGATTACTTTTACTTTTATTATGTCACCCACAGACACTATTTCTGATGGATTTCTTACATATTTATCTGCCATTTCTGAAATATGAACTAGTCCATCATGTTTAACTCCAATGTCTACAAATGCGCCAAAATCTATAACGTTTCTAACTGTTCCAGTAAGTTCCATTCCCTCTTGTAAATCGTCAAATTTCAAGACATCACTTCTTAATATTGGTTTTGGTAAGTCTTCTCTAGGATCTCTTCCTGGTTTTGAAAGTTCTTCTATAATATCTTTTAATGTAAGACTTCCAACCTCTAATTCTTCTGCCATTTTAGGAATATCAATCTTGTTTAAATCATTTTTTAAACTTTCTACTTTATCTTTTTGAGTTAAGTTTTCCACAGAATATCCTAATTTTGTTAATAACTTTTCTGCAACTTCATAACTTTCTGGGTGAACTGCCGTAACTTCTAAAGGATTTTTTCCATTAAATATACGAATAAATCCCGCACATTGTTTATAGGCAGTAGGACCTAATTTTGGAACTTTAAGCAAGTCTTTTCTTTGCTTTATTTCACCATTTTCATCTCTATATTTAACAATGTTTTTAGCTATTGTTCCGTTTATTCCTGAAACATAAGAAAGAAGTGATGGTGTAGCAGTGTTTACATCAACTCCTACAGAGTTAACTGCATCTTCTACAACACCAGTTAAGCTTTCAGATAATTTCTTTTGGTCAACATCATGTTGATATTGTCCTACGCCTATTGCTTTTGGATCTATTTTAACAAGTTCTGAAAGCGGATCTTGAAGTCTTCTTGCTATTGAAATTGCCCCTCTTAAAGAAACATTTATATCTGGATATTCTTCTGTTGCAAGTTTAGAAGCAGAATAAACAGATGCTCCAGCTTCACTAACTATTGCATAATAAATATCTCCTGTAATTTCTTTTATCATATTAGATACAAAAGTTTCGGATTCACGTGAAGCTGTTCCGTTTCCAATTGCAATCATATTTACATTATGTTTTAAAATAAGTGCTTTTAATGTATTTTTAGCACCTTCCGTATCATTTTGTGGCTCTGTTGGATAAACTGTTGCTGTATCTAAAAGTTTTCCTGTTTTATCTATAACAGCAATTTTGCAACCAGTTCTATATGCTGGATCAAATCCCATAACAGTCATTTCCTTAATTGGTGGTTGAAGTAAAAGCTGTTTTGCATTTTTTCCAAATACTTTTATTGCTTTTTCTTCTGAACGTTCTGTTAAATCTGATCTTATTTCTCTTTCAATAGAAGGCTCTATTAATCTTTTATATGAATCTTCAATTACATTTGAAAGTGGTTCATTAAACTGACTTTTGTAATCTCTTATTATTTGTTTCTTCAAATAATCTAAAATTTTATCATCTGGTTTTTCAATTTTTACTTTTAAAAATTCTTCTTTTTCTCCCCTGTTTATAGCTAAAATTCTATGACTTGGAATTTTAAGTATTCCTTCTTTAAAATCATAATACATTTCATAAGGAGATTTCTTTTCTTCATCTACAGCTTTGCTTGTAATAACTGCTTCTCTAAAGCAAAATGATTTTATCTTTTTTCTATAATCTGCGTCATCTGCAATATTTTCTGCAATTATATCTAGGGCTCCTTGAATTGCATCATTTTCATTTTCTACACCTTTTTCTTCGTTTATATATTCTTTTGCTACTTCATATAAATCTCTTTTTTCTAGTTGTAAATAAATAATATTTGCTAGTGGTTCTAGCCCTTTTTCTTTTGCTATTGTAGCTCTTGTTCTTTTTTTAGGTCTAAATGGTCTGTATATATCTTCAAGTTCAGATAAAACCATAGTGCTTGCAATTTTAATTGTTAATTCATCTGTTAGCTTTCCTTGTTCATCAATAAGTCTTATAATTTCTTCTTTTCTATTTTCCAAATTTCTTAAATACGTAAGTCTTTCATCTAAATCTCTTAAAACTTCATCGCTTAAATTTCCTGTAACTTCTTTTCTATAACGTGCTATAAAAGGAATTGTATTTCCTTCATCAATTAGTTTTACTGTTGCCTCAACTTGAGTATCTCTAATGTTAAGCTCCTCAGCAATTTTTTTAAATATTTTATCCACTTTCTTACCTCACTTTTTATTATATAAAACAAGTTCTATTATAATGATATAATAGAACTTTCTTTTTTAAGCATTACCTTGTTCTTCTAAATATTCATCATAAGTACATTCTCTAACAACAACTTTATTTCCTGTAATATCTATAATTTTATTTGCAACTGTTTGTGTTAATTGATGGTCATGTGATGTAAACATCATAATTCCTTTATATTTTTGCATACCATCATTTAATGCTGTAATAGATTCCATATCTAAATGGTTTGTTGGTTCATCAAAAATTAAGAAATTTGCACCTGAAAGCATTAATTTTGAAAGTACACATCTTACTTTTTCTCCTCCTGAAAGGACATTTACTTTTTTAAGAGCCTCTTCTCCAGAGAAAAGCATTCTTCCCAAAAAGCTTCTTACATAAGTTTCATCTGGATCTTTAGAGTATTGACGAAGCCAGTCTGTTAAGTTTAAATCGCAATTAAATAAATAATTATTATCTTTTGGGAAATAATCTTTAGTAATAGTTGTTCCCCAAACAAGTTCACCCTCATCTGGCTCTATTTCTCCTGCTATAATTTGAAACAACACTGTTTTTGCAATTTCATTATCTGAAAGAAGAGCTATTTTATCTTCTCTTTTTACTGTAAAGCTAATGTTATCTAATATTTTTTCTCCATTTATAGTTTTAGAAATATTTTTTACTTCTAGTATTTCTTTTCCTTGCTCTCTATCACATTTAAAATCAATATATGGATATTTTCTGTTTGAAGGTTTTATTTCTTCTAATTCTATTTTCTCTAAAGATTTTTTTCTAGAAGTTGCTTGTTTTGATTTTGAAGCATTTGCACTAAATCTAGCAATAAATTCTTGCAATTCTTTTATTCTTTCTTCTTTTTTCTTATTTGCTTCTCTCATCTGTTTTAAAGCAAGCTGGCTAGATTCATACCAGAAATCGTAATTTCCTGGATATACTTTGATTTTTCCAAAATCAACATCTGCAATGTGTGTGCAAACTTTATTTAAAAAATATCTATCATGTGATACAACAATTACTGTATTTTCAAAATCTATTAAAAAGTCTTGTAACCAGTTTATTGTTTTTATATCTAAATCGTTTGTAGGCTCGTCTAATAGAAGGACATCTGGATTTCCAAATAATGCTTGTGCTAGAAGTACTTTAACTTTATCTTTTGCTTCTATTTCACTCATATATTTATAGTGTAAATCACTATCTATTCCTAAATCATTAAGCATTTTAGCAGCATCTGATTCTGCATTCCAACCATCTAATTCCGCAAATCTTTCTTCTAATTTTGCGGCCTTCATTCCATCTTCTTCTGAAAAATCTGGTTTGCTATAAATACTATCTTTTTCTTTCATAATTCTATAAAGCTCACTATTTCCCATCATTACAGTATCTATAACAGTATATCCTTCAAAAGCATAGTGGTCTTGTTTTAATACAGATAATCTTTCACCTTTATCTAATATAACTTCACCTTTATTAGGTTCAATTTCGCCTGATAGAATTTTTAAAAAAGTAGATTTCCCAGCACCATTTGCACCAATTAATCCATAACAATTTCCTTTTGTAAATTTAATTGTAACATCTTCAAAAAGTACTCTTTTTCCAAATCTTAGAGTTACACCACTTGATAAAAGCATTTGTTTAACCTCCTAACTTTTTTAACCATATCATTATACAGTATTTTATTTGATATTTCAAATTTTTTATATTAATTTTATCTTAAATTTATTTTCAACATTTTTCTACACAATATAACATTTTGATTAAGTTTTGTTTAAATTTATTGTTTTTTTTTCTATTTATTATAAAATAAAGTTAAATTTAATAGTGGAGTGATGGTTATGAGTGATATTAATTTAGAAAATCAAAATAATAACATTCACGATGAAGCAGTTTTAAAAGACTATGAAGTAGTAAAAAAATTAAGTTTCTGGGCTAGTATTATATATAAAATAAAAAATGGTAAAGCTCAAAAATTTCTTCCTTCTGCTGATTTAAAACCTCAAAAAACTTATAAAAGCATTTCATATATGTGGAATATGGGAAATTTGAGAACTTCTCTATTTAATACTTTAGATTCAATAAGAAACTTTTTTATTAATCCGTTTACCAAGAGTCCTATAAATTCTTTAGAAGCTCAGATTATTGGTAAAAGTGATAGTACGGCTGTAATAAATGAACCTAATTTAAATTTTATAATACCTAAGCCTGTAAATTTAAATAAAACAAATAAATAATTAAAAATGATTAAAAAAATGAGATTTGAATTTTTTCAAATCTCGTTTTGTTTTTTATTTATCTTTCTTCACTTTGTCCATTTCTTAAATACTCTTCTATCTGGTTTACTTGTACTTTCAAAATATTGTTAGGATCTATATGATATTTTGCTTTATAGTAGTTTGGTAGTTTATATAATCCTTCTAATTGTGAAGATAAAACAACATCTATTCCAGAAGTGTTTCCTTCAAAAAAAGAAATAAATTCAACAGGTTGTCCATTCATTAATTTACTTTTCTTTAAGCAATTACTTAAGTAATTTAAATATTCTTTAGTAATATGTTTATCTTTTTTATCTGAAAATTTATATCTTAAGTAATCTGTATCTATTGTGTCAGAAGTCATTCCCTCTTTTCTTAAAACCATTTTTATTTTTTCTTTGTTCTCATCTGACATAGTAGATAAATCTATTATTTGGCCTGACTCATCTATTCTAAATGAACTATATCCACCAAAAGCCCCTTCCATTATTCTTGGAAGTCCTTTTTCCTCTGCTAGTTTTTTTAATTCGTTAAATCTGCTTAAAGTAACTTCTTTGTTTGCATTTGTTACTAAATACATACTTGCCCTAGTGTTACTCTGTTCTTCTAATTCTTTTATTCTATCTAAAAAACTAGAAATTAATTTAATATTTTTGCTTTTAGAAATTTCATCTCTTTCAAACCAAGAAAAGATTATTGGTATAATTTTTTCTTTTACTGACGGAGTATTGTTTATTTGAGTAATTTTTTCATCTAATTCTCCAGTAGCATCACTATCCATAACATTTATTTTCTCTTGCTTTTTTGCTCCTTCAGCTAGCGTGCCTTTTGCACTATTTGGTTGCTCACCATTTTGCTTCTCACTATTTTCTGCTTTTTTACCTTCTAATTCGTCTGCTTGCTTTTTTAAATTTACCATTCGTTCATATTTTTCTTGTAATTTTTTTAAATCTGTATATTCACTAGTTAAATATGAGCTTTCAAGTTCTCCATCTGCAATTTCTGAAAGTAGTTCCATAATGTCTTTTAAGTTCATTTCTAAAGTTTCTTGAATTAATTCTAAACATTCAGAAATATCTTTTAATTCATCTATTTCAAAATATCTTCTAACTTCTTCAAATTCCCTTATTATTCCTTTGTTTTTAGTTTTAATAAAGTCTTCTAAATTAATATTTTTCTTTTTTCTAGAAATTTTATATTCTAATAACGCAGAAATAATTTTTGGATACCTTTTTAAAGCATATAATTCATCTTTTGCTACATCACTTTCAATTCCATCATACATTAATTTGAAGAATTGAACTTTTTTTATGGTTTCCTCACTTAAATTTTCTTCTCCTAAGCTATCTCTTATATCTGCAACTTTTTGAAATTCTAAGTATTCGGAATATTTTCTATTTAAATTTAATATTACTTCAAACTTTTGATTTATTGTTAATTTTTTAAAATATTCTTCGTTTGGAATTTCTGGATTAATTCCCATATATTTCCAAGATTTTGTAGATTGTATTGATTTTAATAAAATAGAATAATAATAATTTAATTGATAATTACAATCTGATTCAAAAGATTTAAATTTATTTGCAGTTTCTGGCATTGCTACCATGTTATACATATCAAAACTGAAGAATTGTCTTTCACCAATTATTTCTGGTGTTCTATCTTTTGAGCGTCCTTTTAAAGGCTTAGCCATTTCTAATTTTTCTTTAAATTTAGAAGTGTCTAAACTATTTTCTTTATATGAAGTTATAATTTCCCTATACTCCATAATGTTTATTCTTTCTTAAAATATAATATACATATTATACTATAATATTTGCAATCCCGCAAATTTTGCCATTAATCTTTTATGTCCAACTTTATCGAAATTTATATCTACTTTTAAATCTTCTCCTTCTTTTTCTACAGAATTTATAATTCCTTCTCCAAACTTTTTATGTGATACTCTAACTCCTGCTTTATATGCTGTTAAGTCTATATCTTCTGATTTGTTTTTATTTAAACTATTTAAAAAACTTTCTGCACTTCTAAATTGATATGTTGTTTTTGTTCCTGCTGAAGATGCTGCTACAGTATCTTTATATGTAGAAACTGAGCTATTTGAATAATCGGAATAAGAAGGTCTTCTTCTTTCTCCATAGCTCCATTCAAAATTTGTATCATAACTGTTTTGACTTTTATCCTCTATGTCTTCATAGCCTTCTAGCATATTTGCAGGAATTTCTTTTACAAATCTTGAAACTGGATTACAACTTGTTGAACCAAATATTGTTCTTTGTCTACTACAAGTTAAAAATAAGTTTTCTTTTGCTCTAGTAATTCCAACATAGCAAAGTCTTCTTTCTTCCTCAAGTTCTTTTTGCTCACCTATTGATTTATATCCAGGGAAAATTCCCTCTTCCATTCCCACTAAAAATACAACTGGAAATTCTAGTCCTTTTGCACTATGAAGAGTCATAAGAGTAACTGAATTTTCTGAATCTTCCATACCATCTAAATCTGAGCTTAAAGTAATTCCTTCTAAGAATTCACTAAGTGAACTATCTGCAGATTCTTCTTCAAATTCTATTGCTACTGTTAAAAACTCATCTAAGTTTTGCATTCTTGTTTCTGCTTCAACAGTGTTTTCAAGTTCTAAAGCCTTTGTATATCCTGTTTTATTTAAAGTTTCTTTTATTAATTCTGATATTTTAATAGAATCTTTTCTTTCTCTTAATTCTTCTATTACATTTATAAATTCTCTAGTGTTTGCAAAAATTCTATTTAGTCCAAATTCATCTGCTTTTTTAATTATTTCGTACATAGATATACCATTAGTTGCAGAAAGTTCTTCAATATTATCTAAGCTAGTTTTTCCAACACCTCTTTTAGGTTCGTTTATGATTCTTGTTAAGCTTAAGTTATCTGATGTGTTTTGAATTAATCTTAAATAAGCTATGATGTCTTTAATTTCTTTTCTTTCATAGAATTTTAGTCCACCAACAATTTTATATGGTATGTCTTCTCTTCTTAAAATATCTTCTATGCTACGAGATTGAGAGTTCATTCTATAAAGAACAGCAAAATCTGAATATTTATAATATTCTTCTCTTTTTAATGAATTAATTTGCTGTACAATATAGTTTGCCTCATCATATTCATTGTCTCCCCTAAAGATTTTAGGTTTATTTCCTAAGTCGTTATCTGTCCATAATTTTTTTTCATATTTTGTTTCATTATTTTTTATTACTTCATTTGCAATGTTTAAAATGTTTTGAGTACATCTATAATTTTGTTCTAGTTTTATTATTTTAGTTCCTGGAAAATCTTTTTCAAAGTTTAAAATGTTTGTTATGTCTGCTCCTCTAAAGCTATAAATTCCTTGGTCATTATCTCCAACAACAGTAATATTTCCATATTTAGAAGCTATTAAAGAAATTAATGTGAATTGTGCTTTATTTGTATCTTGATATTCATCTACTAAAACATATTTAAATTTTCCAGAATAATATTCTAATAAGTCTGGATTATCCATTAAAATTTTAATAGTAAAATTAATTATATCATCAAAATCTATTGCATTATTTTCTTTTAATTTTCTTTGATAGATTTCATATATATCTGCAATTTTTTCTCTTCTAAAATCGCCTTTAACTTTTGCTCTATATTTATCTGGCTCTAACATATCGTTTTTAGCATTACTAATTTCATATTGAATAGATTTATCTGAATAAAGTTTATCATCTAAATTTTGTGATTTAATTATTTGTTTTATTAATGTTTTTTGATCTGTTGTATCAAATATTATAAAAGATGAATTAAAACCTATTCTATCAATTTGTTTTCTTAAAATTCGAACACAAATTGCGTGAAATGTTCCAATCCACATGTCTTTTGCAACATCACCCACTAAGTTTTCAACTCTAGTTTTCATTTCATTTGCTGCTTTATTCGTAAATGTTATTGCTAAAATATCCCATGGTTTTACATTTTTTTCTCCAATTAAATAAGCAATTTTATGTGTTAATACTTTAGTTTTACCACTTCCAGCACCAGCAATAACTAAGCATGGCCCTTCTGTATTTATAACTGCTTCATATTGTTTATCATTTAAGCCTTCTAATATATTCATTCATTTCTCCTATTTTTACCAAACTTGTGTTTGTATTATATTATTTTTTAAAACAACTGTCAATATTATACATTAATTTATTTTTAAAATCATTATTTTTATATAAAAAACTCAAAACAATTAACGCACTAGCTTTATTTTATTAAAGTTTAGTGCCAAATGCTTTGAGCCTTATTTTTACATATTAAATTTTAAAGAATTTATTTATTTAATTCTTTTACAAGTTCTTCTACATCTATTCCATGAACTGAGCAAGCTTCTTCTAAAGTTTCAGCTTGTGATGCAGGGCATCCTAAGCAGTGCATTCCAGCATCTAATAATATATCTGCTTTTTCTGGTGCTATTTCTAATAATTCACCTATTTTTGTATTTTTATCTATCATTTTATTTTCCTCCCTAATTAGTATTATCTTTTTTTAAATTTTTATTGTGGTGATAAATATTTTAACACATTTTTTTTAAAAAGTATAGACAAACTTAAAAAAATGTTGTATTATATTGCAAATTTTAGAAAGAGGTGATTTAAATGGAAATACTGTTTAACCTCTTTTTCATAAGTTTTGGTATCAATATTTTTATAATCATTTATTCAATGTATTCTTTAGTAGAAATCTTTTTGCTTCAAAGTTTGCAAGGCTCTAAATTAAAAATCAAGAAAAATCAATTATTTTAAGGTTTTTTATTGAAAAAGTTTTTTTATAAAATATTATTTTTTATAATTTCTTTTCCTATTGCTTTGTTTCTAATTTATTTAATATTCAAACCAATTTTTAATGCAGAACACTTATTATTTACTTTTGCTGTTCATCCATTTGATATAGTTTCAGTTTACCCAAAAACTTGGCTTTTATTAAAAAAAGGTTATTTTATAAGCTTTTTTATATCATATTTTATTATTTTCAATAAATTTTTTAATTCTATAAATTTTAATTTTTCATTTAAATTTAAAAATAAAATTCACATAGAAAATTCTAATAATGATCTATCTATTTTTATCGGTTTAAATGAAAACTCCCCTGTTTATATAAATGAAAAAGGCTTATATCAAAACATTTTAATAACTGGAACTATTGGAACTGGAAAAACATCTTCTGCAATGTATCCTTTTACTCGGCCAGTTAATTGATTATCAAGCTGATAATTTGAATGAAAAATTAGCTATGCTTATTTTAGATGTAAAAGGAAATTATTTTAAGCAAGTTTTAGAATATGCAAATAAAAGTAATAGATTACAAGACATTATAGTAATAGATTTATCTGGAAATTTTAAATATAATCCATTAGATAAACCTAATCTAAAACCTATTGTTCTTGCTAATAGATTAAAAACAATTTTAACTTTATTCAGTCCCAATAATTCTGAATCATATTGGCTTGATAAAGTAGAACAAATTTTAGCAGAATGTATCAAGTTTTGCAGATTATATAATAATGGTTATGTTTCTTTTTCCGAAATTCATAAACTTGTAATGTTTTCTGATTATTATTCTGAAAAACTTTGCATATTAAAAGGACTATTTAAAAGCGGAAAACTTTCTGATTCAGACGTTTACAATCTTTTATCTTGTATAGACTTTTTTGAAAAAGAATTTTTTTCACTAGATGCTAGAACTTTATCTATTTTAAAATCTGAAATAAGTAGAATTACTAATATTTTTATTTCTGACTATAATGTTTTAAAAACTTTTTGCCCTGCAAAAGAAGAAATAAATTTTTATGGATTTAAAGAAGTTTTAGATAAAGGAAAAATTGTTGTTTTAAATATGAATATTGCAGAATATAAAAATCTTTCTAAAATAATTGCAACTTATTTAAAATTAGATTTTCAAACAGAAGTCATGGCAAGACTTGGAAACAATTCAAAAATAAGAAAAAGTGCTTTTATAAGCGATGAATTTCATGAATACGTTACAACAACAGATAGTGACTTTTTTTCTGGTTGCAGAGAAGCAAAATGTATAAATATTGTTGCAACACAAAGTTATTCTTCTATAAAAAATGCATTAAAAGATGAAGCCTCTACTCAAGTTATTCTTCAAAGTTTAATAAATAAACTCTGGTTTAGAACAGATGATATTTTTACAATTGAAGAAGCTCAAAAGCAAATTGGAAAAGAAGATAAAGAAAAGATTTCTACTACAATTTCTGAAAATGCGAAAGAAACAAAATTTAATTTAATAACAAACACTCTTATGTCTAGAGATTCAAATTTATCAGAAAGTTATAACAAATACACTCAAAATGATTATATTTATGATAGCAATTATTTTTCTCAAAGCCTAGAAACTTTTAACTGTTTAGGTTTTATTTCTGACGGTTTGAGAATTTTGAAACCACAAAAATTACAAATGATACCATATTATGAAAGAGAAAAATTTATGAAAGGATTGGAAAAATATGACAAATAAAAAAATATCTATTATTTACACATTTATGCTTTCTTTTTTATTTATTTGTACTTTTAGCACAAGTGTTTCTGCGGCAGATCCAAAACTAGTTACTACTTTAGATTCTGCTTTTGAAAAAATAGAAAGTTATATTGTAAAAATTTCAACACCAGCAGCTGCTGTTGCAGTTGGAACTGGAGTACTTATGAAAAAATTTAGTTTTGGAGATGAAGAAAAAATTCGTACAGCCAACAAGCTCATTAGAGGAAGTCTTTTCTCGTATGGTTTTATACTCTGCATAGATTTAGTACTTTCTTTATTTCAAACATTATTAACTTAAAAATAGAAATGGAAAAATTATGGAACAACAAACTATTAATTTAACAGATGTAATTTTTAATTCTTTAAATGAATTATTTTCTAAATTGTTTTCTTCTATTGATAATACAATTTATAGTGTTTTAGATGACATCATATTTATAAAACCAAATATTTTAAGTAATTCAAAATTTGAGCAAATAATTGGAACATCTAGTTCAAATGGAATTTTATTAATTGCAAATAGTTTAATTTTAGGTTTTATAATTTATTATTCTATTAATTATTTAATTTCACATTTAACTTATTCCAAAATAGATTCTCCAAAGCAATTTGTTTTTAAAGCTATTATTTTTATTGCTATTATGAATTCTTCTCTTTGGATTTGCGAGCAAATAATTAATATAATTTATTTAATAAGTAGTAGTATTTCAAAACTTGGAGAAAATCTTTTTAGTGTGAGTATTAATTTTTCAAATTTTATTGAAAATATTAATAAAACAATATATATGCAAAACAATGAATTTAATATATTTTCCTTTGATGGAATTATAAAATCTTTTACAAGTTTTGGACTTATCAATTTAATTTTTACATATTCTCTTAGATATATTATGATTCAAATTTTTGTTCTTCTTAGCCCTTTTGCTTTCTTAAGTTTAATAACAAATTCTTCTGAATGGTTCTTTAAAATATGGCTTAAAACCTTTATTTCTTTATTATTAGTTCAAATTTTAATTTTACTTATTCTACTACTTTCTTTTACAATAAATATAAATTCAAATGAAACAATTTCTAAGCTTTTATTTATTGGAATTATTTTTGCTTTAACTAGATCTAATGCATTTATGAAAGAATTATTTGGAGGAATTTCTACAACTGTTCAAGCAAATATATCAAGTTTTACTAATAATTAATTTTTATTTTTCTAAAATTTTATTTCTCATATCTATTTTATAAAAATTATATCTCTCTCAAATCAATATAAATAATATTAATTAGTGACTTGGTGTCGCAATCTTCTTTTTTAAAAATTAAATAAAAAGGAAGATTGCTCCAATCGCCCTTCGCTTACGCTTCGGTTGGTCGCTTACGCGTCACTTATTAATATTATTTATATAGATTTTGAGAGAGTAAATATTAAAATAATTAGAATAATTAAAATATATTAAATTTTTCAAAGGAGCTCATATGCATTTCATTTTTCCCAAAAACTATAATTTTAAGCCTAAATTATTAGGCTTTATCGAATATTCAACAGCAATTTTAGATGTAATAATTGGCGTAATTTTATATTTTTTAGTAAATTTATTTTTTAATAGTATAAATTTAAAAATTTATGTTTTTATATCTCTTTTCTTCCCTATTTTGCTTATAAGTATTTTAGGTGTAAATAAGGAAAGCATTATTTCAGTTTTTATTTATATTTTCAAATTTTTTAAAAATCAAAATATTTATCTTTATAATAAACAAAGCAAAATAAATTTAAATAGCAAGTAATTTTTTAAAGTTTTCCCGTACTTTTATATAAATTTTATTATATTTTTTTATTGTATTTAGCAATATAAAATGATATAATCCTTTTACATTGTACTAATGAGAATATATTAAAATTTATTATAAAAGGGGCGCTTTAAAATGAAATTATCACTTAACGAAAAATCACTTATATTTTCTAGTACAGACATACCAGATATATTTTTTACCGAATATTTACCAGAAGCGGATGGTAACTATATTAAGGTATATTTCTATATGTTATTTTTGTCAAAATATAATAAAGAAATTAAAGTTAATGATATTTCAAAAACCTTGTCTTTAGATTTTCCAACAGTTAAAGATGCTATTAAATATTGGGAAGATAAAGGTGTTCTTGTAAAGAAAACCGATGGCTACTCTCTAGCCGATATTCAAGAATTAGAATTTTCAAAATTATATAGTCCTAAAGTAACATCTTCTCCAGAAGATGCTATTAAGAATTCCCAAAATCAATATAGGGCAAAAGCTGTTGAAAATATAAATGCACAATTTTTCCAAGGAGTAATGTCTCCTTCTTGGTATAACGATATCGATTTATGGTTTAGTAAATATGGATTTGATGAACAAGTTATGCTTGCTCTATTTAGTTATGCCTATGATAAAAGAGCCCTACATAGAAACTATATTCAAGCAACTGCAGATGCATGGAGCAAAAATAATATAAAAACATTTAATGATTTAGAGGCTTATTTTGAAAAACAAGAAAAAAGAAATGTTATAAATAATGAAATTTCTAAAAAATTAAAACTTTATAGAAAACTTACAACTTATGAAGAAGAAGACATTGTTAAATGGACCGAAAATTATGGATATAATATGGATATTATTGAAATTGCTCTTAAAAAAGCCTCTTCTAATAATAAAGTTAGATTTGATTATATAGATGCTCTTTTAACAGATTGGCATAAAAAAGAGTTTTCTACAGCAGATGAAATAAACACTTATTTAACTTCTCTAAAAGATAAAGATAAAAAAACAAAGCAAATTGAAAAAGTAGCTTATGAATACACTCAAAGTACTTTCGATAATTTAAATTCTTTATATGATAATTAAAAAATATAAATAAAAAAGGTATTAAAAATGGAAAATTCTTTTCTAAATCAAATATTACACGAATATGAAAATAAAAGAAATAAAGCTATTTTAGAAGCAGAAAAAAGAAAAAGAGAATTAATGGAAGTTAATCCTAGACTTCTTGAAATAGAAAACGAACTATCTTCAAATTCTATAAAAATTTCAAAAGCTATTCTTTTATCTAATCCAAAAGAGCAAGAAAAATTGCTTACTTCTTTAAAGAAACAAAATTCTGCTCTTATAAAAGAAAAAAATGAATTTATAAAAAAATTATCTAAAGAAAATAATTATCTTTATCCACATTTTGAGTGCAAATTGTGTAAAGATACAGGCTATGTTTCTAAAGATAATACTCTTACTATGTGCTCATGTTTAAAACAAAGAATTTTTGATCTTGCATATAATAAGTCTAACATGGGCAATTTAGAGCGTGAGAATTTTTCTAATTTTAATATAAAAGTTTTCTCAGATAAACCCGATAAAGAAAAATATAAATCAGATATTTCTCCTAGAGAAAATATGCAAGTAATAGAAGAAAAAGTTGAAAACTTTATAAAAAATTTTGATAATCCAGATGAAAAAAATTTAATTTTCACTGGAAATACTGGTGTTGGTAAAACTTTTTTAAGTAGTTGTATTGCAAATGAAATTTTGAAATTAGGAAAAACTGTTCTTTATCAAACAGCACCAGTTATGTTTGATGAAATAAATGAATCAAAATTTGGAAAAGAAAATTCTAAATTTGACTTGTATGAAAACATTTTAAATGTAGATTTACTTATTATAGATGATTTAGGAACAGAAAAAATTACAGATTCAAAAATCACAGAATTATTTACTATAATAAATACTCGTCTTTTAAATCAAAATCATAAAATTACTAAAACAATTATTTCTACTAATTTAAATGTAGATGAAATTTTTAAAACATACACAACTAGAATTGGCTCTCGTTTAGCTGGAAGTTATAGATTTCTTCGTTTCTTTGGAGACGATTTACGTTTTAAAAAAGCAAAAAAAGAATTATAAATTACATAAAAAAAGAATATTGAAAGTTTTCAATATTCTTTTTTATTGCTTATTTTAATATTTTTTCAATTTTTTCTAGTCTTTTCTTACTATCATTATTTATTTTTTCTGTTTCTTCTTCATATAGTTTAACTAGTTCTTCGGCATCTTCTTCAGAAATGTCTTCTTCGCTTATTTGCTTTTTATCATATAATAATTTTAGTCTCATTAGTCTTTCTTTTTCTTTTATTTCTGGATATAAATCTTTAAAAGAATTTTTTTCTTCTCTATTCGGTATATTGTCTTCCTCTTCTAAAATATTTTTGGGTTTATTTTGAAATAGAGACATTATTTTTTCTTTTATTTGCAAAAATATATTTTTTTTATATTTAACAATTTTTTTATTCTCCATGATTTCTCTTTTCCTTTTTATCTAGTTCTTCTTCTTTTTCTCTAATGCTATCGTTTAGTTTTTTGGCTTTATCTCTTGCTTCTCGTGCTTGTACTAATTTTATAGTTTTTTCAGGTATTAATCCTAATTCAACTGCCTTCTTCCTTTGTTCTTCTGTTATTATATATTCACTAGAACCAGTGTATGCCTCTCTTATTGCTTTTATTCCATTTCCTAAACAATAATTTCCCTTAATTCCAGTTTCTTCAATTATTTTTTCTATATCTATTCCTTCTTGATTTATCTCGCTTACTAAAAAATATTTTCTCTTTCCGTTTTCACTATGTGAAAGATGAATTCCTCGTAATATAACGCCTTTTTTTATTAATGTTTCCGCAATTTCTAATGCTTGAGTAACTACTGTTTTTTCTTCTTCTGGTATTAATCCCCATTCTTCCGCTTTTTTCTTTTCTTCTTCTGTTATTGCATACCTTGCTGTTCCTTTATAAGCTTGTCTTATTCTCCCTATTTCAAAGCCAATTTTATGATTTGCACTTATTCCTGTTTCTCTACTTATTCTTTCTATATCTATTCCCTCTTGCTGTATATCTTTAAGTAAAATATATCTATGTTTTCCTTTTGTTGACGTTGCTGTTGATAATTGTAAATTTTTAAATTCTATTCCTCTTTTTTTCAAAATTTCTATCACTCTTAAATATTCAGATATCACATGTTTTCCTCTTGATGGTATTAATCCTAGTTCCTCTGCTTTCTTTTTTTCCTCTTCTGTTATTGCATATGTGGTTTTTCCATAATATGCTCTTCTTATTGTGTCTATTCCTTTTCCCATACAAAACTCACCATTTAAACCATTTTCTGCTATTATTTTTTCAATATCCACTCCTTCTTGTTTAATATCTCTTATTAAGAAATATACTTGTTTTTTATTTACAGATTTTGATAAATGCATTCCTCTAAAGTTTACGCCATTTTTAACTAATATTTCCGCAATTTCTAAAGCTTCTGCCACCTTACTTTTTTCTTTATCTGGTATTAATCCTAGCTCCTCTGCTCTTCTCTTTTCTTCTTCTGTTATTGCATATTTTGCTAATGCATAATATGCTATTCTAATTACTCCAATTTTCTCGCCTATTTTGTAGTCTGCTTTTAAACCATTTTCTGCTATTATTTTTTCAATATCTATTCCTTCTTGTTTTATGTCTTTTAATAATAAATGCTTTGTTTTTTTATTTTCAGTTTCTGAAAGTTGCATACCTCTAAAGTTTACGCCATTTTTGACTAATATTTCTATTATTTCTAGTATTTTAGCTACTGCACTTTTTTCTTTATCTGGTATTAGTCCTAATTCTTCAGCTTTTCTTCTTTCCTCTTCGGTTAATGAGTATTTTACAGTTCCGTTATATGTTTGTCTTAATCTGTTTATTTTATCTCCTATTGCATAGTCTTCATCTAATCCTGTTTCTGCAATTATTTTTTTCATATCTATTCCTTCTTGCTGTATATCTTTTAATAATAAATATGTTTGCTTTCCATCTATTACTTTTGATAATTGCATTTTTTTAAATTCAACACCATGATTTCTTAATATTTCTGCAACTGCTAAAACTTTAGCCATAGCAGTTTTTTCTTCTTCTATTTCAACTTTTTCTTGCATATCAACTAAATCTGTTATTATACTATCTACTTCAAAAAAGTCTAATATTCCTTTTTCCTCTTCTTCTCTTGCTTTTTCTTCTTTTTCTCTTTCTGGAAGTTCTCTTTCCCACAAATCTATCTCAGAGCCTTTTTCTATAATTTCTTTAATTTCTGCTATTCTCTTTTCATCTAAATTATCAAAGGCATCTTGTTTAGTTAAATATCTAATGTATTTTCTTTTAATAATACTAAGTATAGAAGCATATCTTTGTTCTTTTTTATTTGAACTATTTATATCTGGAATATTTTGATTATGCTTATTGCACCAATTTACAATTTCTTCTAGCAATAATAAATCACTTTTTACAATGTTTTGTCTTCTAGTTTCTCTAATTAATTTAAGAACATTATTACAAGCATCTATTACAATAGGTCTATCCTCTTCTTTAGTTGGACTATTTGGATTCTCTGAATATATTACTCTTCCTAATTGTTGCAACATTAATATTTTTGAATCATCATCTATATTTCTAAACCACAACATTCCGTCTAAATTTTCAATATGTAATCCTTCATTTGCTTTATTCATTACTATTAAAAATTTAGTTTCTCCAGATGAACTTCTTTCAAATTCTCTTAATTCATCATTGTTTCTTCTATCTGTATAATCACCTAACATTGAGTAAAATGCAGGTTTTATTCCTGTGCCTTTTAAATACTCTTCCAATTTTTTTCTATATTCTTCAATTTTACTTGTTGCTAAATTTTTTCCAATTGAATTACCATCTTCATATTCCTCATTTTCACTAACAGGAATAAATACTATGTATTTTCCACCTGGTCTTAAATTAGTCCTTAAAATGTCTGATATTCCTTCAGCTTCTGTAATGTGTTTTCTAGTTTCTTCATACCTTTTATAAATTCTATTATATTCTCTTTGTAGAGAATCTCTTTTATCACCTTTTTCTAATTCATCTATTCTTTTTGATAACTCTGATAAATTTTCATTTAACTTATATATAAAAGATATTATTTTAGGATTTACTACTAAGCCCAACTGTATTGCTGTTTGAAGGTCTAGTTCTTTAGCTATATGCTCTCTTTTAGCTATTTCTTCGTCTGTATAACCTAATTTTTTTGCAGTTTCAACGGCCATATCTCTACCGTCTACATCTCTACTTGGAGTTGCAGTTATTCCTAAAACTCTTACACTTTCTTCTTGATTTCTTAGAATTTCATCTACTTCTTTTTCCCATTCTTTAGCACCAGTTCTATGTAATTCGTCTAAAATAATAAAATCGTATTTTCCCTTTTTTATTGGTTGCGCTCTTTTTGCTTTTAATCCTGGATATGTTTCAAATTTTAGATTTGGAAAAGCCTCTTTAATATCTCTATCTCTGTCTAAAGAGTCTTTTTTTCCAAGAACATACTGCAAAATGCAATCTTTCATTTGTTCTATTATTTCATTTTGTGGTGCTAAATATAAAATTGGTGCATCCTTATATTTAAGCATTTCTACAAGAGAAATAAAACTTTTTCCAGAACCTGTTGGTAAAATTGCAGAAGCAAATTTCTTGCTAGAAAATATCTCATCAATATTTTCTACTGCCTCTTCTTGATAATCTCTTAAAACTAATTCTGTATTTTCTACTTTATAATAATCTAGAAATTCTTCAATTTGGGTTATTGATAGCCTTCTATTTAAGCTTTCTTTATTTTTTTCTAAAAATTCTATATAATTTTCTGAATTTATTTGTGCTTTAAATTCACCATTTGTAACTATATTTAAAATATATGTTGGTAAATCTTTTTCATCTATTCCTGCTGATTGTAATTTTAAATATAATTCTCTCACATTTTCATCTGTTAATTTTTTTATAAAGTCTTTTTTCTGTGCTTCTGAAAATCCTTCTATACCAAGCTCTTCCCAATTTATTAAAGATATAATCGCTTCTGCATAATATTCATCAATTGGCATACTTTCTAAAGATTCTTCTTGCATACTTGTTATTATATTTTGTATATTAGAAGGCCCACCATTTTCTAATATATCTTCTAATTCTTCATCGTTTAAATCTCTTATTTTTTCTATAAGTTTTTCATCTTCTCTATCTAAGTCCAAGCTTACAGATTCGCTAATTTGATGACCTCTATTACTTAATCTTGTTATAATGTCTGGTTCTATTTCAAATCCGTTGTTTTCAATATATTTAAATACATTTTCATATTCTGGATTGTTTTGAAGGACTTGTCTTAAATATTTTGAAAGTTCTCTTGCATATAGTCTACTTTTTGATAAGTAAAATGTTTTTCTAATTAAATCTCTTGCTTCTCCAAAAGGTATTCTTCCTCCTGTTAATTTATGCATTTCTTCTATGGAAATATTTTCTCTTAAATTATTTTGACTATTTAATACGCTATTTTCACTTATCTCTATGCTTCCATTATTTGTTACAAAATTTATTAATTCTTCTTTTACTTTTTGAATTTCTGGAATTTCTTCTGGCACTTGTTGTAGTAAAGCTAAAATATCTATTAATTCTTTTTGTACTTCTATTATCTTTTCTTGAGTAATTCTTCCATAATGAATTTGTTCTAGTGAAGAAAAAGCATTTCCAACAGTTTGAATTAATAGTCTATTATCTGCTGTATGTGCAATTATCGGATCCATTAATTTGCTTCTTTCTAGCAATGTTAATTTTGCAACTATTCTATTTTTTTCTAAAGATTGCTCTTGATTTAATGCTTGATAACTGCTTATTCTAGCAGTTGGATCTGAATATATGATGCCCTTTTTTATTCTAGCACTTTGCACCATAACTTCTTCTTTTGCTACATATCTTGTTCTTATTATTTCTGCTAATTCTTCTTCTGACTCTGCTGAATCTATTTGCTTAAATTTTTCTAAAATTTCTAAAGTTTTTTCATCAGAATCGTCTAATGTTCTAACAAGGTCATCTATTCTTCTTTCAATTTCTGAAAGCATATATTCGCCAGCAAGAAAAACCTCTGAATCCATTCTTTCCTTTGGAACTCTTATTATTACATATCTATCTGAATAATTTTTTCTACCATATGTTATTGCCACATTTGCATTGCTAGAAAGAGAAATGCAATTTGTATCTTTTCTATTATGCATTTTAATGTGGTCAAAAACTTGCTCTAAGCTAACTTCTTCTCCTGGTTCGTATCTTGGATTTTCTTGTTCTTCATCTTCTCCATATCTTTCTAAATCTGTACGAATTCTAACAATGTTTCCGTTTTCATCTGTTATTTCTCCGTTTTCTAGGTCTCTGCCATCTCCATTATTAAGAGCTCTAAAGAAATAATAGAAATTAGCATCTTGAAAAATATTAAATTTATCTAAACTAAAAATTTCTTTTTGCATAAATTACCCCAATTATTTTTTTATAACTTCTTGCTTTACTTGTTTCATGTTTTTTCTCATTTGCATCTTTAAATTTAATTTATTTAAATTATAATTTTCAAATAAAATTTTATAAAATTCTTCTAGTTTTTCATTTGATATATTTTCTATTTTGGGCTGAACATATTCTAAAAATTCAATCCATTCCATACATATTTTCTTGTTTTTACTATATATATTGTTATTTCCGTTAAGCCATTCTTTTACTTTTATTTCTTTAAATTCTTCTAATTTACACTGTTCTGAATTATAAAAATAATCTCTTTTTAAATTTTCTGGGACTAGAGGAAACATCACACATTGCATAGGTTTTACTGCATGGATTTTACATTTTTTATTTTTTTCATCATATAAAATACATTGCTTTAATTTGCCTACAGTTTTAAGCACAATTTCCAATTTATTGTTTTCTAATCTATCTGTATATTTATTTAAAAAATCATTTATACTTAACCCTAAAAATTTACTTATTTTGCATACATTAAGAGGAATTAATCTTATATCTCCTCTATATATACAACATTTATCACACATTTTGCAACCTAATTTTTCTTTAGAATTTAATGTTAATATATCCAACTTTAAATTTTTGCTCCTTTATAATTTATTTAATTATATTAAATAAATTATAAAAAATAAAGATATAAAATTTCAAAATAGAAGTACTTAATATATATAAATAATTTTATAAGTGACGCGTAAGCGACCAAACGAAGCGTAAGCGAAGTGCGATTGGAGCAATCTTCCTTTTGTTTATTTTAAAAAAAGGAGATTGCGACACCAAGTCACTAATAAAATTATTTATATATATTAAGTGCTTCTACAGAAAAATTTACTTTACTTAGACAAAAAGAACCTGAAGAAATTTCTTCAGGTTCTTTAAATACTTTTTAAATTACATAGTCTGAATCTTCTTCAACTATTTTTTCAATACTTACAACTTTTCCTTCATTAGTTCTCATTAATGTAACACCTTGTGTTGATCTTCCTAGAACACTAATTTCTCCAGAGTTTAATCTTATAATTGTTCCTGTGTCTGTTATTAATATAACATCTTCTTTTCCACTAACAATTTTAATTCCAACAAGTTCACCAGTTTTTGGTGTAATCTTATATGTTATAACTCCTCTTCCGCCTCTATTTTGAACTCTATATTCTTCAAGCTCAGTTCTCTTTCCAAATCCGTTTTCTGTAATTGCAAGTAATGTTGCTTGGCTTCCAGCTATAATTGGTTCCATTCCAACAACATAATCATCATCATCTAATCTCATTCCAATTACGCCTTGTGCTGTTCTTCCAACTGGTCTAACATCTTTTTCATCAAATGTTATGCTCATACCCTTTCTTGTAACTAAAACAACATTATCTTGTCCATCTGTCATTCTAACATCTATAAGTTCATCATCTTCTCTTAAAGTTATTCCCATTAATCCTGTTCTTCTGTTAGAATCGTATTCTTGTAGAGGTGTTTTCTTTATTAATCCAGATTTTGTTCCCATTAGTAAGTATTTGCCTTCTGCAAAATTTTGTATAGGAATAATTGCAGAAATTTTTTCTCCAGCCTCTAAATTTAATAAGTTTACTATAGCTGTTCCTTTTGCAGTTCTTCCTGCTTCTGGTATTTCAAATCCTCTTAATCTATACATTTTTCCTTTATTGCTAAAGAATAATATTGTATCATGCGTAGATGCAGAAAAGATTTCTTTAACGAAATCATCTTCTCTTGTTGCAATTCCAGTAATACCTTTTCCACCTCTTCTTTGACTCTTATAAGTATCTATTGGCATTCTCTTTATATATCCAAAGTGTGTTAAAGCAATTACTGTTTGTTCTTCTTTTACTAAGTCTTCTTCTTCGAATTCGCCTTCTGCCGCAGAGATTTTTGTTAATCTTTCATCTCCAAATTTATCTCTAATTTCAATAAGTTCTGTTTTTATAATTTCAAAAACTAGAGTTTCGCTAGATAAAACTTCTTTATAATATGCTATTAATTTCATTAGTTCTGCGTATTCTTCTTCTAGCTTTTCTCTTTGCAAACCAGATAGTCTCTTAAGTTGCATATCAAGAATTGCTTGTGCTTGTATATCTGTAAGTTTAAATCTTTCCATTAATCTTTCTTTTGCATCATCATAAGATTCACGAATTATTTTAACTACTTCATCGATGTTGTCAATAGCAATTATTAAGCCTTCTAATATGTGGGCTCTGGCTTCTGCCTTATCTAAATCGAATTTTGTTCTTCTTAAAACTACTTCTCTTCTATGTTTAATGTATTCTTCTAAGCATTCTTTTAATGTTAATATTTTAGGTTCTCCATTAACTAGTGCAAGCATTATAACACCAAAAGTATCTTGCATTTGTGTATGTTTAAACAATTGATTTAGTATTACTTGAGGTCTAGCATCTCTTTTTAGTTCAATAACTATTCTTACTTTTTCAATTCTGTCTGATTCATCTCTAACTTCTGAAATGCCCTCTATTTTTTTCTCTTTTATTAGTTCATCTATTTTTATTATTAAGTTTGCTTTATTTACTTGGTATGGAAGTGATGAAACAATAATTCTTTGTCTTCCACCAGACATTTCTTCTATTTCTGTTTCAGCTCTTACTGTTATTTTTCCTTTACCTGTTGTGTAAGCCTCTTTTATTCCTTCTTTTCCAAGAATCATTGCTCCTGTTGGAAAATCTGGACCTTTAATTATTTGCATTAGTTCTTCATTTGTAACATTGTCATCTTCAATAACCTTTATTGCACCATTAATAACTTCTGTTAAATTATGTGGCGGTATATTAGTTGCCATACCTACGGCAATTCCAGAAGAACCGTTTATTAGTAATGCTGGTATTTTAGATGGAAGTACTGTTGGTTCTTGAAGTCTGTCATCATAGTTTGGCATAAAATCTACTGTATTTTTTTCAATATCTACTAACATTTGCTCTGCTATTTTTGACATTCTAGATTCTGTGTACCTCATTGCAGCAGCTCCATCACCATCTATTGAACCAAAGTTACCATGCCCATCAATTAGCATATATCTCATTGAAAAATCTTGAGCAAGTCTAACCATAGCATCATAAACAGAAGAATCTCCATGAGGATGGTATCTACCTAAAACAGATCCAACTGTATTTGCACACTTTCTATAAGGTTTATCTGATGTAATTCCATCTTCGTGCATAGAATAAAGAATTCTTCTATGAACAGGTTTTAAACCGTCTCTAACATCTGGTAAAGCACGTGAAACTATAACACTCATTGCATAATCAATATATGCTGTTTTCATTTCAGCTTCAATGTTTCTTTCGATTATTTTTCCATCTTGCCTTTCCATTTATTTCCCTCTTTTCTTATATTACTTTTCTATTGCATTATATAATAAATATGTAGGAAAAATCAAGAAAAAACAGGCAAAATTTCTTTAATTTTGCCCGTAAAAATTAAAATTTTATCCTATTTTTATTTGCTTAAATCTTGACCTTTATCTTTTAAATAATCACGTGTTTCATTTATTAAAAGATATCCATCTGCTATTACTGAACGTACAAATTTTTTATACTCTTCTATTTTTCCTTCTGTAGAAAAATCAAAGGTTAGTTGATTTACTTTTACATCATAACATTGTCTTAAAGTGGCTTCTATAATTTCCATTGGCGTCATATCTTTTTTGTTAGGGAAAAAATCACTTTTACATCTAAGAAGAAACCTTTTTAGAATTTCGCTCGTTGCTCCTTCTCTAGTTTTTTCTTCGAAAAATTCTACTTTATCTTTAAAATATTCATTTCCCGTTTCTCTATTTTGATATTCATTTGTTTTCATCATTACGGAATTTACTTCTTCTAAAGCTTTTTCATCTCCCAATATTCTCCATCTTCTTAAATTTTTTCCCATTGTTCTTTCTGTTAATGTCTCACTCATTTCTGACATTAATCCCTGATATGCAGAGCTATCTAAACATCCTGATGATTTATATAATAATTGAGCTTTTTCTTTAGAAATTCCTAAATACCTAGCTAAGCTTTCTTCTTCCATATTTGTATTTAATGCTTCTTCTAGCATTAATCCTGTTCTAGAAATTTCTTGTCTTTCATATTTTCCATTTTCAAGAGGTGTTATTTGATATTCTATTTTACAAGTTCCAACTCGTTCTGTAAGTGTTCCACTATCATCTATTTCATATCCATTTTTTTCTGAAACCCATGCATGTCCTAATTCATGTATTAAATGAGAAACATTTATTTTTGTTCCCAACAAATCTATTGCTCTTCTATTTTTTTCATTTTTTTCACTTAATTCTCTTACAAAAAGATACTGTCTAACACCTTTTATTTTTAAATTTTCATCTAATTCTGCATCTCTAACAAAACCACCTGCTGGCTCATTTTTTCCATATTCTCCAGTATCTGCTTCCACATTTATTATATGCGGATTAATCCCTCCCAAATTTTTTTTACTTAATTCTAAACGTGTTATTGTAGACTCTGCTGGAATAATTTCTATTTGTGTTTTTCTAAGCATGCTATAGAAAAGTTCTTTTTCTTCATATGTAGCTCCTTCTAACATGGCTGGCATTACTCTTGACAAAACACTTTTTAATTCTTCTGAATATCCATATTTTTCACATATTTCTTCTAAAACTTTTCTATTCTCATCATTAACATTATACTCTATGTCCATATAAAATTTCCTTTTATAAATTTATTATATTTTCATTATACTTACATATTTCATTTATTTCAAGATTTATTCATAAAACTTTATCCTATAAAACTGATAGCGTTATTAATATATGTTTTTAAATGATGCGCAGCGACCAACCGAAGCGTAAGCGAAGGCCGATTGGAGCAATTTTGTTTCTAATTTTATTTATTTGCTTTATTTTAAGAAAATTGCGACAGCAAATCATTAAAAAACATATATTAATAACGGTATCAGTTTATAGATAAGAAAAATTTTATGCTAATTTTTCCGCAAGTAATTCCTCTTCTTTAGTTAAATCAAAACTATTCCCATTATTTTTAATTAAATTATGCAAATTTTCTATTGTTCTTGCTTTATTAATTATATTTTCTATTGGAACTATTTTTTCTAAATTATTTTTAATATTCTTATATGCTTTGTTCATTGCAGTTATATCTTGAGAAGCATATCCAATGTTCCAATTATTACAATACTTTTCAACTTTTTCAACAGCTTTTATTTGATTAGTTAAAGTTTCTTCTATGTTTTCTTCTACAGATTTAATTATTGAATTTTTACCATTTTTTATAAGAGAACTTATATTTTTATCTATTACATTCTTTTCTTTTGCAAAATCTATTGTATAGTCTAATAAATCAGATACTTTATCAAGTATTCCACCATTTTTTACTGCTAATTGTATTTGAGATACATTTTCAAAATTTCCTGTTATAATTCCTATTGCGCTTTTTCCAGTATTTATAGCAGAATCTATTACTTCTTTTATTCCTTCTGAAAATCCATTTTCTAATATTGCATTTTTCACATCTATTACTTGGTCTTCTATTAAATCTGGAAGAACAGCTTTTAGTCCTATATCTATTGCTGAATTTATTGCTTTTCCAATATCAGATTCAATAAAATTTTCTTGTAAATTTTTTAATTTATCTCCCAAACTATTTTTCATTTCTATATTATTTTCTATTTCTAAACCTACCATATTTCCTCCTTTTATAATTTTTCATAGATTTTTTTATATTCATCTTTACAATTTATGTTATTAAAATTTTTATTTATAAATAACGTATATTTTTCGTCATATTCTATATTTCCTATTATTTCAAAATTAGAAAAAATTTCTTTTAATATAAAATCTGGAATTTTATACTTGTTTGCTTTATTAAATACTATTTTTATTTTATTAGAATCAATTCCATAATCCTCTAAATAAATTTCTAAAAAGTTTTTAGCTTTTTTTATTTCTAATAAATTTGATTCTAATAAAAAAATAATTTTATTTGCCTTTAGAAGTACGCTTTTTTCTAATTCTTCATTTATTTCATTTGAGAAATCTATTATTATATAATCAAATTTATTTTTTAATTCTTCTAAAAACATATTTATTTTATATGTTTCAAAGCTATTTAAAATTTCTTTTGCTTCATTTAAAATATATAAATTTTTATTAAAAATACTTATATTTTCTTCTGTATTTTTCTTTGTTTTTACGCCTAATAATGTATTTATTGATTTATTTTTTAAATCAAAATCTATTAATAAAACTTTCTTGTTTTGCTTTTCTATATATTTCGATAAAAGAATTGATACTATTGTTTTTCCAGCACCAGAATTTCCAGAAACTACTATTATTTTTGAGCTTTTATTTTCTTCTCTATTTTCAAAATTTTGCTCATTTTCTTTTTCATCTTTTCTAGAATTTTGTTTGTTTTTTTCTTCATTTTCAATTTTATTCTTTAAAAAATCGCTTTTTAAATTAATTCCTTTTTTCTTAGAATTATTTAAAATTATTTCTTTAAAATTCTTAATTTCATCTTGTATTTTTTGAGGATTATTCTCATTTGAATTAATTACATTAAAAAAATTTCTATATCCCTCTTCATTTAAATAAAATATTTTATAAATATTTTTGCTATTTAAGTAGTTTTCAATGTTTTCATCTTTTTCTTTTAGAAAAACTATTATTTCTAGTTCTTCTTTTTCTTTAATTATTTTTTCAATTAATTCTTCAAATTTATATTCAAAAGGCAAATTATTACTTAAAACTAATAAATCAATATCTTTTCTTTCTGTTAATATTTCTAAAATTCCTTCTTGATAAAAAATATCTTTTCCAATAACTTCATATCTTTCTTTTAATTTATTGTTTAAATAAGGATCTCCCATTGCTGTAATAATTTTCAAATTATCAACTCCTTTTCATATTCAGATGCTTCTACTTTAGATAAAATGTGGTTATCTCCAATAAACATAAGTGCTTCACCTCTTTTTAAAGATTTAATTTCTATTTTTTCTTTTTCAGAAATATTTGCATATTTTTCTAAAACTAAAATATTTTCTTCTTCTAATGAGAAAAAAGATTTTATACTAGAATTATTTAAAATACTTTTACCATAAGTTCCCTCTTCCAAACTAAATAAATCTGAAACATCTTGTGTAATTGCAACTGCACTTCCTCCATATTTTCTAATTGTTTTAAATATTTTATATATAAAACTTGCCACAAATTTATTTGATGTAACTCCAATTAATCTCCAAATTTCATCTAAATAAATAGCCTTATTTTTATTTCTATCTTTTTTTATCTTGTCCCAAAAAAGCTCTGTAAAAATATACATTCCGTATTTTAAATTTTCTTCTCCAAGTTCATATATATCTGCAACAATTAGCTTATTTTCAAGTTCAACATTTGTAAAATTATTTAAAAATTTTAAAGAACCATATATGAATGGATATAACTTTCTTTTAAAAAATAATGTTTTTTCATCTTTTCCTAAAATTTCATATAAATCTTGTAAAATCGGCATTTGTGAGCTTTTCTTAAATTCTTTATTTTCGTTATATAAAGAATTATCATCAAAAGTTATTCCTTTTTCTTTATAAACCTCTATTAATTTTTCTTCTAAAAGTGCAACATTTTCTTCATCTAATTCCCCAAAAACTAAACTAAAAAATATTCTTAATTTACTTAATTTCGATACTAAAAAACCTTTTTCCTCTTCAATTTCCTCTTCTCTAATATCTAAAATATTTATATATGAATTAGAAGTTGGACCAAATTTAATACAAACTCCATCTAAACTTTCACAAATTTTTGTATATTCTCTTTCTGGATCTATTATGTATTGATCTAATCCAAGAAGCCTATATCTTAAAATTAATAATTTTGTATAAAAAGATTTTCCTGCTCCGCTTGTTCCAAAAATACACATATTTGCATTTTTATATTTTTCTTTGTTAAATCTATCTACTAAAATCATTGAATTATTATAAATATTAGTTCCAATAAAAATTCCATTTTCATCACACAAATTTGATGAAACAAATGGATATGTTGAAACAAGTCCACTTCCTAAAATGTTTCTTCTAGTAACAGTTTTAATATCTTTATTATTTTCCATTAGAGGCAAGCAAGAATTATAAATTTGCTCTTGTCTAAAATTTCCTTTTCTCGTCATCATTCCAGATGCTTGTAAAATTCCTTCTATTTTATTTAAATTTCTTTCCATTTCTTGCTCTGTTTCAGAAATTATTAATATATATGTATATAAAAAATATAATTCTTCATTATTTACTTGCATTTCCTTTCTAATATATTTTGCATCTGTATATGAATATGCTGCAATGTCTATGTCCTGTCTATTTTCATTTCCGGATTTTAAATCAACACCAACATTTCCAATAAAATATGTTAAATCTTTAATTGTTTTATATGTATCTTGCTTCTCATAAAATATTGATATATTCATATTTATATTAGTGTTTATAATATTTTTTAAAATAATATCATTATATTCTCTATAATAATCTATTACTAATATGCCACTATAAAAAGTTCCATCAATTTCTAAATATTTTGGATTTTTATTATTTATATAGCTTGGTGCCATTTTATCTTTAATGTTTAATATTCCGTCATAAAAATTTTCTATATTATCATTCCTCCTTTTTTTCACCTTTTTGATTAAAAAATGAATTTAAAATTTCTTCTACTTCTTGTTTTTCATTAATGTCATATACAGTATTGCCACATCTTGATAAAGTTTCTTTTATTTTAAAAAATCCTTCATTTAAAAAGTTAATTGCAATGTTTTCATCCACAGTTTGAGCACTTTTTGTGGATAAATCAAAATCATATTTAATAACTATATAAAAATTTTTTGATGCTGATTTGTTTTCTTCATTTTTATTTTTTATAAACTCTATATACTCTTTTGCTATTTCTTTTATTTTTTCGTTTTCTTCTTTTTGGGAAATTTGTTTAAGATTAAAAAAATATTTTGATAAATTTTCTTTTTTACTTTGAATAATTATTTGAACATTAAAATCGCATGTTTTTAAAAACAATTTATAAGAATTTAAAATAGCTTCTTTTTCTAAATTTGATTTTAAATCATAATTAATTGGAATTACTTTTATAATTTTTATATAAGAATTTTTTTGCTTTATTATTCCGTTTTCTAAAACTTCATCAAATGGTAGCCAGCCCTGAGTTGTTTTTTCTTTTTTTATTTATATCTACCTCCTTAAAAAAAATAAGAGCGCAATTTTTTTGCGCCCCTTTGATTGATAACTATATTACAACAGAATTTTTTATAAGTCAAGATTTTTTTATAAAGTTTTAAACTCTAATTCAACTTTAAACAAATCTCCATCTACAACTAAATTAAATTTTCCTTTTTGAAGTTCTGTTAAGCTTTTTGAAATTGATATTCCAAGTCCGCTTCCTTCTGTTGTTCTTGCTTTATCTCCTCTTACAAATCTTTGCATTAATTCATCTGCTGATATATTTAATTTTTCTTTTGAAATATTTTTTATTTCAACTTTTGTTTTTTCTTCATTTTTTGTAATATCTATATAAACTCTAGATGCATCTAACGCATATTTTGAAATATTTGTAAATAAATTTTCAATAATTCTATACATATATCTATTATCTGCATTTATATAAATTTCTTCTTCTGGAATATTTAATATTACATCTAAATTTTTATTTTTAAATTTATCTTCAAATTCTCCTGTTGATTGTTTTATTAACTCACAAATATTTATTTTTTCAATATTTAATTTTACATTTCCAGAAGAGGCTTTTGATGCTTCAACTAAGTCTTCTGTTAATTTCTTTAATCTTTGAGATTTATTATCTAAAACTTCAATATATTCTTTAATTTTTTCATTATCTATATTTTCTTTTTTTATTAAATCCACATAGTTTATAATAGATGTAAGCGGTGTTTTTATATCATGTGAAACATTTGTAATAAGCTCTGTTTTTAATCTCTCAGATTTTATTCCTTCTTGAATTGCATTCTCAAAACCTTTTGAAATATCGTTTATATATTTAACTATATTTTTAAATTCTTTTGTAAATTCATTTTCATCTAATTTCTTTAAGTTATCTCCTTCGTACATTGCTTTTAAATGCTGTTCTATTTTTTGAAAATTTCTTATTTCAATCAAAATTTTATATAAAATGAATGCTCCTAAAACTAATCCTAAGAAAAGACCAAATTCTTCAAACATTAAAATTAGTATAAAACAAATTAAAACATATCCTGCTATTAATAAAACTAATTTCCATGTTTTTGGCAATATTTCTCTTAAATTTAATATTATTTTAACAATTTTTTTAAATAATTTTTTTATAAGATTAATACATTTCATAAAAATTTTTAAAATAATACTGCTTTTTACAAAAGTTTTTGATTTTATTCTTTTTATGATTGTTACAGCCATTACCATACCAATAATATAGCTTGAAAAATATATTGCAAAGAATAAATTTACTGCAAAAACATAATGACTAATATTAAGATCTGGAATAACCACAAACATAATGCCAATCATTATGCCATATAATATTCCACCTATTAAAAGTACAATTTCTAGAGGTATTTTATCTATATCATTTAAATCTATTTCTTCTTTATTTTTTGTGTGCCCTATTGAAATAATTAAATATACTAAAAATAAAACTGCTCCTATTACTGATACTGGTGTTAAAGTATATAATATGTTTTCATATTTTCCTAATTCTTCTACAAACTTTTCAAATAATTTTTCTGAAGAATTATATATTACTTCTTCTTTATAAGAGCTATATATTTGAAAATCATTAATTGTTGTACTAAAATATTCCCTTTTATCTGGCACCTCTTCTATCATTATTGGACTATCTTCTAATATTTCTGCTTCATAATCATTTTCAATGCTTTCCGCAACAACATTCTCTTTGTGCTGTCCTCCCTCTGTTATTGAATAATAATTTATATTAAATAATTCCCAATATTTAATTGCTTTATTTGAAAATATTTCATTATCTGATTCTACAATTCCATTTACTATATTAACTTTTTTATCATTGTTTTGTATAAAGTTTTTAATTTCTTCAATTGTATTTGTGTTTTCTGTTAATTCAACATTTGTTAATGCTAAATTTTTATAAAGAATTAAAAAACATTTATTTTTTACAGTTATGTTATAAAGATATGAAAGAGAGCAATCTGGCTTATCTACAACGTTATAGCATATTCTTATATCTCCATCTTTTATACTAGAATATATGCTATTTTGATAAATTAAATTTTTTGTTTGATCTGACAACATATACATATAAGCTGATAGAAAATCATCTGTTTTAAAAAATTCATCTTCTTTAAATCGCTCTTTATCATGCATACTTTCTTTTCCAACTTCCAAAAAACAACTTAAAAAAATAATTAAAATGAATATTGGAAGTAATATGTAACTTGTAATTTTTAAAATTTTACTTTCTTTCATTTTAAAATCCCTCTTTTTATCTAATCTAAATTTTCTATTTTATATCCTATTCCCCATATAACTTTTAAATATTTTGGTTCTTTTGGATTTATTTCTATTTTCTCTCTAATATGTCTTATATGAACTGCAATTATATTTTCAGCAGCATATGCTTCATCTTCCCAAACATTTTCATATATTTGCTCAATTGAATAAACTTTTCCTTTATTTTTGGTTAAAAATTTTAAAATATTATACTCTGTTGGTGTTAATTTTATTTCTTGTTCATCTACTTTTACAATTTTTAAATTATCATCAATTACAAGTTCTCCTGATTTAAAAATATTTTTATTTTCTTCTGCTTCATAATTTCCAAGTTTTGTATATCTTCTAATTCCAGAATTTACTCTAGCAATTAATTCTAGTGGATTAAAAGGCTTTGTAACATAATCGTCTGCGCCTAAATTTAATCCTTTAATTTTATCTTCATCTTCAGATTTTGCAGATAGAATTATAACTGGAATTGATTTATCTTTTCTAATTTCATTTAATGTTTCAATTCCATCTTTTTTAGGCATCATTATATCTAGAATTATTAAATGTATAGCATTATTTTTTAAAACTTTTAAAGCTTCTTCTCCATCAAATGCTTTAATTACGTTATATCCTTCTTTATTTAAATATATTTCAATTGCTTTTACTATTTCTTTATCATCATCACAAACTAAAATATTATACATTTAAAAACCTCCTATCGCTATTATTTTGCATTTATTATAGCAAACTTTTATTAAGAAAAAATAGAGAAATTATTAAGATATTATTAAGATATTTTTAGAATATAAAAAGCCATAAAGTGAATTCTTTATGGCTTCATCTTTTAGTATATTTAATTAATTATATATCTAGATTTTTTACATATTTTGCGTTTTGCTCAATAAATTCTCTTCTAGGATTAACTTCATCTCCCATTAAAAGTGAAAATACACCATCTGCAGAAATTGCATCATCCATTGTAACTTTTACTAAAATTCTTGTTTCCGGATTCATTGTAGTTTCCCATAATTGTTCTGGGTTCATTTCTCCTAAACCTTTGTATCTTTGAATACTAACTTGGTCTCTTTCAACTCCTCTTTCTTCTAGAATTTTAAAAGCACCTGTCATATCATCTTCATACCAATATAAATCTTCCATTCCTTTTTTAGAAAATTTATAAAGTGGTGGTTGTGCAAGATATACATTTCCATTTTCTATAAGTGGCCTCATGTATCTAAAAAAGAATGTTAATAATAATGTTCTAATATGTGCACCATCAACATCGGCATCTGCCATTATTATAACTTTTCCATATCTTATTTTAGTTATATCAAAATCTTGACCAATTCCTGCGCCAACTGCTAAAATAACTGGATTTAACTTATCATTTCCATATATTTTATCTGCTCTTGCTTTTTCAACATTAAGCATTTTTCCCCATAAAGGAAGAATTGCTTGGAATTTTCTATCTCTTCCTTGCTTTGCACTACCTCCTGCAGAGTCTCCCTCTACTATATAAACTTCGCATTCTTCTGGATTTTTGCTACTGCAATCTGCTAATTTTCCTGGTAATGTAGATGTTTCTAAAGAAGTTTTCTTTCTAGCAAGTTCTCTTGCTTTTCTTGCTGCCTCTCTTGCTCTTGATGCACTTATACATTTATCTAAAATTGCTTTTGCAATATTTGGATTTTCCTCTAAGAAGTTTGCTAAATTTTCATTTACTATTGATTGAACAATTCCTGCTACTTCGCTGTTTCCTAATTTTGTTTTGGTTTGACCTTCGAATTGTGGCTCTTTAACTTTTACAGAAATAACTGCTGTTATTCCTTCTCTAATATCATCACCTAATAAATTTTGATCTTTTTCTTTTAAAATATTTTTTGCTCTTGCATAATCATTAAATACTTTTGTTAAAGATCTCTTAAATCCTTCTAAGTGTGTTCCACCTTCAACTGTATTTATATTATTTACAAATGTATAAATATTTTCTGAATAGCTTGTTGTATATTGTATTGCAATCTCTATTGGATATTCACCATCTTTTTCAATATAAATTGGTTGAGGATGTAATTTTTCTTTAGATCTATTTAAATATTCAACAAAAGAATTTAAACCGCCTTCATAGCAGAATTTTGCTTTTCTTGGAACTTCTTCTCTTTGATCTTCTATTTCTATATTTAATCCTTTTGTTAAGAAAGCCATTTCTCTAAATCTATTTTCCAGAACTTCATATTCATAATCTAATGTTTCAAAAATAGTACTATCTGCATAAAATCTAACTTTTGTTCCTGTTCTATTTGAATCTCCAATTCTTTCAAGATGTTTTACTGTTTTTCCTCTTTCAAAGCTCATTTGGAAAATTCCGCCATCTCTTTCTATTGTAACTTCTGTCCATTCAGATAAAGCATTAACAACAGAAGAACCAACACCATGAAGCCCTCCTGAAACCTTATATCCACTATCTCCACCAAATTTTCCTCCTGCATGTAAAACTGTGTAAACAGTTTCTGCTGCTGATAATCCTGTTTTTGCATGTTTATCAACAGGGATTCCTCTTCCGTCATCTTCAACACAAATAATATTTCCTGGTTCTATTGTTACAAATATATTTTTACAATATCCAGCCAAGGCTTCGTCTACAGAATTATCTACAATTTCATAAACCAAATGATGCAATCCTCTAACAGAAACACTTCCTATATACATACCTGGTCTTTTTCTTACTGCTTCTAATCCTTCCAATACTTGAATTTGCTCTGCCTTATACTCATGTTCGTATTTTTCCATTTTTTTCCTCCCTATTTTTTAACACTCTTTTTTGCAAATACCATTTTCTACAAAAAATATTGAGCTGTTCTTTTCTAATTCAAATTTATCTGTACAAGTTATAATAACTTGATTTTCTTCTATATTTTCTAAAAAACTTTTTCTTCTTTCTTCATCAAGTTCTGACATAAAATCATCTAATAATAATATTGGATTTTCTCCAATTTCTTCTTTTACTATCTGAAGTTCGCATAATTTTAATGTTAAAGTTGCTGTTCTTTGTTGTCCTTGTGAACCAAAAATAGAAACTTGTCTTCCGTTTATATATATTATGAAATCATCTCTATGTATTCCTGTGGCTGTAAATCCTCGAGATATATCTATTTCTCTAGATTTTTTCAAATTTTCTAAAAAAGATTCTTTATCTTTACTATTGCTTATATATTTTATTTTTATTTCTTCTTTTCCACTTTTTGTTATTGTTTTGTGGATATCTTCTATTTTTTCAGAGAATTTTTCTATATACTTTTTTCTATATTCATATATTTTAAAAGAATATTCTGCTAAACTTTCGTCCCAAACGTCTAAATTGTTTTTATCTTTATTTTCATATTTTATTTGTCTTAAGTAATTATTCCTTTGCTCTAGTATTTTATTATAATTATTAAGTAAATGTATATAATTTGGCTTTAAAGAACTTATCATCATATCAAGAAATCTTCTTCTTTTTTGAGGACCGTCTTTTATTATTTCAATGTCATCTGGTGTAAAAATTACAACATTTATATTTCCTACAATGTTACTTACTTTATTTTGTTTTACCCCATTTAATAAAAATATTTTTTTGTCTTCTATTTCTGCTTCTATTTTTCCTGTTCTATCTTTTTTTTCGTATTCTATTTTTATTTTTGAATTTTTTTCATTAAATTTTATTAATTCTTTATCTTTTTTCGCTCTAAAAGACTTTCCGATAACTACATAAAAATATTGCTTCTACTATATTTGTTTTTCCTTGAGCATTATTTCCATATATTATATTAATATTTTTATTAAGTTCTATTTCTTGATTACTGTAATTTCTAAAATTATTTAAAACTATATTTTTTATGTACATTTTTATTTTAATAATCTCCAGTACTTAATTTTCCCCATACTATTCCTAAAATTGCCTTTACAAATATTGCTACAAAAATAATAAGAATTATTGCTCCTATTATCATTGCTATATTTATTTTTTTCCCTGTTCTTTCATATATTGTTTCTGACCATTCATCGCATTTTTTAGTAAATTTCATGAATAACTCTACTAATTTATCATATATTTTTTGTAAAAAATCTGGCATTTTTTTATTTTATATTAGTTTTTCTAATATATCCTCCTTCTTTTGAATTTTTAATCTTTCATTTTTATTGGTAATATCATATAGATATAGTCTCCATCTTCTATTGGTTTTATTACACATGGAGATCTATTTGTTCCAAAATCTATATAAACTTCTTCATCATCAATTGCTTTTAATGCATCTAAGAAAAATTTTGGATTAAATCCTATTTCTAATTCTTTTCCTTCTGTATCAACATAAATTTCTTCTTTTGCATCTCCTGTTTGATTTGCACAAGAAATTGTTACTTTTCCAACATCTATATTTATTTTTACTGGATATTTCTTTTCTTTTTCAATTGATGATGCTGAAATTAAAGAAATTCTTTCAAAACAATTTTGTATATTATTTTTATTTACTTTTATTCTTGTTTCCCAGTTTTGAGGAATTGTATTAGAATATTTTAAAAATTCTCCATCTAATAATCTAGTTACAATTTTACAATTTTCCATTTCAAATAATGCTTGATTTCTTGCAATTCCTATTTTTATAGTATCAAAAGAATCTGAAACTATTTTATTTACTTCATTTAAAGTTTTTCCTGGAATAACACAGCTAAAATTATTTACATTTGCATTTAAGCTACAGCTTTTTATTGCCAATCTATATCCATCAACTGCAACTACATTTAATTTATTTCCTTCTATTTCAAATAAACATCCTGTAAAAATTGGTCTATTCTCTTCTGTGCTTACTGCAAAAATTGTTTTTCTTATCATATTTTTTAATATAGTTTGATCTATTTCTATTGAATTATCTATGTTTATTTTTGGTAATTCTGGAAATTCATCTGGATTCATTGTTGCTAATTTATATAAAGATCCTTCACACTCTATTTCTAATAAATTATTTTCATTAATATTTAATTTTATATCTGCTGAAGGAAGTCTTCTTATTATTTCACTAAACATTATAGCATTTACTACTGTACTTCCATGTTCTTCTATTTTAGCTTCTACTATATACTCTATTCCTATTTCTAAGTCATAAGAAGTTAATTTTAATTCATTATCATTTGTTTGAATAAGAATTCCTTCTAATATAGGCATTGTTGTTTTTGAAGCAACACCATTTATAACAGAATTAATTCCTTTTAAAATTTTTTCTTTTTCACAAATAACTTTCATTTTTTTCTCCTTCTATAAAATAATATTAATAGTAGTATTAGTTATAGGTACTGTGAATTTAGTGGAAAAGTCTTAAAAACGCCTATACCTATAAGAAAAACTATGTGAATAATTTTGTGAATTTCTTTTTATTTTATCCACGTTATTTTTTATCATTTGTGAATACAAGTTATTAACAAAAAATAAACACGATTTACACATTTTTTTGTGGAAATCTTTTAAGCTATTCCGTAAGAGTTAATAGAACTTTTTTTATAAAAAATTGTTTGCAAAACAAATATTTTTTATAAATTAAAATTTATATGAAAAAATAAATTAATTTGCATCTTCAATTATGTTTTTCACACTTTCCACAATTAATTTGGTATTTGTTTTTTCTTTTATTTCTTTTTCTATTTTATTTACTGCATGCATAACTGTTGTATGGTCCCTATTTCCAAAGTCTGCACCGATTTTTGGAAGAGAAAGTCCAGCAATATTTCTACATAAATACATTGCTATTTGTCTAGGATATGCAATGTCATTTGATTTTTTAGAAGATATTAAATCTTTTTTGTCAATATTAAAATATTTTGCAACAACGTCTTGTATGTAGTCTGACGAAATAACTTTCTCTTTTTGAAGAACTATATCATTAATAGATTTTTCAGCAATTTCAATTGTTATTGGACTATGTGTTAATGAAGCATAAGCAACTATTTTATTTAATGCTCCTTCTAGTTCTCTAATATTTGAATCTATTTTTGTAGCAATAACAGATAATATGTAATCATCAATTAATATTTTATCTGCTTGAACTTTTCTTCTAAGAATTGCCAAACGAGTTTCATAATCTGGCATTGAAATGTCTGCAAGTATCCCCCATTCAAATCTTGATTTTAATCTTTCTTCTAATAAAGGAATGTCTCTTGGTGGTCTATCACTTGAGATAATAATTTGTTTTCCGTTTTGATGTAATGCATTAAAAGTATGGAAAAATTCTTCTTGCCCTGTTTTCTTCCCTGCTATAAATTGAATGTCATCTATTAATAAAACATCAATATTTCTATATTTATTTCTAAATAATTCATTTTTATAATTTGCATCTTTTATAGAATTTACAAGTTCATTAATGAAATTTTCAGATGTTACATATAAAACTTTTGCATTAGGATTTTTTTGAATAATTTTATTTCCAATTGCATGCATTAAATGTGTTTTTCCAAGTCCTACTCCACCATAAATAAATAATGGATTATAAGCAGTAGCTGGAGATTCAGCAACTGCATAAGCAGCAGCTTGGGCAAATTTATTATTGTTTCCTATTACGAAGTTATCGAATGTATACTTAGGATTTAAAAAAGAACGAGAATAATTTTCAGAATTTTCAAAAGAAACCTCTTCCCTCTTTTGATTGAAATTTTCACTGTTTGAAGAATCTCTTTCTATTATTTCTATTTCACAATTTTTATTAGTAATAAAATTAAATGTATTACAAATTAAATCAAATAAACGTGTTTCAATAGCATCTTTTTGCATTTTTGAAAATGCAACTAAAACAATTTTATCATCAATAATAGATTGGATTTCTAAATTCTTAATCCATGTTGTATAAGAAATTGTTGTCATTTCTTCTTTTAATAAATCTTTAGCTTTTGCAAGTAAATCATCTTTATCAGTATACATTTTTTAAGAAGACCATCCTTTCTAGTTATAGTGGTTATCCACATGGTTGTCCACAAGAAAACTGCAAACCTTACGTAAACAAGTTTTACAAGAACAAACATTCTGTGGAAAACATAAAAATCCTTTTTTATTACACGCATATAATATCAAAAATATTTTTAAATATCAAGTTAAAATTATCAGAAAAATTAAAAAAAATAAATTTTATGTATTTAGGGAAATAAAGGTTACAAATTTTATTAATTACTTGACTTTTCATAATGTTGTATAGTATAATTTAAATTACTTGCGAATAAATAGATATTATTTAATTCAAAAATATAATAAAATAAATATAAATTAGGAGGTGCAAAATGAAAAGAACATACCAACCAAAAAAAAGACAAAGAAATAAAGTACACGGTTTTAGAAAAAGAATGCAAACAAGAGCAGGAAGAAAAGTATTAAACGCTAGAAGAAATAAAGGAAGAAAAAAAATCTCAGCTTAAAGGAAAGGGCACAAAAGCGCCCTTTTTTTAATAAATAATATTAATTTTTATAATATTTTTTATAGATTAATTATTATTTATTTTTCTTTATACTCTAGCAAAAGAGGATATTGAAGGAGTAATATTAATTATGAAAAATACTATAATGCTTAAAAAAAATTATGAATTTAAAAATCTTTTTTCAAAGGGAAAATTTTATTATGGAGATTTTATTTATATGTATATAAGTAAAACTTCAAAAAGCTATAATAAGCTAGGAATAGCAATTTCAAAGAAACAGGGTAAAGCTGTAAAAAGAAATAAAATAAAAAGGCTTATTAGAGAAAATTATAAAAACTTTGAAAATAGAATAGAGAAGGGAACAAATATTTTAATTGTTATAAATAAAGAAAAAAATATTGAAGAAATAACATTTAAAGATATAGAAAATAACTTTAGTAATATATTAAAAAAGGCTAATGTTTTGGTGAATTAATATGAAAAAAATATTTATTCTATTAATATGCTTTTATCAAAAACATATATCTCCATGGCTTGGAAACAATTGCAAATACGAGCCTACATGTTCTGAATATACAAAACAAGCAATAGAAAAATATGGAGTTATAAGAGGAACATTTAAAGGAATAAAAAGAATACTAAAATGTAATCCTTTCTCAAAAGGCGGATATGATCCATTAAAATAGGGAGGAAAAGATGTTTAATTTTTTTGCAAATATATTTGGATATATTCTAAATATTATTTATAATACTGTAAACAATTATGGTATAGCAATAATTATTTTTACTATTTTATTAAAATTAGTAATGTTACCAATATCAATAAAACAACAAAAGACAATGAAAAAAACAGCTAAAATACAAGTAAAAGTAAAAGAAATTCAAGAAAAATATAGCAACGATCAGGTAAGACAAAGTCAAGAATTAATGGATTTATATAAAAGGGAGAATATGAGTCCTTTTAGTGGATGCTTAAGTTCAATAGTGCAATTTATTATTATAATTTCTGTATTTTATTTAGTTAGTAGACCTTTAACATATATGAAACATGTAGATGTAGACTTATTAAATCAATATACACAAGAAGTAAATGAGGAAAGTGAAAAAAGAGCAAGTTATACAGAAATAGCAATTATTAAAGCAAAAGGACCAGTAGATGAAAAAGTAAATATAAATATGAACTTTTTAGGTTTAGATTTAAGTGATGTTCCATCACAAAATTATAAAAATTGGAAAGTTTATGTAATACCTGTTTTATATATATTTACATCAATTCTTTCAACAAGAATAACAATGAAAGCAACAAAAGATATGCAAGGTAAAAAGGAAGAAGTAAAAGTAGAAGCAAGTTCTGGAGAAAATCCTGAAAAAAGTTTAGTAAAAACAGATAAAGATCAAGATGCAATGGAAGAAATGAACAAGCAAATGTCACTAATGATGCCTATTATGGCAGTTAGTATTGCAATGATTGCTCCTTTAGGATTAGCATTATATTGGCTTATTAGTAATCTTCTTATGATATGTGAGAGATTAATTATAAATAAAGTTGTGAAAGAGGAGGAGGAAGTTTAAAATGGACCAAAAAACATATACTTTCGAAGGAAAAACATCAACAGAAGCAATTGAAAAAGGTTTAAAAGAATTAAATGTTTCAAAAAGCAAAGTTGATATAAAAATATTAGAGCAAGAAGACAAAAGAAGCTTTTTTAGTATATTAACACCAAGAGTTGTTAAAGTAGAAATGAAATTAAAAGAAAATGTGGAAGAAGAAAAAGCTGTAAAACACGAAGAACACAAAAAACCACACGAACCAATTGATATGAAAGAAGCAGAAAATCAATTAAAATCATTTTTAGAGGAATTCATTTCAAAATTACCAAATAAGTTAGAATATACTTTAACAGAAGAAAATGACTTAATTAAAATAGACATTAATGGAGAAGACACAGGATATTTAATTGGATATAGAGGAGAGGTTTTAAATAGTATTCAAACAGTAGTATCAAATATTGCTTCTAAATCTAATAAAGAAAAAGTAAAAGTTATAGTAAACATTGGCGGATATAGAGAAAAAAGAGAAAAAGATTTACAAAACTTAGCTGTTAAAATTGCTGGAACAGTTATAAAAACTAGAAAACCAATAACATTAGAACCAATGTCTGCTTATGAAAGAAAAATAATTCATACAAAATTACAAGAAAATAGTAAAGTAACAACACACAGTGTAGGCGAGGAGCCATATAGAAAAGTTGTTGTTTCATTAAAATAAATAAAAAAATCGTAAATAAAAAATCTGAAGTCAAAGTGAGGATTAATTGTTTAATTGCTCATTTTGACTTTTTTATTTTTTGGAAAAAACATTTTAAAAGGTAATATTAAAATATTTAATAATTCTAGTAAAGTTAATATTAATTTTTCTGGAAATATGCTAATTCTAGCAATTCTTTATAATTATATAATGGCTTACTGTCGCAATCTTTTTTAATAAATCAAATAAATGAATTTAAAGAAGGATTGCTCCAATCGCCCTTCGCTTGTGCTTCGGTTGGTCGCTGCGCGCCATTAATTAATTATAAAGAATTACTAGAATATAGCAGATTAGAAAAAATAATAAAAATTTTAAATTACGTTTTAATAGGGATATAGAAAGAAATTGAAATATTGCCAAATTATGTAGACTATGATATAATTATTCGTGGTTTTTAAAAGAATAAGAAAAAATTATAATATATAAATAGTAAAAAATAGACGAAAGGAAAGTATTTAAAAATGAGTACTATTGTAGCAATTTCAACAGCTCCGGGTATAGGTGGAATAGGGATAATTAGAATGAGTGGAGAAGAATGTTTTGAAATTTTAGATAGAATTTTTAAACAAAAAAATCATCAAAAAATAGATGAAATAAAAGGGTATTCAATTAAATACGGACATATAATAGATAATCAAAATGTAATTGATGAAGTATTAGTTTCATATTATAAAGCACCAAATAGTTATACTAAAGAAAATATGTGTGAAATAAATTCACATGGTGGAATTGTAATTATGAATAAAATACTTGATTTATGTATAAGAAATGGAGCAAATTTAGCAGAACCAGGGGAGTTTACAAAAAGAGCATTTTTAAATGGTAGAATTGACTTATCTCAAGCAGAAGCGGTTATAGATATTATAAATGCAAAAACAGATAAAGAAGCAAAAGTATCTTTAGAGCAATTAAATGGAAATTTATCTGAGAAAATAGAAAGTATAAGAAAAATAATAATTTCTATAATGGCAGATATTGAAGCTACAATAGATTATCCAGAATATGATTTAGAAGAAGTTACAAATAAAAGAATTCTTGGAACTTTAGATGATGTTGATGAAATGCTAGAGTCTCTTGAAAAAAGTTTTTATAATGGAAAAATTTTAAGAGAGGGAATAAGCACAGCAATAATTGGAAGACCAAATGCAGGAAAATCTTCATTGCTTAATGTTATTTTAAATGAAGAAAGAGCAATAGTTACAGATGTTGAAGGAACAACGAGAGATAGCATTGAAGAATATATATCTATAGACGGAATACCTCTTAAAATAATTGATACAGCTGGAATTAGAAATGCAAATGATGAAGTTGAAAAAATAGGTGTTCAAAAAGCCATAGAAATAGCTAAAAAAAGTGATATTGTTATTGCAATTTTTGATTCAAACAAACTTCTAACAAAGGAAGATAAAGAAATATTAGATTTATTAAAGAACAAGAATGCAATAATAATTCTTAATAAAATAGACTTAGAAAGAAAAATAGAAATAACAGATATAGAAAAATTAGAAAAACCAATCGTTGAAATTTCTACAAAAACAAGAGAGGGAATAGATAAACTTTATAATGAAATTTCTAAAATGTTTAAATTAAAAGAAATAGCAAATGACGGAGAAACAATAGTAAGTAATGTAAGGCATAAAAACATTATAATTAATTCGAGAAAAAATTTAGAAAAAGCAAGAGAAACTATTTTAAAGAATATGCCAATTGATATAATATCAACATACTTAAAAGAAATAATAGAAGAACTAGGAAAAATTACTGGAGAAACTGTTACAGAAGATGTAATAAAAGAAATTTTCTCAAAATTTTGCTTAGGAAAATAAAAATGTTCCACGAAGAACAATATTAAAATTTTATTGATATAAAGCCAAAAAGGAGATAATAAAATGAAATACGACGCAGGAAAATATGATATAGCAGTTATAGGTGCAGGACATGCAGGATGTGAAGCAGCTTTAGCAGCAGCAAGACTTGGAATGAAAACATTACTTTTTTCAATTAGTTTGGAATGTATAGCAAATATGCCATGTAATCCACATATAGGAGGAACATCAAAAGGACATTTGGTAAGAGAAATAGATAGCCTTGGTGGTGAAATGGGAAAAAATATAGATAAAACTATGATTCAATTAAGAATGTTAAATACTTCAAAAGGACCAGCTGTTCATTCACTAAGAGCACAAGCAGATAGAAAAAGATATCAAATGGAAATGAAACACACTTTGGAAAAGCAAAAAAACTTATATTTAAAACAGGCAGAAATTGTTGATATTCAAGTAGAAAATGGAAAAATAACAGCTGTTGAAACACATTTAGGAGCTATATATAAAGTAGATTGTGTAATACTTGCAACAGGAACATATTTAAAAGGAAAAATATATATAGGAGAAACTTCTTATGAAAGTGGACCAGATGGAGTTGCAGCAGCAAATAAATTGTCTGAAACTTTAAAGAAATTAGGAATAGAGTTACAAAGATTTAAAACAGGAACACCTGCTAGAATAAATAAGAATAGTATAGATTTTTCAAAGATGGAAATACAAGAAGGGGATAATGATTTAGTTCCATTTTCATTTGAAGATGAAATGCCTAAAATAAATCAAGTTCCTTGCTGGCTTACATATACTAATGAAAAAACTCATGAAATAATAAGAAAAAATTTACATAGATCTCCATTATATGCCGGACTTATTGAAGGAACAGGACCTAGATATTGTCCATCAATTGAAGATAAAGTTGTTAGATTTGCAGATAAAGAAAGACATCAAATATTTGTAGAACCGATAGGACTAGATACAGATGAAATGTATATACAAGGAATGAGTTCTTCATTACCAGAAGATGTACAAATAGAAATGTATAGAACATTACCAGGATTAGAACACGCTGAATTTACAAGACCGGCTTATGCCATTGAATATGATTGTATAGAACCATCACAATTAAAAAGTTCACTAGAATTAAAGAAAATAAGCGGAATGTTTTTTGCAGGTCAAATAAATGGAACATCAGGATATGAAGAGGCAGCATCTCAAGGGTTAATAGCAGGAATTAATGCTGTACAGAAATTAAAAGGAAAAGAACCAGTTATTTTAGATAGATCAGATGCATACATAGGCGTTTTAATAGACGATATTGTTACAAAAAGCACAGCTGAACCATATAGAATGATGACATCAAGAGCTGAATATAGATTATTATTAAGACAAGACAATGCAGATTTAAGATTAACTGAACTAGGACATGAAATAGGATTAATTTCTGAAGAAAGATATCAAAAATTTCTAGAAAAGAAAAGTTTGATAGAAAAAGAAATTGAAAGATTAAAAACAACAAATGCCAAGCCAAACGCAGAAACTAATAAGTTTTTAAAAGAGCAAGGAACAACAGAAATAACAGCCGGAACAAAGCTATCTGAATTATTAAAAAGAACAGAATTAACATACAAATCATTAGAAAAAATTGATAAAAACAGGCCTGTTTTAGATAGACAAGTTACAGAAGAAGTTGAAGTAATGGTTAAATATGAAGGCTATATAGAAATGCAAAAGAAACAAGTAGAGAACTTTAAAAAGCTTGAGAAAAAGTATTTGCCAGAAGATATAGACTATAATACAATAAAGGGAATAAGACTAGAGGCAAGACAAAAACTAAACAAATTTAAACCATATTCAATAGGACAAGCTTCAAGAATTTCTGGAGTTTCACCAGCAGACATATCTGTTTTATTAATATATTTAGAACAAAATAAGAAAAGTAAAAACGAAAATTAAAATCAAAAGTAAAAGTAAAAGAATTATTATAAAGGAAAAATGAAATGAATTTAAATGAATTTAAAGAATATTTTATAGAAGAGGCAGAAAAAAATAAAATTGAATTTAAAGAAGAGAAGCTGGATGACTTATATAAATATATGCAAGGTGTATTGGAATGGAACGAAAAAATAAATGTTACTTCAATTACTGATGAAAAAATGTTTATCGTGAAACATTTTTTAGATTCTCTTACAGTAAGTAGTATTATAAAAGAAAAAAATTCAATAATTGATATAGGAACAGGAGCAGGATTTCCTGGTGTACCTTTGAAAATTATGAACGAAGATAAGAGGATAACAGTTATAGATTCAATAAATAAAAAGCTGAACATAATAAGAGACTTAACAGAAAAATTGAATCTAACAAATTTAGAAATAATACACACAAGGGCAGAGGATTTAGCAAATAAAAAAGAATATAGAGAACAATATGATATAGCGATTACAAGAGCTGTTTCAAACTTTTCAACAATACTAGAATATATGTTACCTTTTGTAAAAGTTGGTGGACTAGCGATATGTATGAAAGGACCAAACTATAAAGAAGAATTAAGTGAAGGAAAAAAGGCAATAGAGGTATTAGGAGGAAAATTAAAAGAGATAAAAACAATAAAAATAGATGAAGAAGAAAGAAACTTAATAATTATAGAAAAAAAAGAAGAGACGCCAAAAAAATTTCCAAGAGGACAAGGAAAACCTTTAAAAGAGCCAATTAGATAAGAATGTTTCACGTGAAACATTCTTTTTTTATATATGTTTTTTAAGTTAGTTTAGAGCATTTTTATTAAAAAATATTAACCACATTTTTTATAAAAATACTAACAATTAAATTCTTAAATACAATTGACATATTCAAAAAAATTTTATATTATAATAGCGTAAAATAAAGGAGGGATTTACTTTGGGAAGAGTTATATCAATAGCAAATCAAAAAGGTGGTGTAGGAAAAACAACTACAGCTATTAACGTTGGAACAATATTAGCTAAAAAAGGGAAAAAAGTAATGTTAATAGACGCCGATCCCCAAGGAAATGCATCAAGCGGTTTGGGAATAGAAAAAATAACAGAAAATTCATTATATGATGTACTTATAAATGAAGAAAATATTGAAAATACATTAAGAAATTCTTGTATAAAAAATTTAAAAGTATGTCCTTCTAATATGAATCTTGCAGGAGCAGAAGTTGAGCTTGTTTCTCAAATGTCTAGAGAAAGAAGATTAAAAGAAAAGGTAGATGAAATCAAAGAAAATTATGATTACATACTTATAGATTGTCCACCATCTTTAGGATTAATAACCCTAAATGCTCTTACTGCTTCAGATTCAGTTTTAATTCCTGTACAATGTGAATATTTTGCGTTAGAAGGATTAGGACAATTATTAAATACAATCAACTTAGTAAAAAAACATCTTAACAAAGATTTAGAAATAGAAGGTGCAGTTCTAACAATGTATGATATAAGAACAAATCTTTCTAATCAAGTTGTTAAAGAGGTTAAAAGATATTTTGGGGATAAAGTTTATAAAACAGTAATTCCTAGAAATATTAAATTAAGTGAGGCACCTAGTTATGGATTACCAATAGATTTATACGATGCTAAATCTAAAGGCGCAAGAGCATATGAAAAGCTTGCTAAAGAAGTAATTAAAAATACAGAAACACGAAAAAAAGAAGAAAGTGAGGAACAATAATATGACAACTAAAAAAACAGGATTAGGAAAAGGATTAGATGCTTTATTTAGTTCACAAATGTTTGAAGAAACATTTAATAACAATACTGACGATGATGTAGTAAAGAAAATAAGAATAAACGAAATAGAGCCAAACAAATCTCAAGCAAGAAAATTCTTTGATGATGAGTCTATTGAAGATTTATCTAATTCGATAAAAGAATATGGCGTAATTCAACCAATAATAGTAAGTAAGAAAAAAGGATATTATGAGATTATTGCTGGAGAAAGAAGATGGAGAGCTTCAAAAAAAGCTGGATTAGATGAAATACCAGCAATTATAAAAGATGATAACAAACAAAGAAATCAAGAAATTTCATTGATAGAAAATATTCAAAGAGAAGATTTAAATCCTATTGAAAAAGCAAGAGGAATTAAGGTTCTTATGGATGAATATAACCTAACTCAAGCAAGTGTTGCAGAAAAACTTGGAAAAAGCAGAAGTAGTATAGCAAATACAGTTAGATTATTAAATCTTGATGAAAGAGTAATAAATTTGGCGTTAGAGGGTAAACTAACAGAAGGACATTGCAAAACACTAATGTCTATTGAAGATCCAGATAAACAATTTAAAATGGCAAACTACATTATTGAATCAGGGGACTCTGTTAGAGATGCTGAAAAGAGAATGAAAAACAAGAAAAAAGCAGTTAAGAAAAACAATAATTATATGCCAATATATAGAGACATTGAAAATACATTTCAAGAGTTTTTTGGTACAAAAGTTAAATTAGATGCTGGAGAGAAAAAAGGAAAAATAATAATACAATATTCATCAAATGATGATTTAGAGAGAATTATGAGTTTAATAAAATAAGGGATGTGATTAAATGAGTAACCTTTTAGAATTATTGCAAGATGAAGTATTTTTATCAAAATTTGTTTTTGCTTTACTAATAATACTTATTATAAATCTTGGATTAATAATCTTTCTATATTTAAAATATTTTTTGTTTATGAAAAAATTAGGAAATGGCTCAAATTTAGATGGAATGTTAAAAAAATATTTAGCAGATGTAAAAGAAATTAAAAAAGATAATTCAGAAATAAAAGCATATTATACAAAATTAGATAGCGATATTTCTTCTTGTATACAAAAAATAGGACTAGTTAGATATAATGCATTTAGAGATGTTGGAAGTGATTTAAGCTTCGCAATAGCGCTTTTGGATAGAAATGATAATGGAGTAATATTAAATGGTTTGTATGGATCAGAATCATCAAACATATACGCAAAACCAATTAAAGGTGGAATATCAACATACCAATTATCAGAAGAAGAAAAATATGCACTAGAAATAGCAGAACAAACTAAGAACTTTGTAGCAAAGAATAGAAAATTCTAAAAAAGGCGATATAGCTAGAAAAAAGCTATATCGCCTTTTGTGGAAAAGTACAGAAAAGAAGAAAATAGAAATTCACAATGTATAAAATTTGGTTGTGGATAAAAAGATTTTGTGGGAAAAGTGAAAATTTCTAAAAAAAGTAATTTTGAAAAAATCCACATTGAAAGAAAACAAATAAAAAAATAGAAAAAAATTGTGGAAATTTATTTTAATAAAAAATCAAATTTTTGTTGACAAATATAAAGAAAGTATGCTAATATATATTTGTTGTTAAACAAACAGCCATGGAGAGGTGGTCGAGTTGGTTTATGGCACCAGTCTTGAAAATTGGCGTAGGTTTGTAGCCTACCGTGGGTTCGAA
>CANQGE010000007.1 GCA_947601495.1 uncultured Clostridia bacterium | reverse complement strand
AAAGATCAAGCTACAGGAAATGAACAAAAAGTTTCAATAACAGCTAGTACAAATCTTTCTGAAGATGATATTAATCAAGCTATTAAAGATGCAGAAGCACATGCTGCTGAAGACAAAAAGAGAAAAGAAGAAATTGAAGTTAGAAATAATGCTGAAAGCTTAGTTTATAATAGCCAAAAAACATTAGATGAATTAGGAGATAAAATTAGTGGCGAAGAAAAATCTAAAGTTGAAGCTGAAATGGAAAATGTAAGAAAAGCTTTAGAGGGAACAAGTGTTGATGCAATTAAAGACTCTACAGAAAAATTAACAAAAGTATTCTATGAATTATCAGAAAAATTATATTCAGCACAAGCTGCTGCAAATCAAGCTGGAACAGAAACAGCTGGAACAGCTACAGATAGTGGAGAAGCAAAAGAAGGAACAGTTTATGATGCTGACTATAAAGTAGAAGATGATAATAATGATGATAATAATAACTAGTTTTAACATATAATGGTTATAAGAGAGGTCAGAAATAAAAGCTGGCCTCTATATAGCTATTATAGAATGTAATACATAATTTTTAAATAATAGTATTTCAAAACAATCTCTATATAGATAATAAAAAACATAAAATCTTAGGAGGATTATTTTTAAAATGGCACAAAAACGAGATTATTATGAAGTTTTAGGTGTAAGTAAATCTGCAACAGATGATGAATTAAAAAGAGCTTATAGAAAATTAGCAAAAAAATATCATCCAGACGCAAATCCAGATAACAAAGAAGAAGCAGAGAAAAAATTCAAAGAAGTTAATGAAGCATATGAAATTCTTTCAGATAAACAAAAAAGACAAATGTATGACCAATTTGGATTTGATGGTCCACAAAACTTTGGAGGAGGCCAAGGAGGAGGATACTACTCTTATGGCTCTGGCTTTAGTGGCTTCGGTGGATTTTCAGACTTTGGAGACTTTGGCGATTTAGGAGATATATTCTCATCTTTTTTCGGAGGAGGTTCATCTAGAAGTAGAAGTTCAAATGGAGTTAGAAAAGGTGCAGATTTAAAAATAAATCTTGAAATAACATTTGAAGAATCATATCTTGGAGTAGAAAAAGAAATAAGTTTAAATAGAAATGAAACATGTTCTTCTTGCAACGGAACAGGAGCTAGAAGAGGAACATCACCAGAAAAATGTTCAATGTGTGGTGGAGTTGGAAAAATAAAACAAGTAGTTACTACTCCTTTTGGTCAAATGGCAACTCAAAAAGTTTGTACACAATGTGGTGGCCAAGGAAAAATTATTAAAGAGCCATGTCCTGAATGTAGAGGAAAAGGAACAATAAAACGTGGAATGAAACTAAAAGTTAAAATTCCTGAAGGAATAGATAATGGCCAAACAGTAGTATTAAAAGGTGAGGGCGAGCCAGGAATTAATGGTGGTCCTAAAGGAGATTTATATATAGTAGTTCATGTTAAAAGACACAATATTTATACAAGAAAATCTGAACACGTATTATGTGATATACCAATAACTATAACAGGAGCAACTTTAGGAGCAGATATTGAAGTACCTATGGTTGATGGAACTAAAGAAATATATAGAATACCAGAAGGAACACAAACAGGAACAAAATTTACAATTAAAAACAGAGGATTTAAGAGTGTAAATGGAAATTGGAGAGGCGACTTTGTTTTCACTGTAATAGTTCAAACTCCTAAGAGATTAACAAACGAGCAAAGAGTATTATTACAACAACTTGCAAAAACAATGAATGAACAACCACCAATAAGAAAAAAAGGAATATTTGGATAAATTGGAATTAAAAGGTCAAATTGAAGAATTTATATATCAAAATGAATCAAATAGTTATAGTATAGCTGTATTTAATACAGAAAATCAAGAGGTAGTAACAGTAGTAGGTTATCTACCTTTTATTGCTGTTGGGGATACTTTAAAACTTCAAGGCAAAATGGTAGTTCATCAAGAATATGGAGAACAATTTAAAATTGAAACATTTGAAAAGTTAATGCCAGAAAGTGCAGCTGCATTAGAAAAATATTTAGCGAGTGGAACTATTAAAGGAATAGGGCCTGCAACAGCTAGAAAAATAATAGATAGATTTGGAGAAGAAACTTTAGCTGTTTTTAAATTTGAACCTTTAAGACTTGCAGAAATAAAAGGAATAACAAAAGATAGAGCTTATGAAATAAGTGAAGAATTTAACGAAAAGTGGGAAGTATGGCAAATTGTAAGCTTTTTAGAACAATTTGGAATAGGTGCAAACAATAGTAAAAAAGTTTATGATGCTTTAGGAGTAAATGCAGTAGAAAAAATTCAAGAAAATCCATATATATTAGTAGATATTGTTTATGGGGTTAATTTTTATAACATAGATAGAATTGCTATGCAAATTGGTGTACCAATGGATAGCGATTATAGAATTAAAAGTGGAATAAAATATGCTTTATTAGTAGCAAGCTATAATGGACATACTTGTGTAGAAAAAGAAAATTTAATTAATTACGTAAAAGATATTTTAGATGTTAGTGAGGAGCTAGTAAAAAATAATATTATAAATTTAAATGTAGCATCAGAAATTCATTTAGTTGAAGATGATGACAAAGAATATGTATTTTTAGAGCCATTTTATAAGGCTGAGAAAAATATAGCAGAAAGACTATGCATATTAAGAGACTGTAAAAATACAAAACATATGAAAGACTTTAAAAAAGGAATAAGAAAACACGAAGATAAACTAGACATAGAATTATCTGAAAAACAATTTGAAGCAATTTCACAAATAAATGAAAATAATGTGTGTATAATCACAGGTGGCCCAGGAACTGGAAAAACAACTATTATAAAATTTGTAATAGATATTTATAAAGAACAAAAAAAGAAAGTAGTTTTGTGTGCACCAACTGGAAGAGCTGCAAAACGTATGAGTGAAACAACAGGAGAAGAAGCAAAAACAATACATAGATTATTAGAAATTGGCAAATTTGAAGAAGATAAATTAGGAAGCATAGATACAGATGTTACACCAGTAGACGCAGATGTTTTAGTTATTGATGAAATGTCTATGGTGGATGTTTTTCTTATGAATTACTTAGTTAAAGCAGTTTTTTTAGGAACTAAAATTATTTTTGTTGGTGATCCAAATCAATTGCCATCTGTTGGACCTGGAAGTATTTTAAAAGATTTAATTGATTCAAAAGAATTTGCAACTGTTCATTTAGATAAAATTTTTAGACAAGCAGCTAAAAGTAAAATTATTGTAAATGCACATAATGTAAACAATGGAATAAATTTTATTGGTAAAAAAGATTATGGAGAAGATTCAGAAAACGACTTCTTTTATATAAATGAATCTAATCAAGATAAAATGCTTTATCAAGTATTATCTTTAAGTAAAGAACGTTTAAAAAACTATGGAGATTTTGAATTTTTCACTAACATACAAGTTTTAACTCCTACTAAAAAAGGAAAACTTGGAACAAAAGAATTAAATAAATATTTGCAAAATGAACTTAACCCTAAAACAGATGAAATTCTAGAAAAGAGCTATGGAGATATCACTTTTAGAGAAGGTGATAGAGTTATGCAAATTAAAAACAATTATGATATTTACTGGGAAAAAGGTAGCACAAAAAATTTAAAAACTTTTGAAGCAGGAACTGGCGTATTTAACGGAGAAATAGGAAGAATTACTAAAATAGATTATGAAAATAAACAAATTGAAATAGATTTTGATGATGGAAAAACAGCTTGGTATGCTTTTTCAGAATTAGACCAATTAGAACATGCTTATGCAATTACAATTCATAAAGCACAAGGAAGTGAATTTGATGTTGTAATTTTAGTAGTTCCGCCATCATCAAATATGCTACTTACAAGAAATTTATTATACACAGGAATAACAAGAGCAAAAAAACTTCTAATTGTAATTGGTAATAAAGACTTAATTAGTTTTATGATTAACAATTCAGAAGTTAAAAAAAGAAATACCGGTTTAAAATTAAAATTTAAAAATTAAAAACCAAAAAATTAATTTAAAATAAAAAAGAAAGAAGATTTCAGGCTAAAGCTTGAAGTCTTTTTTGTTTTAAAAATATTGTCGAAAACCTATTAAAATACGACAAAACTAGTCCTTTTTCTATGAAGGGCTTTTTTTATTATTTTAGAATATTTAATATATAAATTTTTAAAAAGGAGGACATAAAAAATTGAATGTAAAACATTTTATTGAGGACAAGTTATTAATTTTTGAAGTAAATGAGGAAATAGACCACCACACTTCTGAAAGAATTAGAAAAAGAGCAGATTATGAAATTGAACGCTTTATGCCAAAGAAAGTTATTTTTGACTTTAAAAAAGTAAATTTTATGGATAGTGCTGGAATAGGATTAATAATTGGAAGATATAAGCTTACAAATAGTTTTGGAGGAGAACTAGAGCTTGTAAATGTAAGCAATAAATTAAGAAGAGTTTTTGAAATGTCTGGAATATTAAAAATAATACCTATTACTCAAAACTTTTCTAATGAGAAAACAGGATAAAACTTAAAGAAATAATATAAAACTAAAAAAATTAATAAAGAAAACTAATAAAAAAAGATTAGCTTATTAAATGAGAAAGGAGAAATAATCTAATTATTAAATTGGGTTATGTAAAAAAATATGAAAAATATAAAAAATGAGATGAAAATGGAATTTGCAAGCAAATCTGCTAATGAGGCTTTTGCAAGAGTTTCAGTAGCTGCATTTGTTTCACAACTAGACCCAACTATAGAAGAAATTGCAGATATAAAAACTTCAGTTTCAGAGGCTGTAACAAATGCTATAATACATGCTTATCCAAATAAAGATGGAGTAGTAAAAGTGAGAGCACTTTTATATGAAGATGAAATAGAAGTTGAAGTTTCAGATACAGGAGAAGGAATTGAAAATATAGAAGAGGCAAGAGAACCTTTATATACCACAAAAGGAAATTTAGAGCGTTCTGGAATGGGATTTACTATTATGGAAAATTTTATGGACGAGCTTAAAGTGGAATCTATTGTTGGATTAGGAACGAAAGTTACTATGAGTAAAAAAATAAATAAAGCATTACAAAAAAATACATATTAGGAGGATTTGATGCACGAGAGAGAAAAGGCTCTTATTGTACAAGCACAGCAAGGAGATAAAGAAAAATTATCACAAATTATAGAAAATAATAAACGGACTAATATGGAGTATTGTAAAAAGATTTTTAGGAAGAGGATATGAAGCAGACGATTTGTATCAAATTGCATGTATAGGCTTTATAGAAGCAATACAGAGATTTAATTTTAAATTTGATGTGGAGCTTTCCACATATTCAGTACAATATATGATTGGTGAAATAAAGAAATTTTTAAGAGATGATGGAATTATAAGAATAAGCAGAAACCTTAAGAAAATAGGAATAAAAGCATCACAAATTGTAGAATCAATAAATGAAAAAATAGATGATGGAGGAAAAGAACTTGTAGAAGTTTTAGCAAAAGATGAAGATGAGCAAATGAAAATTATAGATAAAATAACAGTATTAGAACTTTTGGAAGAATTAAATTATAGAGACAGAGAATTAATAAGCTTAAGATATTTTAAAGATAAAACACAAGCTCAAGTTGCAAATATTCTAGGAATTTCTCAAGTTCATGTTTCAAGAATAGAAAAAAGAATTTTAAAAGATTTTAAGAGTAAATTGCTAGCTTAAATTTTAAAATTAGGAGAGAGGTTATAATTTGAAAAAAATAATATTTTACTTATTTTTTATTATTATTCTAGTTATCACAATGCCAATTATTTTTACTGATGTATTTAAAACAGAAGAGACATCATCTAATGAAGGAATAGATGAAATGTTTGATTATGGAGAATTTAGTAATATTAAATTATTGCATACAGAAACAGGAGAAATTGAAGAATTAAACTTAGATGAATATTTATATGGTGTAGTTGCAAGTGAAATGCCAGCAAGTTTTGAAATGGAAGCATTAAAAGCGCAAGCAGTATCAGCTAGAACATACACAATATATCAAATAAAAAATGGAAGTAAACATGATAATTGTGATTTATGTGATAGCTCTCTTCATTGCCAAGCATGGATTTCTAAAGAAAATAGATTTGCTAGATGGGAAGAAAATTTAAGAGAAGAGTATTGGAATAAAATAGTAAAATCTGTTAATGATACAAAAGGAAAGTTAGTTTTATATAATGGAGAGCCAATAAATGCATTATTTCATAGCAATAGTGGCGGAAAAACAGAACTTGCACTAAATGTTTGGGGTGGAGATTTTCCATATTTTCAAGTAGTTGAAACTTCAGGAGAAGATGCATACACATCATATAATTCAGAAGTTCAAATTTCAAAAGATGAATTAGTTTCCAAAATGATTGAAAAATATGCAAATTTTGAAATAGATTTTGGAAAAGAAGATTGCATAAAGATTATTGAATATACAGATAGTGAGAGAGTTAAAAAAATAAAAATTGGAAATATTGAACTTTCTGGAGTAGAAGTTAGAAATTTATTTAATTTAAAATCAACTAAATTTAGTTTTGAAATAAGTAAAGATACTATAAAATTTGCAGTTATCGGATATGGACATGGTGTTGGATTAAGTCAATGCGGAAGTGACGCTTTAGCAAAACAAGGAAAAAATTATGAAGAAATTTTAAAATATTATTATAAAGATGTGGAAATAAGTGAATAAACCTCTAAAAAATGTAAATACTAGAAATAGTTAATTACTTATATGGAGGTTTTTATGGGAAAGAGAGAATATTATGAAGAAGAAAGATTGAAAAAAATAGCTGGTATTTTTAGCATAGTTTTAATTTTGTCTATAGTAATTTTTTTAACTATATTTGTTATGTATAATAAAAAATTAAGAGAAGAGGCAAATAACAATATTGAAAGTTTAGGCAAATTGAATGAAATTGTATCTAATGAAGACTTAGAAGAAACTAGTTTTTCATCAGATTTAACAGTAACAAATTCTGCTACAAACAGTATCTCAAAAAATGAAAGTACAAACGAGATTGAAAACACAAGTAAAAAAACAGTTAATACTACTCCAGTAAAAGCAACTGTTGAAAATACAACACAAAATACAAATGAAGTAGCTCAAACTGAGGAAAAGAAAGAATTAAAATTTGAAGCACCAGTTTCAGGGGAAATAATAAAAGACTTTGCAATGGATACATTAATTTATTCAAACACTTTAGAGGAGTGGACAACTCATTCTGGAATTGATATAAAAGCAGATAAAACTTCAATTGTGGTTTCTGCAGAAGAAGGTGTTGTAGAAAGCATAAAAAATGATCCTAGATATGGTCTAACAATAGTATTAAAACATGATGATGGTTTTAAAACAATTTATTCTAATTTGTTAACAACTGAATTTGTTTCAGAAGGAGAAAAAGTAGATAAAGGACAAACTATAGCAACAGTTGGAGAAACTGCAAGCTTTGAGGTTTCAGATGAAAGCCATTTACATTTTGAAATGTATAAAGATGGAGAAGTTGTTAATCCTACAATATATTTAAAATAAAAAATGCTGATATATTATTATAAAAGTGACAATATAGAAAGTTACTTTATAATAATATATCAGCTTTTTTAGAATAACCAGTATTTTGTATTGAAAAAATTTTTTCGTTATGTTATAAATATATATAGATTTAAAAACAGAAAAGAGGAATAAAAAAATGGATAAAAGAAAAATATTTACAAAAATTATAGCAATATTAGCATTGCTTTTAATGGTATTTTCAGTATGTGGAACATTATTATTTTATTTGTTAAATAGATAAAAAATATAGATTGGAGTTGTAATTAATGATAGGTCAAACATTTGAAACCTTTTATGAAACGCAAATTCTTGATAAAATCAATAATTTACATACAAGTCCTTTAGCCATAATCACCACAGTATTAGATTTAGTAATTGTTATATTTTTAATTTATAAAGCTTTTAAAATGTTAAAAGAAACAAGAGCATGGCAATTATTAAAAGGTATAGCAGTATTAATTGTAATAACTCTTTTAAGTGGTTATTTAAATTTAACAATACTAAATTATGTATTAACTTCAGTAATGTCTTATGGAGTAATAATGCTTATTATAGTATTCCAACCAGAACTTAGAAGAGCATTAGAACAATTAGGAACAACTAATAAATTTAGTAGATTTTTAGGAATAGATCAAGATTTAAATGCAAAAAAGAAGGAAAATATTTATAAAATAGCTATTGCAGCAGTAGAATTATCAAATCAAAAAAAGGGTGCTTTAATTGTTATTGAGCGAGATATAAAAATTCAAGATATTACCGCAACAGGAATATTAATGAATTCAGAAATTTCACCACAGTTACTAGTTAATATTTTTGAACCTAAAACACCACTTCATGATGGAGCTGTTATTATTAGTGATAACAAAATTGCTGCAGCATCTTGCATGCTTCCTTTAGCAGATGATAAAGATATTGCAAGAGAACTAGGAACTAGACATAGAGCTGCAATTGGTATTTCTAAAGAATCTGATGCAATTGTAGTTGTTGTTTCAGAAGAAACAGGAAAAATTTCTATTGCAAAAGATGGTACATTAATTGCAGATGTAAGAGAAGATGTGCTTAAAAAGATATTAATAAAAAATCTAATTACAGAACCAATACACACATCTAAATCTAAAAAGTCAAATGAGAAAAAAGAAAATAAGTAAAATCCGGTTTAATCGGATTTTATTTTTTATAATTTAAAAATTTTACAAAAATAAGTTTAAAAAAACCTCCAAATGAGTATATTATTTATAAGACTTTTAGGAGGTTTTTTTATGGTTTATAAATTTACTAAAAGTGGTGAAAGAGTTCTAGAAATTGCTAATGAATTAGCCACAGACTTAGGACATAGTTATATAGGAACAGAACATATTTTATATGGTTTAGCTTGCGAAGAAAATGGTGTTGCTGGAAAGGTTTTAGAAAATCAAGATGTTGTTCCAGAAGATATTCTAGATAAAATTGAAGAGATGATAGGCGGGCAAATAAAGGAAAACTTTTCTGTTTTAGGCTTTACTCCTAGAACAAAAAAGATACTTGAAAATGCCTATATAGAAGCAAAAAAATTAGGATCTAACTATATAGGAACAGAACACATATTAGTGGGAATAATAAAAGAAGCAGATAGCTTAGCAAATAAAATTTTACTTAGTTTAAATGTAACATCTGATAGCATATATTCTGACATTGCTAAAACATTAAATGAATTTGAAGATACAGCAAATATTGGTGAGCAAGCTAAAGAAGAAGCAAGTAATTATACTTTATCACAAAATTTAAGCCAATTTGGAAATGACTTAACAAAGCAAGCAATGGAGGGAAAACTAGATCCAGTAATTGGAAGAAATGAAGAAACAGATAGAGTAATAGAAATTTTATCAAGAAGAACAAAAAATAATCCATGTTTAATTGGAGAACCAGGCGTTGGAAAAACAGCAGTTATTGAAGGATTAGCACAAAAAATTGTGAACGGAAACATTCCAGAAAATTTAAAAGATAAAAAGGTAGTAACATTAGATATAACTTCTATGGTAGCTGGTGCAAAATATAGAGGAGATTTTGAAGACAGAGTAAAAAAATGTTTAGCAGAAGTAAAAAAATCAAAAGACATTATTTTGTTTATTGATGAAATTCATACAATAGTTGGTGCAGGAGCAGCAGAAGGAGCAATAGATGCTGCAAACATTTTAAAACCTCTTTTGGCAAGAGGAGAAATACAAGTAGTTGGTGCAACTACTTTAAAAGAATACAGAAAATATATAGAAAAAGATACTGCTTTAGAAAGAAGATTTCAGCCAGTAAACATTTCAGAGCCAAACATAGAAGATTCAATAAAAATATTAAAAGGTTTAAGAGATAAATATGAAGCTCATCATAATGTTAAAATTACTGATGAGGCAATTAATTCAGCAGTTGAACTTTCTAATAGATACATTAATGACAGATTTTTACCAGACAAGGCGATAGATTTAATAGATGAGGCATCTGCAAAAGTAAAATTAAAAGCTTTTATAGAACCAGAACATCTAAAAAATCTGGAAAAAGAACTGGAAAAAATTGTTAATGAAAAAGAAGAGGCAATTAACATTCAAAATTATGAAAGAGCTGCAAAATTAAGAGATAAAGAAAATGAATTATTAGAAGAATTAGAAAAAGAAAATGATAGGTGGAAAAATAAAACAAACAAAAAAGTAATAAATATAGAAAAAGAAGATGTTGAAACAATAATATCTAGGTGGACTGGAATTCCAATTTATAAAATTAATGAAAGTGAAAATGAAAAACTTAAAAATTTAGAAAATTCTTTACACAAAAGAGTTGTAGGACAAGAAGAAGCAGTAAAGTCTGTTTCAAAAGCAATAAGAAGAAGTAGAGTGGGGTTAAAAGATCCAAATAGACCAATAGGTTCATTTTTATTTTTAGGACCAACTGGTGTTGGCAAAACAGAGCTTACAAAAGCATTAGCAGAAAGCTTATTTGGAGATGAAAATTCTATGATAAGAATAGATATGTCTGAATATATGGAAAGTCATTCTGTTTCTAAATTAATAGGCTCACCACCAGGATATGTGGGCTATGATGAAAATAATGGACTTACAGAAAAAATAAGGAGAAAACCTTATTCTGTGATATTATTTGATGAAGTAGAAAAAGCACATAGTGATGTGATGAATCTTTTACTACAAATTTTAGAAGATGGAATTTTAACAGATAGTCAAGGAAAAACAGTTAGTTTTAAAAATTCAGTAATAATAATGACTTCAAATATTGGTGCAAGAGAAATTACAGAAAGAAAAAAATTAGGTTTTTCAGGAAACGATTTTTCAGCAGAAAATGAATATAACGATATTAAAAAAATGGTAAATGCAGAATTAAAAAAAGAATTAAAACCAGAATTTATAAACAGAATAGATGAAATAGTAATTTTTCATAAATTAACAGATGATGAAATAAAAGAAATAATAAATTTAATGCTAAATAAAGTTAGAAATAGACTTAAAAACCAAGGATATTATTTAGAATTTGATAAATCAATAAAAGATTTAATTAAGCAAAAAGGCACAGATATAAATTATGGCGCAAGGCCTATAAGAAGAGCTATGCAGAATTATATAGAAGATAAATTAGCAGAAGCAATTTTAAATGGAGAAATAAATAAAAATGAAAATAAAGTAATTTTTGCAGATGGAGAAAATATTTATTTTAAAAATTTAACTGATGTTTTAATTTCAAATAAATAAAAAAAGAGCTCAAATTGCTAAATGATTTTAACAATTTGAGCTTTTTAATTTTATAAATTTTCTGGATGAACATGAACAACTGCTTTTTCAATTTTATTCAAAGCTTCAACATCTTTTTCTAAGTGATTAGCAAGTTTATGGCTTTCATATGTGCTCATATTTCCATCAACAGTTATAGTAAAAATTACAAAATAGTTATATCCAATTGGAATAGAATAAAGATTATAGCAATTTTTAATGTCTTCATGTGATTTAACTAAATTCATAATAACATCTTTAGTTTTATCATCTAAAGAAACATCCATAAGTACATTGTAGCTTTCAAAAAATATTTCAAATCCTGTAGTTAAAATCCATATAGAAATTCCAATACCAACTATTCCATCGACCCAATAGATATTTAAAAGTCCAAATAAAATAGAAGCAAGAGTGAAAGTGGTAACTATGCAATCGTTTTTATGATCTTTATAGTTAGACTTTAAAAGTATGCTATCATATTTTTTGTACATTTTTTTTGTATATAAATATAATATGAATTTAGTAATTATAGTAATAATACATACAATTACTAGAATCCAAGAAAATTCAAAATAAGATTTTTTAACTAATCTAACAATTGAATCTATTAAAACTTTAAAAGAAACCAAAATCATAGTTATACTAATAAAAAGTGAAAAAATATATTCGGCTTTTCCATGTCCAAAGTTATGGTCATTATCTTTAGGCTCACTAGAAATTTTATTTCCAATAAAAGTCATAAGAGATGCAATAATGTCTGATGCACTATTTACGCTATCTGCAATCATTGCTTGGCTTCTGGTAATAAAACCTATTGAAGCTTTTATAATTACTAAAAATATATTTCCTAAAATTCCAACAATTCCAGCTGTTTTTATGGTTTTAAATTTATCCTGCATAAAATATCCTCCATATATAAATAATATGATACCATAGAATAAAAAATTTACAAGATTTAATTTAAAATTTCCTTAATTTAAGCTGTTTACTTTAAAAAATTTTTATGATATAATATCAAACAAATTTTGAGAAGAATATGGGGGAATGAAAAATGAATTATTCTAAACAAGTTGATTTAAAATGGCAAAAAAAGTGGAAAGAGGATGGATTATATAAATTTGATGCTAATAGTAAAAAACCAAAATTTTACGCATTAGAAATGTTTTCATATCCTTCAGGTGCAAAATTACATTTAGGACACTGGTTTAATTTTGCTCCAGCAGATTCTTTTGCTAGATTTAAAAAGATGCAAGGCTATAATGTTTTTCATCCAATGGGATTTGATGCATTTGGTCTTCCAGCAGAAAACTATGCAATTAAAACTGGTATACATCCAGAAGATTCAACAAGAAAAAATATAGAAACAATGAAAAGACAATTAGAAGAAATGGGTGGATCTTATGATTGGGATTATTCAGTTGAAACATGTATGCCAAATTATTATAAATGGACACAATGGATTTTCACAAAATTATATGAAGCAGGTTTAGCTTATAAAAAAGAAGCACCTGTTAATTGGTGCGATAGCTGTAAAACAGTTTTAGCAAATGAACAAGTTATAGATTGCAAATGCGAGAGATGTGGAACTGTTATTGAAAGAAGAAAACTTGCACAATGGTTTTTCAAAATTACAGATTATGCAGAAGAATTATTAGATTGTTTAAAAGACTTAGATTGGCCAGAATCTACTAAAAAAGTTCAAACAAACTGGATCGGTAAGTCTTATGGTAGTGAGGCTAAATTTAAAATTGAAAATACAGATTTAGAACTTAATATTTTCTCTACAAGAATAGATACAATTTATGGTGTAACATATATGGTAGTTGCTCCAGAAAGTGATATTGTTAAGAAAATAACAACACCAGAACAAAAAGAAAAAGTAGAAAAATATATTCAAAATACATTAAAATTAAATGAAATTGATAGATTATCAACAGAAAGAGAAAAAACAGGAGAATTCACAGGAGCTTATGCAATAAATCCTCTTACAGGAGATAGAGTTCCTATTTGGATTGCAGATTATGTTTTAGAAGACTACGGAACAGGTCAAATCATGGCTGTACCAGCACATGATGAAAGAGATTATGAATTTGCTTTAAAATATAATTTACCAATTAAACAAGTAATAACAAGTAAAGATGGAAAAGAAGTAAAATTACCATACACAGAATATGGTGTATTAATAAACAGTGGTAAATATGATGGTTTAACACCAGAAGAAGCAAAAGACAAAATTACAGAAGAATTAGAAAAACAAAATGTAGGAAAGAAAACAATTAATTATAGATTAAAAGACTGGTTAATATCTAGACAAAGATATTGGGGAGCACCTATTCCAATTATAAATTGTGAAAAATGTGGAGCAGTTGCAGTTCCAGAAAAAGATTTACCAGTATTACTTCCTTATGATGTTGAATTTAGACCAGATGGAGAATCTCCACTTAAAAAATCAAAAGAATTTATGCAATGTAAATGTCCAAAATGTGGGGCTCCAGCTACTAGAGAAGCAGATACATTAGACACTTTCGTATGTTCTTCTTGGTATCAATTAAGATATCCAGATGCAAAAAATGATAAAAAAGCATTTGATAGAGATGTTGTAAACAAGATGGCTCCAGCAGATGTTTATGTTGGTGGAAAAGAACATGCTGCAATGCACTTAATTTATGCAAGATTCATGACAAAAGCATTGCGTGATTTAGGATATTTAGACTTTAATGAACCATTTAAAAGATTAGTTCATCAAGGTATGATATTAGGACCAGATGGAAACAAAATGAGCAAAAGCAAAGGAAATACTGTATCACCAGATGAATACATAGACAAATATGGTGCAGATATATTTAGAATGTATTTAATGTTTGGATTTGACTATAAAAATGGCGGACCTTGGGATGATAAAGGAATAGAAGCAATGACTAGATACTTTACAAGAATAGAAAAATTAATTGATTCTATTGCTAATAATGAAATATCTTATGGTGAAGAAAAAGAACCATCAATGGAAGAAAAAGAGCTTTTAAGAGTAAAAGCAAGAACAATAAAAGCAATGTCACAAGATATTGAAGAATTCCAATTTAACACTGCAATTGCAAGACATATGGAATTATTAAATCAAATAAATGAATACTTAAGATCTAAAAATATAAATGAAAAAATATTTAAACAAGTAGTTACAGAATATTTAATTTTATTAGCACCACTTGCTCCACATTTTGCTGAAGAATTGTGGAAAAACTTTGGAAAAGAAACTTCAATTCATAAAGAAGATTGGCCAAAATTAAATGAAGACGAATTAAATGGTGGAACAAAGCAAGTGCCAATTCAAATAAATGGTAAATTAAAAGATTGCATTTCTGTTGATGCAGAAGCAAGTAATGAAGAAATTTTAGAATTAATTAAGAAAAGTCCAAAAATTGTAGAAGCATATAATAATTTTGAAATTAAAAAAGAAATTTATGTGCCAGGAAAAATTTATAATTTAGTAACTGGAAATAAGAAATAACTATTATTTATGAAATTCTATTATTAAAGAAATAACTATTATGGTGCTTATATATATCTTTAATAGTGACTTGGTGTCGCAATCTTCTTTTTCAAAATAAACAAAAGGAAGATTGCTCCAATCGCACTTCGCTTACGCTTCGTTTGGTCGCTTACGCTTCGTTTGGTCGCTTACGCGTCACTTATTAAAGTTATATATAAGCACCATAATAGCTAAAGTATTAAAATTATAAAATAGTTAAATTTAAGAAAATTTTATAAGAAATTTAATAAATAATATTTGAATTTAAAATATTGATTTAAAAAATTCTATATGTTATAATCATCTTGATTTAACAAAAGAAAGATAGGTGTTATTTTTGATATTTGTAGCAATAATAATTTTGCTATTAATGATGATTGTTTTACTTACCTTACTTGCTGTTGTTCAAATAAAAATGGCTGGTATTGAAGTAAAAGACTTTTGGTCTTTCATCAAAGCAAATGATACTTTAAATAAATTATATGCATTTTCTGTAAAGTACGAAAAACTTAGCCCTCAACAACAGGTTATGTTTTTGCACGAAGCAGATACAATATTTGATGCTTTTGCAAAAGTTCCGGACATGCTTTGGGAAGAAGAATATCCAAAATATATGAAGATTTTAGATAAATATAAAGATATAAAAATAAAAAGATGGGAATCTCAGTAATCTTGCGAGATTCTTTTTTTTCACATTTTTAAACTTTTCTCATAATATATAAATATATTAAAAAGAGGGAAGGTATAAAAATGGATATAAAATATTTTGATCATTCGGCAACCACACCAGTTGACAAAAGAGTATTAAATGAAATGATGCCATATTTTTCAGAAAACTATGGAAATCCTTCTTCTTTATATAGTTTAGGAAAAGCAAATAAAGAAATAATAAATATATATAGAATGAAAATTGCTAATATTTTAGGAGCAAAAGTAAATGAAATTTATTTTACAAGCTGTGGAAGTGAAAGCGATAATATGATTATCAAAGGAATTGCTTTTGCGAATAGTCATTTAGGAAACCACATTATTACTACACAAATAGAACATCCAGCTGTATTAGACACTTGTAAATTTTTGGAAAAATTTGGCTTTAGAATTACCTATTTAAAACCAAAAGAAAATGGAATAATTGATGTAAACGAATTAGAAAAAAGCATAACAAGGAATACAATTTTAATTAGTGTTATGTTTGCAAATAATGAAATTGGCACAATTCAGCCTATAAAAGAAATAGGTGAAATTGCTAGAAAATATAAAATATATTTTCACACAGATGCAGTTCAGGCAATTGGAAATATAGATATAAATGTTAAAGAATATAATATAGATGCTTTATCTATGTCTGCTCATAAATTTTATGGTCCAAAGGGCATGGGAGTAGCATATATTAATGAAAATGTATCTTTTATTAGAATGCAAGATGGCGGACATCAAGAAAGAAATAAAAGAGCAGGTACTGAAAATGTAGCAGGAATTGTTGGAACAGGAAAAGCATTGGAAATTGCTAAACATGAATTAATTCAAAATAATAATCACATAAAAAAATTAAGAGATTTTTATGTTTCAGAAATTATGAGAAAAATTAAATATGTAAAATTAAATGGAGATATGGAAAAAAGATTGCCAGGAAATGCAAATATTTCATTTAGTGGAATAGAAGGAAGCTTATTACTAAGCAAATTAGATGAAAAGGGAATATGTGCATCAAGTGGTTCTGCTTGCAGTGCTGGACTTTTAAATCCATCACATGTGCTTCTTTCGATAGGAGTTCCTAAAAATTTGGCAAAAAGTAGCTTAAGAATAACTTTTGGAAGAGAAAACACTTTAGAAGATACAAAATATTTAATAGATAGCATAGAAGAAATTGTAAAAGAATTAAGAAATTGACATTCTTTTAGATATAAGAACTTAAAAGAATATAATGAAAAAGAGATTTGAGTAAAAAAATGAATCCTCTTTATTTATGAGGATTCATTTAAAATTTCAAATCTCTTCTTAATTATTCAGCATCTTTTTTACGGTTATCTTTAACAGCTTCAGACATTGCACCTAAACTGCTAAGTGCTTTTGTTGCTTCAAAAGGAATAAATATTTTATTTGCTTCACCTTTTGCAACTTCTTGTAGAGCTTCTAAAGATTTTAATTGAACTAATTTATCGTTTGGATCAGATTTTTTAATTGCATCATAAACCATATGAATTTCTTGAGCTTTTGCATCAGCAACTTGTTTTATAGCTTCAGCTTCACCGGAAGCTCTTCTAATTCTAGCCTCTTTATCAGCTTCAGCATCTAATATAGCAGCTTCTTTTCTACCTTCAGCAAGTGTAATTGCAGATTGTCTTTCACCTTCTGCTTCAAGAATTAAAGCTCTTTTATTTCTTTCTGCGTTCATTTGTTTTTCCATTGCATCTCTAATGTCAGCAGGTGGTGTAATATCTTTAATTTCAACTCTATCGATTTTACATCCCCAAGCATCTGTTGCTTCATCTAGTATTGCTCTTAATTTATCATTAATGATATCTCTTGAGCTAAATGTTTCATCTAATTCCATTTTACCAACGATATCACGAATTGTTGTTATAGATAAATATTCAATACCTTTTTTCAAACTTTGAATTTCATAAACTGCTTTTGCAGGATCTGTAATTTTGTAGAACACAACTGTGTCAATAGTAATTGTAACGTTATCTGATGTGATAACAGCTTGTGGTGGAACGTCCATTGTTTGTTGTTTTAAACTTACAACTGAACGAACTTGATCAAGAAATGGTACAATTATTGTAAGACCAGCCTCTGCAACTTTATGAAATCTACCTAATCTTTCAATAATATAAACTTCTGATTGCTTAACAATTTTAATTGTTTTATAAGCCACAATACAAATGATGATAAATAGTACTAATACGAATCCTCCCATTATAATAAATCCTCCTAAATTTTATACTAAGGGTTTAACTATTGCTTTTACACCCTCAATTTTTTCAACAACTATTTCTGTATCTTTAGAAATATATGTGTTGTCAATAGATTTCGCAGACCAAGTCTCACCATCTATTTTTATTTGACCTTTTGAATTAATAGGGTCAATGTCTGTAGTAACTTTTCCAACCTTTCCTTCGATTGAAGCGGAATTTGTTTTAATAAATGAATCATTAGATGTGAATTTACTAACAAAAGGTTTTGTTGCAAATAATAAAATTGTAGATGAAATTAAAAAAATTGCAGCTTGAATAGCAATATTATCTATAAAGAAACTTGCAATCATTGCTATGAAAGCTCCAACTGCGAACCAAAAAACTAGAAACCCTAAATTAATAATTTCTATTACTAAAAAAATTCCTGAAAGGATAAGCCAAATTTTCCACATATATTACCTCCAATTCATTCTAAAAAACAGAATAATAGAATTTTTTACATTAACATTATACTATATAATAATAAAAAAATAAACATTTTTTTGAAAAATACAAAAAAATATGTCAAAAAAAAGTAGATTTTTTAAAAGTCTTATTATATAATTTCAAACATAGATTAAAAGTCTAAATAAATTTGTGTGAGGAAAAGAGTATGAAGTCAAAATTAGTTACAATATTAGGAATAATACTAGGAATTGTAATTATATTATTTGTAGGTTTGTTTATTTGGTATAGTAGTAGTTTAAAACCTGTAAAAAAGGCTTCTACTCAAGAAAATGTTCCAATTAGAGTAGAAATTAAAGAAGGAATGGGACTTTCTGGTATAGCAAATTTATTAGAAGAAAATAATGTAATAAAAAGTGCTTTTGCCACAAAATTATATGCTAAAGTAAACAATATTAGTAATTTAAAAGCAGGTAAATATGATTTAGATAATACTGAAAATACGCAAACTATATTAGAACATATTGTAAATGGCGAAATTGCTAACGATGAAGTTAAAATTACTTTTATTGAAGGCAAGAACATGAGATGGATAGCAAAAACAATTGCAAATTCAACAGAAAATACAGAAGAAGATGTTTTTAAACTTTTAGAAGATGAAGAATATATTGATTCACTAATAGAAAAATACTGGTTTATTACAGATGATATAAAAAATGAAGATATATATTATCCTTTAGAAGGATATTTATTACCAGATACATATACTTTTGAAAATGAAGAAGTTTCAGTAGAAAATATTTTTAGTGTAATTTTAGACTATACAGAAAAGTTTTTAAATAATTATAAGAAAGATATTGAAAATAGTGATTTTACAATACATGAAATTTTAACTCTTGCATCTCTTGCAGAGCTAGAAGGAGAATCTACAGAAGATAGAGCTGAAATAGTTGGAGTTTTCCTAAATAGATTATCTAGAACAATTCCTTTAGGAAGTGATGTAAGCACTTATTATGCTTTTAAAATTGATATGGGAGAAAGAAACTTAACAAAAAAAGAACTAAATACAGAAAATCCATATAATACTAGAGGACCAAATATGGCAGGAAAAATACCAGTAGGACCTATTTGTAATCCTAGCAAATCAGCAATAGAAGCAACTTTACATTATAAAGAAACAGATGCATTTTATTTTGTAGCAGATAAGAACAAAAAAGTTTATTTTACAAAAACAGAAAACGAACACAATAAAAAAATTCAGGAATTAAAAGATGAAGGTTTATGGTATGTTTATGAATAAAACTTGACAATATAGCCCAAATTACGCTATAATAAATATATTATAGATATTGCAGTGAAGATGAAAGCATTTTGAAAAACATTTTACAGAGAAAAAATGCCACCGGCTGAGAGCATTTTAAATAAAGTTCAATTTGTGAAACACATTGGAGCAATTTACAGTTGTAATTTATTACAACAAATAAAAGTGGAAAACAATAAGTTTTCAAATAGGGTGGCACCGCGGAAGTTTAGCTTTCGTCCCTGTAACTTAGGTTACAGAGATGAAAGCTTTTTTGTTTGATTAAAACAATTTCCGTCCCTATGTAAAAATAAAAAAAGGAGTGAATTTTTATGAAGGAGAATGTTTATAGAACATATAATTGTTCTGAATTACGAGAGAAAAATGTAGGAGAAGAAATAAGGCTAGCAGGTTGGGTAGACACAATAAGAGATTTAGGAGGAGTTTTATTTATTGATTTAAGAGACCAGTATGGAATTACACAAATTGTAGTTTCAGGTAATGAAGAAAAAGTTAATTTTGCATCAAGAATACCAGTAGAATCTACAATTTCAGTTTCTGGCAAAGTTAGACTAAGAGATGAAGAAACAATAAATAGAGCAATTGAAACAGGAACAGTAGAATTATTTGCAGACAAAATTGAAATTTTAGGAAAAAGAACAAAAGGATTACCTTTTGATATTTCAAATAATAGAAGCGTTAGAGAAGATTTAAGGCTAGAATATAGATTTTTAGATTTAAGAGCTAGAAAGAGTTTAGAAAATTTAAAATTAAGAGCAGAACTTATTCAATTTTTAAGAACTCAAATGATAGAGCAAGGCTTTTTAGAAGTGCAAACGCCAATACTTACTAGCTCATCACCAGAAGGAGCTAGAGATTATTTAGTTCCAAGTAGAATATATCCAGGAAAGTTTTATGCACTTCCACAAGCACCTCAACAATTTAAACAACTACTTATGGTATCTGGAATAGACAAATATTTTCAAATAGCACCTTGCTTTAGAGATGAAGATGCTAGAGCAGACCGCTCTCCAGGAGAATTTTATCAGCTAGATATGGAAATGGCATTTGCAACACAAGAAGATGTTTTTGATGTTATGGAAAAAGTAATTTATAATACATTTTCAAAATTTTCTAACAAGAAAATAGTTAAATATCCATTTCCAAGAATTCCTTATAAAGAAGCAATGCTTAAATATGGAACAGATAAGCCAGATTTAAGAAATCCACTAGAAATTAAAGATGTAACAAACATTTTTGAAAAATTAGATATAAAAGTATTTAATGGAAAAATTGTAAGAACAATCACACTTCCAAATGGAGCAAATGCTACAAGAACTTTTTATGATGAAATGGAAAACTTTGCAATTACAGAATGTAAAGCAAAAGGTCTAGCATGGCTTAAGGTAAATGAAGATAGAAGCCTTCAAGGACCTATTGCAAAACTTATTCCAGACAGTGCAAGAGAAGAACTATTAACTCAAACAGATACAAAAGAAGGAGATAGTATTTTCTTTATTGCAGAACATAAAGGAATTGTTGAAAAGTTAGCAGGAGAAATTAGAAAAGAAATAGGAATAAGACAAAATTTGATAGATAACTCTGTATATAGTTTTTGCTGGATTGTTGATTTTCCAATGTTTGAAATAGGAGATAGTGGAAAATTAGAATTTTCACATAACCCATTTTCAATGCCACAAGGGGGAATGGATGCATTAGAAACTAAAGACCCATTAGAAATTTATGCATATCAATATGATATAGTGTGTAATGGAATAGAGCTTTCTTCAGGTGCTGTTAGAAATCATGATCCAGAAATAATGGTTAAAGCATTTGAAATGGCAGGATATACTGAAGAAGAAATATTAAGAAAGTTTTCTGCTTTATATAAAGCTTTTCATTATGGTGCTCCACCACATGCTGGTATTGCACCAGGAATAGACAGAATTCTTATGTTACTTGCAGAAGAAGAAAGCATAAGAGAAGTAATTGCATTCCCAATGAATTCAAAAGCACAAGATGTGTTAATGGGGGCACCTGGAATTGTAAATGATAGGCAATTAAGAGATGTGCATATAAAACTAGATTTAAAATAAGTCGCTTCTCACAATTTTAATAATTTAAGTAAATCTAATAATTTTAATATTTCAGTAAAAATCTATTGTAGTGCTTATATATAATTTTATTTGTGACTTGGTGTCGCAATATTCTTTTTTAAAATAAAAATATGAAGATTGCTCCAATCGCCCTCCGCTTCGCTTCGGCCCGTCGCATACGCGTAAAATATTAATTATTATAAACTATAGTCTATTGTAGTGTTAATATATAACTTTAATTGTGACTTGGTGTCGCAATCTTCTTTTTTAAAAAATAAAATAAAAGGAAGATTGCTCCAATCGCACTTCGCTTACGCTTCGTTTGGTCGCTTACGCGTCACATATAAAGTTATATATTAACATTACAATAGACTTATTTTATAAAAATAAATTTATTTGAAAAAACTAGTTTTATTTGCAAAAAAACTAGTTTACAATAAACGGAAAATATTATATAATACTGAAATCAATAAACAAATAAATAAAAGGGGCGTTTTTTAAATGAGTGAAAATGAAAATAGTGAAGTAATTCAAACTGAAGAAGATGTTAATAAGTTAATGCAAGTAAGGATTGATAAGTTAAAGGAACTTCAAGAAGCTGGCAAAGATCCTTATGAAGTTACAGAATACGATAGAACAAATACTGCTGGAGAAATTAAATCAAACTATGATAGTTTTGAAAATAAAGATGTTTCAATAGCAGGAAGAATTATTGCAAAAAGAATTATGGGAAAAGCTTCATTTTGCACAATTCAAGATAGTGATGAAAAAATTCAAAGTTATGTTAGCATAAATGATTTAGGGGAAGAAGCATATAAAGCTTTTAAAACATGGGATATTGGAGATATTATTGGAATAAAAGGTTTTGTTTTTAAAACAAAAACTGAAGAAATTTCTGTTCATGCAAAAGAAGTAAAACTACTTTCAAAATCTTTAAGACCACTTCCAGAAAAATTTCATGGTTTAAAAGATGTTGATTTAAGATACAGACAAAGATATCTAGATTTAATAATGAATCCAGAAGTTAAAGATAGTTTTAAAGTTAGAACAGCAATTATTAAAGAAATTAGAGCAATATTAGATGAGAAGGGATATTTAGAAGTTGAAACTCCAATTTTAAATACAATTTCAGGAGGAGCTACAGCAAGACCATTTATAACTCATCATAATACTTTAGATTTAGATATGTATTTAAGAATTGCAACAGAGCTTAACTTAAAAAGGCTTATTGTAGGTGGTTTTGATAAAGTTTATGAAATAGGTAGAATATTTAGAAATGAAGGAATGGACATTCGTCATAATCCTGAATTTACTTCAATTGAATTTTATAGTGCTTATGAAAACTATCATGATATGATGAATTTAACTGAAGAAATGTTTTCAAGAATTGCTATGAAAGTTAAAGGTTCATATAAATTTTCATATCAAGGACAAGAATTAGATTTAACTCCAGGTGGATGGAAAAAAATTACAATGATAGATAGTGTTAAAGAAGCATGTGGTGTTGACTTTAATGAAATTCAAACAGATGCAGAAGCTATTGAAGTTGCAAAAAAACACAATATTGAAATTCCATTCGGTAAAGAAACAAGAGGAAATATTATAGCATTATTCTTTGATGAATATGTTGAAAAAACTTTAATTCAACCAACATTTATATATGATTATCCAATTGAAGTTTCTCCTCTTGCTAAGAAAACAAAACAAGATCCAAGATTAACTCAAAGATTTGAATTCTTCATATGTGGACGTGAATATGGAAATGCTTTCTCAGAATTAAATGACCCAATAGACCAATATGAAAGATTTAAAAAAGAAGTTGAAGCAAAAGCAAATGGTGATGATGAAGCAGGAATGATGGATGATGACTTTATTAATGCACTTCAATATGGAATGCCTCCAACAGGTGGAGAAGGAATTGGTATTGATAGAATGGTAATGCTATTTACAGATGCACCTTCAATAAGAGATGTTCTATTCTTCCCAACAATGAAACCAATTGCAGGAACAACTAGTGAAAATAAATCTAAAAAAACCGAAAGTCAAGAAGAAGCTAAAAGTAGCAAAGTTGAGCTAAATATAAACAGAGATGATGCAATTAATTTATTAAAAAAATATAATAAAGATGAATTTCATATAAGACATGCTTTTACAGTTGAACAAATAATGAGACATTTTGCTAGAAAGTATAATGAAGATGAAGAATTCTGGGGATTAACAGGATTATTACATGACATAGATTATGAAATGTACCCAAACGAACATTGCCAAAAAGCACCAGAAATATTAAAAGAAATTAATGCAAATGATGAAATAGTACATGCTGTTTGTAGTCATGGATATGGAATCTGCTCAGATGTTGTACCAGAAAGTAAAATGGAAAAAATATTATTTGCAGTAGATGAATTATCTGGATTAATTTGGGCTGCAGCTAAAATGAGACCATCACAAAGCACTAAAGATATGGAATTAAAAAGCTTAAAAAAGAAATATAAAGACTTAAAATTTGCAGCAGGTTGCTCAAGAGACATTATTTCTCGTGGAGCTGAGCAATTAGGTTGGGAATTAGATGAATTGCTACAAAACACACTTGATGCAATGAAAGAAGTAGAAGACGAAATACAAAAAAGCTTTGAACAATATGCATAAAATAATATATAAAAATATGCACAATATTTAAATAAAATTGTTTTATAAAATAAGAAAAACTTAAACTTAAGTGAACACAAATTGTTAGAAAAAATTCTAACAAAAAAGTTCATAACAAAAGTTTAAGTTTTTTTGTTGCAAAATAAGGGAAAATGAGCGAAAACACTTGACATAAAGTATTAACTCATAGTAAAATATTTATGTTAACTTTATAATATAAGTAATATTAAAAATATAAATAAGTAATATCAAGAAAATAAGGAGAATTCAAAATGAAAAAATATTTGTTTTTGATTCTTCTGGTCTTTTTTATTACTGTTATAGTTTTAGGAAATTATGTTATGTCTGTAAGAACGACTTTAAAAGACCAGAGTTTAAATTCAAAAACAAAAGAAAGTTTCGAGATATACACAAGTAATAATATTTTAAACACAGAAGAAAAGTTAACAGAAAATAATACATTAGCTATAGAAAATTTAGAACAAATTAATCAAAGTTCAAGTGAAACTTCAAATGAAGATTCAGTTCAAAGCTCAAGTGAAAATTCACAAGATATAAAAATTGCAGATTCAAAAGAAAATTTAGTTCAAAATCAAATTCCAGAAACAAATGAAAATTCGAATAAAGAAGAAAATTCAACTCAAAATATAATAAATGAAGAAGTAGTAAACGAAGAAATTAGCAATAGCATAACTCCAAGCTATGAGCAAAGCCAAATTATAAGATCAAATTATGGCTTTTTAATATTGCCAGAACAAGTGCCTTTAGAAATATTGCAAACTGCTGAAAGTGAGATTAATAAGTTACCACCAAATGTAGTAAATGCTTTTAGTAGTAATGGCTGGACAATTAACATAACAAATGAAAATATAGCTTCAAAATATTTTGGAGGAGCTTATTCAAATGTACTAGGTGCAACAAAAACAGACTCTAAGCAAATCATTATACAAAATAAAAAAAGTTGTGTAAGAGAATCAGTAGTTCATGAAATGGGACATTTTGTAGATTGGTATTTTGATTTTCCAAGTTTAAGTGATGAATTTTGGGAAATCTACAACCAAGAAGTAGATACTTTTAAATCAAGAATTTCAAATTCATCATCAGTTAGAAATGAAATGGAATTTTTTGCACATACTTTTTACTATTTAATTAAAGATCCAAGCAAATGTACACCTATGGCAACTCAATATGTACAAAATTATATTAATAATATATAAAAAATAGAAATGCTTTTTGTTTGTAAAAAGCATTTTTTCTTAAAAAAAGCATAATTCAAAAGCATAAACATTAAAATTAAAAATCTTAAAAACAATTTAAAATATAAACCAAAAAAATTCATAAAGTATAAGCATAAGAAATTGCTAAATTGCTAGACTTTTTTTACTTTATATGATATATTATTTAAAGCTAATTTGAAAAATATATTACAAAAGAATTAAGGAGGAACTTAATGTTTGGATATGGTATAAATAAAAAAGCTATATATGCTGTACTTATAATTATTGTACTTCTTGAATTGTTTAGTATGTCAAGAATCGAATGGCTAAATATATTAATAACTCTTCCAGCTGTTATTGTAGCAATAACATTTCATGAGTTTGCTCATGCAAATGCTGCAGATAAATTAGGAGATACAACCCCTAGAAACCAAGGAAGATTAACATTAAATCCGCTGTCACATTTAGATCCATTTGGATTTATACTTTTAATGTTTGCACACATTGGATTTGGAAAGCCTGTTCAAATTAATCCAAATAATTTTACAAGTAATAGATCAAAAGGATTTTGTAGTGCTATGGTTGCACTTGCAGGTCCACTTATGAACTTTTTTATAGCAATTGTTTCATGTGTTGCAATCGTACTTTTAGATAAATTAGCACCAATAACTTTTATGAATACGTTTATAGGAGAAATATTACTATTATTTTTGAATATGCTTGTAACAATTAACATTGGTTTAGGAGTTTTTAATTTAATTCCATTACCACCACTAGATGGAGAAAAAATATTTAGACATGTTTTACCTTATAATGTTCAAGAGTGGCTAGATAACAACTATCAAACATTATATACAATTTTCTTGATTTTATGGATTTTTGGATTCTTAGGCATTATAGTTTCACCAGTTATAAATGTTGTAAGCAGTGGTTTATTCTTTGTAGTAACAAAATTAGTTGGAATATTTATTTAAAAATAAAGGCTGTAAAATGAGTTTTACAGCCTTTACATAAATGTTAGGAGATTTAAAATTGAAAGATATACTTATAATGGGAATTGAATCTAGTTGTGATGAAACTTCTATTGCTGTTGTAAAAAATGGTAGAGAAGTTTTATCAAATATTATTAATTCTCAAATTAAAATACATGAAGAATATGGTGGAGTCGTTCCAGAAATAGCTTCAAGATGTCATACAGAAGTGATTAATTTAATAATGAAACAAGCATTAAAGGAAGCAAAAGTTTCTTTAGATAATATTGATGCTATTGCAGTTACACAGGGACCAGGCTTAGTTGGAGCTTTATTAGTAGGAGTTTCCTATGCAAAAGGTTTAAGCTATGTAACAAATAAGCCATTAGTTGCTGTAAATCATATAGAAGGACATATTGCTGGAAATTATTTAACACATAAAGACTTAGAGCCACCTTTTATATGTTTAATTATATCTGGTGGGCACACTCACTTAGTTAATGTAAAATCGTATAACGATTTTGAAATACTAGGAAAAACTAAAGATGATGCAATAGGAGAAGCTTTCGATAAAGTAGCAAGAGTTGTAGGACTTGGATATCCAGGTGGACCTAAGGTAGATAATTTAGCAAAAGAAGGAGAATCAAACATAAATTTACCAATAACACATTTTGATAATTTAGATTTTAGTTTTAGTGGAATAAAAACAGCAGTAATTAATTTAAATCATAAAAATCCTAATATAAATAAAGCAGATTTATGTGCAAGTTTTCAAACAGCTGTTACAGAAATGCTTACAAATAATGTAAGAAAAGCAGTTAAAATATATAATTCAAATAAAATTGTAATAGCAGGTGGAGTTTCTAGAAATTCTTTTATAAGAAAATCTTTTGATGATTTAGCAAAAGAATTGAAAATAAAAGTATATTATCCAGAGCCTATCCTTTGCACAGATAATGCTGCTATGATTGCAGGTGCAGGATATTATAATTTTATAAATGGGGAAAGAGCAGATTTAAAATTAAATGCTATTCCAAATTTAAAAATAGGAGAGTAAATAATAATTAAGAAATAAAGGAGTAAATAGATGTCTATATATGTAATAGGCGACCTACATTTATCTTATTCAGTAGATAAACCAATGGACGTTTTTGGAATGAATTGGGAAAATCATGCTGAAAAAATAAGAGAAAATTGGATAAAAAAAGTAAAAGAAGAAGACACAGTTATACTTCCAGGAGATTTTTCTTGGGCAACATATTTAGAAGATACATATAAAGATTTTGTTTTTTTAAATTCTTTACCAGGGAAAAAAATAATGTCTAAAGGAAATCATGATTATTGGTGGACAACTGTTACTAGTATGAAAAAATATTTGAAAGAAAATAATTTTTCTAATATAGATTTTTTATATAATAATGCTTTTTTAATAGAAAACAAAATTATAGCAGGAACTAGAGGATGGATAAACACTTGGAAGTCTGATGAAAATTATAAAATATTAAAAAGAGAAAATGAAAGACTTAAGCTATCAATTGAAAAAGGAATAAATGAATTTGGAACTGATAAAGAAATTATAAGTTTTATTCATTATCCTCCATTTTTCAAAGAAAATATTGTTCCAGCAGAAATAGATTTTATTAAAACTTTAAAAAAATATAATGTAAAAAAATGCTATTATGCTCACTTACACTCAGATTCACATAAAGAAGCAATAGAAGGAAATATAGATGAAATAGAATTTAAATTAGTAAGTTCAGATTATTTAAATTTTGATTTATTAAAAATTTAAATTATCATTTTAAGTAAAGGGAGAGAAAATGCAAGATAAACAAAAAAATATTAGAAATTTTAGTATAATTGCACACATAGACCATGGAAAATCAACTTTAGCAGATAGAATTATAGAAATGACAGGAGTTCTTTCTGAAAGAGAAATGGAATCACAAGTTTTAGATAACATGGATATAGAGCGTGAAAGAGGAATTACAATAAAATCTCAAGCTGTGAAGATGAACTATACTGCTAAAAATGGACAAACTTATGAGTTTAATTTAATAGATACCCCAGGGCATGTTGATTTTAACTATGAAGTATCAAGAAGTTTAGCAGCTTGCGAAGGAGCTATTTTAGTTGTAGATAGTACTCAAGGTGTTGAAGCGCAAACTCTTGCTAATGTATACTTAGCTTTGGATGATAATTTGGAAATAGTTCCAGTAATAAATAAAGTGGACCTTCCAAATGCAAGACCAGATGAAGTAAAAAAAGAAATAGAAGATATTATTGGAATTCCAGCAATGGATGCACCATGCATTTCTGCAAAAACCGGATTAAATGTTGAAGAAGTTTTAGAAAGAATCGTAACAGACATTCCTGCTCCTTCTGGAAATGTAGAAGGTGAGCTTCAAGCTCTTATATTTGATTCATATTATGATAATTATAAAGGTGCATTAAGCTATGTAAGAATAAAAAATGGTATTGTAAAACCAAATGATGAAATTTTATTTATGTCAACAGGAAAATCTTTTACTGTAACAGAAGTTGGATATTTTGGAGCAGGAAGCTATATTCCAACAGATAAGCTAGAAGCAGGAGAAGTTGGATATATTGCAGCTAGCGTAAAAACAGTTTCTGACCTACATGTAGGAGATACAATTACTCATAAAAGTAAACCAGCAAAAGAACCACTTCCAGGTTATAAAAAGGCAAATTCAATGGTGTATTGTGGAATGTATCCATTAGATGGTAGTGAATATGAAGCATTGAAAGATGCTTTGGAAAAATTAAAATTAAATGATGCAGCATTAAATTATGAACCAGAAACTTCTGCAGCATTAGGATTTGGTTTTAGATGTGGATTTTTAGGATTATTACACTTGGAAATTATAATTGAAAGATTGGAAAGAGAATTTGATTTAGGATTAATTACAACAGCACCATCTGTTATTTATCAAGTTCATAAAACTTCAGGAGAAATAATAGAACTTTATAATCCTACAGAACTTCCACCTCAAACTGAAATAAGCTTTATAGAAGAACCAATTATGAAAGCAGAAATAATGATTCCAAAAGAATTCGTAGGAAATGTTATGAAAGTGTGCCAAGATAGAAGAGGTGTTTATTTAGATATGAAATATCTAGACACAAATAGAGTAACTTTAGAATATGAATTACCTTTAAATGAGATTATTTATGACTTTTTTGATACTATAAAATCTAAAACAAAAGGCTATGCTTCTGTAGATTATGAGTTTAAAGAATATAGAAGAGCAGATCTTGTAAAATTAGACTTACACATAAATAATGAAGCAGTAGATGCTTTATCTTTTATAGTTCACAAAGATTCAGCTTATGATAGAGGAAGAAAAATGGCTGAAAAACTTAAAAAAGTTATACCAAGACAACTTTTTGAAATTCCAATTCAAGCTGTTGTTGGTGGAAAAATAATAGCGAGAGAAACTTTATCTGCAATGAGAAAAGACGTTTTAGCTAAATGTTATGGTGGAGATATTACTAGAAAGAAAAAGCTACTAGAAAAGCAGAAAAAAGGTAAAAAGAAAATGAGACAAATAGGTAATGTAGAAGTGCCACAAGAAGCATTTTTAGCAGTGCTTAAATTAGATGATGAAGAATAAGTTTATAGGTATCTTAAAACCTAAATCTAAAATATAAGGAATAAAAATATGGAAAACGAAAGTAGAAGAAAAATGCAAAGAAGAAAAGGAGAAAGAAGAGGAGAAGAAAGAAGAAAAAATTTTGATAGAAGACAAACTCAGGTTCTTCTTGAAAATGGAAGAAAAGATAGACGTTCGAAAGAAAGACGTTCAAATGAAGATAGAAGAACTGGAGAAAGACGCTTAAACGGAGACAGAAGATCTGCAGAGAAAAGCTTAAGTGATAGAACCAAAAAAGACGATGATGAAAACTCCTATGAAGATGTAGTTTCAGGAAGAAATGCTGTTTTAGAACTTTTAAAATCAGACAAAGATATAAATAAAATATTTATAGAATCAGGAGAAAAACATGGTTCTATAAAAGAAATAATTGCAAGAGCAAAAGAAAATAAAGTAGTTTTAGTGGAAGTTGATAAACAAAAGTTAGACTTAATGGCAGAAAATCATCAAGGTGTTGTTGCAGTAGTTCCACCATTTAATTATTGTGAAGTAGAAGATATTTTAGAATATGCAAAAGAAAAAAATGAGGATCCATTTATTTTAATATTAGATGGAATAGAAGATCCACACAATTTAGGTTCAATAATTAGAACAGCTGAAACAGCTGGAATTCATGGAATAATAATTCCAAAAAGAAGATGTGTTTCTGTAAATAGTACAGTAGCAAAAGTATCTACTGGAGCAGTTTCTTATGTTAAAATAGCTAGAGTTAATAATTTAAATGAAACAATAAAAAAATTAAAAGATTCTGGCCTTTGGATAATTGGAACAGATGGTGAAGCAGATACATTATACTATAATCAAGATTTAAAGGGACCTTTAGGAATAATAATTGGAAGTGAAGGTTTTGGAATGAGTAAACTTGTTAAAGAAAATTCTGATATATTAATAAAAATTCCGATGAAAGGAAAAATAACTTCATTAAATGCTTCAGTTTCTGCAGGAATTATAATTTATGAAGCAGTAAAACAAAGAATGTAATAATAAAAATATATAAAAAGTAGGATTTAAATGCAAGAAACAATAAAAAATATTAAAAGAGTATATCAATTTGGAAAAGAATATAGAAAAAATTTATTTGGAATGTTTTTTGCTGTATTTAGTAGCACTGTTATAAATATTATTCTTCCACTATTTACAGCAAAACAAATAGTTTATTTTACCTCTAGCTTGTGGCAACAACTATTAATTGTTTCATTAGTTATCTTTGTCGTTCAAGCTTATATAAGTTTTGTGGCAATGTTTTTTACAAGAAGAAACAGTCAACATTTTTTGAGAGGAACTATAAAAAATCTTCAAATAAAATTAGGAAGAGAAATTTTAAAAATAAATCAAAAAGATTTGGATAATACTTCTTCTGGAATATTTACTCAAAGAATGATTAATGATACAGAAAAAATGGCTAGTTTTATTGGATGGGATGGATTAGACCATCTAAGACATATATTTGCAAATATTGGAGCTTTACTTGCAACATTTATTATTAATAAGCAAGTTTTTCTATATTATTTGATGGTGTCTATTGTTTTAACAGTTTTATATAATACCAAAACAAAGAAAAAAGGTGAAATAGACGTACAATTTCGTAATAGAACAGAAAAGGTTTCAAGTTTAATTAGTGAGCTTATTAGAGGAGTTAGAGACATAAAAATGTTAAACGCACAAAACAGTTTTATGGTAACTCTAGAAGAAAATATAACAGAGCAGAATGAAAAAAGATTCGAAATGGGAAAAGTAAATAGAACTTATGTCTATATAATTGATACATTAAAAGCCTTATTTGAATTAGGACTAGTAGTTTTACTAATTTACCTTATTAAAAATAACGTAATAACTGTGGCTATTGCTATTGCTCTATTTAATTATAAATCTGGAATTATGACATTGGTTATGGAACATATATCTTCATATATGGAACTTGCTAAAAATTTTAATATTTCTTGTGACAGAGTTTTTAGTATATTAGATAATAAAACATTTGCAAAGGAAAAATTTGGAAATAAACATTTAGAAAATGTAGATGGAAATTTTGAATTTAGAAATGTTACATTTGGATATAATGAAAATAAAAAAGTATTAGATAATATGAACTTTAAAATAAATGCTTGTGAAATGGTTGGATTTGTTGGAAAAAGTGGCGCAGGAAAAACTACAATATTTAATCTGCTATGCAAAATGTATCCTATACAATCAGGAGAAATCTTATTAGAAAACACCAATATTAATGAGCTAGATGAAGATACACTTAGAGGAAATATGACAATAATTAGCCAAAATCCATATATTTTTAATCTAAGCATTAGAGACAACCTAAAACTAGTAAAAGAAGATTTAACAGATGAAGAGATGCGCGAGGCATGTAAAATAGCATGCTTGGATGAATTTATTGAAGGATTGCCAGATAAATATGATACGATAGTAGGAGAAGCAGGTGTAATTTTATCTGGTGGTCAAAAGCAAAGACTTGCTATAGCAAGAGCATTTGTACAAAAAACTAAGATTATTTTGTTTGATGAGGCAACTAGTAGTTTAGATAATGAAACACAATCAGAAATTCAAAAAGCTATAAGTAATTTGAAAAATGAATATACAATTTTAATTATTGCACATAGATTATCTACCATAATAAATTGCAATAAAATTATGGTAGTAGAAGATGGAAAAGTTAGTGATATTGGTACACATGAAGAATTAATTAGTAGAAACCATACATATCAAGCTTTGTGTAAAACAGAATTATTAAAATAAAAGAGTAAAACAAATTTTGTTTTACTCTTTTTTTATGTTATAAAATTTATACATATATGATATTAAAGCAATTGAAATCATTTAAGCAATTATTTTCTAAACAACTTAAATATATGTCTAATTCATTAAGATTTTTACAAGCTTTTATAATAATTGGATTTAAATTAGTATTGAAAAATAGTTCATTTGCTAAATTAAGTGTTTGTAAAAAAGGTAAATTAGATTTTTTAGCTAATGAAAAGGTTTCCTTAAATCTAGAAAAAGCAGAGTTTTTATATTTGTTTAAAGAAACAGTATATTTTTCATCAATAACTTCTTGCATAGATGAATATTTTTCTTTATTATTTAAGAAAAATGTTTCTAGCTCTGATATAGAATATGGCAAAATAGCAGTTTGAGTTTTATTAGAAATTAATAATGTTTTATCAAGAAGATCTTGCTCATTTTCTACATTATCGTTATTATTTTCAAAATTTTTATCAAATAAAGTTTCTTCAAAGTCATGAGTTTCTTCATCTTCTAGTTGAGATTCATCAAAACTATTAATTTCTTTATTTTCAAATAAATCATCTTCATTTTTATCAAAAATTGGAATAGGTGGTAAATTTTCTGGGAAGATAACTTCCATATATTTTAGCAAAGATTCCATAAATGAATAGTAAAATATATTATCTTCTGAAATTTTTTCAAATAATAAAACATATTTGCTATTATAGTCGTTATAAGAATTTTGGTTTTCTTCAGAAAATTTAGTAATACTTTCTAAATATTGTTTTAGTTCAATTAGATTATTAATATTTTCTTTAATATTATCAAAGCTTTTTTGAATACCATTTAAACATGAAATTAATGAATTACTATCTTTAGGATCATTTGCATTAGAAATACCTTCAGAAATTTTTTCAAGATATAAAAGCAAAGTCTTTTTTAATTGCCTTTGCTCATTTAAAGTGTTATTTAAATTTCTTAATTCACTATTTATAATATTTTCATCCATTGTAAATTTTGAACCAATCATTTTATCCTCCGTTTATACAAAAATTATATTATAAAGAAAAATAAAATACAATTATATTTTTAGAAAAAATATTAAATTTACTTGCAATGATTAACACAAAATGTTAAAATATTTATATTAAAAGAAGTAAATCGAAGCAGATTTAAAAAAAAAACCCATTTTTTAAATCTGTTTTTTATTTTTTTATAGCTTGTACAGTCAAAAAAGTAAAATTTGAAAGGAGCTAAAATGAGTACAAAGTATATTTTTATAACAGGAGGCGTTGTATCTGGACTAGGAAAAGGAATAACAGCATCTTCTTTAGGAAGACTACTTAAAAACAGAGGTTACAGTGTTGTAAATCAAAAATTTGATCCTTACATTAATGTAGACCCTGGAACAATGAGCCCTTATGAACATGGAGAGGTTTTTGTTACAGATGATGGAGCTGAAACCGATTTAGACTTAGGACATTATGAAAGATTTACAGATGTAAATTTAACAACAAATTGTAGTGTAAGTTCTGGAAAAATATATCAAAGCGTTATAAATAAAGAAAGAAGAGGAGATTATTTAGGAAAAACTGTTCAAGTTATTCCTCATGTAACTAATGAAATAAAAGAAAATATTTATAGTTTTGAGGGTAAAACAGATATAGTTATAACAGAATTGGGTGGTACAATAGGAGATATAGAAGGATTAGCTTTTGTTGAAGCAATTAGACAAGTTGGTTTAGAAAAAAGCCCTGAAGATGTTATATATATACATGTAACTCTTTTGCCATATATATCTGGCTCAAATGAATTAAAATCAAAACCTACTCAGCACTCAGTTAAAGAATTACAATCTTTTGGTATAAAACCAGATATTTTAGTTTGTAGAACAGAAACAGAAATGCCAAATGAAATTAGACAAAAATTAGCCCTTTTCTGTAATGTTAGACCAGAATGTGTTATACCAAATCTTACTGCAGAAAACCTTTATGCAGTTCCTCTTATGCTAGAAAAATATGGCTTAGCAAAAGCTGTTTGTGAAAAATTAAAACTAGAAAATAAAGAACCTAATAATACAGAATGGGAAAAACTAATTGAAACAATTAAAAATTTAAAAGGAGAAGTAAATATAGCTTTAGTTGGAAAATATATGCAACTTCAAGATTCATATCTATCAGTTGCTGAAAGTTTAAGACATGGTGGATTTGCAAATGGAGTAAAAGTAAATGTTGGCTTTATAGATTCAGAAACAATTAATGAAGAAACTGTTTCAAATATATTAAAAGATTATGATGGAATATTAGTTCCAGGAGGATTTGGAAATAGAGGAATTGAAGGAAAAATAACTGCTATAAAATATGCAAGAGAAAATAAAATACCATTTTTAGGAATTTGTTTAGGAATGCAGATGGCAGTTGTAGAATTTGCTAGAAATGTTTTAGGACTAAAAGATGCTAACTCAGCAGAATTTAGTAAAACTACTCAAAATCCTGTTATACATATAATGGAAACTCAAAAAAATGTTACTAAAAAAGGTGGAACAATGAGACTTGGAAGCTATCCTTGCACTATAAAAAAAGGAACCTTAGCATATAAAATTTATGAACAAGAAAACATTAATGAAAGACATAGACATAGATTTGAATATAATAATGACTATAAGGAAAAACTAGAAAAAGCAGGACTTGTTTGCTCAGGAACTTCACCAGATGGAACTTTAGTTGAAATTGTTGAGAATGTAAATCATCCATTCTTTATTGGTGGGCAATTCCATCCAGAATTTAAATCTAGACCAGATAGACCAGCTCCACTATTTAAAGCTTTTATAAAAGCAGCAATAGACAATAAAAAATAATTATATATATGCATACAAAAGAAAAACTGAGATGAAAAATATGCTATCTCAGTTTTTGATTTTATAAAATAAAAGAAAAGAGATGAAAAAATGGAAGATAAAATGGAAGAAAAAAGAAATTATAAGAGGCAAAGACATTATATTATAGAAAAAGGACCTTCAGAAGAAACTGTAAGAAATATTTTAAATAAATACAGAACAGATCCTAAAAGCAAGAAAACTATAAGAGAATTTGTTGAATATTGCAGAAAATTATTCAATGCAGGAAAATTCAAAGAAGATAAATTAAGACTTTTAGGAGAAGCTATAATATATTTGCAAGGAGATGAAAAAGATGTAGAACTATATGCAAGAATATGTATTGCAAATAGAGATTATACTGCAGCACATAGATTTATTACTGGAAATTTAACAAATATAAATCTTACAAGAGCTGGAAAAGCAAGTTTAATAAAATTACAGAAAGAACTATCAGATACTATTAAAAAAACTCAATTAGTTGAAATGATTTTAGAAGGAAAATTAGATGATAGTGCAATATCTGCAAAACTTAAAATACCAAAAGAAGAAGTAACTGCTATGAGAGAAAAATTTAAAGAAAGCATAAAGCCATTTCCAACAACAGAAGATAAAAAGGGGGAAAATAGATAAAATGAACTTCAAGCTAGTGGACTTTAATGGTGAAATAACAGAAGACAAAATGCTAAAATGCCAAGAGCTAAATAATGATATTATATTTTTAAAATATGACGTTTTAGAAAATGATGTACTAATGTTAAAAGAAAATGAAATTGTTGTTTTAATAAATAACGGACATATTTGTGATTATAGAGAAAATGCACAAACATATTTGGTAATGAAAACAGACGAAGAAATAGAAAACGATGATATATGCATTAGAGATGCTGACAATAATGAACTTTGCGTAGTATTTTTTAATAAAAATATTATAAAAAATAATAAATTATTAATTAATAAATTACATGTTGATAAAAAAATAAATGTTAGCATAGAATATGATTTTAAAATAGAAAATTTTAAAAATTTTTTGAATAAAATAATAGGATTAAGAAAATTATATACTAAACAAGAAATAATAGAAAAGGTTAGAGAACATGTAACAAATTCTATTAAAACAAGAATAATTAATGAATTAGAAGAATATAATTTAGATATAGAAAAATTATTACAAGTTAATAAAAATATAGAAGATGAGAATGAATATGATACTAAATTATTAGAATATGGGGTAAGATTAATAAACTATAAAATAACTGATTATGAAACAATTGATAAAAAATTTAAGTTTTTTTAGAATATATATTGACATTTTGTTAAATAGGGTATAAATTATTAGCAGTCACAAAACAAGACTGCTAATTTTAATTATATTAAAAAATAAATTAGCATAAAGAAATAAGGAGGAATTTAAAATGATAAAACCTTTAAATGACAGAGTTTTAATTAAAATGGTAGAAGCTGAGGAAACCACCAAAAGTGGAATAATATTATCTTCTGGTTCACAAGAAAAACCACAAATTGCAGAAGTAATTGCAGTAGGTCCAGGAGGAGTTGACGAAAACGGTAAAAAAGTTGAAATGCAAGTAAAAAAAGGAGACAAAGTTATTACAAGTAAATATTCTGGAACAGAAGTTAAATATGAAGGAACAGAATATATAATTGTAAAACAATCAGATATTTTAGCTACAGTTGAATAAAATTTAAATAAATTTAAAATAAATAGGAGGTATCAAAACAATGGCAAAAGAGATTTTATATGGCGAAGATGCCAGAAAGAAAATGTTAGAAGGAGTTAATAAACTAGCAGATACAGTTAAAGTTACATTAGGTCCAAAAGGAAGAAATGTAGTATTAGATAAAAGTTTTGGAGCACCACTTATTACAAATGATGGTGTTACTATAGCAAAAGAAATAGAATTAGAAGATAGCTTTGAAAACATGGGAGCAAGTTTAGTTAAAGAAGTATCTACAAAAACAAATGACATTGCAGGAGATGGAACCACAACAGCAACAGTTTTAGCACAAACTATGTTAAAAGAAGGAATAAAAGTAGTTAGTGCTGGAGGAGATGTTCTATCAATAAAAAGAGGAATGGACAAAGCAACAAGCAAGGCAATAGAAGAATTAAAATCAATTAGTTCTCCAATAAAAGGAAAAGAAGATATAGCAAGAGTTGCAAGTATTTCAGCTAACAATGAAGAAATAGGAAATTTAATTGCAGATGCTATGGAAAAAGTTTCTAAAGATGGAGTAATTACAATTGAAGAATCTAAAACTTCATCAACAGAAGTAAATGTAGTAGAAGGAATGCAATTTGATAAAGGATATGTATCACCTTATATGGTTACAGATACAGACAAAATGGAAGCAGTAATGGATAATCCATATATTTTAATTACAGATAAAAAAATATCAAACATTCAAGAAATTTTACCATTACTTGAAGAAATAACAAGTCAAAGTGGAAAACTAGTTATAATTGCAGATGATTTTGAAAACGAAGCATTATCAACTCTAATATTAAATAAATTAAGAGGAATATTAAATGTTGTAGGAGTTAAAGCACCAGGTTTTGGAGATAAGAGAAAAGAAATGCTTCAAGATATTGCAATTTTAACAGGTGGTGAAGTTATAACTTCAGAATTAGGATTAGAATTAAAAGATACAAAATTAAATCAATTAGGTAGAGCAAAACAAGTAAAATGTAGTAAAGAAAATACTATAATTGTTGATGGATTAGGAGACAAAAAAGCATTAGAGGCAAGAATTAGCCAAATAAAAAATAATATAGAAGAAACAAAATCTAATTACGATAAAGAAAGTCTTCAAGAAAGACTTGCAAAACTTGCTGGTGGCGTAGCTGTAATTCAAGTTGGAGCTGCTACTGAAATTGAAATGAAAGAGAAAAAATTAAGAATTGAAGATGCTTTATCTGCAACAAAAGCAGCAGTTGAAGAAGGAATCCTACCAGGTGGTGGAACAGCTTATGTAAATGTTATGCCAAAAGTAGAAAAACTTTTAGAAGAAGTTTCAGAAGAAGAAAAAATTGGTGTTAGAATTATATTAAAAGCATTAGAAGAACCAGTAAAACAAATAGCAACAAATTGTGGCTTAGAAGGAGCTGTAATATTAGATAAAGTAAAACAAAGTAAACCAGGAATTGGATTTGATGCAACAAAAGAACAATATGTTGATATGAAAAAAGAAGGAATTGTAGACCCTACTAAAGTTACTCGTTCAGCTTTAGAAAATGCAGAGTCAGTAGCTTCAATGATTCTTACAACAGAAAGCATTGTAACAGAGAAAAAAGAAAAAAATTGTAATTGCGGAAATGGACAAAATATGCAAGAAATGGGCGGAATGTACTAATTAAAAGCATACTGAAAAGTATATATAAAATTTTAAAAAATATATGCAAAAAAATTTTAAAAAAATGTATACAAAAAAATTTTTTATATATATAATGTAAAAAAATATATTAAAAATAATTATATTTTTAATATATTTTTTTATTTTTAAAATAATTGGGGGAAATTCTAATGAAAAATAGACTTAAAACCACAATAATATTTGCAGTATTTTTAATATCAACAATGCTTTCTTTTTATGCTGTACAAGCATATTCTGGAGAGGTTGATCCACAAAATTATATTAATTTACCAAGCACTATATATATAGAAAATGGTGTTGGAACAGGAACAGTAACTTTATCTCCAGAAGCAGTTGGATATAAAATTTATTATGAAAAAGTTGATATTACAAAAGAGGAAGCAGAAGCAATTGTTGCCAAATACAACAATGTTAATTCTCATGTAGAAAAAAGTAATCAAGAATTAAAAGAAAAAGAAGAAAATTTTACAAAACTACAAGAAGATTATAATAACGCTTTAAAAGAAAACAAGTCAGCAGAAGAAATTTCAAGATTAGAAACAGAAGTTCAAAACGCTAGACAAGATTATGAAGATTATTATGAAACAGCACAAAAAAGGCTTGATGAACTTAAAAAAGAATATTTTGAAGCAATACCAACTTATACAGATTCTTGGACAGAAACAACTAGCGGAGAAAATAATATAAAACTTGATTTTTCTTCATATAATGGAGAGGTAAATTTTTATTTATGGATAAAAATTGAAAAAGAAGGAAATACATATTATGATTTTGCAGCATTTTCTACAGAAATTAAAAATGACTCAGGAGAACAAGAAAACCCAGGAAAAGATCCAGTAGAAGATTCAGAAAAAGATCCGGAGAAGGAACCAGATGATCCTACAAATCCAACTGATGAATTTACAGATTTTTCAAATGCTAGCTTTAAATTAATTAAAGATGGAATTTCAAAAGCAGTTATTGAAGTTTCTGGAGCATCAGCACCAATTTCAAGTGGAAATACTCAATACATATATATAAGAAATAATTCTAACGAACCAAGTATAACAAATAATGATGACGATGATAGAATCATTTTAACATATGATAGTACAACCAAAACATATAAAACATCAAATTCAGAAAAAGTAGCAGAAAAAGTTGAATTAAATCAAGATTTATATGTAAGTGTATTAGAACAAAGAGGATTTAATGAAAGCATAAGAATATATGGCAAAAAAGTTGAAAGATTCTCAGAAGCAAAATATAGTGATGCATTTCATGCTACATTTATGACTTATAAAGGCGACCAAATTGTAACAACCTTTACTCATGCTGAGCAAAATAATAGAAGAATGCAAATAAAAGTTGGAAAAATTACAGATCAAAGCATATTACAAAAAATTAAAAATCAAGATAGTTCAGGATTTTCAAGTTTATTAGCTTATGCTAAATCAAATTCTGGAATATATGATGAAACTTTAGATGCAGATAAAGATGACAGTCATGCAATAGAATATCTTTCTGGTGATAGTGGAAAAGTAGGAAATAAAGTTATAGATTTGAAAAATTTAGAAGATGACCAATACTATTACTTATATGTAAAAACTACGGATGAAAATGGAAAATATGTATCTAACGAAGCAGTTACTTTAGCACAAGCAGATGTGCTTGATTCTGAAGTGTGGTATATGTTCTTCTATGGTTCATCAGACTTTAAATGGGTTGATTCTGGTTCAGCAAATTTACCAGCAGATAATACAACTGCAAATAAGTCTTTGCCAAACACAGGATCTGACATAATAGTTTTTGCAATTACAATGCTTTTCATAGCTGGTGGAGGAATAATTCTTTACAAAAAATATAATGATTATAATTATTAAACATTAAATAAAAAATAGCTCTATTGTAAAACAATAGAGCTATTTTTATGGATAAAATTAGCAACATCCTCTGCTACCATTATTTCCACAACAACAGAAAAGAATGATTAAAAGAATTATTAATAATAAACAATCATTATCTCCTCCAAAAATTCCACAACAACCTCTGTTTTCTGGCATTTTAAAATCCTCCTTAAATAAAAACTTTGTATGATATATAGTATGAATTTTTGAAATAAGTGTTACTAATTAGTAAAAAAATAAAATCTTAAAAAAGTATACAAAAAATAATTTTAATGATATAATTTGATAAATTGTATAAGTATGTAAAATTAAAGCTATAAAACAGGTCACAAGCCGAAAAGAAAAGGAGATAAAGATGGGAAATATAGTTTTATTAGATGATTTAACTATAAATAAAATTGCTGCTGGAGAAGTTATAGAAAGACCAGCTTCTGTTGTAAAAGAAATGTTAGAAAATTCTATAGATGCTGGAGCAAAAAATATAACTGTGGAAGTTAAAAATGGTGGAATTGCACTAATACAAGTAACAGACGATGGCTGTGGAATAGCAGAAGACGATATGGAAATAGCTTTTGAAAGACATGCAACAAGTAAAATAAGAAATGCTGAAGACTTATCTATTATAAAAACAATGGGTTTTAGAGGTGAGGCTTTGGCTAGTATTGCTTCTATTGCAAAAGTTGAAATGATTTCAAAGAGAAAAGAAGACGATGTGGCACATAAAATAGTTGTAGAAGGTGGAAAAACTATTGAATTTACAGAAGCAGCAAGACCAACAGGAACAACAATTACAGTACAAAATTTATTTTATAACACACCTGTAAGATATAAATTTTTGAAAAAAGATTATACAGAAGCAGGATATATTGAAGACGCTGTTACAAGAATAGCTTTAGTAAACACAAATGTAGCTATTAAGCTTATAAGCAATGGAAAAACTATAGTTCAAACAAATGGAAATGGAGATTTAAAAACAGCGATTTACACTATATATGGAAGAGATACTGCTACAGAAGTTATAGATGTAGATTATGAATTTGAAGGAATAAAAGTAACTGGAATTATAGGAAAACCAGTAATAGCAAGAGGAAATAGATCAAATCAATTATTTTTCTTAAATGGAAGATATATTAAAGATAAAAATTTATCTGCTGCTGCAGACCAGGCATATAAAGGAATGATACCGGTTGGCAGATATGGATTTATAGTATTAAATCTAGAAATGGATCCAAAACTTGTAGATGTTAATGTTCATCCTGCTAAATTAGAAGTAAGATTTGAAGATGAATCTTCAGTTTTTAAAGCTGTATATCATGCTATAAAATCAAATTTAGCACAATCTGAGCTTGTTGCAAATGTTGAAAAAACATTTGAAAATAATAATTTAATGAATTCAGCAAATATAGAAGTTAGTAGTGGTGATAACAAGAAACAAGTTGAACAAGTAATTTTAAATGAAAATGTTGGAGAACTAGTTAATGATAGATTTATGGAAAAATATGAAAAGAAAAATGGTTTAACTGACTTTTTCAAAAAAATAATGAAAGAACCAGAAGAAACTCCAGAAGAGTTAAATAATAATACATTAGAAGAAATATTCAAATATAGAAATGGCTTAAATAAGGAAAATGTAAATGAAGAAAAAAGCTTTAAGCCAGCTTTTATTCCAAGTGAAACAAAAATAATAGATGTAGAAAATGTAAATAAATTAATTAAAGATAATACAAAAGATGTTGAAACTACAAAAATGCTAGAGACAGAGAATACTCAAGAAATAGAAACAAAAGAGGTTAAAGAAGCTAAAGATGAAAGATTAGAAGAAACACAAATTATAGATGTTTCAGCAGTAAAACAGCAACCTACTCAAGATACAATTATTGCAGAAAAAGAACAAATAAATAATTTGCCTCAAAACACAATAAATTTAGAAACAAATGTAAATGAAGAAATAAAAAATGAAAATGTAGAACAAGAAAAACCAAATGTTAAAGAGATTTCTAATGATTCTAGTAATGATGAATTTTCTAAAATAGCTCAAAAACTATTCGAAGAAAGAACTAATTTAGATAGCACCCAATCAATAGATACTTCAAAAGTTAGAGAAGCAATAAAAGAGTCTAAAGAAGTAGTAAATCCTGAATTTAATCAAATGTATAAACAAACCTTTGGAGTTGATTCTGCAGATGCTAGAAGAGAGAAAAAATTAGAAGAAGAATTACAAGAAGAAGAAAATAAAAAAATAGATGCTTCAACAGAATTTTCATATGCTACAGCTGAAAATATGAATGTTTTTGAAGAAGAAAAAGAAGAAGTTAGCAAGATACCTTATAAATTTATTGGAATAGTATTTTCAACTTATATAATAATTGAAATAAAAAATGAAATGTATGTAATAGATCAACATGCTGCACATGAAAGAATAATGTATGAAAAAATAAAACAAAACTATTATAGTGAAGATGAAAAAGATGAACAGCTTCTATTATTACCAGATGTAATTTCATTAACACATAAAGAATGGTCAATAGCTAAAGAAAATGTTGAAATGTTTGCAAAAGCTGGATTTACATTTGAAGAATTTGGAGAAAACACTATAAAGTTAGTGTCTGTTCCTAGTATGTGTGAAGAATTAAATACAAAACAATTATTTTTAGATATACTTGATGAATTAGATACTGTTGCGGTTACTGCAAGACAGGAAAAAGAAGACAAATTTATAGCAACAGTTGCTTGTAAATCAGCAGTAAAAGCAAAAATGAAACTAGACGAGCAAGAAGTAACAACCTTAATAGATAGATTATTAGAATTGCCAAATCCATTTACTTGTCCACACGGCAGACCAACAGCAATTAAAATGACTAAATATGATTTGGAGAAAAAATTTAGTAGGAGATAATAGATGAAACCTAAAGTTGTAGTTATTGTTGGACCAACAGCATCTGGAAAAACAGCATTGTCAGTTGAACTTGCAAAAAAAATTGATGGGGAAATTATTTCTTCTGATTCAATGCAAATTTATAAAGATATGAATATTGGTACAGCAAAAGTTACAAAAGAAGAAATGCAAAATATTAAACATTATTTAATTGATTTTGTGTCTCCAGAAGAAAGATACACTGTTTCAGATTTCAAAAAAGACAGCGAAAAAGCTATAAAAGAAATTTTATCAAAAGGCAAAACACCAATTGTTGTTGGTGGTACAGGATTATATGTTAATTCTTTAATATATGGTATAGATTATCAAGACATGGAATTTGATGAAAATTATAGAAATGAACTTATAAAAAAAGCAGAAACAGCAGAAGGACTAGAAGAGCTATATAATGAAGCCAAAAAAATTGATCCACAAGCTATGGAGAAAATTAGCTTTAACGATAAAAAAAGAATAATGAGAGTTTTAGAAATTTATAAAGCTACTGGTAAAACAAAAACTGAACAAGAAATATTATCTAAACAAAAAGAAGTAGAATATGACTTTAAGGTTTTTGGAATAACTTTAGATAGAGAAAAACTTTACGATAAAATAAATCGTAGAGTAGACATAATGATTGAACAAGGACTAGAAAATGAAGTTAAAAATTTAATTACCAAATATTCTAAGTTCCCTACAGCTATGCAAGGCCTTGGATATAAAGAAGTTGTGCAATTCTTTGAAGGAAGACTAACTCGTGAAGAAATGATAGAAAAAATAAAGCAAGAATCAAGAAGATATGCAAAAAGACAATTAACATGGTTTAGAAGAAATAACGAAATTATATGGTTAGAACGGTGGAGAAAATAATTTACAAAACAATGTAAACAAAATTATAGAGGAGTTATAGTGAAAGAAACACAGGATGAAAATAGTAAATTTAAAATAATTACGACAATAATTTGTATGGTTTTTATAATTTTTTTAGTAACTAATAGTACAAACATATTTAAAAAACCTACAGATTTATATGTTGTTGCAAATGGCTCTTTATCTGAAGAAGAAACAGCAGAAGGCTATATTATTAGAGATGAAATCGTTCTGCAAGGTGAAAACTATAAAAATGGAATGGTACAAGTTGTTGCAGATGGAGAAAGAGTAGCAAAATCAGAACCTGTTTTTAGATATTATTCAAATAGTGAAAATACAATTTTAAGTCAAATATCAAAATTAGATGAAGAAATAAATGAAATTATAGAAAATAGTGGCATGAACTTACCTTCTAGTGACATAACTAGTATAGAAAAACAAATAGAAACAACAGTCGATTCTATGTATAATGTTAATTACTTACAAAAAATTCAGGAGAATAAAAATAAAATTGAAGCATATATATCTAAAAAGGCCAAAATGACCGGAACGTTAAGTCCATCTGATTCATATGTAAAGCAATTAACAGATCAAAGAAATGCTCTAGAAAAAGAACTAGAAGATAGTTCAGAAATAATGTATGCACCAATTTCTGGAATGGCATCATATAGAGTAGATGGATTAGAAACAATATTACTAGCAAATAATTTTGATTATTTAAGTACAGATTTACTAAATAGTTTTGATTTAAAAATTGGAGCAGTTGTGCCTTTGAGTAGCGAAAAGGGAAAAATTTTTAATAATTTTGAATGTTATATAGCTACAAGCATAGATTCCGAAAAAGCAATGCTAGCAAAAGTTGGAGATAAAATAACCTTAAGACTTTCAAATTCAGATGAAATAGAAGCTGAAATTGTTTATGTAAAAGAGGAAAATAAAAATAGAATTTTAGTATTTAAAATAGAAGAAGATATTGCAGAATTAATGGAATATAGAAAAATATCTTTTGATATTGTTTGGTGGAAATATTCTGGATGGAAAATAAGTAATGCATGTATAATAGAAGAAAATGATAAAACATATGTTGAGAAAAATAGGACAGGCTTTGTGGAAAAAATTCCTGTAAAAGTCTTAAGACAGAACGATACTTATTCAATTGTGGAAAACTATACAGACGAGGAATTACAAGGACTTGGATATAGCGAATCAGAAATTGAAGAATTAAATAAAATAAAACTATATGATGAAATAATATTACACTAAACACATAAAAGTTACAAAAAAAATACAAAAAAATTACAGAAAAATTATTTTTTCATAACAAATGGCAAAATTGGGAAAAAATGCTTGACTTTATGGAAAAAAAGATAGATACTATATACAGATTAAGCTACAAATGAAGAGAAAAAATTAGGAGGTTTTTTTAGAAAATGGCAGGAACATCATCAATAAAGAAATTAGTTGATTTTATATGGGGAGAGCAAGAAGACCCACAAGATGACTATGAAGAAAATGCATATAACACAGATTATGCAGATGATTATGAAGCTGAAGAAGAAAATAATAATGATCAAACAGAAAGTGTTGGCTTTTTTAAGAAAAGAAAAAATATTGTACAAATGCCACAACCTCAGCAATTAACAATGAAAATAGCTAAACCTACTAATTTTGATCAATCTGACGAAATTATTATGCAATTAAAAGCTAAAAATGTTATTGTTATAAATTTAGAATATGTTAGTAAAGATATAGGAAGAAGAATTATAGATGCTATTTGCGGTGCAGCTAAAGCATTAGATGGAAATGTGGAAAAAGTAACAAATTCAATTTTTGTTGCTGCTCCTTACAATTACAATATAATTAATGAAATTACAAAAGAAAAAATAGAAAGTAAATTTTCTAATCCTTGGAGATAAAATAACAGGTAGGAGGAAAAACCATGTTAACACCTTTAGATATAGAAAATAAAAGATTTTCGAGAACATTAAAAGGATATAATGTAGATGAAGTAGATGATTTTTTAGATCAACTTACTATAGATTATGAAAAAATTTACAAAGAAAATTCTGAATTAAGAGAACAAATAGAAGAAAACAAAAAAGACTTAGAACATTATAAAAATGTAGAAAAAACACTTCAAAATACTTTAGTAATGGCACAAACAACAGCAGATGATATAAAAGCAAATGCACAAGAAAGAGCAAATCAAATTATAAGAGATGCACAAAGCGAAGCAAAAAGAGCTACAGAAACAATATCAAAAGAAGAATTTGAAATAAGAAAAAGAACAGAAGAATTAAAAAGACAATTTGATGTTTATAAAGCAAAAATGGAAGCATTATTAATATCACAATTAGAACTATTAAAAGATAAAAATAATGAAGAATAATATATATTAAAAAAAGGGGTGCAAAAAAGCACTCTTTTTTATTTTAAAATAGATATACATAAAATATTAAAAATAAAAATGTTACATTCTTAAAAGTCTTGTTAAATCGAGATTACAGAAGAATTAAGTATGTATTACAATTGTGTTAATCTTATTGACTAATCCTTTTTTTAGAATAAAATATTATATATAGTATAATTGTGTATATAGGAGTTATATGAGGATAATAAGTGGAACATTAAGAGGAAGTAAACTATTTACATTAGAAGGAAATAATACAAGACCCACACTAGATAGAGTAAAAGAAGCTTTATTTAGTAAAATTAATTATGATATTCCAGATGCAACTGTGTTAGATTTATTTTCTGGAAGTGGTGCTTTAGCTTTAGAATCTATAAGTAGAGGTGCCCAAAAAGCTTACTTATGTGACTCTTCAAGAGATGCTATTAAAATAATAAAACAAAATATTGAAAAAACAAGAACAGAAAATAAAACTGTAGTTTTTAATTGCGATTATAAACTTACTTTAGAAAAACTTAAAGAAAACAATTTAGAATTTGATATTATTTTTTTAGATCCACCATATAAAACAGATTTTGCAGAAGATGCATCTGAAAAAATAATAAAAAATAATTTATTAAAAGATACAGGTATTATTATTTTAGAAACAGATAACAAGGAAAAAGTAATAAACAAGTTAGATTTAAACTCACTAAAGATAAAAGATATAAAAAGGTACGGTAGAATATATCTTCTATTTTTGGAGAAGAATATACAAAATTAATGCAATTTTGTATATGTTGGAAAGGAAAGAAAAAGGAATGGAAATCTACGATTTACTTGATACATTGGAAGATATTTTAGAAAAAAGCAGGGGAATGCCTCTTACTAAAAAAAGTGTAGTCGATAAAGATGAAATGTTAGATATCATTAAAGAAATACGACTTAGATTACCAGAAGAAATGAAACAAGCAAAATGGATAAAAGAAGAAAGAGAGAGAATTATTAGTGAGGCCCAAAAAGATGCAAATGATATAGTAAAAGAAGCTGAAAATAGAATTATTTCAATGATAGATGAACACGAGATAACAAGAAAAGCTTACGACAAGAAAACAGAAATAATAGCAGATGCTAATGAAATGTATAGAGAAATAACACAAGGAACAAATACATATGTAGATGGAATATTAGCAAATCTAGAAAATAATATGATGAATTTAGGAAAAACTCTAAGTAGTGTAGAAGTTTCTTTACAAAATGCATTAAAAACAATACAAGATAATAGAAGAGAACTAAAATAATAAAAGCCAGAATCAAAATCAATTAAAATTGATTCTGATTCTGGCTTAAAAATTATAAAATACATTATAAAATCCAATTTAGGAGGATGTAGCATTGGGAAGAAGAAAAAAAAGAAATACTAGCAAAACTACAAATAATAAAAAAAGTACAGGATTAAATATAGATTTAGTAGTAATAATACTTTTTGTAATTAGTATATTACTATTTATTTTGATATATGGAGAAAAAGGTGTAATAGGAGAAGTATTAAGTCCAGCATTAGGCGGAATAATCGGATTTATAAAATATTTAATTCCAATTGGATTTATGGCTCTTGCTATTTGTACAGCTAAAGATGACAAAAATTATATTACATCTAAAATAATTCAGTTCATAGTATTACTTTCATGTGTTGCGGCAACAATGTCTATATATCAAATTTCAAAAGGAGTAATAAATCCTGAATTAAAATTTGAAGATATTATTGAAGTTGCATACGACTTAGGAGTAAAAAATATAGGCGGTGGAACTGTAGGAGTAGTTATTGCATATCCTCTTATAAAATTACTTGGAATGTTTGGAGCTGCAATTACCACAGCAGGAATTGTTGCTGTTCTTTGCGTATTTACCTTTGGATTACATCCATCTGAATTTTTAATGGATATAATGGATGAAGCTAATGCTAGAAGAGAACAAAGAGATGAAGAAATTTTAGCAAGACGTGAGCAAAGAATGGCAAATAGAAGAGAAAGAATGGATGATAATGGACAACTAGACTTATTAAATCATTCAGATAATAAATCTAAAAAAATATCTAGTTTTGATGAAGATGAAATTACAATTAATTTAAATGGAGAAGAACCTGATGCTAATGCAGATAAAACTAGAGGAAAATTTGCTAGCTTGTTTGGAAGAAATAAACAAGAAGAAAAACCTTCTAATCCAGATGTTATAGAAGCAAATATTTATAAAAATACAGCAAAGGCACAAGAAGAAAAAGCAGTAAAAGAAGATAATTTATTTACAGTTGAAGAAGAACAAAAAGAAAGTAAAACAAAAGCTGTATTACAATTAGAGCATACAGTTTCAATAGAAGATGAAAACTATGAATATCCACCAACTAATTTATTAGGAAAAAGTAGTAAAAAAGTTAGTAAGACTGGAGCTAAAGCTCTAACAGAAAAAGCAACACAACTTCAAAAAACATTACATAGTTTTGGAGTATCTGCTAAAGTTGAAAATATTTCTGTTGGACCTGCTATTACAAGATATGAATTAAAACCAGCAGAAGGAGTTAGGGTAAGTAAAATTGCAAATTTAGCAGATGATATAGCTTTAAATTTAGCAGCAGAAAGCATAAGAATTGAAGCACCAATTCCAGGAAAACAAGCAGTAGGTATTGAAATTCCAAATAAAGAAAAAGAATCAGTTCCATTAAGAGATGTTATAGAAAGTGATGAATTTGAAGATAATAATTCTAAACTAACTGTTGCACTTGGAAAAGACGTTGCTGGAAGTATAGTTTTAGCGGATATTGCAAAAATGCCACACGTTTTAATTGCTGGTTCTACAGGTTCTGGTAAATCAGTATGTATTAATACAATAATCACAAGTATAATATATAATGCAAAACCAAGCGAAGTAAAGCTTGTTATGGTGGATCCAAAAGTTGTTGAACTTTCTGTATATAATGGAATACCACATTTATTAATTCCAGTAGTAACAGATCCAAGAAAAGCAGCAGGAGCTCTTGCATGGGCAGTTCAAGAAATGGACAATAGATATAATTTATTTGCTGAAAAAGGTGTAAGAGACTTAAAAGGATATAATCAGGCATTAGAACGTTCTGAGGATGGAGAAAATGTTGGAAAATTACCACAAATTGTAATTATAATAGATGAGCTTGCAGATTTAATGATGGTTGCTGCAAAAGAAGTAGAAGATTCAATTTGTAGATTAGCTCAAAAAGCAAGAGCTGCAGGAATGCATTTAGTTGTAGCAACACAAAGACCATCTGTAGATGTAATCACAGGTTTAATTAAAGCAAATATTCCTTCAAGAATTGCATTTGCAGTATCTTCTCAAATAGATTCAAGAACAATATTAGATCAAGTAGGTGCTGAAAAATTATTAGGTAAAGGTGATATGCTATTTTATCCAGCAAGTGCTTCAAAACCAGTAAGAGTTCAAGGTGCATTCGTATCAGATGGAGAAGTAGAAAAAATAGTTGATTTTGTTAAATCAAATGGAGTTGCAACATATAATGAAGATATTTTAGAAGAAATTGAAAAATCTAATAAATCTGAAGGACAAATGGAAAAAGAAGCTGAAGAAGATGATACAGACCCACTATTAATGGAAGCAATAGATACAGTTGTTGAAATAGGACAAGCTTCAACATCATTTATACAAAGAAGATTTAAAGTTGGATATGCAAGAGCAGGAAGAATTATAGACCAAATGGAAGCAAGAGGTATAATTTCTGGATATGAAGGAAGCAAGCCAAGACAAGTTTTAATAACTAAAGAACGTTTGGAAGAATTAAAAATGAGTAAACCAATTGAAAACCAAGGAGAAAATGAATAAAAATAAAGGAGGACTTTAATGGGATTATTTTCTAAATTAAAAGATTATCATTCAGAACTAGAAGAAATTTTAGATAAGAAATATTTTTCTTCAAGCATAAAAAGTCTTCTTTTTAGTATGATTTATAAAATAGAAGTTTCCTATGAAGACTTTCAAAAAGTAAAAAAATCTGTAAGAAGTAAAGAAGATTTTTTAAACGAAATTATAGAAACCATAAGATTATATTGTGATAATATAAAAGTTGTTGAGCCTGATAGTAATCAGGCTAAATTGCTTATTAAAAATGATGTAAAAGCACTTACTAATGAAAAAGAAAGAAGCATTTTAACATATCCTACTGAGAATTCATTATTATTTGCAATATCAGACATATCTCCAAAATATTTTTATATAAATGGAGATTTTCCACTTAAAAATCTTTTACAGAATTGTCTAGTAAATGGATACAATTTAAATAATGATGAAATTTTAAGAGATTTTAATGGTTGGTCATGGGATAAAGTTTATGATGATGACTTTAAATATATAGATAATCTTATTTATCAAAACTTATTAGTAATTTTAGGAGAAAAATTTCTTTATGAATGGAGAACTTATGGTTCAACAAGAAAAGATTTTTTAGAAGATGCAAAGCAATTTATTAAATATTTTACAAATGACAATAAATACATTAGAAACTTATATAAGGTGGTTTATCTTACATCTGAAGGAAAAGAAAGAGAAAAAATAGACGCAGATTTAAGAGAAAAAGCAAAACTTCTTAAAAAAATGGAAAATAAGATTAAGTTTATTGAAGATGAAAAAGCAAAAGAGAAAAAACTTAATAAAAGACTTCAAAGAATAGACTTAGCTTTAAATGATAAAAAAATATTAATAGAAGAATTAAAAAAAGTAAACAAAAAACTTGAAAAAGATAAGAAAATAAAAACTGTTTCAACATATAGAAAAAGACTAACAAATGAAAGAAAAAAATATGTAGAAGAAATTCAAAAAATAGAATATATTTTAGTACCTGCAAACTTTTTAAATGAGAAAAAATCAATTGAAGAAACACTTAAATTTTATAAATGCAAAGACCATTTAGAAGAAACTGTAATTAATTGGCAAAAAGAATTCTTAAACTTTATAGATAAAAAATTAAATAAAATAACAACAAGAGATGAAATAATTAATATTTTATATGAAATAAGATATTATGATAGATTAAAAATTTCTAAAGACGTTTTTGTTACAGACATAGAAGAAATTTCAAACATAATAGATAAAATACAGAAAAAAGCCATAACTAAACTTTGTAGATTAGGAGCAATGAAAATTTTTAGTATGGACATTAACTTAAATTCTGAAATTATAAAATATGCTTTAGATACTAAAATAATTGAGTTAGAAGATACAAAAGTTGCTCTTAAATGTGAAGAAGAGGGATTAGTTATAAAAGTGTATGATAAAGAAGCTTTTGAAAAACAGGGTAGAAAGAGAACAAAAATTACTCAAAAATCTTTAGAAGTAAAAGAAAATAGAAAAGTAAAATTATTTAATTAATATATGGGGGAAAATATGAAAATAACTTTTTTAGGTGCTGCAAGAACAGTAACAGGTTCAAATTTTTTAGTAGAGGCTGCAGGAAAAAAATTTTTAGTTGATTGTGGAATGTATCAAGGAAAAATTACAGACACATTAGACAATTCTGATCCATTCGCATTTAATATATCAGAAATAGATTTTATGTTATTAACACATGCACATATAGACCATTCTGGAAGAATTCCTAAATTATATAATGAGGGTTATAGAAATCCAGTTTATGCAACAAAAGCTACTTGTGATTTGTGTGAAATAATGCTTCCTGATAGTGGGCATATACAAGAAGTTGAAATCGAATGGAAAAATAGAAAAAGAATGAGAGATAATAAAGAACCATTGCCTCCACTATATACAGCAGAAGATGCTTATAAATGTTTAGAAATTTTCCATCCTGTTGATTATGATGAAATAGTAGATATTGATGATGCAATAAGTGTACGTTTTAATGATGCTGGACATATGCTTGGTTCTGCAATTATTGAAATATGGATTACAGAAGAAGGAAAGACTACAAAAATAGTATTTACTGGAGACTTAGGAAATAATGATTTACCACTTTTAGATTCTCCAACAATGATTAGTAATGCTGATTATCTTGTAATGGAGTCTACTTATGGTGGAAGATTACACATGAGAAATGATGATAAAGCTAAAATGTTTTTAGACATCGTTTCAGAAACTTTAGATAATGGTGGAAGAGTAATAATACCATCATTTGCTGTTGGAAGAACACAAGAAATATTATATGAATTAGATAAATTAAAAGATGATTTAGGACAAGATGAAGAGTTCGCAAGAAAATATGAAACGATTATGAATGTTCCTGTTTATGTTGATAGTCCTCTTGCAATTTCTGCAACAGAAGTTTTCAAAAAAAATACAGAATTATTTGAAGACGAAATTCAAGAAAAAATTAAAAGAGGGGATAATCCACTAGAATTTAGAGGACTTCAATTTACAAGAACTGCTGATGAATCTAAAGAATTAAATGAAGATACAAGACCTGCTATAATACTTTCTGCAAGTGGAATGTGTGATGTGGGAAGAATTAAACATCATTTGAAACACAATTTATGGAATCCTAAAAGCACAATTTTATTTGTTGGATATCAGGCACCAGGAACTTTAGGAAGGTCTATAGTAGATGGAGCTAAAAAAGTAAAAATATTTGGAGAAGAAATAGCAGTAAATGCTAGAGTTGAATATATTGAAGGATATTCAGGACATGCTGACCAAACTTGGCTTTTAAACTTTATATATTCTTTTACAAATCCACCAAAACATGTATTTTTAGTTCATGGTGAACCAGAAGGACAAGATATATTAAAACAAAAAATAGAAGAAACTTCAGAATGTAAAGTTATAATACCAGAATTTTGTGATTCATATGAAATAAAAGATGAGCCAGTACTAGTTGAAACAACAACAAAAGTTGAAAACTACAAGAAAGAATTTAAGCGTTTAGACTTAATTGAAAAAATTGAAGAACTTAAAGAAAATATTGCAGATATGGAAAGTGTAATAATGAATAAGAATATAGACTCACAAGAAAATGATTTAAGAAGCTTAGAAGAAAGAGTAAAGGATATACAAGATCAAATTAAAAAGTTAATGCAATAAATTTGTTTTTGGGGGTGAAAATAAAAATGGAAGATAATGAGAAAGAAGAAAAAGAGCAAGAATTGAAAGATCAAGATATGCAAGAACAAGAAGAGCAAAAAGAAGAAGGACAAAAAGAACAAGGAAGCAATCAAGAACAACAAGAAAATGAAGAAGATTTAAATTTAGATGATGTGATACCTAAAAAACAAATTAAAATTACATTAACTACTGGAATGTTAATACTTATTGGAATTTGTATGGTAGTTATATTAGCTATTATTTTAATAGTAGGAAATAGTAGACGAGGAGAAGCTGTTTATTATGACGATTATGATAGTGTAGATTATTTTGATGTTGATGATTGTGATGATGGTGGTGGCTTTTTAGACTTTTTTAAAAAAGATAAAGAATATGAACATGGACCTCAAAAAGCTGCAGAAGTAAGTCCAGACAAACCAATAATATACATATACCCAACAGAAGAAACAGAAGTAACAGTAAAACTTGGAAAGCCAGAGAATATAGCTATATCTTATCCAAAATATAAAGAAGAAGGCTGGAAAGTTTTAGCAAAAACAGATGGAACATTAATTGATTCTGATACGGGACGAAATCTATATGCATTATATTGGGAAGGAAAAGAAATAGAAAAAAGTATTAATAGTGCTAAAGAGGGATTTGTTGTAGAGGGTGAAAATACAGCTAAATTTTTAGAAGAAAAATTAGCTATATTAGGACTAAATGAAAGAGAAGCAGAAGAATTCATAGTATATTGGTTACCTCAAATGGAAAATAATAAATTTAATTATATAAGATTTGAAAGTTTAGAAGAAATAGAAGAAATTATGCCATTGGAAATAAATCCAAAGCCAGATACATTAATAAGAATTATGATGGAATGGGAACCTTTAGATGAAAAAATAGAAATAGAAGAACAAAAACTAGAAAAAGCTGAAAGAAATGGCTATACAGTAGTAGAATGGGGCGGAACTAAGTTAAAATAAGTTAGGAGAAAAAATGAATACAAAATATTTTAATGATGGCGTTGTAGGAAATAATAAAATAAAGGCAAGCTTTACAAAAACAGGAGAAATGATAAGACTTCTTTATGGAGGAGCGGATTATAAGCAGTTTTTGGAATTTTTTCATACAGGTGTAAAAATAAACGATTCTGCTTTAATTTACTTGCATGAAGATGTAAATAACCTTTATTCTCAGGAATATGTTCAAAACACAAATATATTGAGAACTGAAATCTTTAATACATATTTTAAAACAAGAATTATACAAACTGATTTTGTTCCAATAGAAGAAGATGTTTTAATTAAAAAATATACTATAAGAAATGAAAACAGTATTGATTTAAATATAAATTTCTTAATTTATTCTAAAATATTAACAAATTTAAATAATGATACATGTGGATTTGTAAAAAATAATTCACTAGTTCAATATAATCATGATTTTTCTGTATGCACATTTTCAAATCAAAACTTTTTAAGCAAACAAGTAAATGGTGCAGGAAATAATATTTCAAGTGGGTTAATAGGTGGAAAAGACTATATAGGAATGTCATCAGACTCTGCTGTTAGTTACGACTTAAAAACAATTAAACCAGGGGAAGAAAAAGAATTAGTCGTTTTTGTGCTAGTTAATAAAAATAAGAAAAAAGACATTTTAAATGGTTTAGATGAGGAAATAGATAGATTAAAAAAATTAAATATTGAAGCTTTAGAAAAAAACACAGAAAAATATTGGAAAAATTATATAGAAGCACATGATATTTCAAAAATAAATAATAAACAAATAAATGAAAAAATAAAACAAATATATAATAGAACAATTCTTTTATTTCCACTTCTTACAAATGAAAAAACAGGAGGAATTTCTGCTGGAATAGAAGTTGATGAAAAAAGAACGAAATGTGGTAGATACTCATATTGCTGGCCTAGAGATGCAGTTTTTATCACAGAGGCATTAGATGTAGTTGGAATGAGTGAAGAAGCAGACAAATTTTATAGTAAATTTTGCAAAATGACTCAAAGCAAAAATGGTATGTGGGAGCAAAGATTTTTTACAGATGGAAGACTAGCACCTTGTTGGGGATATCAAATAGATGAAACAGCAAGTGTTATATTTGGTTCTTATGCTCATTATAAATTTACAAAAGATATAGAATTTTTAAAAAGCAATTTAAAAATGTATGAAAATGCTATAACTTTTTTGATAAAGTACGTTGATGATTTACTTAGTGCAGAAAGAAAAATGCCTTTAAGTTATGATTTATGGGAAGAATTTGAAGGAGTCTCTTTATATTCAATTTCTGCTATTTATGCAGCATTTAAATCAATGACTAGAATATATAATAAATTAAAAGCAGAATATTCAGAAAATTCTACTAAGTTTAAGGGTATATTAAAAAAAGAAAAAATATTAGAAGAATATATTGAACAAATAAAAGAATATTGCAAAAATAATTTTTATGATGAAGAAAAAAAATCTTATGTTAGAAATAATGTAGATAAAAAAATAGATATAAGCCTACTAGGAAGCATAGTTCCTTTTCAAATGTTTTCTAAAGATGATAAAGAAGTTTTAAATACAATAGAAAAAATTAATATGACTATAAGAACATACACAGGTGGCTATGTACGTTATGAAAATGATAGTTATATGGGTGGATATAATCCATGGCCTATTGCAACTTTGTGGATGGCGTGGTATTATTTAGAAGCAGGTGAAAATGATAATGCATTAGAATTATTTTATTTTGTTACTAATTCTTCATCAAATCATGGATTTTTGGGAGAACAAATTAATAATGATACAATGCAACCATCATGGGTTATAGGTTTAACTTGGAGCCATGCTATGTATGTTTTAATATTAGATAAACTATTAAGAAAAGGTCTTATTTAATAAAAAATAAAAAAGTGTTTTAATTTTGAAACTAAAAATAAAACACTTTTTAAAAATTTAAAATAATTATATAAAAGGAGAATTTATGGCAAAAAAAGCTAGTACAGTATTTGTTTGTAACAGTTGTGGATATGAATCAAGTAAATGGCTTGGAAAATGTCCTTCTTGTGGTGAATGGAATTCTTTTGTTGAGGAAAAAGCTATTACTGTTACAGGTTCTTCTAAAGATAAAAACAAACCTAAAGCAGAGGTTGTTAAATTAAATGAAGTTGTAAAAAGAGAAACTTTTAGAATAAAAACAGATGTTGCTGAATTAGATAGGGTTTTAGGAGGAGGATTTGTTACAGGTTCTCTAACTCTTTTACGGTGGTGAGCCTGGAATTGGTAAATCAACTTTAATTCTTCAAATTTGTAATAATATAAAAGTAGATGGAAATATTTTGTATGTTTCAGGAGAAGAATCTGCAGAGCAAATAAAAAGTAGAGCAGATAGACTTGAAATAAAAAAAGATAATCTTCTTTTTTTAGCTGAAACAGATATTGATAATATAGAACTTGCTTTAGATAAAACAAATGCAAAATTTGTTATTATAGATTCTATTCAAACAATATATTCAGATGAAATTACATCAGTAGCAGGAAGCGTAAGTCAAGTAAGAGAAATAACTGCAAGAATTATGAAAATGTGTAAACAATCTGGAATTACAACAATAATAATTGGACATGTTACTAAAGACGGAAACATCGCAGGTCCAAGAGTCTTGGAACATATGGTAGACACAGTTTTATATTTAGAAGGAGAAAGATATTTTTCTTATAGAATTTTACGTGGTGTAAAAAACAGATTTGGTTCAACAAATGAAATTGGAATGTTTGAAATGCAAAATGAAGGATTAGTAGAAGTTAAGAATCCTTCAGAACTTCTTATTTCTGAAAGAGATGGAAACCCACCAGGATCTGTAATTGTTGTAAGTTTAGAAGGAACAAGGCCACTGGTTTTAGAACTTCAAGCTTTGTCTACGCCAACAATTTTTGGAATGCCTAGAAGAAATGCAAGTGGTGTAGATTATAATAGATTAACACTTCTTATGGCTGTGCTAGAAAAAAGAGCTGGAATGAATTTTGGCTCACAAGATGTTTATATTAACTTAGTTGGTGGAATAAAAATAAATGAGCCAGCATTAGATTTAGGAATTGTTTTAGCTGCTGCTTCTAGTTTTAAAAATGTAAGTATTAAAGAAGACATTGTAGTTATAGGTGAGGTAGGTTTAACAGGAGAAGTTAGAAGTGTTAATATGATTGAAAAACGTATTAAAGAAGCAGAAAAATTAGGATATAAAACTTGCATAATTCCAGAAAGTAATAAAAAACTATTGAAAGAAAAGTTTAAATTAGATATAATAGGTGCGAAAAATATTATTGATGCTATGAAATATTTAGGGTTAAAATAATATAAACACATAAGATTTAGGAGGAAAAAATGAAAAAATTACAGTTAATTATTTGGATTATTATAATGATAGCTATATTAGCATTAATAGGAGCTTATGGATATTCTACATTTGCAAGATTTACAGAAGCATCAGTTCATCCAGAAGCTACTTTTGAAATTGAAAATTATGGAAATATAAAAATGGAATTGTATCCAGAATATGCACCAAATACAGTTTCTAATTTTATAAAATTAATAGAAAATGGATACTATAATAATAAAGTTTTTTATGGAAAAGATGATATATGCTTATATGTAGGAAGAAATTCAGAAGGAGAAGTTGAAAATCCAAAGATAAGTTTATTAAGAAAAGATATTGTAGCAGATTCAGAATATGATTATGACTATTCAATAAAAGGTGAATTTATTGCAAATGGATTTGAGCAAAACACTTTAAGACATGAAAAAGGAATTATTACATTAATTAGAAATGATTATTCACAATATTTAACAAATTTATCTGAAGAGAGCTATAATTCTGGAAACGCTCAAATAGGAATAATGATGAGCGATGACTCAAGAAATCTAAATGGTGCTTATGCTGCTTTTGGAAGAATAGTAGAAGGTATGGATGTTTTAGAAAAAATATATAATGAAGCTGAAATGAAAGCACCTGCTGAGGGAGAAGAAGCAGAAACAGCAACAGATGATATAAATCAGTTTGCAACATATCCTGTAATTAAATCAGCAACTGTAGATACACATGGAGTAAGCTACGGAGATCCAGAAGTAATGGAAGCATTTGATTATGAATCTTATATATATAATTTAATGAGTTCTAATTACTCTAATTAAAAATTAATGAAAAATAAAATAGAACTTCTTTAAATGAAGTAACCTCTAAAGATAAAAGCATTAAAAAGAGGAAAAATCTTCATACAAAGATGTTCTTTTTTTATAAATGGAGAAATTGATGAAAGAAGAAAAAGGAATCACTATAATTAAATTAGGTATAATTTTAATTATTTGTATAGTGCTTATTACTATAGGTATAAGCATTATTAGTGATTCAAATAACATATATAACTTAGAAAAATATATTGCAGAAATGTCTTTAATTCAAGAAAAAATAAATCAAATAAGAGATGAATATAAAATATGGGAAGATTATAATCCAAATGAAGCCGGAAATTTCAACAGATATCTTCTAAGCCTAGAATTTACTAATGCTAGTGGTGCATCTAATTTATATATAGATGAATTTAATGATGTTATAAAAGAGCTTAATGATAGTAATTTAGAATATTGGAATTCAGATGTAGATTCAATTATAACAAATTATTATTATTTTGAACCAGAAAAAATAGAGAGATTTTTTGGAATAGATGATTCAAATTTATATATTATAATTAATTTTTATACAGGAAATGTAATTTCTAGAGACGGAATAAAAGATACTAAAACAAATAAACTTATACATAGGGGCTATGATGCAACAAATGGAAATAAATTAGAAATTAACAGTATTTATAATCAGGATATAGAAACAAAACTTGAAATTATAGAAAATAGAGGATTAAAGCAAAAAATAAAAATTAGCTTAATTGGAGATGGAGATATAAATTCACCAAATATTTCAGAAATTTATTATTTTACAAATAAAAATGAAAGCACAAGAAAAAAATGCAGTATGCTTACAGATTATAGTTATGATGAAAGTGAAAAGTCTGCATATTTTACAATAGAGGTTTCTGGAGAATATGAATTTATTATAGAAGATTCTAATTTTGTTCAGTATAAATCAATAAAAAAAGATTTTAAGCTTTGCAATCCACCGGTTCTTTTAGATGGAATGAGAGGAATCTATTGGAATGGCAACGAGGAAAAAGAAATAGAAAATGCTTATGATAGCAACTGGTATAATTATTCCTCAGATGAATTTAAAATGGCTAATGCAAAAACTCAAGATGGAACTTATTTAGTATGGATTCCAAGATTTATTTATAGAGAAACAAATGAAGATACAGATTTAGAATTTGTTTATGATAAATCCAATACTCCAACTACAAATATGGCAAGCAATTCTTATAACTTGCATAAAGCATTTTCCGAAAACGGAGAAATTACAGGGTTTTGGATTGCTAAATTTGAGTCAAGTAGTGGAGAAGAACTAAAAATAATTCCAAATGCAGAAATTGCAGTTATAGATAAAGCAAAAGCAACACAAAATGCTGAACAATATATGAGAAATGATTTTCTATATTCTACTTTACCAACTACAAATAAATTAAATTCAATTATTGTTTTGTCAAACTCTGAACATATCGAAATTACACCTGACAATGAACGTTATGCTGGAGGAAGTTTAACTGAATTAGGCTACATAGATGATGTAAAATATTCTTCTACAAATAATGTTTATGGAGTGTATGATATTATAACTTCTGAAAAAGAATTAGTTCAAGAATCTCTAAATAATGAAGTTGGGAGATATAGATGTGTGTTAGTGCCAAATGATAATTAAGCACACTTTTAATATAATTAAGTAAAAATAAAACTAAATTATTGTAATTCACCGTGGCTTGCTGTCGCAAATAACCTAACAGTTATTGCTCCAATCGCGCTTACGCTTGGTCGCTGCGCGCACTTTCAATTTTAATAATAGTTAAGTAAAAATAAAACTAAAATATTGTAATTCATCGTGGCTTGCTGTCGCAAATAACCTAACGGTTATTGCTCCAATCGCGCTTACGCTTGATCGCTGCGCGCCACTTTTAATTATAATATTTTAGTTTTATTTTTATTTGAACTTATAATTTATAAATTTTAATTAATAAAAGCTAGATTTTTTAAGCAAAATACTTGACAAATAAGGAAAAATAGTGTAAAGTATATTAGCATTACAAATTAAGAGGTGGTCAAATGGAGAAAAATGTTAAAATAGGTATTCTATTAGATATATATGGAAAACTATTAACAGAAAAACAAAAATGTCTTCTAGAAGACTACTACAATAATGATTTATCTTTATCAGAAATAGCTGAAAATGAAGGAATAACAAGGCAAGCTGTTAGAGATAATTTAAAAAAAGGTGAAAACAATATTTTAGAATATGAAGAAAAATTAGGGCTTATGAAAAGTGCTTCTTTAAGAGAGAAGAAAGTAAGTTCAATAATATCTGAAATAGAGAAAATAGAGAAAAAAAATTCATTAAATGCAGAAACTCAAAAACAAATTCAAAAAATAAAACAAGAATTAAACTCTTTAATATAATTTTAGGAGGATAATATGGCTTTTGAAGGTTTATCAGCAAGATTGCAAGAAATAACTAGAAAGCTTAGAGGAAAAGCTAGAATAACTGAAGATGATTTAAAAGAAGTTCTAAGAGAAGTAAAACTTTCTTTATTAGAAGCAGATGTTAACTATAAAATAGTTAAAGATTTCGTAAAAACAATAGAAGAAAAAGCTCTTGGACAAGATGTTTTAAAATCACTTACACCAGGACAACAAGTTGTTAAAATAGTTAAAGATGAATTAATAGCTCTTCTTGGAGGAGAAGAAAGTAAAATTAATTTTACTCCAAATCCACCTACAATAATTATGCTTGTTGGACTTCAAGGCTCTGGTAAAACAACAACAGCTGGAAAGTTAGCAAATATTATTAGAAAACAAGGTAAAAAGCCATTATTAGTTGCATGCGATGTTTATAGACCGGCAGCTATTAAACAGTTACAAGTAGTTGGAAAACAATTAGATATTCCAGTTTTTGTAAATGAAAATACTAAAGATGTTAGTTTAATTGCAAAACAAGCATTATCAACTGCAATTTCTAAATTAAATGATGTTATAATTATAGATACAGCAGGTCGTTTGCAAATTGATGAAGTATTAATGCAAGAATTAAAAGATTTAAAATCAAATGTAAAACCACATGAAATTTTATTAGTAGTAGACTCAATGACAGGTCAAGATGCTGTTAATGTAGCAGATACTTTCAATAAAGAACTTGGAATTGATGGAATAGTACTTACAAAATTAGATGGTGATACAAGAGGTGGTGCAGCATTATCTGTTAAAAAAATTACAGGAAGACCAATTAAGTTTGCTGCAACAGGTGAAAAATTAAGCGACATAGAAGCATTTCATCCAGAAAGAATGGCATCAAGAATTTTAGGAATGGGAGATGTGCTTTCAATTATAGAAAAAGCAGAAGAAACTTTCGATATGGAAGAAGCTGCTAAACTTGAAAAGAAATTAAAAAAGCAAAATTTTGATTTAGATGACTATTTAGCTCAACTAAGACAAATGAAAAAAATGGGTTCATTTTCATCACTTTTAAAATTAATACCAGGAATGAACAAATTAAAAGATGTTCAAGTTGATGAAAAAGAATTTGTTAGAATAGAAGCAATAATTTGTTCAATGACAAAAGAAGAAAGAAGAAATCCTAAAGTTTTAAATGGAAGCAGAAGAATAAGAATTGCAAAAGGTAGTGGAACAACAGTTGAACAAATTAATAAATTTATGAAGTCTTTTGAAATGACTCAAAAAATGATGAAAGATATGACATCAAATAAAGGCATGATGAAAAAATTAATGAAAAATGTAAATATGGATGAATTAAAAAATTTCTCAGACTTTAAATAAAAACATAAAAATTAAATTTAGTTATTAAATTTTAATTCTACTTTAAATAAGAATTAAATTTATTATATATAAGAATATTCAGGGGGTGAATTTTATGGTAAAAATAAGATTACAAAGAGTTGGAAAGAAAAAGGCTCCTTTCTACCATGTAGTAGTAGCTGATTCTAGATCACCAAGAGATGGTAAAATAATAGACCAAATTGGAACATATGATCCAATGACAGATCCAGCAACAATTTCTTTAGACAAAGAAAAAGCTGAAAAATGGATTAAAAATGGTGCTAAACCAACAGATACAGTTAAAGCATTAATAGAAAAAGCAGCTAAATAATCATATCAAAAAAGAGGTGCAAAAATGAAAGATATACTTGAAGTAATAATTAAAAATTTAGTAGACAATACTGAAGAAGTATCTATTACTGAAAAATCAGAAGCAAAATCTATTTGCTATGAAGTAAAAGTTGCTAAAAGCGATATGGGAAAAGTAATAGGAAAACAAGGAAAAATGGCAAAAGCTATAAGATCAATTGTAAAAGCTATTGCTGTTAAAGAAAATAAGAAAGTTAACGTTGAATTTCTTGATTAGGTGTTAAATATGAATAAATATTTGGAATTAGGTCAAATAGTTAATGTTAAAGGGTTAAAAGGCGAAGTTAAAGTTAATTCTTTTACAGATGATAACACAAAGTTTGAAAGAATATCAAAAGTTTTCATAAAACAAAAAAGCAACTTAACTGAATATGAAATTGAAAAAGTGGGATATGCAAAAAATCAAGTTGTAATAAAATTTAAAAATATAAATACTGTTGAAGAGGCTGAAAAACTTAGAAATTCTTTTATTGTTATAGATAGAGAAATTTTAGGAGATCTTCCAGAAGGTGTGTATTATATAGCAGATTTACTAGGACTTGATGTATATACAGAAAACAATGAATATTTAGGAAAAGTTGATGATATTTACAATACCGGAAGTAACGATATTTATGTTGTAAAAGATGAACTTGGAAAACAAAAACTTTTACCTGGAATTGATGAAGTTATTAAGAAAATAGATTTAGAAGCAAATAAAATAATTGTAAATCTAATAGAGGGACTTTAATATGAAATTTGATGTATTAACTTTATTTCCAGAAATGTTTGAGCCAATAAAACAAAGTATTATTGGAAGAGCTATGGAAAAAAGTTTAATAGATATTAATTTAATAAATATTAGAGATTTTTCAAAGGATAAACATAAAAAAGTTGATGACACAATATATGGTGGAGGAGCAGGAATGCTAATTAAACCAGATGTTGTATATGATGCTTATAAATCTGTGAAAACTGAAAATTCAAAAGTTATATATTTAACTCCACAAGGGAAAAAACTTAATCAAAGTAAAGTTGAAGAATTAGCTAAAGAAGAACATTTAATATTATTATGTGGTCATTATGAAGGAATAGATGAAAGAGTACTTGAAAAAATAGTTGATGAAGAAATTTCAATAGGAGATTATGTGCTAACAGGAGGAGAAATACCAGCAATGGTATTAATAGATGCAGTATCTAGATATGTAGAAGGAGTTCTAACAAAAGACTCAACAGAAGAGGAAAGCTTTTCAAATGGACTTCTAGAATATCCTCAATACACAAAGCCTAAAGAATTTGAAGGAATGAAAGTTCCAGAAGTGCTACAATCCGGACACCACGAAAATATAGATAAATGGCGTAGAAAAGAAGCTATAAAAACAACTTACATAAAAAGACCAGAGCTTTTAGAAAAAGTTAATTTAACTGATGAAGAAAAAAAATATTTAGAAGAATTAAAAAATAATAAGGATTAAAATCCTATCCATTATTGAAAGAAGGAGGAAAGAAAATGGATATTTTAAAATCTATCGAACACGAACAATTAAAAAATAAAATACCAGATTTAAAAATTGGTAACACAGTTAAAGTTCATGTAAGAATTAAAGAAGGAAACAAAGAAAGAATCCAAGTTTTCGAAGGAATTATAATAAAAAAACAAGGTGGAGGAGTAAATCAAACATTTACAGTAAGAAGAATTTCTTATGGTGTTGGTGTTGAAAAAACATTCTTAGTTCACTCTCCAATGATTGAAAAAGTAGAATTAGTTAGAGTAGGTAAAGCAAGAAGAGCTAAATTATATTACTTAAGAGATAGAGTAGGTAAAGCTGCTAAAACTAAAGAAAGAGTTGGTGCAAGAATTGAGGACAAAGAAATAGTTGTTAAAGAAGAAGTTGTACCAGGAGAATCTGAAGTAGAAGAAACAGTTACTGAAGAAGCTGTTGCAGAAGCAGTAGAAGCTGAAGCTAAAATAGAGGCAGAAAAAGCTGAAGAAGAAGCAAAAAAAGAAGCTAAAGAAGTAAAAGAAGAAGTTAAAGAGGAAGCTAAAGAAGAACCAGCAAAAGAAGAAAAAACAGAAAAAGAAGCTAAATCTGAAGAATAATAAAAATAAGAAAGAAATTAGAAAGTAAAGATTAGTAACATTTAGTGATTTAACTAAAATTTTATGAATATACTTTAACTAAAATTTAGTTATTTCGCTAAATTTACTCTTGACAAATAGTTTCAAATAATTTATAATTTATACTTGTTAGAAGGAAAAACGCAGGTGTAGTTCAATGGTAGAATTCCAGCCTTCCAAGCTGGCTATGCGGGTTCGATTCCCGCTACCTGCTCCAACA
>CANQGE010000006.1 GCA_947601495.1 uncultured Clostridia bacterium | reverse complement strand
TGGATTCGAACCATCGTAGACTCTCGTCGCCAGATTTACAGTCTGGTGCCATTAACCACTCGACCACCTACCCATTTGTGCTCTTTCGAGCACGTTATTTATTATAATGTTATTTTGTTCTATTGTCAAGTCTTTTTATATTAAAAAGTAACAATCTTTGCTGTAAATTTAGAAATATTAAAATTTCTAAAATCTACTTTTTCATTTTTAAGCTCAGCATAAACTTTTGAAATATATTCCACTACCTCTTTTTGCACTTCTTTTTCCTCTTCTGTTTCAGCTTCTGAATCTCTTATTCTAATTATTTGACCTATTGCATCTGTTCCAGTATTATCTTTCAAATAATAAAAATCTATTTTTCCCGTTGCAAAATATCTGTCAACATTTTTTCTTGCAATTATATTATCTATATTTGCAAAATTAATACAAACATAAACAAAAAGAGTTATTATAAAATATACTTTTAAAAGCTTAATTGGTTTATCTAAAACATATATAATAGTTGGAATTAATAAAATACTTTCTGTAAATAAAGCAACATAAACTAATAATCTTAAAAGCGTATATCCAAATGTGCTTTCATATACTCTCATTCTATATGCAGATGAAAGAAGTATTATAAAGGTGCAGGCTATCATAAATAAACACATAGCATTTATAAATTTGTCTTTTTTATTAATTTTAGCAATTAATATAACTATTAAATTAATAACAGACACAATCATTAATTGAAAAAAGCCTTTTCTTGCATATTGTGCATAATTTTCAATATTTACTTTCATAAACAAAGATTTAATTTGTATTATGCAAAATAAAATATAAACAATATTTAATGTAGTTAAAATCATTTTTATTGTTGTGGTTTCGCTTTTTGTTTCTTTTGAAACTTGTTCTTTTTTCTCATCTGCCTCATATCTATTTACTAAGTTATCTAAAAAACAACTTAAATATAAAAACACTAATATTGCAATTAAAACTCTTAAAAATATTTCTCCAAATTTAAATGTTATTAGTTTGTCTATACATTTAGCAAATATATTTATAAAAATTTTTCCAAATATTTCATCTGCTGATGATAATAGAATTATTATTACTAATACTATTGGTATTGTTAATAAAATTCCTTTAAAAAATCCATGCTTTTTAGATGTATTCTTCATTTTTAATTTTATTCTTATAAGCTCTGCAAGTTTTCCCATTGTTAGTTCAAAGTAAGCTATTGGATTAAAAATGAGTTCTGTTATTCTTTCTATAAAATTTTCAATTTTCAAATCTTTTTCTAATAAATTTATTATCATTAATAATACAAGTAATGGTATGATAAAAATATTTAGTCCATTAAAAAATTCGTTATTATATATAAAATATGTACTTGAAAGTAATGTAATTGGTATAATTAATAATTTTGCTTTTTCAAAATTTACTTTCTTATTTTTTTCTAATAATTTTATTAAAACATATGATAAAGGCACTACAAATAGAAGCATTGAAAGTCCTATGCTCTTGCCAACGAACAATACTACGCTCCATATAGCAAAGAGTAGTGCACTAACAAATATACTACTCATTATTTTATTCTCCCTCTCTATATTCTAAAATATCTCCTGGCATACAATTTAGCACTTTGCAAATTTGATCTAGGGTTGAAAATCTAATTGCTTTTCCTTTATTTGTTTTTAATATAGATAAATTTGCTTGAGTTATTCCTATTTTTTCGGCTAATTCAAGAGAAGATATTTTTCGTTTTGCCATCATAACATCTAAATTTACAACTATCATTAACTTTGCCCCCTTAAAATTCTTCTCATTTTTTAAATTGTTAAGTCATTTTCATTTTTATATTCTAGTGCTTTGCTAAATAGTTCTGATAAAATGAATAAAGCTATTGTAACGCCAATAAATAGAATAACTAAAAATGCTAAGGCCAATATGAATGGTATATTTGCTTTTACAATTAATAATTCATATAAAAAATCTAATATCCAAAAAATAGATGCTATGCCACATATTTTTCCAGATCTGCTTAATCTTTTTACTGTGTTTTCGCAAAACGGATTTTCTTTTTTCAAACTATCAAATAGCCCAATAAATTGATATATTATAATTAGTAAGCAAATTGCATTAGGATAGAACATTATAATATTTGGATTTATTTGAATATTTGTTTTATTTATTATAATTGGAAAACTTAATAAAATTAAAATTCCTAAAACTAAAACTATTTCTAAAAGAATTTTTAAAAAGTTTCCAATTCCTTTTTTACCAAAAATTTCCAATTCTACTCCTCTTTTCTTCTATGTTTTTTATAAAATTATAATTATAAACTTTATGGGAAAAATATATCACTTTATTTTTCGTTTGTCAATATTTTTTTATCGTTTTTCGATAATTATTACTTTTACATTAGTATATATTTTATAGTATTTCAAGCTTAATCTGCTATATATTCAATCATTTTTACATATCCTTTTATATTATCTATATCTTCTACTTTTGTGTCCATTGTAATCCAGCACATTTCATGTGGAATGTAGCCATAGTTAGATTGTAAATGCATTGAGTATCCTAAAAATGTTTCTGTAGATTTGTTAACATTTAGTTTTATTGGATAAGAAAAATTCTCTACATTTATTTCACAAATTATATATCCTTCTCCAGATGAATCCACATTAAAATAGCTAATGCTTGAATCATCTATTCTATAAGTATCTACTATATATTTTCCAGCCTCATTTTTTATTTCATTTTTTGTATAAACATATATTTCTTTAGCATAAATCTTTTCTAAATCATTATTTGGTTCTAGTTTGGTTCCTATTATTTTAATGCAGTCTCCTTGCTTTATATCTTCTAATTTCATTTCTTTATTAGTTAAATAATTTAAAATTTTTGTTTCTTCATTTAATGAAATTAAATTTGTTAAAAATGATTTAAGTGGTCCACATTCAATTGAAGAATTCCCAATATTTTGAACTATTCCTGAATATTCAACTGGTAATTCATTATTTGTAGTATTCGCATCATTAAAAGAATTAACATTGTCAAAAGTATTTGTACTATCAAGAACATTCTCATTGTTCTGAGTATTTGGATTATCAATATTATTAGTGTTATCAAGAGAGTTCATATAATCTGAACTATTTTCATACCCTGTTCCAAATTGATTAATCATTTCTTGATCTTCTTCATAAAGTGCATAAAAAACAAATGCTATAAATCCTGTAACTAACAGAATTAAAATTGATATTCCTGCTATTTTTAACTTTTTATTTTTATTTACTAAACTTATTCCTAAAAGAACAACTCCTATTATAAACAGAGCTACTGTTACATTTATTAATATCATAAAAATTCTCCATTTCTTAAATACTTTATTATTTTGTAAAACAACTTTATAACCTTAATTTATTTTTGTCAATATTAAACTTTGCTATTATTGCTATTTTAAGTTTATATTTAAAAAAACTATTGTGTCAAATAAAACAAGATTTTTTTTAAATTCTCTTGACATATTAATCTCAATCGTTTATAATAAGTCTTGTCTTAGAAATAAAAGATGCGCCCTTAGCTCAGTTGGTCAGAGCAACCGGCTCATAACCGGTTGGTCCAAGGTTCGAATCCTTGAGGGCGCACCAAAGAAAAGACGGAGATTGGTTTCCCATTCTCCGTCTTTTTTGACATGCAATGCACATCAAGACCATTGGCGTCAGCCTCTGTCGTTCTTGCTCGCGTTCGAGCACATCAGCTCCCACTCGAGTTCTCGCTTGAGCAATTCCTCCCACCTTTCGGCTAAGACAGGGTCGACAATCTTCTCACCATTCGAGAACGGAACGCAGAAATGATCCCTCCTATATCCGAAATGTTTGAGCTCTGCCTCAAAGCCTCGACGTGTTACGTAGGTTTTTCCGTCTACGTGCACGTAGGCCAAAAAGTCACCAATGACGCTGTAGCGTCCCAACAGGTCCTGTTCCCTCTTACCGAAGTGCTTTCCCAGCAACATGGGGTAAACGACATCGCTGTAGTACGGGTGCTTCACGAGTATTCCGGTTTTCGGCACCTCGAGGCACAGCGAAAGCTCTTCTCTGGGAATGGGCATTATGCCTCTCTGGTTGCAGAACCTTCTGCACATCATCTCATATTCTCGAGAATCCTCCTCTCCAGCCTTGTTGAGCAGTTCTTGCCATTTTTTTGCCTCCCTAGCCGGATACTCTCCGTTAGAAAGTGGCACGTCGAAGTAGCGTCGTTCGAATCCTGCTTCACGCAGTACGGTTACGTTCGAGGCGGTGTCAGGGCAAACGTACAGGTCACCATCCCAGCAAAACGCGACTGATCCATTGCGAATGCTGTAGGCCCCGGTAGGCTTGTCCGAGCCACCTAGGTGAATCTCGTCGGTCCGGTTGAGCTGTGGGACAACGATTTCCATACCGTCGTAGATCCTGATTGAGCCTGTTCGCATCAGTTCTACGAGTTTCAAAGTAGTCTTGGCCATGGTCACAACCCTCCTTAAAATTATTTGTTGCAATCACTTGAAGTGAAAGCCAACATGGAGACCATTAAACAGGCTACGTATATATTATATCACGTTTACGTTAACTTGTAAAATTTTATAAACGCAGTAAGCGACGGTGCTGGGTATTCGCCCTGCTCCGTCGCTTGCTTTAGAATTAGTAGTCGATTGGGTCTTCAGAAAAGTGCAGTCTTCCCAGTGAGTAGTAGTTCGCATTCTGAAGTTTTGCAGCGTCGACGCAATCGATAACAGCGTCGAAGAAGAAAAACTTCGCACCATTCGGGAATTTTCTCCTAGTAGGATCCCATCCCTTGCACGCCGTTTGAACAGCCCTCATGCAGTCTGGTACAGAATTTACGTCGTCCGTGGTAACGTTTGCTACACTCTTGAACTGTCCTGGCTGAATAACAACAGACCTTACTGACTCTCTGTTGAATCGCTCGTCCGCATAGAAGTAGCGATTTATCACCACGCTGGCAACTGCCACCTTCTCCTCGAACGTGAGATCTTTTGCCTCAACAAAGACCAACTTTGCTATCCACATCTTTTCGTCAGCGTCCAGTCGATAGTAGTAAGCTTCACTCGGTCCTTCCGGACTAAGAGACGGAATTGGCATGAGTTCCTCAACCATCTCCCAGATTTCCTGTTCCTCCTGCGTCCTGAATTCGCGTATCTGCGGAGCCTGGGTGACAGCGGGTCTGAAATCCGCTTGGGGCATGAGCACGTGAGGCTCGGGCGCAAAGATGTGCGAGGCAACCGTCTTAATCGCCAATCCCAGCAGCAGTCCGAGAACCACAACCAAGATGACGAAAATCACGGCGAGTGCCCTCATTGTGGCTTTCTGAGCCTGCTGATTCCTTATCCGTCGTTTCCAGCTGGGGCAGTTCTTCCAGTTGGGGCACTTCCTGCAAGTTCCTCCATTCTCCATGATGTAGTTCCAGTTGCTAACCCGACAAATCTTGGCCATTCTTCATCTTCCTTTCTTCCGTCGTCGATAGCCTAATTCTAACAGAACTCCAATTTTTGTTCTGTTACCTCCAACCAGTGGTTATATATATTATATCAAAAAAAAGCTTATAAATCAATTTTTCATATATGACTCGCTTTTTTTAATTTTTTCTTTTACCATTATTTTTAATTTTTTCCAATATTTAATTTTAAAATGTTTACATAAATTGACTTTTTACTCTTTTGGTGTTAAAATACCAAAAGGTAACCTGTTTAGAAAAAAATCCATTCCACTATACTATAAAGAGCTATGTGCTCTATTTTATATAGATATCAATAATTTGAGGGGGTTGGTTGACATGGTTTAGTTCCTAATTTTATGGCATATGCAATGTGCGAACAATAGGAGGCGTTTTACATGAAGCTTAGAATCAGCAAGAAACTCCTGCGCTATGTTGCGGCAACTTTATTCAGCATTGCTCTGGGATACTTCTTCATAATTTCTTTTCCCGAATCAAGCAGGGCGCTGTCTGTTGCCGTCTCGTCCTTTTTCTGGACCATCGCCTTTGCGCTTGCCGAACGCGCGGATGTGGTGTTGGCGTATAACAAAAAGATAACTTTCCGACGTTGCCCGATAACATCCATAGGAATCCTAATCTTCGTCATTTCCGGAATATGCTCCATCGTCCACCTAATTAGTGTTTGGTGCTAAAACCGGATAAGCCGGGGCTTTACCTTAAAAAGTAAATCCCCGGCGCTTGTTTTTTATGGCTTATTCTCTTTTATTTATGCCTAATTTATGCTATTATATTAATATCAATTGTAAAAGGAAATAATTATGAATTTAAAAAATATAGAAAAATTAGAATTTAATAAAATTTGCAAAATACTAGAAAGCTTTGCTGTTACTTATATTGGCAAAAATTATTCAAATAATCTTAAAACTCTATCTTCCATAAATGAAATAGTAAAAGCTCAAAAGCAAACAACAGAGGCCTCTATTCTTTTATATAGAAAAGGCTCTATTCCTATGTGTGAAATTGAAAATACTACAGAACATATAAAAAAATTAAATAGTAATTTATTTTTAAATATAAAGCAATTATTAGACTTAGCAAATATTTTAAAATTATGTTCTGATTTAAAAGATTATTTTTTCTCTACAGAAATTGATATGTCTGAATTTGTAAATTTAGAAGGATTATTTAATAATTTATATATAAATCCTTCAACTCAAAAAGCTATCTTTTCTGCAATCATAGATGAGAATACCGTTTCAGATAATGCATCAAAAGAATTAAATAATATAAGAAGAAATATTAAAAATAAAGAACAAGAAATACGTTCAAAATTAAATTCTTTTCTACATTCTAAATATATTCAAGAACCTGTTGTAACAATACGTTCTGGTCGTTTTGTTATTCCAGTTAAAAATGAATATCGCTCTGAAGTAAAAGGATTTATTCATGACATTTCTTCAAGTGGTTCTACTGTTTTTATTGAGCCCATTTCTGTTTTTGATTTAAATAATGATTTAAATAATTTAAAAAATGAAGAAAACATTGAAATTGAAAAAATTTTACAAAAGCTATCATCTTTATTTTTTAATATAATTCCAAATATTGAAAACAACGTTAATTTAATTGGAATTATTGATTTCATATTTGCTAAAGCTAAATATTCAAATTCTATAGATGCCACAGAGCCAATAATTACTGATAAAAAAGAGCTTTATTTAAAACAGGCATGGCATCCTTTAATAGACAAAAAATTAGCTGTAAAAAATGATATTATTATTGGAAAAGAATATAACAGTTTAATTATTACTGGTCCAAACACTGGCGGTAAAACTGTTACTTTAAAAACAGCTGGATTATTGACTTTAATGGCTCTTAGTGGTCTTCACATTCCGGCAAATGAAGGAAGTAAAATTTTCGCTTTTGATAATATTTTTGCAGATATTGGTGATGAGCAAAGTATTTTAGATTCATTAAGTACATTTTCATCACATATAACAAACATTGCTTTTATTTTAAATAATGTAACTGAAAATAGTTTAGTTTTATTAGATGAGTTAGGCTCTGGTACAGATCCTATTGAAGGTTCAAGTTTAGCAATAAGTATTTTACAAAAATTAAATTCTATAGATTGTCTAACTATCTCAACCACTCATTATCCAGAAATTAAGCATTTTGCTTTAGTTAATAATGGTTTTGAAAATGCCAGTGTAGAATTTAATTTAAATACTTTGTCTCCAACATATAAATTGCTACTTGGTGTTCCAGGAACCAGTAATGCATTTTCTATAAGTAAGAAACTTGGAATTTCTGAAGAAATAATTGAAAATGCAAAAAAATTAATTTCAACAGAAAAAATAAACATTGAAGAACTTCTTACAAATATTTATAAAGATAAGCAAGAAATAGAATATGAAAAAGAAAAAATCTTAAAAAATTCAAAAGAAGTTGCAGATTTAAAGAAATCTCTAGAATTTGATTTTTCAAATTTAAAAGAAGAACAAAAAGAAATTATAAATAATGCTAAACAAGAAGCTAGAAATATTCTTCTTTCTGCAAAAGAAGATGCAAATGAAATAATTAAGGAAATTGAAAACTCTTCAACTAATAAAGAATCAAATAATTTAAGAAAAAAATTAAATGATAAAATAAATAATTTAAATGTTGATTTCAAAGAATCTAGTGCTCAAAAAAGCTTAAATTTATCTGATTTATCTGTTGGAATGGAAGTTTTTGTAAATAAGATAAATCAAGTTGGAAAAATTATTTCAATTTCTAAAGAAGGCAAAATTCAAGTTGAACTTGGTCTTGGAAAAATGTTTTTTAATCTAGAAGATTTAGAACTAATAGATAGTAAAAAAACTAAAAAAGTTGAAAAAAGCTATAGTTCTTCTAGAAAAGAATTTGTAGTAAAATCGGTTTCTCCAGAAATAAATGTTATTGGTCAAAATGTTGATGAAGCTTGTTTTGAAATAGATAAATACTTAGATAATTGCTATTTAGCTGGCTTACTAAATGTTAGAATTGTTCATGGAAAAGGTACTGGTGCTTTAAGAGAAGGCATTCATAAATTTTTAAAAACTCACCCACACGTGAAATCTTTTAGAATTGGTACTTTTGGCGAAGGCGAAATGGGAGTTACTATTGTGGAATTAAAATAATTATGAAATTAAGAATGACTTTAAAAATTAAAATAGTGAACTATTTAACATAGAAGTTTAATATATTATTAAAAAAGGCTTTTAAACTTATAAGTTTAAAAGCCCATTTTATTTTTTGAATATTTTTGCTAGTATTTTCAATTTTTACTAACCTATACTTCACATTATATTTTGCTGGTTTATATTTTTCTAAATACTCCTGATACTTTTCCTAAAATTTCACAAGTTGGAACTATTATTGGGTCCATTGTTGAATTTTCTGGTTGTAATCTAATGTGATCTTTTTCTTTATAAAAAGTTTTAACTGTTGCTTCTTCTCCTATTAAAGCTACAACTATTTCTCCATTGTTTGCTGTATTTTGTTTTCTAACTAGAATGTAATCTCCATCTAAAATACCAGCTTCTATCATACTTTCTCCTCTAACAGTAAGCATAAAGCTTTCTCCTGTTCCAACAAAGTCTAATGGAATTGGGAAAGTATCGGTAACATTTTCAACAGCTAGAATTGGTTCTCCTGCTGTAATTTTTCCAATTACTGGTACATCTACCATTTCTCTACTAGAATATGCTTGTTTATCGAAAGCAATTTGCTCTCCTTCCATAGCCCCGCCTTTTAGTAGTTTAAGAGTTCTACCTTTTTGGCTTTCCTTTTTGATATATCCTTTTTTCTCTAAAGAAGAAATATATCCATGAACAGTTGCAGTTGATTTTAAATCTACTGCTTTTCCAATTTCTCTTACAGATGGTGGATAACCATTTGTGCTAATTTGTTTTTCAATAAATTTTAAAATTGCTTTTTCTCTTTTATTTAAACTATTTGGATCTTTTTTTCTCATCACATAACCCCATTTCTTTTTATAGAACTTCCGTTCTTTTTATTATAGAGATGTTATCACAAAACATTTGATTTGTCAAACAAAAGTTTTATTTTTATATTATTTCTTTTTTCTTCAAAGATTTCAATTCCCTCTTAAAGCTCTTTATTTCAGCACTTGTAAAGTATCTTGTTAAAATTCTTGGATCTAAATTTACTAAATTTTCTTTTATATAAATAAAAATTTCTTTTAATAATTTTTGCAAAAATAGTTTATCTTTAAAATCATCAATTCTAGAAGTATCATTAAATTTTTTAAATCTTTCTTGATAAACAGAGCAAACTGATTTTATGTATGTATAATTATTCATATATCCGGCTTCTACCCAAAGTTTCATCATTCCAGTAAATTTATCTATTATTTCTGCAATGTAGCCTTCTTTGCCTTTTTTATATTCTTTAATAATTATGTATAAGTCTTCTCCTAAAAGATCCTTTAGCTCTTGCTCATCTTTTTCTTCTATTTCAGCAAACATTTTCTTTGTTTCATCACTATAAACTTTTATTTGTGCCACAATTTCATTTCCTTTATATTCACTAAAATCGTGAAATAAGCACTTCTTAACTAGTTCATATTTATCTATATTTTCACCATTTTTAATCATATAATCTGCTAAAGTCATATTAACTAAAGTCATGCTATATTGGTGAAAAAGCACATCTTCAGGTACTACACTTGTTAAAGTAGAATATCTATAAACATCTTTTAATTTTAATGATACTTGAATTAAATTATAATATTCTGTGTTTTTAAATTTATTTTTTAATATTAAATTTAATAAGTTTAATTTTTCTTTTTCTATTTTCTCAATATTTTCATCTATAGCTTTTTTACTTTTTTCAACTTCTTCAGCATTATTTTCAGTTTCACTTTTTGCTTTACAAATTTCTTTAATTTTATTTTTTAAATTCTTTTTATTAATTTTAAATTTGTTTTTTTCTTGTGCCATTAATTCTTTTGCTTCTTGATTGCCTCTTCTAACAAACTTATCTAGAATATAGTATTCTGCAATTTTTTCACAAAATTCTAATAAATCACAATATATGTTGTTATCCATTTGAACATAATTATATTTCAAGCATTTTAAAATTCTATTTTTATATTCAAATTGCTCTATTATTAATTTATTTATAATTTCATCATATAATTCTTTTCTGGAATTATCAGAAATTTCTAAGCTTAAATTTCCAGTTTCTCCATAAATAACTTGTTTTACTAAATAGTTCATTAAAACAGTTTTTGAATCTTCATTTTCAATTTTTAAATTGTTTAATATTTTAAAGTATAAGTATGTTGAAATCATAGATTTATCTATAAGTGTATATTTTTCATTTATGTTTTGTATAATTTTACCAGTATTGCTATCTATTGCAGATACATATATTTTAAATAAATCTTCTACTATTTCTCTCATTCTATTCGTACCATTCAAATTCCCATTCAAGAATTTTAACAGTGTCCCCTTCCTTTACTCCTTTTTCTTTAAGAGCAGTTTCAATTCCGAGTTTCTTTATCATCTTTTCCATATAAGCATAAGATTCATTATCTCCAATATTTACTCTACCCATAAGTCTTTCCACAGCTGGACCGGTAACAATGTATACACCACCATCTAAAACTTCAATATTGAATTGTTCTTCCTCGTCTTCTAATGTATAAACTACTCTTTCTTCTGTATCTACAATGTTTTCCTTTGGTAAAGTTTTTATTATTTCAGCTACATGATTAAATAACTCATTTAGTCCTTCACCTGTAACTGCTGAGATTTTAAAAATTTCTATATTTTTTTCTTTTGCTAATTTTTCTAATGCTTTATAGTTTTCGTCATTTTGCATACTATCTATTTTATTGGCTACTATTATTTGTTTTCTTTGAGCTAGTTTTTCACTATATTTTTTTAGTTCTTCATTTATTTTATTAAAATCGTCTACAGGATTTCTTCCTTCTATTCCTGCAACATCAATAACATGCAATAATAATCTGGTTCTTTCTACATGGCGTAAAAACTGTGTTCCAAGTCCAACTCCTTCACTTGCGCCTTCTATAATTCCTGGTATGTCTGCTAAAACAAAGCTTTCTCCATATTCAGTTTTTACAACACCTAAGTTTGGATCTATTGTTGTAAAATGATAATCTGCAATTTTAGGTGTTGCTTTTGTAACTTTTGAAAGTATTGTTGATTTTCCTACATTTGGAAAACCAACTAAACCAACATCTGCTAAAAGTTTTAATTCTAGTATTAGTTCTTTTTCTTTTCCTTTTTCTCCATCTATTGCAAATCTAGGAGCTTGTCTTGTTGAGGTAGCAAAATGTGAGTTTCCTTTTCCTCCTCTGCCACCTTTTAAAATGAGTTCTTTTTGTCCAGGAGTAGATAAGTCTACTATAACTTTATTAGTTTGAGCATCTCTAATTATTGTTCCTAAAGGCACTTTTATATAGCAGTCTTCTCCACTTTTTCCAAATTTGTGTCCGCCACTTCCATTTTGTCCATTTTCTGCTTTAAATTTTTTAGTATATCTAAAATCTATTAAAGTGTTTGAATCTGGGTCTACTACAAAATATATGCTACCGCCATTTCCTCCGTCTCCGCCATCTGGTCCGCCGGCTGCAACATATTTTTCTCTTCTAAAAGTGGCTGCACCATTTCCGCCATCTCCTGATTTAATTATTATTTTTGCATAATCAACAAACATTTTCTTTTCTCTTTCTTTATAATATTAGTCTACAACTAAACCAACTTTTTTATATACTTCTTTTAATAGTTTATCTGTTTTTTCTTTAGCTTTTTTATCTCCTTTTTCATAAATTGCTTTTAATTTATCTGGATTTTCTAAAAGCTCATTATATTTCTTTTGAAGTGGTTCTAGTCTTTCTACAACAGCTTCTGCAACAGCTGTTTTGAAATTTCCATAGCCATTTCCTTCAAATTCTTTTTCTATATCTTCCATAGATTTATTTTTAATAATTCCATAAATTGTCATTAAATTACTTACACCTGGCTTGTTTTCTACATCATATCTAACACAATTTTCAGAATCTGTAACTGCTTTTTTAAATTTCTTTCTAATTTCATCTGGTGAATCTGTTAGCAAAATTTTATCCATTGGGTCTGTAGCACTTTTGCTCATTTTTGCAGTTGGATTTTGTAGTCCCATTATTCGTGCTCCGGTCTTTTTTATGTATGGTTCAGGAATTTTAAAAGTATTTCCATATAGTGAATTAAATCTTTCAGCTATATCCCTCGTTATTTCCAAATGCTGCTTTTGGTCTTCGCCAACTGGAACTAAATCGGCATTATATGCCAAAATATCTGCTGCCATTAATACTGGATATGTAAATAATCCGCTATTTATATTATCTGCATGTTTTGCAGATTTATCTTTAAATTGTGTCATACGATTAAGTTCACCCATATAAGTATAGCAATTTAAAATCCATGAAAGTGCTGGGTGTGCAGGAATGTGTGATTGAATAAAAATTGTATTTTTATCTGGATCTAATCCAGAAGCAACATATAGTGCAATTAATTTTAATGTGTTTTCTCTTAAAGTTTCAGGATTGTTTCTAATTGTTAGAGTATGCAAATCTGCAATCATATAATAGCAGTCATAATTGTTCTGCATTTCTACCCAATTATTTAATGCTCCTAAATAATTTCCAAGTGTTAGTGAGCCAGTTGCTTGAATTCCACTTAATATAATTTTCTTTTCCATAATTTTTTTCCTCTTCCACAATTTAAAATACTTTAATATTATACCTTAAAATTCCCAAAAAATCAACATTTTTAACATTTGAAGTTTTATTTTTAAAATTCTTATATTTTATAATTTTTCTATTCTTATAATATAGTCCTTATATTTTCCAATTCTTATAATAGAGTCCTTATAAAGATTAAAATATATTATTATAGAATAACGCGTAAGCGACCAACCGAAGCGTAAGCGGAGGGCGATTGGAGCAATCTTCCTTTTTCTTTATTTAAAAAAAAGAAGATTGCGACACCAAGTTATTCAATAATAATATATTTTAATCTTTATAAGGAATTGCAAGTTATAAGAATTTCAAACATAATAGACATAAATCATAAAACCCCAATTGAATATAAAATTCAATTAGGGTTTAAATAGAATTTTTGTGTCTACTCTTTTTCTTACAGCTTCAAAATAGTTAAACGTTTTTTTTATTTTAAAATTCTCAATGTATTAAATATTGTAATTAGTGTAACACCAACATCGGCAAAAACTGCTTCCCACATTTCTGATACTCCAAATGTACTTAATATTAGCACTAATACTTTTATAATTAATGCAAATAACAAATTTTGCTTAATAATTTTATTTGTTCTTTTTGAAATTTCAATTGCTGTTTCTATTTTATTTAAATCATCTGTCATAATAACTACATCAGAAGCTTCAATAGCAGAGCTTGCTCCAATTCCACCCATTGAAATTCCAACATCTGAAATTGCAAGTACTGGTGAATCATTAATTCCATCTCCAACAAAAGCTACTTTTCCTTTTGAGTTCGGATTAATTAATTTTTCTAATTCATTATATTTATCTTGTGGCAACATATCTGTTCTTACTTCGTCAAGTTCAAGTTCTTTTCCTATTTTAGTTCCAATTTCTTTATTGTCTCCTGTGAACATCTTGGTTAATATTTTTAAACTTTTTAATTTTTTAATCACTTCTTTTGATTCTGGTTTTAAAATATCATTAAGAACAAGATATCCTGCAACTTCTTCGTTTACTTTTACATATATAACTGTACCAATTTCATTTTCTTTTTTGGTTTCTACAAAATCAGAATTTCCTATTTTAATAGTTTTATTTTCTACCTTATAAGTTATTCCTTTTCCAGAAACTTCTTCAAAATCTTTTATATTTTCTTTATTTACTGTTTTTCCATATTTCTTTAAAATTGCCATTCCTATTGGATGATTTGAATTTGCTTCGCCTAAAGCTGAATATTCTAAAATTTGTTCTTCTGTATATTTATTTGAATATGTTTCTATTTTTTCTACTCCAAATTCGCCTTTAGTTAAAGTTCCAGTTTTATCAAAAACAATTTGATTAATATTTTTTAAAGAATCTAGGTAGTTACTTCCTTTAATTAATATTCCATTTTTTGATGCTTTACCAATTCCTGTAAAATAGCTAAGTGGAACTGATATAACTATTGCACAAGGACAAGAAACAACTAAGAAAATTAGTGCTCTATATATTCCTTCTTCAAATGGAATTTTGAAAAGTATTGGTGAAAAAATTCCAACTAATATTGCAAGAACAATTACTATTGGTGTATAAATTCTAGATGCTTTGTTTACAAAAGTTTCAGTTTTTGCCTTTTTATCTGTAGCATTTTCCACTAAATCCAATATTTTTCTTACTGTACTATTTTCATATTTTTCTGTTACTTTTATTTCTATTAAACCTTTTTCATTTATGCTTCCAGAAATAACACTATCATTTTCTTTTACTTCTCTTAATACACTTTCACCAGTTAAAGAAGCTGTGTTTAAAGATGCATTTCCAAAAGTTACTATACCATCTAATGGTATTTTTTCTCCTTGCTTTACAACAATTATATCTCCAATATTTACTTCTTCTGGCTTTACTTTGTGCTCATGATTTTCATGCTTTAAATTAGCATATTCCGGTTTTATATCCATTAAATTTGCAATAGATTTTCTAGTATTATTAATAGCTTTTTCTTCTAATAATTTTCCAATCTCATATAAAAATATAACCATTAAACCTTCTGATTGTTTGTTTATAAAGTATGCCCCAATACAAGAAACTGTAATTAAAAAGTTTTCATCTATTGTTTTCTTTTTTAATAACTTTATAGCATTTTTAGCAGTTCTATAAAGCAAAATTACATAAGCAAGTATTGTGAAAATTAAATTTAAATATCCAGGCATTGGAACTACTAATGCTAAAACCATAACTATAATTCCAACTATAAGTCTAATTAAATTATAATTTTTTCCTTCTTTAACTTTTTCGTCAATATCTAGAACTTCAACTTCTGGCTCTAATTCAGATATTGTTTTTACGATATCCGGTTTTACATCATTCAGTTCAGACTCAAAGCTTAATTTTAAAGTATTAAAATTAACTACAACATTTTTATAGTTTTCATTTTCTGATAATTTATTTTGAATTTTATTTGCACAATCTGCACAGTCTAAGTCTTTTAAGATAAAACTATATTTCTTCAATGTGCTCACGTCCTTTCTCAAATATTTGTTTAACGTGATCATCATCTAGAGAATAATATACTGTCTTTCCTTCTTTTCTATATTTAACTAATTTAGATTGCTTTAAAACTCTTAATTGATGTGAAATTGCAGAAGCAGTTGAATTTGTAATGCAAGCAATATCTCCAACACATAGTTCTTCTTCTAACAATGCACATATAATTTTCATTCTTGTAGAGTCTCCAAAAACTTTAAAAAGTTCTGCTAAATCAAAAATTAATTCATCATTTGGAAGTGTTTCTCTTACTCTAGAAACTTTTTCTTCATCTACAATTTGAATGTCTTCATTATTTAATTCTTCATTCATATTTTTGCTCCTTTGTATTATTATATTTGAATATTTGAATAATTGTTCATATATTCATTATAAATAAAATACTTCTTTTTGTCAATATTTTTTTATTTAAATATTTTTTTATATTTCTTTTTCAAAGATTTTGTCTCTTAATGTATTTTATCTTTTGAATAAGTAACGCGTAAGCGACCAACCGAAGCGTAAGCGAAGGGCGATTGGAGCAATCTTCCTTTTAATTAATTTCAAAAAAAAAAAAAGATTGCGACACCAAGTTACTTATAAAAAAGATAAAATACATTAAGAGACAAAATTGTTATATAAAAATATTTTTTTAAATAAAATTATTTTAAAAAAAGAAGATTGCGACACCAAGTTACTTATTAAAAAGATAAAATACATTAAGAGACAGAATCGTTATATAAAAATATTTTTTTAAATAAAATTATTTTAAAAAAATGTGCAAAACAAAAAAAGTAGCATATAGCTACTTTTTTAAATATGTTTTATATTAATAATTATCTCCTTTTCCTTCTGGTAAAGCTGGATAATCTAATACAACTCTTATTTGCATTATATATCTAATAGTTCTAACGAATTTACTGTTTTTGATTCTTTGCCACAAAGAAGGTTTTGCTTCAAATCTAGTTTCTTCAAAATATGTATCCATTTCAGCCATAGCACCATTTTGCTCTGCAGTTTCTTCTGCATCTTCTTCTACTTCTTCTTTATTATCTTCTAGTCCATCAATTTCTTCTATAACTGATTGATTTGTATTTTCTTGAATCTTAGCATCTAATATTCCATCATCTAATGGAGCTGGAATATATTTTAATGCTTCTGCAACTTCAATTCCAATATAGCTTAAAGCTTTGCTTCTATCTTCTATTCTTTCCATATCTATTTCGATATGTAAGTTGCCTTCTAAGTTGTTTGCTTTTGCTTCAATTAATTTTAAAGCATTTTCATATTCTTCAGATTCTTTATCTTTAGATTTTCCTATTATTGTTAATGCTTCTGCAACATCTGCTGGATATTTTGCTTCAACTTTCTTAACAATTTCTTTCCAATTTTTAGCTTTTGCTTCAACTGCCGCTGTAGCATCTCTTAAAATACTAGCTAATTTTATGTTTTTCTCTCTTTGTCTTATTAATTCTTCTATTTTTTTAGTATTTTCCTCGAATTGATTTGTTGCATATTCAACTAAATCATAAGCAGCTTTATAAACACTACTTGGAAAGTTCTTTTTATTAGGATATTCTAAAAGATATGTTTTTATTGATTCTACTAAATCCTTAAAGTATGAATCATCTTCTAGTTGAACTATTTGTTTTTTACTATTTGGATTTATTAATTTTTGAATTTTATCGATGTTTGATAATATTTTCTCTTCCGTGATCACCATCTTCACGTTTACTATGCCTGATTTATTAAAAAATGACACTGTAAACTACCTCCTTCGTAACAATCTAATCAAATACTAAAGTTATTATATATCGTTTTCCGTAAAACCACAAGAGTTTTTTCGACTTTTTCTATTACATTTTTATTACACAATTGTTTATTTTTTGTAACATTTTGTAATATTATTTTACTTCTAAAACAGTTTTGATTTCTTCAAATCTTTTTACCTTTAATGTAGTTGTTTTTATTAGTTCTTCTTCTGTTAAAATCATTTCTTTTATGTATTTATATGTTGGCATTTTTCTGTTTACTTCTTTTACTTTTTCCCATAAAACTTTTCTTATTTCTTCGATGTTTTCTACTTTATACTGCTCTTTTACAATTTCTTTATCATAAACAATTTTAACTCCAAGTTTTACAGTGCTTTCGTCATCTTTTTCTGGTCTTCCAAATACAAAAGATTCTTTTACTCCAGGAATTTTATCTATTAAAGTTTCTATTTCTTCTGGATATACATTTTTTCCATTTTTTAACACTATAACACTCTTTTTACGACCTGTTAAAAAAATGAATCCTTCACTATCAATATATCCTAAATCTCCTGTAAGTAGCCATCCGTCATCTGTAACTCCTTTTTCAAAATAATTATAATATCCTAACATAACGCTATCGCCTTTAACGGCAAGCTCTCCAATTCCCAATTCATTTGGTTCTATTATTTTTGCTTGTAAACTAGGAAAAGGCTGTCCAATTGAACCTAGTTTTGTACAAGTTTTATGTTCTGCTGCAACAACTGGAGATGCTTCACTTAATCCATAACCTTGGAATGTATCTATTCCCATTTCGTTAAATGCTTTTTCAACTTCTTTGTCAAATGCTGCTGCACCTGCAACAAATAATCTTACTTTTCCGCCTAAGTTTTCATGTATTTCTTTAAACAATTTTTTTCTTATATCAATTCCTAAAAATTTTAATGCATTTCCTAATTTTCTTCCAAATTTTACAGTTCCTAATTTTCCTTTTTCTTCAATTGATTTCATTACTTTTTTATACATACTTTCAAATAGAACAGGAACAGAAATCATAACACTAACTTGATAATCTTTTAAATTTTCTGCAATATGTCTAATTCCTGAACAGAATACAATGGAAGCACCTACACTTACTGGATATAAAAATCCTACTGTGCACTCAAAAACATGGTGTAACGGTAAAAAAGATAAAAATGTATCGTCTTTATTACAATCAAAAACAGATCCTATATCATAAAGATTTGTACAAATATTTTTATGAGATAATTGAACAGCTTTAGATGCAGCTGTTGTTCCTGATGTGAATAAAAGTATTGACATAGCTTCATTATCTATTTCAGCATCTAAAAATGTTTTTGCTCCGTTTTTAATTAAATCTTTTCCTAATTTTATTAATTCTTTTTGTGAATATATTTCTCCCTGCTTTTCTTCATTGTCCATTGAAATAAAGAATTTTACTTTTCCTATACTTTTAAGCTTTGCTTTTTTCATTATTTCATCATACTTAGATGAATAAAAAATTGCTTCAATTTCAGAACGTTCCATTAAACTAAAAATTTCATTCTCTGGTAAAGCTTTATCTAGTGGAACTACAACTCCTGTTCCACAAACTATTGACAAATATGCTTCTTCCCATTCATATCTGTTTTCTGATATAACGCCTATTCTTTTATCTTTAAGTCCTATACTAACTAAAGCAGTTCCTAAAGCATTTACATCATCAAGATATTCATCATAAGTCATTGTTTTCATAACGTCTGGTGTTTTAAATTTAAATGCAACTGATGTTCCAAATTCCTTTTTAGTATTATTCATCATTTCTTTGATATTGTTAAATTTTTTTGCTTTAAATATTCTTTCGCAACCTTGGTAAATTCTTTCTCCCATTTTATTCTTCTTTCCTTCCCACTTCTATTTTATTAAATAAAGTTTTTTCATATTCTGAATAAATTTTTTGTATGTCAATTTCTTGCATTCCTACTTTTCTTTTGTATATAAGAGTAGAGCAAGTTAAAGAAAAAATTTCAGATGCTAATATTTCCGCATCACATTTTACTATATCTCCATTGTCTACACCTTCTTGCACTATGTTTTTAATAACATCAATATATTCAATAACTTTTTCTTTGCAAAAAACATTTCTTGTTTCATTTCCCCAGGTTTGGCTCATTACAATTGTTAATAGATTTTCATATTTTTTTACTGCCTTTAACTGAATTAATGAAACTGCTTTAATTTTGTCAAGTACATTATCACATTTTGAAATTTTAATTTCTATGCTATTTTTTAAAAGTTTCATTCCTTCTTCAATAAGAAAATTAAATATTTCTTCTTTACTATTAAAGTGATAATATAGAGTTCCTTTTGCAACACCAACAGTAGCTGTTATTTCTTCAATGCTAGTTGCATCATACCCTTTTTCTGAAAAAAGTTTTAATGATGTTTCAAAAATTTTCCTTTTGGTTTTATTCATATATTTTCACCCATAAATTAAAAATACAAAATCTTGTTTTTTATATTCTACAAGATTTTGTATTATTATATAAAATTCTACAACTTTTTGCAAGGATTTACTTTAAGTTAAATTTTGGTAATGTCAACAGGTGTTAAATCTTGCTCTCCAGTTTCATCTTCAATAGCTTGATATAAAGCATTTACAGTATCTAATGATGTAAAGCAAGGTATTTTGCATTCAACTGCCATTCTTCTAATTTTAAATCCATCTCTATTAGCTTGTTTTCCTTTTGTTGGAGTATTTATAACAAAATTAATTTTTCCAGATTCTATTAAATCTATTATGCTATTTTTTCCTTCCCATAATTTTTCAATTACAGTAGATTCTACCCCGTGTAGTTGTAAAAATTTTGCTGTTCCTGATGTTGCATAAATTGAGAATCCCTTTTTCTTAAATTTTCTAGCTATAGGAAGCATTTCTTCTTTATCTTTATCTCTTACTGTTATTAATATTGAACCAGTTGTTGAAACATTTGCACCACTACCTATAAAAGCTTTTAAAACAGCATCTTCAAACTTTTTAGCTACACCTAAAACTTCTCCTGTTGATTTCATTTCTGGTCCTAAACTCGTGTCTGCATTTTTAATTTTTTCAAAAGAGAATACTGGCATTTTAACACATATGTAATCACTCTTTTTATATAATCCTGTTCCATATCCTAAATCTTTTAACTTTTCTCCAAGAATAACTTTTGTTGCAATATCTATCATTGGAAGATTTGTAACTTTACTAATATATGGAACTGTTCTACTTGAACGTGGATTTACTTCTATAATGTAAACTTTTCCTTCACTTATAATAAATTGTATATTTAAAATTCCAATTACATTCAATTCTTTAGCAATTTTAGTAGTATATTCTATTATTGTTTTTTCATGCTCTTTTTCTACATTTTGTGTTGGATAAACAGAAATGCTATCTCCTGAATGAACTCCTGCTCTTTCTAAGTGCTCCATTATTCCAGGAATTAAAACATCATCTCCATCACAAATTGCATCAACTTCTACTTCTCTACCCATTATATATTTATCTACTAATATTGGATGTTCTTGTGCTATTGTGTTTATTTCATTTACATATTCTGTTATTTCTTTATCATCATAAGCAATTGCCATTCCTTGTCCACCAAGAACATAAGAAGGTCTTACCAGAACTGGGTATCCTAAGTTATTTGCTACTTTTATTGCTTCATCTACTGTGTAAATTGTGCTTCCTTTTGGCCTTAATATTCCACAATTATTTAAAGCTTCATCAAATTCTTTTCTATCTTCTGCTCTATCCATGTCTACTTCTTGTGTTCCCATAATGTGAACACCCATATCTGATAAAGCTTTTGTTAATTTTATAGCAGTTTGTCCTCCAAATTGAACTATTGCTCCATCTGGCTTTTCAACATCTATAATGTTTTCAACATCTTCTGGGGTTAATGGTTCAAAATATAATTTATCTGCTATATCAAAGTCTGTACTTACAGTTTCTGGATTGTTGTTTACAATTATTGTTTCATATCCTTGCTTTTTTAAAGACCAAACTCCATGAACACTGCAATAATCAAATTCTATGCCTTGGCCTATTCTTATTGGACCAGAACCTAATACTATAACTTTTTTCTTATTTGTTCGTTTTGCTTCATTTTCATCATCATAACTAGAATAATAGTAAGGTGTTTTTGCTTCAAATTCAGCACTACAAGTATCTACCATTTTGAAATTAGCTACTATTCCATTTTTTAATCTTAAATCTCTAATTTCTTTTTCAGTTTTTCCAGAAAGTTTTGCTATTACTTTATCTGTAAATCCTAATTTTTTAGCTTTTTCAAGCATCTTAGAATTCATTTTATTAAGCTCAAGCTCTCTTTCCATTTTTACTAATTTATAAACAATTCCTATGAAAAATCTGTCTATTGTAGTAATTTCATGTATTCTTTCAACAGAAATTTCTTTTCTTATTGCTTCTGCTATAACAAAAATTCTTTCATTATCAACTTGTTTTAATCTTTCTTCTAATTCAAGTTTTTCTAAGTCTTTTAATTTATCTAAGCTTAAATAGTCAACATTTTCTTCAAGAGAACGAACTGCTTTCATTAGGCCTGCTTCTAAGTTAGGAGCTATAGCCATAACTTCACCAGTTGCTTTCATTTGTGTTCCTAAAACTCTATTTGCTGTAAGGAATTTTTTAAATGGCCATTTTGGTATTTTAACTACCACATAGTCAAGAACTGGTTCAAAGCAAGCATATGTTTTTCCTGTAACTTCATTTTTAATTTCATCTAATGTATAACCTAAAGCTATTTTTGTTGCAACTTTAGCAATTGGATAACCAGTTGCTTTTGAAGCTAATGCTGATGAACGACTTACTCTAGGATTTACTTCTATTACTGCATATTCAAAACTATTTGGATTTAATGCGAATTGAACATTACATCCACCTTCAATTTTTAATGAAGAAATAATTTTTATAGCTGATGTTCTAAGCATTTGATATTCTTTATCTGATAAAGTTTGTGATGGAGCAACAACTATACTATCTCCTGTGTGTACTCCAACTGGATCTATATTTTCCATATTACAAATTGTTATACAGTTTCCGTTGCTATCTCTCATTACTTCATATTCTATTTCTTTCCAACCTGTAATACATTTTTCTACTAATATTTCATTTACTCTTGACATTCTTATTCCAGAACCTGCAATTTCTTCAAGTTCTTCCATTGTTGTGGCTATTCCACCACCAGTACCTCCTAAGGTGTATGCTGGTCTTATAATAACTGGTAGTCCTATTTCTTTTGTAAATTCTATTGCATCTTCAACTGTGTGAACAACTTTGCTTGCTGTGCAAGGCTCATTTATAGATTCCATCATATCTTTAAAGCATTGTCTATCTTCTGCATTTCTAATCCCATCTACACCTGTTCCTAAAAGTCTAACTTTCTTTTCTTGTAAAAATCCTGATTCTGCAAGTTCCATAGCCAAATTAAGTCCTGTTTGTCCACCTAAGTTTGGAAGAATACTATCTGGTTTTTCTATTTCAATTATTTTCTTTACTGTTTCTACTGTTAGAGGTTCTATGTAAATTTTATCTGCCATGTTTTTATCTGTCATAATTGTTGCTGGATTTGAGTTAATTAAAACAACTTCTATTCCTTCTTTTTTAAGCTCTCTACAAGCCTGTGTTCCAGCATAATCAAATTCTGCTGCTTGGCCTATTATAATAGGTCCTGATCCAATAACTAAAACTTTTTTAATATTTTTATTTTTTGGCATCTTTTTTCTCCTTTATTAAATCTATAAATTCGTCAAATATGTATGCTGTATCTTCTGGTCCTGGACAAGCTTCTGGATGAAACTGAACTGTGAATATGTCTTTATTCTTATATCTTAATCCTTCTACTGTTCCATCATTTAAATTAATATGAGAAACTTCTGCAATTTTAGGATTTACGCTGTTTTCTACTACATAATATCCATGATTTTGAGATGTAATATGAACTCTATTTTCCTTTAAATCTTTAACTGGATGGTTTGGTCCTCTATGTCCATATTTTAATTTTGCAGTTTTAGCTCCATTTGCAAGAGCCATAAGTTGATGTCCTAAACAAATTCCAAGTATTGGTATATCTGTTTGATATAGTTTCTTTATTGTGTTTATTTGGAATGTGCACTCCTCTGGATTTCCTGGTCCATTTGAAAGCATTATTCCATCTGGTTTTATTGCAATTACTTTTTCAGCTGGAGTATCTGCTGGAAAAACAGTAACTTCTGCCCCTCTTTTTAATAGAGAATTTACTATGTTGTGCTTCATTCCATAATCCATTAATGCTATTCTTATAGGTTTTCTTCTTCCATAAATTTGAACTTCTTTTGATGTTACTTTGTCAACTATTTTTCCTATATCATATTTTTTTATTGTTTCCATTATTTCATCAATGTTGTTAATATTTGATGTAAGATAGCCTCTCATTGTTCCAGCATCTCTAAGTATTTTTGTTAGTTTTCTAGTATTAACGTCTGTAAGTCCTGGTATTTTGTAGTCTCTTAAAAATTTGTCTAAATTGAATTTACTTCTAAAGTTACTCTCGAATTCTGCTAATTCATGAATGAAAACAGCTTTTGCATAAATGCCATTTGATTCATAATCTTCTGGTATAATTCCATAATTTCCAATTAGAGGATATGTCATAACTATACCTTGTCCAGCATAAGAAGGATCTGTAAAAGTTTCTATATATCCTGCCATTCCAGTATTAAATACTACTTCGCATGCAGTATCTACATTGTAGCCAATTCTTTCTCCTTCAAAAATTTCTCCATTTTCTAGTACTAGATACCCTACCATTTTTTCTTCCTTTCTTTATTTAGAATTTAGATTTTCTTAATGGTTTGTTTTATTGCATTTTAAAAAAAACACTAAATAAATTAGTGTTTTTAATAGCAAAAATTATTAATTTTAAAAATTGAAATTGTAAATAAAACTATTGAACCTATAGCGTTAGCACCTATTTTGTTACTTGTTTTGCTTGTTAACTTTAACATCCTATATTTTCCTTTCATTTTACTTACATTAATAGAAATTCTACTATACTTTTTTATAAAAATCAAGTAGTTTTATTATCTTATTTTTTGAATAATAAAATAAGCAATAACCACAATTAATATTATAAATAAGATTAGCTCAATGTAGCCAGAAGCACTATTATTGTAATCTTTTATAACATTATCATCATCATTTGTTATTGTATTTATTTCTTCATCATATATTGGAGCTTTTTTTCTATAATTATTGTTTCTATAGGTAGAATAATTATATCTATTTTTTAATTTAAAATTATTTTCTATTTTATAAAATGGAGCAAAAATCTTTAAGACTGTAATAACAATTATAAGCACTACTACATAAGCAAAAAGAGCCTTAAGTAATTCTGATGCTCCTGAAAAATTTTCATATAATTCCGGCCAATCATCCATATCATCTAAGTTATTATCATCGTAATCGTAATTGTAATCATAATCGCCATAATAATAGTCATCATCATAGTCTTCATCATTATCATTATAATAAATATCATTTACTCTAGATTCAATTAAAGTTGGTTCCTCTTCTAAAATGGATGTTAGCATATTTCTATTTATTTTATTTTGCCCTGTATATTTAATATTTGTATCAGTAACAATTCTAAATCCTAATTCATCTATTGTTTTATAAGGATAAGATCTGTCGAAAGAAATATCACCTTCTGTAACTTTTACTAATTTATCCTCTAAATCATCATGGCCCCAAACTCGAACATTTTCGAAACGAGTTGATAATTCCTCTAAAGATATCATTCCGGCAACCCCTTTTACAGGCATTGAATCTTCTGAATCAAAAAAGTCCCATTCAATTTCTGCGCAGTCATTATACATTTTTAAGGCATTTTTAATTGTATAATATATTTTGTATATTTTTGTATCAACATAAGCAGTACTTTTTTGTTTTGGGTTCCAGGTAATAAACATCTTTGAAGGACTTGCTTGTATCGCAAAATAATTATCTTCAGATAAATTTGCGTTAGTTATAGTACCTTCTTCAAAGCTTATTTCTTGATTATCAATAACTTCAGTAAGTCTAATATTTTGAATATTACTAAGTGTGTTGTCTTCTGTAGTTTCAAAATATTTGTGTATACTTGCTAACTGATCTATATAAACCTGCCAAGTTTCCACTACATCCATATCGCCATTTGATCTAACTTTAATATCATACTCTATTGAAACCAATTCATTTTCTTGAGCGTATGAACTTACTTTATTAAATATAAAAAATAATGCAAAAATTAGTGCTATTATTAAAATTTTTTTCTTTATTTTCATATGCTTCTCCTAAACAATTTTTATATAATTCTATCAAATAATAAACTTTTTTCAATAAAAAATAAAAAAAAAGAGTGTTTTTTTTAACACTCCTTTAAATAAATTTCTATTTTAATTGCTTCATTACTTCTTCTGCAAAGTTTTCTTCTTTTTTCTCAATTCCTTCGCCTTTTTCAAATCTAGCAAATCTTACTATTTCAGCATTTTGGCTTTTTATTAAATCTCCAACTTTTGTATTTGGATCTTTTACAAATTCTTGATCTAGTAAGCAAATTTCTCCATAGAATTTTCCAATTCTACCTTGAACCATTTTTTCAGCTATTTCTGCAGGTTTTCCTTCATTCATAGCTTGAGCTTTTAAAATTTCCATTTCTTTTGCTACTCTTTCTTGTGGAACTGATTCTCTATTTAAATATTCTGGTCTTGCAGCAGCTATTTGCATACAAATATCTTTTGCAAGTTCTTCTTTTCCTGCTTTAACATCAACTAGAACTCCTATTTTTCCAGCTCCATGTATATAGCTTTCTACAAATCCTTCTGATTCAAATCTTTCGAATCTTCTTATTGACATATTTTCACCAATAGTAGCTATTTTTTCTGTTAGAACTTCTTTAACTGTTTTATCTGTATTATTATATTTTGTTTCTAATAAAGCATCTAAATTAGCTGGGTTTGAATCTACAACTATTTTAGCTACATCATTTACAAAATTAATGAATTCATCATTTTTAGCAACGAAGTCTGTTTCAGCATTTACTTCAACAACAGCTCCTACTTTTTTATTGTCTGAAATATATGTAGTAACTAAACCTTCAGCAGCAATTCTTCCTGATTTCTTAGCTGCTTTAGCTATTCCTCTTTCTCTTAATAATTCAGTTGCTTTTTCCATATCTCCATCTGTTTCTGTTAAAACTTTTTTGCAGTCCATCATTCCTGCACCAGTTTTTTCTCTTAGTTGTTTTACTAATTCTGCTGTTATCATATTAGATACCCCCTATTTTATTTTAAAATTAGGGCGTGTTTACTTAACAAAATAGTAATAGCGCCCTTAAATAAGTTTTATTATTCTTCTACTTTATTTTCTGCTTTTTCTTCAGAAGCTTCTTCTTTAACTTCTTCTTTTTCTTCAGCAACAACTTCTTCTATATCTTTTGCTTCTTCATCATTTGAAGACATTTCTTCAGGAATTTCTGCATCTTCTCCTTGTCTACCTTCAATAACTGCATTTGCCATAACATCTGCTATTAATTTAACAGCTCTTATTGCATCATCATTTCCTGGTATAGCATAATCAACATCTTCTGGATTGCAGTTTGTATCTACTAAACCTACTACTGGTATTCCTAATTTTTTAGCTTCTAATACTGCTATTCTTTCTTTTTTAGGATCTACTACGAACATAACTCCTGGCATTTCTTTCATTTCTTTAATACCACCAAGATTTTTTTCTAGTTTCTCCATTTCGTTTTTAAGTCCCATAACTTCTTTTTTAGGTAATACATCAAATGTACCATCTTGAGACATTGTTTCTAAGTCTCTTAATCTTTGAATTCTTCCTTGAATTGTGTTAAAGTTTGTTAGCATTCCGCCTAACCATCTTTGATCTACGTAATACATATTACATTTTTGAGCAGCTTCTTTAATGCACTCTTGTGCTTGTTTTTTAGTTCCTACAAAAAGAACTGTTTTTCCTTCTTCTGCTCTTTCTTTAATAAACTTATAAGCTTCATCTAATTTTTTTGAAGTTTTTTGTAAGTCTATTATATGGATTCCATTTCTAGCTTGAAAAATATATTCAGCCATTTTTGGATCCCATCTTCTTGTTTGATGTCCAAAATGAACACCAGCTTCAAGTAATTGTTTCATTGCAACTACTGCCATTTTTTATTCCTCCTTTTTGTTTTTCCTCCATAGAATTCAACATTTTAAACAACTTTAAAAAAGCACAATTTAAAACTCCTTCTATGTGTGTTATTTAATAACTATGACATTATAACAGCTTTTATAGTAAAAATCAAGAAGTTTTGCAAAATTTACATTGAAAATTTTGTGTATTTTAAAAACTTTAATCTGATAATTCTACTACTTGTTTGAACATTTTATTTTCAATAGTAGTTATTAAATTTAAAGAATTATCTTTTTCAATTATTTTTCTAATTTTCCATAATCCCAAACCAGAGTTATTCTTCTTGCTTGTATATCCCTTTTCAAATATTTTATTTACGTTTATTTCTTTTTCTAAAAAAGTATTTTCTATTACTATTAAATTCTTATTTTTCTCTTTTCTTAGCTCGATATTTATTATTTTCTCTGCTGTTTCATTTGTTGCTTCTATTGCATTATCTAACAATATTCCAAGTATTCTAGAAATACTATAAACCTTTTCTGTAAAAACATTTAAATTAAGACATATATCAATATTTATATTAATATTCTTTTCTCTTGCCATTGTATATTTATCTAATAATACTGAATAAATTGCTGGATTTTCTGTTGCTTTATAATTTAATAATTCTACTGTGTTAATATGGCGACAGTCTTTTATAATAGAATTAAAATATTTTTCTAAAGAATTCATATCTTTTAAATCTATGTATCCATTTATTGCCTGCATAATATTATTAAAATCATGTTTAAAGCATTTTACATCATCATTTATTTCTAATAGATTTTTGTTTTTCTGCTCTAATTCCTTGATGCTATTTTTAGCCTTTATTTCTTTATGTTTGTTTGAAAAAGCGAAGTATGTTATTACTATAATTATTAAACAATGCATGATATTATAGATTGCTATTCTAGTGTGGTTAATTTGTAAAATATTTCTTATGTCAAGAGTTTCTATTGTTGCAATTGTTATTCCAAGTATTGAAATAATTATATGCATAACATCCTTAAAAGTTGGTTTCGTAAAATCCTCTGTTGTGTCTAAATTTTTATTTACTTTCGTCATATGTACTCTCCTTTTTTATAATAAGATTTTCTTAGATTATCATATCTTTTTTTCTTTGTGTAAAAAATTGATGAAAAGTGATGTGTTTTTTTGCTGTTTTATTTTTCTTAAATCTTGCATTCCTTATCAATCAACGCTTTTCGCCACCTGAAATTATTGCCCAAATTTTACCGTTTTATAATACTTTTGCTTTAGCTTTATTAAAGCCTTTGAAAAGTCATTCTAGTGGGGCAATTAGACTATATTCCCACGATGAATGGCATCGATGCAGAGCTGCTGTTGTCCTGTGAGTATTGCCCGTGACGACCTGATGGAGGTAGATTATGAAAAAGATCATTTCCATGCTTCTCGTTTTGATTATGTGCTTTTCGCTCTTCGCGGTAACTGCTTTCGCAAGCGAAGACGAGTTGCATTCCTCTCTCGAGGAGCACACTGTCACTCTGAACATTGCGCCCGGCGGTAATGCCGAAATCATGCCAGCCATGTGGGAGCAAAACACCTACACTGTGAACGTTGGAGTAACCACCTACACCGCCAAGTTCGTAATACCTGACCGGTATTTTGCGTACGAAATGAGCGCTACCGGCACGAATGGTCAAGCGACGTCCGTGCTATATTCGGTGTATCTCGTGTATAACGTCACCGTTCCAATAACTGGTATTGGTGGCGTTGCAGATGGAACCCCATACAAGAATGACCATATAGACCTTTACTCAACCGGCGAAAAATACCAATTCAAAATCGTTAATGAGGGAAATACCGCTATAAAGGTAACCCTCACATATTATTCATGGAAGTAAAGTAAGCATCTAAGCTCTGCATCGTAAAGCTTTAAACTAAAGCAAAGCCCAACACTGTGAAACCAGAGTTGGGCTTTTTTCATTTATTTATTAAATTTATATAAAAAATCCATTCATTATTTATTTGATTCATTTTTTCATTACTTAATATTATAATTGATGATATATTTATATCTAATTGACTAACTCTTTTAATGGTTTTCACATTATTTATTTCTAATATACAAACTGAATTTTTATCATCAATTTTTTTGTTATATAATGCATATCTTGAACTTTTTAAATGAGTACTGTCAAATATAATATTTTTATTTTCATCCATTAAAGCAAATTTATCAAGGTAAATCTTATCAATATTTTCTTCACTCAGTACATTAAATACTAAATAAATAGAATCTTTTTCTACTAAAGCGTAATCTATCTTCATCTTTATTCCATCTTTTTCTACATATTCCATATCGAATTTTTGTAAATTTTTATTTTCTAAAATCTCTTCAATACTAATATCTGTATTATGGAAAAGACCTAAAACAAATTGTTCAATTTCATCTGCAAATACACAACTTGACAAAATCACAATGCATAATATTGCTGCCACAACTTGTTTGGGAAAATAAAAAATTTTCTTCTTATTATTTTTATTCTCTTTTTCATATTCTAATGTAAGTTTATGGTTTAATTCTTCTTTAAAATTTTCATCTAAATCTATGTTATTTATCTTATTTTTAACATTATTAATTTCTTTTTCCAAATCTTTCACTTTGATTGTCACCTCCACTCTGTAAAGTCATTTTCAAGCTTTCTCTTGCTCTTTTTAGTCTCGTTTTCACATTAGATTCACTAATGTTTAAAATTTTACTTATTTCTGAAATTTTAAATTCTTTTATATAAAATAATTCAAACACGTCTCTATATTTTGCTTTTAATTTACTTATACAATCTAATAGGCAAATTTCATCTTCATTAAAATTAAATTCTTGTAATGTTTCATCATTAGAATAAAATTTGTCTTTCTTTTTATATGTTTTTAATTGATTATTGCACAAATTTAGCGTTACTCTTATTATCCAATATTTCTCGTGATTTTCATCTGTAAATTTATTATTCTTTTTTATGTATTTAATATAATTAATAAAAACTTCTTGCACCAAGTCTTCAGCATCTTCTTTGTTTCTTAAATATCCTAATGCTATATGAAAAATCATACTAGAGTAATTATCAATTAATTTCTTCGTACTAAATTCAATATTCATTTTAGTTACCTTCAAATTTTAAAAAATTTTTGTCACTTTTTTATCATTTAAATTGTTTTATTAATATAAATGATAAAGGAGAAATAAAATGTATAAAGCAATAATCTATAGTAATAATTTAGAAATAATTAAAAAAACTTGTAATTGTCTTTTCTCTAAATCTAATAATATTAAATTAATTGGCATATTTGATAATTTAGAAGAATTTAACAAAGCTTTAAGTTCTTACAAAATAAATATGGTTGTATTATCAGAAATGGATTTAAAAAATTCGCAAGTTCAACATTTATTAAAAAATATCGAAAATAAAGTTATGTTTTGCAATAAAAATACTAATATAAGAAATTCTAAATATATGTTAAATCTGTCTTTGCAATCAAGTGATTCTTATATTTATGAGCAATTTCAGAATTTTATATTAAAGTTGTGTGATAGAACTACTCGTAAAAAAGTTTATAAGGTTCTAGAAAAACTTAACTTTGACTTTAAATTAAACGGAACAAATTATCTTTTAGAAGCTATTGTTTATTCCTATATGAATAAAGATAAATATTTATTTGAAAATCTAAAACAAGAAATTTATCCATATGTTGCAAAAATTTATGATGTAAAGCCAGATAATGTAAAATGGGCTATTATTCGTTCAATAAATTCGGTAAAAATCAATTCAAATTTTAAAAATTTTAGCTCGCAATTTTGTGATAAAATAACAACTAAAACATTAATTTCTGAAATTGTAAATAGAATTTAGTTGTAGTTTATTATATGAAGTTATTATATTATTTTAAAAAAAGATTTTATTAAAATTGTATTCAATTATTAACACAGTTTTATAAAATGAACACAGACCCGTTAGTAGCCTAACGGGTCTATACGCTTGTGTTTCTGAAAATCCCTCCTTAAATTATTGCGGTCAAAATGATGGAAATCAGGAAGATTGCCAGCAGTTCGCTAACACTTCGAGGCAATACCTTGTTGAAAAAGCCTCTAAGCCTCCTGAATAATCTTATCGTCGGTCGTTCTATGCAGAGTTCCAGTTTCATTAGGGCTCCGCCAATCGCCTTTCCAATCGTCAAAATCGTCGCCCGAATTAGCTGAATCACATCCCGGCTTTCCTCAGATGTTGCTGCGTAAGCTGATTTGAACACGCTCGTAAGCAACATGCAGGTTAACAACGGGATCAGCACTTCGGTAATCGGACTCGCGAGCTTGAGCAGCTTGGCTATTTTTTCAATAATCACGCTGTCCATGAGACTGACCAAGACCAAAACGAACATTGTTGAATTCCCCTCTTTCTCATATTGTATTTCGCTCTGGAGGTTATATATAAAAGTACCGATGTACCCTAACATATATTATATCACTTTTTAAGTAAACTTTCAACTTTTGCAAATTCTGTTGTTACAAGTATTTGTCAGTTTTATAATGACATTGTTGACTTTTTATGTAAAATTATGTATAATAGTAGTACTTTGTACGTAGTAACGTACTAGTACAGTAACTCAATCGCACCGGCCGAGTACAACAGGAACTATCATCGATTAAGGGGGATTGATCATGGAAAAAAGTCTAGCTAAGCAAGCCGTATCCGAATTCAAACGGCAAGGTGGCCCAGAATTGACCGTGCTCGAAGCAGTATGCATGGTCGAAATTCCGACCGATTCAGAAGACAAGGTCTATGCCATTTACAAAGATGGCGCCGTCTTCACCGTCAAAAAGCCGTTGAACGAGCGGATGATATGCAGATCCTTTTACTGCTAGGTTTTTCCAAAAAGAATCTATTTCTTTTCCTCTCCCAAACGGGAGGGGTTCTTTATTTTAAAAAAAATAGAAAGTGCTAATTTAAATAAAATAATTTTCTAAAAATTTTAATAAAAAATGCTCAAAATATGAATTTATTTTTTTAAAAGTTCTTGACATATAAAATTTTAGATAGTATAATAACTGTTGTCAGTTCAAGAATGCAGATGTGGCGGAACTGGTAGACGCACAGGACTTAAAATCCTGCGGACGAATAATCCGTGCCGGTTCGATTCCGGCCATCTGCACCAAAACCTGAGAGAAATCTCAGGTTTTTTTGTATTTAAAATTATATAAAAATATATATTGCTAAATAATATTAATGACTAATATATTGTAAAATAATAAATTGAATGATATATTAAAATAAATAAAAAGAATGGAGATAATATATGAATATGAAAAAAGTATCAGAAGTTCAACAAATACTGAAATCTTCAGAAACGATTACACGAGAAAATTTAAGAGATTTTATTGAAGAACCATTAGTAGAAGTTGTAGAAAGTTTATATGATAAAAACATATTAACTTGTATGTCATCAGCAAATAAAACGAATGTTAATGGTACCGCGTGGCTATCTATTTTCTATGATAAATTGTCAGAAGAAAATAAAAAGATAGTACAGCAAAAAATTAAAGAAGGAATTGCCGAAATGTGTTATGAGCATGACAGTGGTAAAGTTATACATTTACATATGCCTATAACAGAACAAACCACTGTTGACGAGGTAAAAAATTTTTTTCTAAGTAAAATATCTGATTTTAGAATGCAAGATATACCATGTAATAAATATAAATCTAAATCAGAAATACTTTTTGCATATCTAAATAAGTGGCACATAATATCTATTCCTATTCATAAGTTTCTTAAAGAAAATCCTGAGTTGGAAAGTGAATCTAATCCTACTTATACGGTAAATGAGAGTTCATTCGATTACGAAACAGCAGTTGAAGATCTAGGGCTTGTATATTGTGACGAAGAGGATACATTTTATGAAAGTAAAGAAGCTTTAAGAAGACATAGAAATTTTTTAGAATATCAAAAAACTGAACTAGGTAAAAAAGAAGAAGAATTGTCTTCATTAGAGGCAGAAGCTAAAACAATTTCTGAAGCAGAAGCTCTAATACATAAACAAAAAGAAGGACGAGATGTCGGAGAATAACATGAATGAAAGCACTAATATGCCATTATAAGTTTACTAAAGATACAGGAGGTTAAAAATTGAAAGAAAAAAAGATAAAAAAAATTACTTTAATGCAAACTATTTTAATTATTATAGCTGTATTAGCTATTATTTTTGGAATAATATTTTTTATACAACACATATTAATTGCACCACATAGTTACGTTGCATCAACTACAGGCTCAACAAGTACAACAACTTTATATGCAGATACTTTTACAAAGAAAATACCTAAAAAATCTAATGTAAAATATACCGTATTACATTCAAGTGGTTATGGAAGCGATAATTTAGAAAATTTTTTTGTAACTTCTAATGAAGAATTGAAAACGTACCTACTAAAATACTTTGCGTCATCAGAGTCTAGTTATTCTACTGAAGTACAAGAACAAGATCAAACATCTTTGCTAGATAAAATAACTGTAAATAATCAACCAGCATTAACTTATTTTAATGACAATTTTTTTGAAAATAATAATCTAGCAGTTCAAATGAGTGATTACTCTTCTTCTAATCATGACTATTCAATAGTTAGTGTAACTCAAGAAGATACGCAAATAACTGTTAATATAGAAGATGATTTTCATACATATGGTGGCGATTTGGCACCTATTACCGATATTAATTTTATAGTATTGGATAAAAGTATTAATCATGTTGATTTTGATATTTATAGAAAAACAACGAATAATAGTTTTGAAATAGATTTTGACATCTTTTTTGTTACTACATTTGTTATATTAATAGCAGTAATAATAATTGTTTCAATGTTTGTAATAAGTCATAATAAGAAAGTTGATAATAAATCAAAAACTGAAAAACCAATTAAAAAAATATTTTTTAGAATTGTAATAGGAATATTAGTCTTAATAGTAATATTCTTTGGTTTCATTACCTTTATTGCTATTATGATGCCAAATTCATCAATTGATAAACCAATAATATATTTATATCCAGCAAATGAAGAAGAAGTTTCAGTAAAGTTATTGCATGATGATATGATAACAGTTTCTTATCCTAAATATACTACTGCTTGGAATGTATTAGCAAAAGAAGATGGTTCCTTAATAGATTTATCAACAAATAGAAATTTATACTCATTATATTATGAATGTGAAAGCAGTGTAAATTTTAAAGTTGAAAATGATGGATTTATAGTTAAAGGAAAAGATGTTGCAACATTTTTAGAAGAAAAATTGGACATTCTAGGACTAACAGAAAGAGAATCCGAGGAATTTATTGTTTATTGGTTGCCAAAATTGGAAGCTAATAAATACAATTATATAAGATTTGCTACCTTAGATGAAATAAATGCTAATATGCCATTAGAAATAAATCCGAATCCAGATACGGTTATAAGAGTTTTAATGACATTTAAAGGCTTAGAAAAACCTATCAAAGTGCAAGAACAACAATTAACGACACCAGAAAGAAATGGGTTTGTAGCTGTTGAATGGGGCGGAACTGAAATAAAATAACAAAAAAATATATGCTTTTGAAGTGAGCTTAAAAATGTGCACTTCAAAGCATATATTTTTTATTGTTTTAATTTTTAAATACATCATCTGCATTATAAATTGGATATTTTATTACTATTTCTTTATCATTTAAATCAATTTTCTTACATTTAAATAATCTATAAAATTCATCAAATGATATTAATTTTTGATATGTGTTTTCAACTTCCTCATTTAGAATTCCTATATCTTGTAAAATTAAATACGCATCATCTTTGCTCATTTTAAAAAAGCATGCTTCATCTTCTAAAATATTTTTTATTATTTCATTTCTTTCATAATTAGCATTTACTTTTTTTAAATATACTATGTTTGATTCATTAATTAATTTTAATTCATTTAGTTCAGTCATCTATCTTCCTCCTTATCTATTCCAGGAAGTTTATGATCTTTTCTTTCATAAATTAATTCACCTGAATTTAATTTAGCAATAATTTCCTCTTCTGAAGATATTGTAAAATCTAAAGTATCTGTATCTATTAAATATACTTCTCTTGGATTAGCTCTTGCCTCTTTATCTTTTTGTCTTAGTAAAATGTGACGCTTGTATCTTTTTTCATCTTCTCTTAATTCTCCTAAATATGCCATTTCTAATTGAGCATTTCTAAACCATTTTGTTTTATTTATTCCCCATAAAGTTTGAGTAAGCTCGTTTCCAGATATTTGTTTTGATTTCATAACTTCTAAGAAAGATTGTAATCTTAAAGCTATATCTTCTGGCACATCTTGCTCTTGCTGAGTGCTTCTTAAATGTTCTATATACTCTTTTATTGATTTTGGCTTTTCTCCTAAGATTTGTGAATATACTTTATTAATAGCTTTCTCTAAAATACCTTTTCTATCAGAAATAGGTTTTATTCCACTTAATTTTATACCATTTTTTGCTTTCATTAAATCATTTGTAGCATCCGTATTAGAGTTAATATTTATAGCCTCAACTGTTGCTGATACATTTTCAGTATAAAATCCGGCTAACGCATGTCCTTCATTTATTCCTTGTAAAATCATTACAGCTGTTATATCTCCATCAAGTTCATTAATTAATTTTGCATACATTCTTGCAAAATCATAGCATGTAACTTTGTCTCCAGGTTTTAAACTTTCCAAATGTTCTTTTGAAAAAGTGGATTCATAATTCACTTTATTTAATCTATTTTTATAGGCATATCCTTCATCATATTGAAATACTTGACACATTTTGCAATAGATATACATTGCTTTTTCTTCTAAAGATAAATCTTGTGGCATATCTTGAAAAATTTCTTGATAAACTTCTGGAGAAATTGCCCAATCTGGCTCATCTCCTTCTCTAATAATTTTTTCGTCAAATCGTTCTACTTCTGTAAAAGTATATTTGGGATTTGAAAATCTATCCATATTTATATTATCTAAAATTTGAAAATATCTATTTTTTATTCCTTCAAATTCTGGTATTAAAAAGTCTTTTGAAATTCTTTTTTCTAAATTTAATTCGCCCTGGTCATTTCTTTTTCCTAAAATTTTTCCTAACACTTTTAAATAATCAAGTTGTGATATTTCTTCTCCTTCAATTTCAAATGCTTCTTTATTTTCATTGTAATTTAAAAATTTTGAAAGCATATCATCATCTAGTAATATTTGAAAAGCTTTATCAACTACTTGAGAATTAAAACCATTTTTATCAGAATAAAGCTGTTTAAATGCTTCTAAACCTCTTGATTGAATAATTTCACTTATTCTAGAATATTCTATTGAGTCTGTAGGATAATTATTTAATATACTTTTGCAATGTTCCAATATTTCATGCATTGAAAAGTTTTCTCCACCAAAATATCCTCTGGCTATAAAATGATAATCTTCATCATGCATTTTTTCTAGTCCTATTTGAGTTGGGTTTGTTGGCATTTCACATTTATCTGTTAGATAAAAAAAGCGTAATTCTTCAATGCTTTCACTTGGCCACATTCTTTTTATAAACATTTTATATTCTTCTTCTGGTAGTGATAGAATTGTATTAATTCCATCAGCCATACGACTTACTTGTTCTTTAGAAGATATTATATTCATTTTTTTCTCCAATAATTTTTTTAGAAATTTATTTTTTCTTCTATATAATTTTTTACTTCTTCAATTTTAATTCTTACTTGTTCCATAGTGTCTCTATATCTTACTGTAACACATCCATCTTCTAATGTGTCGAAATCTATTGTAACACAATAAGGTGTTCCTATTTCATCTTCTCTTCTATATCTTTTTCCTATGCTTCCTGCCTCATCATAATCACACATAAAATGTTTTGAAAGCTCTGTATATACTTCATCTGCTTTTTCTGATAATTTTTTAGATAATGGTAAAACAGCAACTTTATAAGGTGCTAAAAATGGATGTAATTTAAGTACAGTTCTAACATCTCCTTCTCCTACCTCTTCTTCAAAATAGCTATTGCATAAAAATGCAAGTGTTACTCTATCTGCACCAAGTGATGGTTCAATACAGTATGGCACATATTTTTCATTTGTTTCTGGGTCTAAATATGTTAAATCTTGTTTTGAATGTTCCATATGTCTTGACAAATCATAATCTGTTCTATCAGCAATTCCCCATAATTCTCCCCATCCAAATGGGAAAGCAAATTCTATGTCTGTTGTACCTTTGCTATAAAAAACTAATTCTTCTGGAGAGTGGTCTCTTAATCTTATATTCTTTTCTTCAATTCCTAAATTTAATAAGAATTGCTTGCAATATTTTCTCCAATAGTCAAACCATTCCATATCTGTTCCTGGTTTGCAGAAAAATTCAAGCTCCATTTGCTCAAATTCTCTTGTTCTAAAAGTAAAGTTTCCAGGTGTTATTTCATTTCTAAATGCTTTACCAATTTGAGCAATTCCCATTGGTATTTTTCTTCTTGTTGTTCTTTGTACATTTTTAAAGTTTACAAATATTCCTTGTGCAGTTTCTGGTCTTAAAAATATTTCTGCTTTAGAATCTTCTGTTACACCTTGAAATGTTTTGAACATTAAATTAAATTTTCTAATTGATGTGAAATTTAATTTTCCACAACTTGGGCATACTATTTTATTTTCATTTATGAAATTAACCATTGCTTCATCTGACATTCCATCAGCAATCATATCTCTTCCATTTGCATGTGCCCATTCTTCAATAAGTTTATCTGCTCTATGTCTTGTTTTGCATTCTTTGCAATCAATAAGTGGATCTGAAAAACCTCCAACATGTCCAGATGCTACCCATGTTTCTGGATTCATAAGTATTGCTGTATCTAAGCCTACATTGTATTTGCTTTCTTGCACAAATTTTTTAAGCCAGGCTTTTTTTACATTATTTTTTAATTCCACTCCTAAAGGGCCATAATCCCAAGTATTTGCTAAACCTCCATAAATTTCTGAACCAGGATATATATATCCTCTAGACTTGCATAAACTTACAATTTTTTCCATTGATTCTACCATAATTAAAACCTCCTCTTTATTTTTTATGAAGATATGGCTTTCTTCATATTTTCTAAGGATAAGTTTTTTGCAAAACAAAAAACTTACATCCTTAGCATAAAGCTAGGGACGTAAGTTCTACTTACGCGGTTCCACCCTAATTGGTATTTTAAAAATACCCACCTTAATTAATATTGCTCCAAAGTTCCAAAATATATTAAAAATTATTTGTTTCTCACTGGCACAAACTCACTTTAAATTTTTTTATTATATATTTCCTCTTTTTCAACGCAATTCATATAATTTACGTTACTTATTTTACAATAATTATTCATCAAAGTCAATATATGCAGTGTAATTATTCATGTTTTTAAATTTCAATATCATCAAAAGATTCATATTCTAGAATATCTTTATTTTCTATATCTATTTTTGATCTTTTATTATTTTTCTTTCTAATTCTTATAACTTTAATTGGATTTTTTTCATAAAGTCCTAATAGGTCTCTAGGATCGTCATCTATAAAAATTCCATTTTTATAGTCTAAATCAATTGTGAATTTATATTCTGATGTTATTATTATTTTGTCAAAATATTCTTTTAAACCAGAGCCTATTATTTTTTCGTTTTGATAATCTTTGTTTTTCTCATCTGGAACATATGTTAAAAGAATTATTTTATGCCCATTAGATTTTAATCTTTCTAAAAATCTCTTAGCATCTTCAAAGACCATATCCTCTCCATTGTCAATTATATTTTTTATATGTAATTTTATTTCATCTTTATCTAAATTATATTTAGCAGCAATGCTCTCTGCATATAGAAAAATATTGCCTGTTGTAGAATTAAAGTTTTGAGTTACTTCATTAAATATTTCTTCGCCAACATTTTCACTTTTTTCTAAAACAAAATTTGCAATTTTCTCTAACATTCTTGCAGTTAGCTTAGATGTTTCATATAAAGTATTATCAAAATCTAAATAATAGTTCATAAAATATTTCCTTTCTCTTTCTAAATATGCTTTTCTATAATATTTCTATATCACAGTTTTACAAATTATTCAATAATTTAATTTTTTATATAAAAAATATTTTATGTTAAGTAAATTTGCTTTATGAAAACTTAATTTATGAAAAAAGTTAATTGTGGATAATGTGGATAACCCTGTGAATAACTATATTTAATACTTTTTTCGACACAATTTATTCACAGAATTTTTTCAAAATGATTACATTTGTATTTATATAAATTTTTTATGTGTACTTCTTTTTTACCTTAAAAAGTCTTTAAAGTCATGTGTTTCATGCGTTTTAAAATTTTAAAAATTAAAAACTTTTTTACTTCACTTTTATTAAAATTTATGTTATATTATTTTAATAGAAATGTAATTTATTTACAAGCTAATTTTAAAAGGGGAAATAAAATGTCAAATAAACTACAAGTTATTAAGGAAAAGCTTGGAAAATATTTTAAAAAATTTAATATAAAAATTAGTAAAGATACTGTTAAAAAAATTATTACTTTAATTGTTGTACCTCTTCTAATTTACATATATAGCGAATTTTTTTCAAATGGAAAATTTATCTTTGAATGTGGAAGAATGATTTTAAATTTTCTACTTATTTATTTAATCATTGGATTTATTTATGTTATTACTGGAAAAATTAAAATTAGTTTATATGTTACTACAATTATTACTTTTATAGTAGGCTTTGTAAATCACTTTTTAACAGCTTTTAGAGGCACTCCGTTAGTTCCATGGGATATTTTTTCATTAAATGTTGCCCTAACTGTTTTACCAACATTTACTTTTCACATATCTTTTAAGCTAATTTTAGGAATAATATTTTTCCTTCTTGCATTCTTAATTTTGAAAAAAGTTAATTTTACAAGTTTTAAAAATAATAAATTTAAAATTATTTATAGAATTTCTGTACTAGTTATTATTATAATATTTACTTATGCATTTTACTTTACAAATATGATAGAAATATTTAAATTAGATGAAAATTGGGATCCTAAAGAGGAATACCATAATAATGGCTTAATTGCTAGTCTTTTTAAGCAATCTAGAAATCTTATAATACATACTCCTGAAGGATACGATATAAATTCTGTAAGTGATTTATCTAAAACAATAGAAGTTCCAATCGTGGAGCACGAAGAAGATTTTGAGTATCCAAATATTATTGCGATAATGAATGAATCTTTTGCAGAGCTTAAAAGAATAGGAGATTTTTCTACAAACACAGAATATTTACCATTCTTTAATTCTCTATCTGAAAACACTATAAAGGGAAATCTTCATGTATCTATTTTTGGAGCAACAACACCTAACAGTGAGTGGGAATTTTTAACTTCAAATTCTATGGCATTTGTTCCTAAAAGAACCGTTCCTTATCAACAATATGTTTTAAGAAAATCTTATTCACTTGCATCAATTTTAAAAGAGCAAGGATATAACACAACCGCAATACATTGTTACTACCCACAAGGATATAATAGAAATTTAGCATATCCTAGACTTGGATTTAATACTTTTCTTCATATAAACACACTTAAAGATTTAGACTATATTAGAGAATATCCTAGCGATTTAAGTACATATAAAAACATTATAGACATATATGAAAATAAAAAAGATGATGAAAAAATGTTTAACTTTACTTTAACAATGCAGAATCATGGCAGTTACACAGATGAAAACTTTCAAAGCTCTGTAATTGCTGAAAATGGAATCTATCCTAAGTTAAATCAGTATTTATCTCTTTTAAAAATTGCAGATAGTTCTTTAGAATACTTAATTAATTATTTTTCAAATCAAGAAGAACCTACAATAATTTTGCTTTTTGGAGATCATCAACCTTATGTTGAAGATGAATTTTACAATTCTCTTCTTTCAAAAAGTTATGCAGATCCAACTTCAAAAGAAGCTATTGAGAAAAAATATATTACACCTTTTATAATTTGGGCAAATTATGATATTGATACTGAAAAATATAAAGATATAACAGATATTAGTGCTAATTATTTGGCTTCTTTGCTTCTTGACGTTGCAAACTTACAAAAAACACCTTATCTAGAATTTCTTGATGAATTAAGAGCTGAAATACCTATTATTACTGGAAATGGCTATATGGATAAAACTGGTTTATATCATGACTTTTCAGAACAAACTGATTATTCTGAATTAATAGAAAATTATCATTATCTACAATTTAACAATATGTTTGATAAAAAGAATAAATTAACTACACTATTTGAAGTTCCAAACCAAACCGATTCAGAAAAATAAAACTTTTAATTTTAATATTTATAATAGAAAGAATATTGTGATAAAATAAAAAATAGAGATTTGAATTTTTTAGTTCAATCTCTATTTTTTATAATTAAAGTAATGTATTTTTATAATTTCTGCTAGCTAATAACTTTAATCTTTTTGCTTTTAAAACTTTTTGTAGCACATAATATAGAACAATTAACAGAATAATTAAAATACCAGCAATAATTTTTATCCAATTATCTAAATTAGATTTATTATTTTTATCTTTTCTTATACCATTATCAAAAACCGTTCCTATCATACTTTTATTTTTTTGCCCATCACTATTATATTCTATTAAATCATATTCTTCCAAAATGTCATTTATGTTGTAATGATTATATCCATATTCAAATAAATTTATTGTATCTAAATATCTTGCACTTAATCCATCTTCTGTTGATTCTGCATGTAAAATAACAGATATTACTTCAAATCCGTCTTTATTGCTACTTGCAATTAAACAGTTTTTAGCTGGTGTTGTAAATCCAGTTTTAATTCCATTACAGTATGGATAATAGTATCTATTATCTGAAAGCATTAAGCTATTTGTGTTTTTAAATACTCTTTCTTCCTGCCATAAATCTGTTGTAGGAAGACTACATTCCATTTTCGTTACTATTTCTCTAAACTTCTCATTTTTCATACAGTGTCTTGCGATTTGTGCTAAATCATATGCAGTTGAATAATGATTTTCATCATGCATTCCGTTTGGATTTACAAAATTTGAATCAAAACAACCTAATTCTTTTGCTCTTTCATTCATTAATTTTGCAAATTCTGGTATGCTTCCAGATATGTGTTCTGCAATTATGTTTGCTGCTTCATTTGCAGAATGTATCATCATAACATCTAGAAGTTCTCCTATTGTAAATGTTTCACCAATTTGAATATTGGCTGTTGAATACCCAGATTTTACCGAATTAATTGCTTCTGCACTTGCAGTTTGAGTCTCGTTCAAATCACAATTTTCTAGAGCTATAATTGCTGTTAATATTTTTGTTGTGCTCGCAGGATACTTTTTATCATGAACGTTTTTTTCATAAAGAATTTTTCCTGTTCTTTTTTCTATTAATATAGCTGATTCAGAATATATTTTAACTTCTGGCTCTTCTTCAATATGATTAAGAATTTTATCATTCTCGTTTAACACAACCTTTATTCGTTCATTTGAAATTTCATATGCAAAACATATATTAAAAAATAAAAGCTGTAAAATTATAAAATTAAAAATCAGAATTTTAATTTTTTTTAGTCTCATTCTTCCCCCAGTTAATTATTTCACAAATTTTTTAAAATAAGAATTATCTACTAAACTTGCATCTACCTTTTTTCCTATTTCTTCTCCAGCACCACTTTCTGTAAATTGCCAAGCTACTACTTTATTCATAAACTCTACATTTTCCACTGGCTCTTGGTCTGTATTTGTATACCAATAATCTGGTATTTTATTTTCTAAAGTATAATATGCTATCCAAAATTTAGAATCTATAGTATATAAATATTCATTTGCTATTTTTGCATTACTATAAATTAATGTTTCTATATTTTTTTCTTTAAATTTATTTACAAGTTCTGAAACAAGGCTTGCTCTTTCTTCCCAAATTTCATCTGCTCTACCATCTCCTTCATGGTCTTCAACATCAATAACTAGTGGCAAAGAACATAAAGAACTTTTATTTTTATCTAATATTTTTTTAACAAATTCAACTTCTTCATCTAATTCTTCCAAAGTTATTGCTTCATCTATATAGTAAAATCCATAAGGCATTCTTAAATATTCACAAGCTTCTATGAATAGCTTATAATTAGGGTCTGTATAGAAGTTTCCTTCTTCACCATACCCTCTTCCACCTATTCTTATATATGCATAATTCATATTACTATTTAGTAAAAATGCTGCATATTCTCCTGAATTTTTAAAGTGCTTATAAATTATGTTAAACTTTGAAACATCAGACATCAAAACTCTTTTATTTTCATCGGAAAATTTAAAGTTATCTACTTTTTCTTTTAAAACAAATCCAACTCTATCTTTTGCTTTTACTTTATACCATTCTTTCCCGTTTTTATCTATTCTGGTTTCTAAAACATATACAAATTCGCCCAAATCAAAATTTCTTATATCTCGCCATTTTGATTCTTTTGGGCTTCTATAAAAAACTACATTTTCTTCTATAATAACACCATGAATAGCATTTGAAACATCTACGTTATCTCTTATATAAGCATATATTTTTGAAATTAATATAATAGAAAAAGTTATTAATATTAAAGCAATTATTGCTATTATGATATTTCTTTTATTTATAGCAATTTTTTCTAAAATACTAGACACGTTTAGCTTTTCCTCATTTCATAGAAAATTATAATATTAGTATACCATAAAATTGTTTTTAATAAAATGTAATTTTTATTTTTCTTAAAAAACATTGACAAATAGCTAATTTTGTTTTAAAATAAAATAGCGTTGTAAAAACACCTAATATATGGTGGATGTAGCGTAGTTGGTTAACGCGTCAGTTTGTGGCACTGAAGACCGTGGGTTCGAGTCCCATCTTCCACCCCACTAAAATTTAATATTGGGCTGTAGCCAAGTGGTAAGGCACCAGACTTTGACTCTGGCACGCGCTAGTTCGAATCTAGCCAGCCCAGCCAAAATAATTATCATATTTACACTTTCATTAAAACAATTTTGGAAGTAGTTAAATATGATAATTTTTTGTAAAATGAACTGCTTAAGCTAAAGCATTAGCTGAAATATTTCTAGTATTACTTTCTAAATATGCTACATAACTTAAGTAATTATTTAAAGGAGGAATATTTTATGAGTTCTAGTAATCGTGTCAGTTCGGATAGAAAACCAAGGGTTGTTGGTATAACACTATATACCAGATTTTGTAACTGGAATAACATTACTGAAGAAATTACTGAAGAAAAATTAAAAGATACAGCTACATTATTAATACAAGTTGATAGCATAGATAAAGATGATAAAGAAAGTATTAGAAAAAAGGTCGAAATCTTAAAAAAATCACTATCACCACAATTATCACCAAATTTAAAAGAAATACAAGTCAGAGCAAGAAATCCAGAATATATTAAATATCTTTCTTCTATTTTAAAAGAAGCGATAGATTCGCCTACATCATCACCAAAAGTAGAATTATCTGCACTATTAATTGATGATTTTGAAAATAAAGATAGATCAAATATTGAACTTGATGGATTAGTTTATGATAATATTGAAGTGCCACCTGAATATTCTCAATGGGGAATAAAATCTGAACATTATAAAGTACCAGCAAACCCCGAAATAGTTTCTATTAATTTATCTGGACTTGATTCAAATGATTTTTCAAAAGAAAATATGGAGTTAGTAGAAAAAGAAATTGATGAGTGGTTAGAAAAAATTCCAGATTTAACACCTGTAGATAAAATCGTATTAGTAGCTAACTATTTGCAAAAAAATATGCAATATGTTCAAGGACAAAATTCACATGCTGCTGGGAAAACATATCGTGCAGAAGGGATACATGAAGGAGATTATGGAAGTTTTAGTAGTGCTAGCACAATGTTAAAACATCATATTGGTCACTGCCAAGCATTTTCAAAAATTGCAATGTTAATGTTAAATAATCCAAAAATGAATGTAAATTGTAGATTAATGGGCGGACCTTGTCATGTTTATAATGTAATTTATATTGATGGAAAAGCATATGGCTTAGATACAACATGGGGAGTTACGAGAAATCCTAATAGAGTAAGTGGAAATTTAAAAGCAACTGAATTTTTTGATGGATTTATTTTATTTGGAACAAAAGAACTTGAAAAAATGGATACTCCAAATAAATCCCATGCTCCAACAGCATTACCATTAAAATTACCATTACAACCAGAACAATTTCCTAGAGAAGAATTAAAAAAATCAAGAGAGAAATTGGAAAAATATGGAATAGAATTTACATATCCTCCAATAACTTATGTTAAACAAGTAGAAGAAAGTGAATCAAAACCAACTACTATAGCTAATACTACTGGTTCAACTGGAACAACAAGTTTTGAAATTTCTCCAAATGAAATAGGAAAAAATACGGAAAATATACCTACTACCAAAAAAGAAGAAGCACAAGCAATAGTAAACGCAGACGTTAAAGAGCTTGAAGCAGAAGAAAACCAGAAAAAAGGAGTAAGTGTAGATGGAGAATAATTATCCTAAAGCATACAAAGAAATATTGGAAATATTAAAATATGTTCCAAAAGAAAGTGTTAATAAAATACCACAAACTATGATTGATACATTTTATGCTAAAATGGATAATAATTATCATTTTTCTGTTGATATAAATAAAACTTTTGAAGAACAAGAATTATTAGTTGAAACAAAAGCAATACTAGCAAATATATATAGAGATTATTGGGCAACTCCTGAAGAGAAAGCAAAAATAAGAGCAAAAGAACAATATGATATGCAAATTATAAATGAAGAAAAGAAGAAAAAATATAGTGTGGATGTTTTCAAGAAAGAAAATACAAAAAAACAGGATACTGTTAATGAGAATAATTTGCAAGCAGAAGTAAAAAAAGAAAAAATTTATGAAAAAATGCTAAAATTCTTAAAAAAATAGCTCATATAAATTGTTATAATAGTAAAAAAGAGTCAAGATTGAAGTAAGTAACAATTAACTTTCTTCAGCTGACTCTTTTTTGATGTGCTCTTAAGTTTAAAATTTTTATTTTAAATTTCCTATTATAACTGTTCCATCATAATTTATATATCCACATTTTCCATTTTTTTCAACTCCGGCAAGTCCTTCAGAAAAATCACTTTGAATACTATCATACTCAAAATCAACAGCAACATTTCCTTGCTTATCTATAAAACCATATTTGCCATCTTTATATGACCAAGCAAAGCCTTCTGAAAAACTTCCAGCCTTTGAATACGGACTTTCTAAAACAACATTTCCTGTTTTATCTATATAAGCATATTTTCCATTTCTACGAATTAGTGCCAACCCATCTGAAAAAACATTTGGATAACTTTCTTCAGATTTTCCTGTTTCTATTCCTGGAATAGTACTTATATCAATAACAATATTTCCTTCTTTATCTATATAATAATATTTTCCATCTTTTTCAACCCATGCTAATCCTTCATGAAACATTGAGCCTGTATTATATATAAAATCTATAACAGTATTTCCTTGTTTATCTATAAATCCATATTTATTATTCTTAAATGTTCCACATAATCCTTCTGAAAAATAATTTGGAATTTTTTCTTCTGGTGCATCTAATACCCAATTTCCTTTTGTATCAATAAAACCTGCTTTTCCATCTTTTTCCACTGGGGCTAGTCCATCTAAAAAGTCAAAAGCGTCATCATAAATAAAATCTATTGCAATCTCTCCATTTTTATTAATAAATCCATATTTATAAATATGATTGCTATTATTTCCTATATCTTTAACTGCACGTGCAAGTCCATTTCTAAAAGTAGTTCCTATTGCTCCATTATTTCCTTCTATAATTCTATTTCCTTCTTTATCTATATAAAGTCCATTATTATTATCATCTGCCACCCATGCAAGTCCTTCTGAAAAGAACTCACATCCTGTTAAATTTAAAGATAAATTTCCTACTTTTGTTATTTTATTGCTTTGAGTTTTAGAATTATTATTTTCATTACTAGATTCCTCTATCACTTTAGTTTCATTTACAGTTTCTTCATTTGTTACTTCTTCATTTTGTTCTTGATTTTCTTCCGAATTATTTTCTAATACATCTGCATTTTGTGATGTATTACTTGTTTTTACAAACACAAAACCTGCAATTATTCCAAAAACTATAACTACAACTAATACACTTAAGACAATACTTTTGGTTTTTCCTTTTATCATAAGTATTCTCCTTTCCATATTTTTTCCTGTGTCAGACATACAAAGCATACTTGCTGTATAGTTTTCTTGCATACTATTTCTTAATAGATTTATTAAAACCATTCCATATTGTTTTTTCTCTTCTTTATTTAATTTCTTTGAAGCCAATTCATCTGCTCCAATTTCCATATCTTGTCTAATTTTTTTAAATAAAAACCACACAATTGGATTGAACCAATGAATTGACAAAACTAATAATAAGCAAAAATTAAATAAAATATCTTTTCTTTTATAGTGTGATAATTCATGTAGAAAAATATATTGTATTGTTTCATCACTTTCATTTAATAAATCTTTTTTTATTAATATTACAGGATTAAATATTCCAAATATACTTGGAACTTTTTTATAATCTTGTAAAATTATTTTTATTTTTCTTTTAATTTCTAAATCTGCTTTACATTTTTCTAAAATACTGCTTAATCGCTCATCTCTATATTCTCTTCTTGAATTTTTCTTGCTTATTTTTCTTATACCACTTAAAAATGTTAAAATAAATGCAATAACTCCAACAAGCCAAATGCCTGGCAAAATATAATTTAGAACTATATTTTTAAGATTGATTTTAGCATAACCTTTATCAATATTTTCTTGTGTTTCAGCGATATCTTGATTTTCTATAAAATCATTGCTTTCTTCTTTTTGAATATCTAAATTTTCATTTGCTTCTACATTGCTGGAATCATTAAATTCATTTGTTTCTACTAAAGTGCTTGGTATGTATTTTATTTCTTCTATTTTATCTACCACAGTGTTTTGCATAGTTAATTTATTAGTTTTTATTTCAAATCTGATAGGAAGGACTAAAGCAAGTAAAACTATGCACCACATTATACATTTCCACTTTCCAGATATTTTTTTATCAAATAAATTTCTTATAAAATAAACTATTATTCCTACTAAACTTCCAACTATTGTCATATATAGTACTTTGTAAAATAGAGGTGAAATAAAATATATTTTACTTAAAATTTCTTGGAACATATTTATTCCTCGCTTTCTAACATATCAACTAATTTTTTTAGCTCTTCTTTTGAAACTGTTTTATCTTCAACAAAGTTTAGCAAAAGTTTTTCTACACTTCCTTCATATAATTTTTTTAAAAAAGATTTATTTGCTTTAGTTAAATATTGCTTTTCTGTAATTGTTGCACTATATAAAAATCCTTGACTTGTAGCTTTTTTAGATTTAACTGTGTTTTTGTCAACTAATCTATATAGTAATGTTTTTACAGTATTTTTATTTCTTTCTTTAGTTTTATTTAATTCTGTTATAATTTCTGTAAGTGTACTTTCCCCTTTGCTCCAAAGTACTTGCATTATTTCTAATTCAGCATCTGTTATATCAAATTTATCTTGCATATTATATTTCGTACAATTATAAAATTGTACTCTCCTCTCTTTTAAATTTTATTCGAATAAAATAAATGAGTTACATTTGTAACTTACCTTATAATTAGTTTACAATTGTAACCCATTTTTGTCAATACTTTTTTAATAAATAATTTTTAATGTTCAATAGTAACATCTGCTTTATCTCTTAATTGAGAATTATCTACAACAGCCCAAAAAACATTATTATCACTATAATAAATTCTGTCGTCTGAACTTGATCTTAATGAACCTTCATCTGTGTAAACAACTGGATTTTCTCTTTGTCTCATTTTTATATGTGTTGTTGTATCATCTGCAACTACTTCATATATAAGTAAATCTACCTCATCTGCTTGTTTTAAATTTTCATCTGATATAACAACAATAAAATTTTTACTAAAATCAATTTCTGGTAATTCTATTCTTTCGTTATATTTATCATAATCTTCTTTATTAGTTATTAATTTATGATATAAAGCACATTCATTATTCCAAATCATATCATTTTGCATTAAATCTACTTCATAATATGAGCTATGCCCATCAATACTATAAAGTTTACTTGTAGATATTTCTTTTCTTTCTACTATATATTCACATTTGATTGCATTTGGTTCAGTATTTTCGTTGTTGTTTTCTTGTGATAATTCATTGCTATTCGTACTTAAAAATTTTTCTTTTAATGGTTTTTGGAAAAATAATAATCCAAAAATTATTATAATTATTACTACTACACCGATTATTGCTTTTTTCATAAATTTTCTCCTTCAAATTTTATTTACTTTTCGATAATACTTTAGCTATATCATATTAAGTTATTTCATGTACTTATTTTAAATTAATTATAAGTGGTTCCATTTCATATCCACTTCTTAATTTGTCTTCTCCATCTACTGGATTTACAATGTTTTCTACTGGAACTATTTTTAAGTATTTTGTATCACTATTTTCTATTAGCAAATATTCAATTTGTTCCCAAGTTGCATTATCATATTTTTTATTTGGTATATCATGTGTATCATAATCTTCTCTAGTTCCATCAGAATAAATTAATGTGCTTTTATTAAATGAAGAGAAACAATCTAACTCATGGTCTTTATCATCATAAACTTTATACTCTCTAGGAAAAGGCAAATGTTCTATGTTTGGATCATCATACTTATTTGCGAAAGCTTTCGAAGATTGCTTATTTGCTGAATGATTAATTCTTACAATTGTTTGAATTGGAGATACAACAACCTTTTCAACTGTTTGTGTAATATTTCTAAATTCAGATTTTATATTTAAATTTTCCATAACAATACTATCTTTTAAAATATCATCTTTAGAAACATTAACAGTAAAATCGTTTGGTAAATCTATTATATAAGAATCTTCTACTCGTAGCATTTGAGCATCTGTATTTCTTGCAAAGCCTTGGCAATCATTTCTCCAAGAAGTATTTGTAACATTTGCTAAATTTAATAATTTGTTGTTTTTTAAAGTTATTTTAAATTCATTTTTTCCATTTAAAATTTCATCACTTATGAAATACAAAACATAAATCTTATATTCATTTTCATTAACTTGTTCTACTTTTTCAAAGTTTCTAATATAGTATGGTTCATCATCTATAAAAATACTTGCGTACCAATCTGTGTTTGGAGCAAATATATTGTAATTATATTGTCCACCTTTTTGATCATAATTAAGCGAAAGTACTGGAATATAAGTTGTATTTTCTCTCCATTTATATCCCTTATCTAATTCTTCTAATTGTTTCTCATACTCTTCGTTTATTTCACTTTCTGAAACAACAATACTATTATAATCTAATTCTTTATTATCTTTAGATTCTTGAGCATATTTTTTCGCTTTTAATTCAAGTGAAACTTTATTTTTTAATCTATTTTTTTCTTCTTCATGTTCTTTTGCTTGCTCTTCTGTAACAACACTTTTGCCTATTTTCAATTTTTCTTTATCTTCATTACTTAATTTTAAGTCAAATTCTAATATTGTTAAACCTTCATTACATACAGTTGATGTAAGCTCAACACTTGTATTTTCGAAAACCATTTTTTGACCTTCAACTGGTTTTTTATAGTCAACATATTTATCTGAAAATTTAATGCCAAGCCAATCTAATGCTGGAATCCCTTCTATTGTTCCTCCTGTTACTGCATAAACTCCAAAACTTCCCAGCAAAACACAGCATAAAGAGGCTACTGCAACAGCAAATCTTTTAAAATAATTTACTTTTTTAGTTTTGTTTTGTAATGTGTAATTTATTCTATTTTGAACTTTTGCTGGTATTTCTATGTGATTATTTTTTACACATTCTATAATAATGTCAATATTATTCATAATAACCTCCTTCCTTATACTGATTTTTAAGTTTTTCTCTTGCTCTAAATATTTTACTTTTTATTGTAGATTCTTTTATTTTTAAAATCTTACTGATTTCTTTGGTAGAGTATTCCGAATAGTAATATAAGCTTAGTATTAATTTTTCATCATCTCTTAAATTTCTTATTAAAATATCAAAACCAATATTTTGAAAGTTAGTTTCTTCTACTTTTAGGTAATTTTCTATATTTTCTTCTTCATAAGATACATGGTTTTTCTTTCGCTTTTTATAAATTTTATTACATTCATTTATTAAAATTTTTATTAGCCAAGTTTTAAAAAATTTGTTATCTCTTAATTTTCTTACATTTTTATAGCACAATAAAATTGCTTCTTGAATTGCATCTGCTACATCATCTTCGTTTTTTAATTTGCTTTTTGCTATCAAATACATTTCTTCTTGCACTAGTATTATAAGTTTATTAAATGCTTCTTCATCATTCTTTTTGGCTTTTTCTACGAGTTCTTCCAAAACTATACCTCCATATTTTCATCAGTATACTTATTAGATATTTTGGACGTTTAAATTAGTTGCATCAATTCTATCATTTTTTTGATGGGTTATCTATAATTCTTTATATTACTAAGCTAATAAATACAAAAAAAAGAGTTCAAATTTCTTTGAACTCTTTAAAATCTATTTTTTTATGGTTGTACAGTTCCTTCCTCTGCAGCCCATATAATTATTCTTGCTTTGCTATCGTCTGTACAAGTTTGCAATGATATTTCTCTTCTTCCTTCTGTATCTCTAGTAAAGAAGCTTGCATCATTTGCATCTGTTTGATATATATTATAAATGATATATGTAGTTGTTCTATTTTTTACATCTGTTATTAAAACTTTATCTCCATTTTGTAGTTTTTTATTATCTGAGAAGAACAAACCATTTCTAAAGTTATGTCCATAAATTACTGTATTTCCTGGTTCATTTAATGGATATTGATCATTTTCAGCTGTGGTATAAGCTATACCTACTGCTATTTCCAAAGTTTTCTTTGTAACTGTTTCTAGAATAGGATAATCTACTTTTGTTCTTGGTATTTGTATTCTTCCTTTAACTTCATAATTTTCCATATAAACTTTTTCTGGTTCAGTTTCTTCTACTGTTTCTTGTGGTTCAGTTTCTCCTAGTAAATCTAATGGATTTGTAACATTTTCTAATGTGTTGCTATTATCTGTATTTTGAACAGTTTCTCTTTCAATAGCTCTACTAAATTCATCTAGTGTATCTTGTGCATCAGTATTTACTTTTTTTGTATGAAGTAAGTCATATCCAAAATAACCTATTATTCCTATTATTCCAACTATAAGGACTACCAAAACCATTGTTAAAATATTACTATATTTACTATTTAACATATTTTTATCTCCTTACTTTTAATATATACCTATATATTAATTATAACATATTTTATATCATATTGACATTTTTTTTTTGAAATTTTAAGAAAATATTTTTAAAATTTTAAGAAAATATTTCTTATTCTAGAATTGCTTTAATTCTTCTTACTCCAGAAGATGATGCCTCTTCTTTTTTAATTTTGAAATGTCCTAGTTTTCCAGTACTTTCAACGTGTGGTCCACCACAAAGTTCTAAAGATACATCTCCTATTTTATATACTGTAACAACATCACCATATTTGTCTAAGAACATAGCTTCTGCTCCCATAGCCAATGCTTCTTCTTTTTTCATTTCCATTTTTTCAACTTTAATGTCTCTAGAAATATATTCATTAACTAAATCTTCTACTTTTTGTTTTTCTTCATCTGTCATTTTAGCTCCATGAGAGAAGTCAAATCTCATTCTTTCAGCTGTTATGTTGCTTCCTTTTTGATGAACATGAGGTCCCAAAACTACTTTTAAAGCTGCATTTAAAAGATGTGTTGCTGTATGATATTTAGTTTCTATTTCACCTGTTGAAGCTAAACCACCTTTAAATTTTTGCTCACTTCCTAATCTTGATTTTTCTTGATGTTCTTTAAATAGTCTTTGATAATCAGACATATCAACTTCTAATCCCTCTTCTTTAGCAAGCTCTTCTGTCATTTCTGGTGGAAATCCATAAGTTTCATATAGATTAAATACGGCTTCTGTTTCTAGAACTTTTTTACCACTATTTTTTGTTCTAGTTGCAAGTTTTTCAAACTCTCTTTCTCCATTTTGAAGAGTTTTAATAAATTTATTTTTTTCTTCGATTATTACACTTTTTATAGTTTCTCTATTTTCTAATAATTCTGGATATAACTCTCTTAATGCATCTATTGATATATCAATTATTTCTCCTAATTTTTCTAAATCTATTTCTAGTTTATTTAAGTGTCTTGTCATCCTACGAAGTAATCTTCTTAAAATATATCCTCTATCTACATTACTTGGTCTTCCACCATCATTTATAATCATAATGCTAGAACGTAAATGTTCAGCAACTATTCTTCTACTTTGAATGTTGTCAACCTTTTGTAATTTTACTAATTCATCCATAACTGGTGAGAATAATTCTATTTCAAAAGGAGTTTCTTTACCTTGTAAAAGCATTGTCATTCTTTCAAGTCCAAGTCCTGTATCAACATTTTGTTTAGCAAGTTTTGAATAACCATTTTTATCTTTATAGAATTCCATAAAAACATTATTCCAAATTTCTACATATTTTCCGCAATCACAAGATGGATTACATTCTGGAGAACATTTTGGTTTTCCTGTATCATAAAACATTTCTGTATCTGGTCCGCAAGGTCCTTCTTCTCCTGCTATCCACCAGTTATCATCTTTACCAAAGAAATAAATTCTTTCATCTGGAATTCCTGCTTTTTTCCATGCAGAATAAGCAACTTCATCTTTGCTACAATCATCATCTCCTGCAAAACATGTAACAGATATTTTTTCAGCTGGAATTTCTAATTCTTTTGTTAAAAATTCATAGCTCATAGCTATTGATTCTTCTTTAAAATAATCTCCTAAAGACCAATTTCCAAGCATTTCAAAATAAGTTAAATGACGATTGTCACCAACTTCATCTATATCAACTGTTCTAACACATTTTTGATAATCTGCTAATCTTGTTCCCGCTGGGTGCTTTTGTCCTAAAAGATATGGTACTAATGGTTGCATTCCAGCTGTAGTAAATAAAACAGAAGGATCGTTTTCTGGTATTACTGGTGCTGAAGGTATAATACTATGACCATGATTTTTGAAAAAATTTAAATACTTGTTTCTAATCTCTATTGCTTTCATAATTTTCTCCCCTTATTTCTCTTAAATAACTTCATAGATTATATTATAAACTACTACATTTTTCAAGTATTTATGTAAATAAAAAATATTAATAAAGTGTTTTTAAGAACAAAAAAAGATTTGAATTTTTTAATCCAAATCTTTTCGTTATATATTATTTTATTCTATTCTTTTCCATATAAACCTTTATATTCAGATAAAACTTTGTTTTGCAATTCATCTACAAAGTCTTTTGTTAATCCTTCAAAATCTGTTACACTATAGAATTCTTGAAGTCCTGCGTTTTGATTTGTATATAGTGGTTTATTTAATATTGAATTTTTGTATTCATTTGCTTTATTGTAGTCTTTTTCAACTCCATCTCCCCAGTAATATAATTTTCCTAAATAGTATGTAGAAAATACATTATCTGCTGAAGCTGATTTTTCAAAATATTCTTTTGCTTTTAAATGATTTGTTGCTACACCATTTCCATTATAATACATTTTTCCTAAGTAATAATTAGAAATTTGAGAACCTCTTTCAGCTGCAACTTCGAAATATCCTCTAGCTTTTTCGAAGTTAGCTTCTACTCCGTTTCCTTCGAAATATGCTTTTCCAAGTTCAAAAATAGCTCCTACATCGCCATTTCCCGCTAATTCTTCAAGTTCTTTTATATTAATTCCCATATTTTTGTCCTCCCTAAAATGAATTTATCACTCATTTTTTATTGATTTTAACATTTCTTTACATTTTTTACTATAAATTTTATGTTACATTAATAATACATTTTAGATACAAAATATATTTGAAGAATTTGATAATATAAATTAGTAATTAAAGATTAAAAATGAACCCTTTCTACTAGGCTTTTTCCTAATAGTTTGGGCTCACTTCAATCTAAAGCAATATTTTATTAAATTTCTAAATGAGTTCCTAAAAATCCAGCTGCTGATTGTGCAACTTTATCTTCTGCATCCCCCATTTTTTGATTAGGTTCTTTTGAAAGAAGTATAACACTTCCAACAACATCACCATCTGTGATTATTGGATATATAACTTGAGAATTATAAATTCTTTCTCTTCCCTCATTTTGAGTTATAGGTATAGCAATTTCATTATTTTCTTTGCTTTTGAAAATTTCCTTATTTTCCATTACTTCTTCTAGCTCTTTGCTTAAGTTTTTTTCTAAAAATTCTTTTTTAGGTCCACCAGCAACCGCGATAACTGTATCTTTATCTGTAATACAAGCAATGTGCCCTGTTGTTTTTGATATAGTATCTGCATAAGTTGAAGCAAATTCTGTAAGTTCACCTATTGGAGAATATTTTTTTAATATAATTTCTCCTTCTTTATCTGTAAAAATTTCAAGTGGATCTCCTTCTTTTATTCTGTGAACTTTTCTAATTTCCTTTGGAATAACCACTCTACCTAAATCATCTATTCTTCTTACTACTCCTGTTGCTTTCATAAATTCCTCCTTATTTTGTTTTTATATTCTTAGTATGACAAAAAAGGAAAAAAATATACATTTTTTTGTAAATTATAAAAATTTCAATGATTATTTATTCTTTGTTTTTTAAACTCATTTCACAATATTTGCATCTATAAACTTCATTTTCTTTATCTGTTAAAACAAAAATTTGATCTAAATATTTTTCTATTGAAGTTATACATCTTGGATTATTGCACTTTGCAACATTAATAATAGTTTCTGGTAAGTCTAATTTTCTTTTTTCAATTATTTTGCTGTCTTTTACTATATTTACAGTAATATTATGGTCTAAAAATCCTAAGGTTTCAAAATCGATATCTATATCTTTATCTATTTTTATAATGTCTTTTGTTCCAGTTTTTTGGCTTTTTGCATTTGTTATAATTGCTACTTGACAATCTAGTTTATTTAAATTAAGAAGCTCATATATTTTCATTGCATTTCCTGCTTTAATGTGATCTATTACATATCCGTTTGTTATACTATCTATATTCATTATTTTACCTCCAATAATTTTAAAATTAATGCCATTCTAATATATTTTCCATATCTTACTTGTTTAAAATAGCAAGCTCTTGGATCATCATCAACATCTGTTGAAATTTCATTAACTCTTGGTAATGGATGCAAAATGCATAAATCTTTTTTAGCATTTTCTAATTTTGCTTTATTTAAAATATAGTAATCTTTTAAACGTACATAATCTTCTTCATTAAAGAATCTTTCTCTTTGTACTCTTGTCATATAAAGGATGTCTAAATCCTTCATATATTCATCCATACTTTTTGTTTCTACATATTCTATATTATTTTTCTCCAAAATATCTTTTTTAATATACTCTGGAAGCTTTAATTCATCTGGTGAAATAAGTACAAATTTTATATTTTTATATCTTGACATAGCTGTTATTAAAGAATGAACCGTTCTACCAAATTTTAAGTCTCCACAAAGTCCTATTGTTAAATTATCTAGTCTTCCTTTTTCACATTCTATTGTTAGTAAATCTGTTAAAGTTTGTGTTGGATGGTTATGTCCACCATCTCCAGCATTTATAATTGGAACTTCTGATTTCATTGATGCAACATAAGGAGCTCCTTCTTTTGGATGTCTCATTGCTATGATGTCACTATAACATCCTACAACTCTTATTGTATCTGCTACTGTTTCTCCTTTTGAAACAGAACTTGATGAGGCTTCTGAAAATCCTATTACATTTCCACCTAATTCCATCATTGCTGATTCAAAACTTAATCTTGTTCTAGTACTTGGCTCAAAAAATAAAGTAGCTAATTTCTTACCATCACATTTATGAGAATATTTCTCTTTGTGATTGATAATATCTTTAGCTACTTTAATCAAACTATCGATTTCTTCAACGGATAAATCCTTAATATCAATTACATGCTTCATTTTTTATCTCCTTTAAATTTTTTCATATTTTATCAATTTTACATATATTTGTAAAGATATTTTGTAAATTTAAATTCTGGTATTTTATATAAATTTATAGAGTTTATAAATAATAAATTTTATAGTTTTTCATAATATTTATATATAACGTTCTTATAGTACATATATATTATTTTTTAAAGTTACGCGTAGCGACCAACCGAAGCGTAAGCGAAGGGCGATTGGAGCAATCTTTATTATTATTATTTTAAATTTAAGATTTTTAATAAAAAGATTGCGACAACAAGTAACTTAGAAAAATAATATATATGTACTATAAGAAGCGAAAAAAAGAAGATTCTTATTAAATAAGAACCTTCTTTTTTTATTTATTTGGGGATTTTATTTATTTTTTTGTTATTCTTCTTTTTGTACATAAAATTAAAGAACCATCGCATCTCTCCCTTCTCTTTAGTATGAAATAATTTTATACGATGATTCTTAAATTAACCTTAAAAATTTATTAATTTTTATATAAATTTTTTAATAATTTTATTTCTTTTTCATATCCATCTAATTCATTTGGTGTTTCTAAGAAAAATGGTAAGTTTCTTAATTTTTCGTGATTAATAATTCGCTCAAAAGCTTCTATTCCAATTGTGCCTTCTCCAATTTTTTCATGTCTATCTTTGTGTGCTCCAAGTGGATTTTTACTATCGTTTATGTGAATAGCTTTTAATTTGTCAAGTCCTATAATTCTATCAAATTCTTCAAGTACACCATCTAAATTATTTACAATATCATATCCTGCATCATTTACATGGCAAGTATCTAAGCAAACACCAAGTTTATTTTTTAATTTTACTCCGTCTATAATTTGTTTTAGTTCTTCAAAATTTCTACCTATTTCAGAACCTTTTCCAGCCATAGTTTCTAATAAAACAGTTGTTGTTTGGTCTTCCTTTAATACTTCATTTAAAATTTCAATAATATATTTTATTCCTACATCGGCACCTTGTCCAACGTGACTTCCTGGATGAAAATTGTATAAATTATTTGGAGTATATTCCATTCTCATTAAATCATCTTTCATCGTTTCTTTAGCAAAATTTCTAATTTTTTCATCGCTTGAAGCACAATTTAATGTATATGGTGCATGTGCTAAAATAACTTCTATTCCAATTTCTTTTGCTTTTTCTAAAAATGCTTTTACATCATTTTCATCTATATCTTTAGCTTGCCCGCCTCTAGGATTTCTAGTAAAAAATTGAAAAGTATTTGCTCCGATTTTTTCGCTAACATTTGCCATATCTAGATATCCTTTAGATGCAGATAAATGACAACCTATTTTAAACATATTATTTCCTTTCTTAAAAAAGTATTTTGTTCTTTAATTTTCATCTACTTTTTTCTTGTAAATATAGTTTTCTTTGGCATATCACTATAAATATCTATTATTGTTTGCAAATCTTCTGTAAATTCTTTTATCATAACTGTTTTTATACTTGTTTCTTTATCTTTATAATATTTTTCAAGCTCTGATTTTAAATCTACCATAAAATCTAATTCTGATGACAATTGTGATTTATTTTTTCTTGCTCTATCTAATAGCATTTCTTTTATTTTAACTATATCTTCATTGCTTGCACAAGTAATTCTCTGTACCATTTTATAAGTATCATAATAATTTAATATTGGTTTTTCCATACATTCAGAAGTAAACTTGTCATAAAATACTTCCATTTTCATTGGTATACATTTAAATATTTCTTCTGCTTTATCTTTATACATTTTTTTCTTTAATTCTTTATTAAGTTCATGGAAATGTTTTAAAATATCTTTCATGTCTTCGCCAACATCAATTCCTATTCTTGAAAGTTCTTCTGATATATTGCTACAATATTCTGATTTTTCTGCAACTAAATCCATTCCTTCTAAAAATTTTTCTTTTATTGTTGGCATATCATAAGGAATTAAATTTTTTCTTGAAAAATAGCTAAAATATGCAAATAATTTAACAAGTTCAATAAGTGTTAAATCTCCATTTTCCACATTTTCAATTACTTCCTCAATAACTGCTGGAAATTGGTCATCTGATATTTTCCAATATTCTTCAATAAGTAGTCTTTTATATCCTGGTAGTTTTTCTGTATCTATTGTTTCAATTATCATTTCCATATCTTGTTTGAATACTTTCATATCAAATATTCTGTCTCTTACATACATTTCTATGAATTTGAAGAATCTATATTCTGATTTAAAATTGAAATAATAGTTGTTATCGAATTCTTTTATATAAAATTGTCTATTATCCATTAAAACTCTTGAAGAAACTAATATTGCTTTATATTCTTCATTTGAATTAATATTTACAAATTTATCTTTAGTAATTTTTCCTGCTTTTATTTCAAAAGATACAGCAATTGTAAATATTAGCATAGTTTGTAAAACTCTTAAATTTGTGTTTGGATAAAATTTATTTACTGTTTCATAAATCTTTTTGAAATCGTTTAAAGCATGTTTCAAAATTCTTAAATTTCTAGTTCCAGATTTTATAAAAGTATTTGTAATTAAATTTGTGTGTTCTCTTAAAAATCTAATTAAATCTGGATTTGACTCATATCTCATTAAAAGTCCATTAATTATATAGCTAAACTGTGGAGCATATTCAAAAGTTTCACCAATAAGTTTTTCTTTTATTCTTTCATAATCATTTGCTTTGTCAAATATATATTCAATTTTCTCAGTAATTTTTTCAACTAGTGGTTTATCTGCATTTAAAAGAGTTCCTTCTTTATCTAAAAGATATGTTGCTATAAAAGTTTTCATCTCTAAGTTAGAGCTTTTAAGTTTTGTTGCAAGCTCTTTTTCATTACAAATAATAATTGTTTTAATGTGGTCATGCTCAACAAAATTGTTAATATATCCTAAAATATCTATAACATCTACGTTTGCTCTCTCTAAGTCATCAAAGCATAAAACCTTATCATCTGTTGAGAAAAATTGACCATAATCAAATTTATCTCCAGTTTGTTTTGCTCCAAAAAGATGTGCCATATCTAGCCCTGTTTTAGCATACTCTGGAATAGATGTTGTATCATGTGCCATCATATATTTTTTCATGTCTTTATCCATTAATTGAGTAGTTTCAATAAATATTTTTTTGCTTATATCTTCTAAGTTAGAAATTCCATATAAAGACATATATATAGTTGAATATTTTTTTCCATTTAAAGATAATGAATCTATTTTATTTCTTATTTTATTATTCCAAAAATAAGTTTTTCCACTACCCCATTCACCATTTATCATTATGGCATAGTCTGTATAATCTGCTCTTACATAATCTAATATGCTTTCTACTAAATCTTCCATCTAATCCTCCTTTAGTTTTGGTATTTTTATTTGGTGTAAAAACCGATATTTTAATCTTTAGCAATAACTAAAACTAAGATTTTCTTTGCTCCAACCTGCTTTAGTATTTTTGAAATTTCATTTACTGTTGCTCCTGTTGTATAAATATCATCAAATAAAACTATATTTTTGTTTTTTATGGCTTCTTTGTTTTCTATAAAAAAAGCTTCTCTTATGTTTTCTTGTCTTTCAAAAAAATTTAATTTGCTCTGAGTTTTTGTAGGTTTTATTTTCTTTATAGCATCAGCTTTTACTGTTAATTTCTTTTCTTTTTTTATGATATTTGCTATAAGTTCTGTTTGATTATAGCCTCTTTTAAGCTTTTTAATTTTATCCATCGGAACTGGAATCATTATATCATAAAATTTTAAAATTTCATTAATTTTTTTGTTATTTAATATTACATTTGCAAAAAAGTGACAAAAGTATGATGCTCCTGAAAATTTATATTTTAAAAGCAATTTTCTAATTAATCCTTTATATTCGAAACAGTAAAAAAGATTATTAAAATAAATTTTTGAATTATAATTTGATTGAAATTCATCATAAGATTTAGTTTGATAAAAATTTAATATTTGACGTTCTAATGTTTTTGAATTTATTATTTTATATTTTTCAAATTTTTTAATTCTTTTTTGGCAATTTTCACAAATAAAATTTTCATTTGGCTTTCCACATATATTGCATATGTTGTGGAAAAATAAGTTATTTATTTTTTTAGAAATTTCTTTTATTAAAATAAAAAAATTAGGGACAAAGTTTTTCATAAATTTTCCTTTCTTTGCCCCTATATTTATTATTAAAATTTCAAACGCCCCTCTCATGAGAAGGGCGCTGAAGGATTTGACTATCAGTTGATGTATCGAGTTTCGACCTCGATGTTGGTGCTCGTGTAAACCCGTGCCATAACGAGAAACTCGCCGAAACAGGCCACGTACACTGGATACGCTCCAGGAACTTTAATCACCTCATCCTCGCTAATCTTCTTGGTATCGCACTCGTCATTCATCATTTCCAATACCTTGGCGATCGTCTTCTTGTATTCGTCGTAGGAATAGAACTCGTAGTAATGGACGGAGCGATCGCCTTCTTCGCCCTTGTAGGTCATGTCGTAGTCTCGAGTAACGTAACTACCGTTCTGGAATACGGACGCAACAACCAGTGTGTGTCCAACCCAGACAACGAACACTCTCTCCCTGTTCATGCCAAAGGCACTGTACTTTCCATTCGGAACCTCAATCAAGTCCTCATCGGTGATGAACTTGATGTGATAGTTCTTCTTGATGTACCGCCCCACAAGGTAACAAGTCAAATCCTCCGAGTTAGCCATGTTTATTCACTCCTTTCTTCTTTACAGGTCGCATTGCATGGCTTTGATACCATTTGCGGTAAAATACTCGCAAATTCAATATTATTATACCATAATTTTGCACTTATGTCAAACTGTTTAGTCTTTCTTCAACGTTTATAAGCATTTGTTTATAGTTTTCTAATTTTGCTTTTTCTTCATTTACTTTTTTCTCTGGCGCTTTATTTACAAAGCCTGGATTTGAAAGCATTTTTTCTCCTCTTAAAACTTCTGCTTCAAGTTTTGTTTTCTCTCCCTCAAGCCTTTTTATTTCTTCTTCAATATCTACTAATTCTTCAAAAGGAATAAATACTTTTAAATCATCTACTACTATTGAAACAGCATTTTGAGGAATTTCTTTTTCATTTTTTACAAAAACAATTTCATTTGCAAATCCAAGTTTAATTAAAAATCCTTCAGATTCTTTTAATTCTTTATCTAGCTTGCTTGAAATAATTAATAATTTTGATTTCTTAGATGGATGAACATTCATTTTTGTTCTAACATTTCTTATTTCTGCTATTAACTTTTTCAATTTTTCAACAGTTTGTTCCTCTTCTTCAAATGCAAATTCCTCAATGATGTTTGGCCAACTACTTATCATTAAATCTGTTGTTCCAGAGCATATTAATTTTGAATATATTTCAGAAGTTACAAAAGGCATAAATGGATGTAGTAGTTTTAAAGAAGATGTAAAAACATGATTTAAAACGTAACTTACTTCAATTTTTGTTTCTTCGTCTTCACTATAAATTCTTGGTTTAACCATTTCAATATACCAATCGCAAAATTCATTCCAAATAAATGAATAAATTTTATCAAGTGCAATTCCTAAGTCGTAATTATCAATGTTTTTAGTAACATCTGCAATTAATTTATCTAATTTATTTAAAATCCATTTGTCTTCTATTTTTAATAGATTTGGATTATATTTATGGTTTTTTTCAAATACTTCAAGTTCAAACTCTTTTACTTTTTCATCATCAGCTAAATTCATAGTTATAAATTTTGCAGCATTCCAAATTTTGTTTGCAAAGTTTGAAGCTTGTTCTACTTTTTCTGGCATAAATCTAATATCATTTCCCATTGTTGTTCCAGAAAGAAGTGAAAATCTTAAAGCATCTGTTCCATGTTCTTCTATTACATCTAATGGATCTATTCCATTTCCAAGTGTTTTAGACATTTTTCTTCCAAGATTATCTCTTACAATTCCGTGAACTAAAACATCTTTAAATGGTACTTGATTTGTAAACTCTAAGCCTTGAGTCATCATTCTAGAAATCCAGAAAGTTATAATATCAAATCCTGTAACTAATGTTTGTGTTGGATAAAATTCTTTATAATCTTCTGAATTTTCATTTGGCCAGCCTAATGTAGAAAATGGCCATAATGCTGAGCTAAACCAAGTGTCCAATGTATCTGGATCTTGTTTTAAATTTTTGCTTCCACATTTTGTACATTTTTCTGGAGAATTTTTAGATACAATAATTTTCCCACAATCTTCGCAATAATATGCTGGTATTCTATGTCCCCACCATAATTGACGAGATATACACCAGTCTTGAATGTTATCTAACCAATGGAAATATTGCTTTTCATATCTTTGTGGAATAAATCTTGTTTCACCATTTCTTACTGCATCTGCTGCACGTTTTGCTAAGTCTTTCATACTTACAAACCATTGCTCTGAAATTTTTGGCTCTATTGTGCTTTTGCATCTTTCACATTTTGCAACATTATGAGTGTATTCTTCTGTTTTAACTAATGCACCTATTTCTTTTAATTTCTCTACTATTTTTTCTCTAGCTTCTTTTAATTCCATTCCTTTATATTCTGGAACTAAATCTCCCATTTTAAAGTTTTCATCAAAAACTTCTATTATTTCTAGATTATGTCTTAAGCCTGCTTGATAGTCATTCATATCATGTGCTGGTGTTATTTTAACACAACCTGTTCCAAATTCCATTTCAACAAATTCATCTGCAATAATTGGAATTTCTTTATTCATAATAGGAAGTATACATGTTTTTCCAACTAAATGTTTATATCTTTCATCTTTTGGATGAACTGCAACTGCTGTGTCTCCAAGCATTGTTTCTGGTCTTGTTGTTGCAACTTCTATATATTCATCTTCTGTTCCAGTAATTTTGTATCTAATGTGCCATAAGTGAGAAGGTTCTTCTTTATATTCAACCTCCGCATCAGAAATAGAAGTGTTACAACTTGTACACCAGTTTACCATTCTTTTTCCTTTATAAATTAATCCTTTTTCATATAATTTTATAAATTGCTCTAAAACAGCATCACTCATGCCATCATCTAAAGTAAATCTGTTTCTATCCCAATCGCAAGAACAGCCTAGTTTTCTTTGTTGCTTTTGGATTATTCCACCATATTTATGAGTCCAATCCCAAGTTTCTTCTAAAAACTTTTCTCTTCCTAAATCTTGTTTTGTTTTTCCTTCTGATTTTAATTTTTGAACAACTTTCATTTCAGTAGAGATAGCAGCATGGTCAGATCCTGGAAGCCAAAGAGTTCTGTATCCTCTCATTCTCTTATAACGGACTAAAATATCTTGAAGAGTGCAATCTAATGCATGCCCCATATGAAGTTTTCCAGTTACATTTGGAGGTGGCATCATTACACAATATGTTTCTTTAGATTTGTCATTTGATGGTTTAAAATAACCTTTTTTCTCCCAATTTTCATAAAGTTTGTCTTCAAAATCCTTAGGATTAAATTTTTCCGCTAGTTTATGTTTGTTTTCCATAACTATACCCCCTTTAAAATATTGTTCTAAATTAAAATTTTATATATAAAAAAGCCCTTATACAAAAGTATAAGGGCGAATATATACCGCGGTACCACCTTAATTAATTATTGTTTTAAATAATTATCTCAATTAGTTTTTAACGTTACTTAAACGGATATACTTACTTTATTTTCTGTATATCGACTCCAAAGCTACCTTCAACAATTTTACTATTAAGAAGCTCTCAGCGCATCACTTCTTTTCTCTTTTATAGATATTTTTTGCTTACTCCTCTTTTTCTTAGTCTTTATTAATATTGTTACTATATTAACATAATTTTTTAAATTAATCAATAGTTTTTTTATTTTAATTCATTTGAACAGTTCCTATTATTGAGCTTATATCTTCTATATTATGTTTTTTCATATATTTTTCTATTCCGTCAATAGTTTTTATGCTAACTTCTGGATCTGCAAAATTTCCAGAGCCAATTGATACAGCTGTTGCTCCTGCAAGCATATATTCAATAGCATCTTCTCCACATGTAATTCCACCCATTCCTAAAATTGGAATCTTAACAGCTTTTGACATTTGATAAACCATTCTAACACCAACACTTTTTACTCCTGGCCCTGAAAATCCGCCTGTGTTATTTGCAAGAACTGGTTTTCTTTTATCTATATCTATTTTCATTCCAAGTAATGTATTAATTCCTGAAACTCCATCTGCTCCAGCATCTTCTGCTCCTTTAGCAGGTTCTGTAATATCTGTTACATTTGGAGTAAGTTTTACAATTAAAGGTTTATCTGTTAAAACTTTTCTTACTTGAGATGTTACTTCTTTTACACCTTGATAAGTTGTACCAAATGCTAAGCATCCTGCTTTAACATTTGGGCAAGAAAGATTAAGCTCAACTCCATCAATGTCTAATTTATTTAAAATTCTGCAAAGGTCAACATATTCTTCAATTGTGCTTCCACATGCATTTACTATAATTTTTGTATCGAATTTTCTAAGCCAAGGTAAATCAAATTCTGCAAAATATTCTACTCCTGGATTTTGAAGTCCTATGCTATTTAGCATTCCTCCTGGAACTTCACATATTCTAGGAGCCGGATTTCCTGGTCTTAATTTTAAAGATGTTCCTTTAGTAATAATTGCACCTAATTTATTTAAATCGATAAATTCTGAATATTCTCTGCCATATCCAAAAGTTCCAGATGCAACTGTTACTGGGTTTTTCATTTTAATACCACATAAATTTACTTCTGTATTCATAAAATTCTCCTTCTTTTTAATAATTTATTTTTTATATTATTTTGTAATTATTAAATCTTGGATTGATATTTCTTCAGGCTTTAATTCTCCGCCTATATATCTAATTTTAACATTTAAAATTTTATTTTCTAAATCATTTTCTCTACAATCCAAAACATAACTTCCCAATTTATCTTTTGGAATAGCATATCTTATATGTTCGTCATATTCTATGTGTTGAATTTCTGTTTCTGTACCTTTTTCTATTATTGTATATGGATTTATTCCTTCTGTGTCTACATCTATTTCAACTAAGTATTCTTCATCTCCTATAGCTGTAAGTCTATCAAAGCCATAATATGTTGAAATTAATGCATTTACTGGCATATGGTAATCAAATTCTGGGAAGAAATTATCTATGTTTATATAGTCTTCTCTATGAATCCAATTTAAAAATTCAAATTTGCTTACAAGCACGTCTTTCTCTCCATTTTTAGCAGCTTCTTCATATTCAGCTGTTACTTTTGCTTTATATGGAATTATATAGTTAATTTGTCCGAAGTGTGCTTGGAGAGAATTTTCCAAAAACTACTAGTGTAAGTAAAATTGAAATTACTGCCATTGATTTCTCATATTTTTCAAAATGTTTTGCGATAAAGCAAATATTTTTTGAAAAAGCAATCATGAACATTGTTTCATAAGCTAAAAATGCTCTAGGTGGAAAATATCCAATAACTGCCATTGGTATTGTTCCAATAATAGCCGGCAATATGAAAAATAAAAATTCTTCTTTTATAACTTCTCTATTATGATTTTTAATATTTTTTAAACTAAAAAATTTGATTTTTTCTTTTTTAATGTTTTGCAAATTATTAATTACAAAAACTGTTATCATACTTAATATTAAAGCTATTAAAACTACTATATTATCAAGATAATTCTTTAAAAAACTCCAAGAAAATGTACTATTTACATCTTCAACTCTTTTAGTGTTTCCTGGTGCAAAAATTGTTCCAGCTGAGCCCAAACAAAACATTATGAAAATTAAAATTAAAACTACTTTCTTTTTATTTTCAAATTTTAAAAATTTTTTTATATTAAATAAGAATAAACAAAGTAAAAATGATCCGCCAACAAACACTACATTTTCATGCATAAATCCCACTATGAAAGAAAATAAAATTAAAAATATTTTATAAAAAATATTTAATTTTTTCTCATCTTGAAAATAGTTATAAACAAAGTAAATAAAAATTACTAAAAATGTACATGGCCATAAGTAATTAAAACTACCACTTATCCATCCAAATTTTTCTCCAAACATCATGCTAAAACTTAAATATCCAAACACAGATAAAAGTCCTAAAAATGTTGATTTTTTGTTTAAAACTTTTGTTATAAAAATTATAAAAATTAAAAATACAATACTATTTACTATTTCATAAACAATTGGTGATAAATTTCTAAAAATTCCAATTAGAACGTGTGGTAGCACTCTACCTGTCCAATTATTATAGAAAAATTTAGCTGTTTGAATACAATTCTCAAGGCTATCTACTCTTTGAGTCATATTTGAACCTTGAACAAAAGTAAAATTGTAATCATCTGGACTTACTAAAACTGAATGGCATAGTAAAAATAAACTGCCAAAGATTAATGCAAATAGTCCTATTTTTGAGCATATTTTTATAAAATTAGATATTTTTGATTTTTTTATTTTAATACCAAAAAAATTAAATTCTGTATCCATAATTTACCTCTAAATTTCAACATCTTTTGCATTAAATACTGGGCCTTCTTTGCAAACATGTCCATATCTAGGCTCTTTTCCAGATATTACTTTTACCGCACAGCCTAAGCATGCTCCTATTCCACATCCCATTCTTTCTTCTAAAGAAATTTGGCAAGGAATATTATTTTCTATTGCATAAGCTCTCACTGCTTTAAGCATTGGAAGTGGTCCACATGCAAAAATCATATCTACCATATGTTCTTCAATATCTTTTTTCATAAAATCTATTGCAAAACCTTTTTCTTTATAACTTCCATCATCTGTTGTAACAACTAATTTATTTAAACCTATTGCTTCAAAATCTTTTTCGCAAGTAACTAAAGATTTATCTCTAAAACCTAAATAAACATTTAAATTAGCTTTTCCTTTTAGTTCTTTTGTAAGCTCATATAATGGATATATTCCTATTCCACCGCCTATTATTGCAACATTTTTATATTCTTGAACTTTATAGGTTCCAAATCCTAAAGGACCAATTATATCTATTTGTTTTCCTTCTTCAATTTTTGATAGAAGCTCTGTTCCTCTTCCTTTTACTTGAAATATAAATTCTATTGTTTCACCATCAATATTAAAAATACTAATTGGTCTTCTTAAAAATGGTTCACCAGTTTCAGAAACTTTTATTTCTAAAAATTGTCCTGGTTTAGCATTTTTTGCAATTTCAGGTGCTTTAACAGAAAATTTATAAATTCCATCTACAAGCATTTCTTTTTTCAATAACTCACACTTTACTTTTACTCCCATATTTCCTCCTAATTTTCAAAAAATTCAACACTAAATTCTGCTTTAAATTTTTGATTTGGTTTAATTTCAATTAAATTTTCTTTTTCTTCAAAGTTTCCATTAGAATTTACGCAATCTGCTGTATTAAACCATGGTTCGATACAAACAAATGGAGCTCCTGGTTTTGACCAAACTGCAAGATATGGAAATTCTTTGAAATTAAAAGATAATATTGTTTTTGTTTCTGTTTTTAAATAAATTCTATTAGACTTTAATTTTTTCATAATAATTGAATCATTATCAAAAGTATTTTTGTCTAAAAATATTCTATTTTCTCTAATATATTTATTTGTTTTTTCTGGTTTTTCTTTTATTAAACCATCTTTTAAAGTATATATTTCTACCTCATCTTCAACATCTTCAAACTCTAATCTATACTTTCCACTTGAATATTCACAAGCAAAAGCAGGATGGCCTCCTAATCCAAAAATCATTAGTTTATTACTTTTATTTACAACTTTATATTTTGTATAAACAGTATTTTTCTTTACTTCATAAGAAATATATAGTTCAAATTCAAATGGAAATTTTTTTAAAGTTTCTTCATTTGATTTTAAAACATAAGAATTATCTCCTATTTTTTCAAAATTCATATCTCTAGCAAATCCATGTTGTCCCATTTCATAAATTTTTCCGTCAATAGTTGTTTTTCCTTCTTTTAGCTTTCCAACTATTGGAAAAAGAACTGGGCTATGTCTGTTCCAAAATGTTTTTCCATCATGAAGTTTTTCAATATTATTTAATTTTACAGAAATAAGTTCTGCACCTTTTTCAGAAGTTTCAATTTCTAACATTTTTTATCTCCCTTTTATTGAAGAATTTAATTCATCTCTCATACGTATAGCTTCCTCGCGAGTTGCCTTTGCATATTCTTCATCTTTAAATTTATCTTTCCATCTATCTGATTTATAAGCACACATTAAACTTCTTGAAGCATTTACAATTCCGCCTAAACCTTCTTTAAATCCTAATGCTATATCTTCTGCTTTTCCACCTTGTGCACCATATCCTGGAATTAAGAAATATGACTTTGGCATAATTTCACGAAGCTCTTTTAGTTGAACTGGGTATGTTGCTCCAACAACAGCAGATACTGAACTATATCCATATTCTCCAACTAATTCTTCTCCCCACAAATTAACAAGTTCTGCTACTTTTTCATATATTGTTTTTCCCTCTTCTAGTTTTAAATCTTGCAATTCTCCAGAAGATTTATTTGAAGTTTTAACTAATATGAAAATACCTTTATTATATTTTTTACAATCTTCTATAAATGGCTTAACACCATCAATTCCAAAATATGGATTTACAGTTACAAAATCTATATCATAAAAACTTTCTTCTTTTTCTCCTACTAAAGTTCTTCCTAAATATGCATTTGAATATGCCCCAGCTGTTGTTCCTATATCTCCTCTTTTTATGTCTGCAATAACTATTAATCCTTTTTCTTTTGCATATTTACAAGTTTCTTCAAAGCATTTAATTCCTTCTACTCCAAACATTTCATAAAAAGCTATTTGTGGCTTTACAGCTGGGATTATATCAAAAGTTGCATCAATTAAAGCTTTATTATATTCTAAAATTCCTTCGCAAACACTTTTCACATCTTTTCCATATTTGCTTTTTATGCACTCTGGCAACATTTCATATCTTGGATCTAGTCCAATAACTGTTGGATTATTTTTTTCTTTAATTTTATCTATTAAAATATCTATTGCATTTTTCATATTATTTTAAATTTATCCCTTCCTTACTATTTTTCATATACTATTCTTCCACCAACTATTGTGTATTCTACTTTTCCTCTAAGTTCTTTTCCAATCCAAGGTGTGTTATGTGATTTTGAAACTATCATATCTTCTGTATAAATATATTTTTCATTTGGATTAAAAATTGTTAAATCTGCTACTTTTCCTTCTGCAATAACACCTTTATCTAATCCTAATAATTTTGCTGGATTATAGCTCATTACTCTAACCATATCTAAATAAGAAATATGTCCTGGAACTACTAAATTTGTAATTGTTGCAGGTAGTGCTGTTTCAAAACCAATTATTCCATTTGGTGCTTTTTCCAAACCTCTATCTTTTTCTTCTTTAGCATGTGGTGCATGGTCTGTTATTATACAATCTATTGTTCCATCTTTTATTCCTTCTATTATTGCTAATCTATCTTTTTCTTCTCTTAAAGGAGGATTCATTTTTGCATTTACACCTGAGTTTAAAACTTCTTCTACTGTAAAGCTGTAATAATGAGGACAAGTTTCACAAGTTACTTTTACTCCTCTTTGTTTTGCTGATCTTATCATATCTACAGAAGTTTTTGTACTTATATGGCAAATATGTGTATGTAAATTATTTGTTTCTGCAATTACTATATCTCTTGATGCCATAATTTCTTCTGCTTCTGGAAGCACTCCTTCTACTCCTAATTTTTCTGCTATTGGTCCTGCATTAATTGCTCCGCTTGAAACAGATTTTTCTTCACAATGTTCTGATATAAAACTTCCTAATTTATTTGCCTCAAACATTGCTTTTCTTATCATTGCTGAGTTTTCTACTGGTTTTCCATCATCTGAAAAAGCAATCGCTCCAGCTTCTAATTGAGATTTAAAGTCTACTAACTCTTCTCCATTTTCTCCTTTTGTTACACTTGAAAAAGGAAGTACATTTACAAGATTTACTCTTTTTGCTTCATTAATTATTTGTTGCAAAACAATAGCGCTATCTGGTGTTGGATTAGTATTTGGCATAGGACAAATAGTAGTAAAACCACCTTTAACAGCGCTTTTTGAACCAGTTTCAATAGTTTCTTTATGCTCACCACCTGGCTCTCTTAAGTGGCAATGCATATCTATCATTCCTGGCATAATATATAAACCTTCGCAATCAATAATTTTGCAATCTTCTGCTTCTATGTTTTCAGCTATTTTTAAAATTTTATCATTTTCAATTAGTATGTCTAATTTTTTTTCTGTTCTGCTAGCATAATCAATTACAGTTCCATTTTTCAATAAAGTGTTCATTTGCTATCCTCCCTAAATAATTTTTATCATTTTATCATTTATAACTTTATTTTTCAACATAAAATAATATATATGCTTAAAGAGATATAGGTTTAAAATAGATATGTCACACATAGATAAAAAATAAAATATTGAAAGAGAACGACTCATATGATATTGTT
>CANQGE010000005.1 GCA_947601495.1 uncultured Clostridia bacterium | reverse complement strand
CCTGGTAGTTCAGTTGGTTAGAATGCCGCCCTGTCACGGCGGAGGTCGACGGTTCGAGCCCGTTCCAGGTCGCCAAAATATCTAGTCCAACCACTAGATATTTTTTATATAAGGCTTCATAGCTCAGTTGGTAGAGCAGGGGACTGAAAATACACTGTTTATATTTAATGTAGTCTTACAATAACAAGGATTACAAAAAACAAAGTGATTTAGGTCTAACAAAATGTCTAACAAATTTAATAAAAATATATTTTAAGTATGGCTTCATAGCTCAGTTGGTAGAGCAGGGGACTGAAAATCCCCGTGTCAGTGGTTCGATTCCACTTGAAGCCACCAAAACAAACACTTTGCAGACTTTTGAAAGTTGTTTGACAGGTGTTAGACACATTGTATATCAGTCCTCGAACATATAATGAGTTATAGCCTTATAAAATTTTCCTATATCTAACTACCACTTAGATATAGGATTTTTTTTATGCACTTTCTTCATTTTGTGATGAAAAAGCATTTGCAATTACATTTGCTGAATTTTGTTTTGTATTACTTTCTAAATGTGAATAAATATTTGCTGTAGTGTTCCAATTAGAATGACCTAGCCATGCTTGTATTTCTTTCATATTAACACCATTAGCAAGTAATAAACTTGCACAACTATGTCTTAAGTCATGAAACCTTATCTTTTTTAAATTATTATCTTTAAGCAAATTACGAAAAGTTTTAGTAACTCTATCAGGCAATATCAATTTACCTTCAACATCTACCAATATATAACCTTCTTTATTTTTATAACTATTTCCAAAAAATTTTTTATTTTCTTCTTGTTTCTCTTTTTCAATAAGTAATAATTGTTCAATTTGAGGTATTAGAGGCAATGTGCGATATGAACTTCTATTTTTAGTCCTATCTTTTTTTACAATAGTATAAACACCATTTACATTGCACTGAGTAACAGTATGAGATATAGTTATAGTATGATTAAAAAAGTCAATAGCAGAAAACTTTAATGCACAAACTTCTTCTCGTCTTAAACCGTAATAACTTGCAAGTAAAATATGTAATTCGATTAAGTTTCCTTTTGCTATTTCAAATAAATTTTCCAATTCCTTTTGGTTATAATATGAAGCAATATATTGTTCTGTTTTATCTAATTTTATATTGTCAGCTGGGTTTGTTTTTATTAAATCTAATTCTATAGCATCATTAAGAGCTTTATGTATATTTGCATGATAACGTTTTACAGTTTGAATTTTGATTTTTTTAGTTTCTACTAAATAATTATAAAAAGTTTTAATGTCAGCTTTAGTTAAGCTTTCTAATGTAATTTTTAAATTATTAAAGTAATTTGAAGTAAAATCAATTTTACTCTTGTAAGATGAGTATGTGGTATATTCTACAGTTGTTTTATTTCTATTAAGCCATTCCTTTAAATACTCTCCAAACAATATATTAGAGCCTTTAGATTGAGTAGTTTCTTTAGGTGTATTAATCTCTTTTTCAAACATTTCTGTGATTTCTTTTTGCTTTTTCTTTGCTAAAGTTTTATTTCCTGCTATAGCTTTAATTTTTAAAGTTTTCCATTTTTGTTTCCTTATACCGCCTATATTATAATTTAATATTACTTGATAAATACCTCTACGAACTGTTAAATTGCTAGTAACTTCTATATATTCTTGTGCCATTATATTCATTATTTAATTATCTCCTTTCTAAAATTTTCAGACCCTTGTTCTTACCAAAATTTACTGACACGAGTAATAAATAAAGCAACTCATTATATAAACCAAAGTATATAATAGATGAGTTGCTTTGGTAAATGGTTTATTCTAGATTTTCAAGATAATTAAGTAAATTTGTTTTGGGAATACGATAACTATTACCAATTTTTATAGATTTAATAGACCCATTTTGTAATAGATCATAACATTTATTGCGACCTATTTTTAATATTTTTCTTACATCTAAAACTGTTAGTATGTCATCATAGTCTTTTAATAATTGTATATGTTCCATTTTTCTACTCCTTAAGAAAGAGAGAAAAGTGAAAAATTATATTGAATTTATTAATACATATTTTATTAGATAAAAATATTTTATTTTTTGGTTTGTGTAAAAGTTTATAAAAATTCCACTTTTCCACTTATTATGAATTTTTAATTTAAAATTTATGGTTATTAATAATAGGCTCTAATTTAAAGTAAAAATCATAACCATTTATAATTTTTTTCGTAAAACCAAATCTTTCTATTAAGTGCTTGTAAAATACACTTCTTTTTATAGGTGTTAGATTATATTGTAAACAATAGTCTTTATAACCATACCACAATTCGGTTGACTTAATATCGTAACCATATATATATGAAGTATTATTACATGTTAGATATGATAAAACACTATCGTTTAATTGTTTGTACATTTGTATTAAATTTTGGCTTTCTTCTTCATTAGAAAACATAGGTGTAGATGAATTTAACATTTTTAAATATGCCTGTAATCCTATATTAGCTAAATAATCTAAATTATCTTGTGTTAAATATGTATTTATGTCAAAATTACTATTAACATCAAACTTCTTTTCAAATAATAGTATATTAAGCCTTCTATAAAATCCATCTGTAGTATCTTCTACTTCTGGTAAATTATTGGTCGTAAAAATATGTTTGCAATAAGGTTTAATTCTCATTCTGTCTTTGTATTTTACATCTGCCATTATTTCATCACCTGTTACAACACCTTTAAAAGTTGCGACATCATTAATTTTTGTATTAGGTAGTTCAGGTACTAAATTTAGTAATTTTTGATTTATTTCATGAGTACCAAAACGTTTTTCAAATTGTTGTAACTCTACATGAGAAACGTTTTCTATACCGAGTAACTTAATTAAAATTTTTGCAAGTGTTGACTTTCCATTTGAAGCTGTTGGACCATACCATATCATGCTTTTTTGCATTATAGTTGAGCATGTTTGACAATAACCTATCATTTGCAATAAAGCTTCTATTCGTTTGTTGTTAGAGCACATTATTTCATTCAAGTAATTATCTATTACAGCATTGCTTTTAATTTCGTTTAAGTAATTTACATTAATTTGGTTAACAGTAAAAACATCAGGAGTATGAGGTAATAAGACACCGTTTTTTAAATCATATAAACCGTTTAAATAGTTTATGTAATTTTCATCTACTGTTATTTCGCTATCATTTGCTAACCAGTTTTTAGCAAATTCAATACTTTCATTGCAAAGATTTTTTTTCGCATTAATGTCAATTTCACGTATAATACAATTCCTTAATAATGTGTCATCTGCTAGTTTATAACAGCCGTTTTTATATGTATATAGCTCATTATTGTAGTATTTTAAATTTAATTTGGTTATTAACTGTTCTCCAATTTCAACGTGGTGCTCTTTTGTTTTTTTATTTTTTACTTGGCTTAAGGTTGTTGTATTAAATAGTGGTTCGGCAGTATGAAATAACGCATTTATATCTAAATTACCATGTTGTATATGTAAGTCTGATATATCTTTGCAATTATTATCTATTGCTCTTGAACTAATTTTGTATAATTTCTTTATTGGTAAAATCTCACTGATTTTATTAATAAATTGCTTTGAGCCTTCATCTTCTTCACTATGTATGTAGATTATTTCAAATCTATCAAAATATTGTGCGTATTCATTTTTGAAATTTTTTGCACCGGGTACACCAATACATGGAATACCATACTGCCATAGTGTATGACAGTCACTTTCACCTTCTACCAATACAATATAGTTACTATTCCATTTATTTATACACCATAAGCCATATAATGTAGTTGTCGTGCCGTCATTACCCCAATAAAATCTTGGATTATAATTTGGACTATTACGATATCTTGTTCTTACTAATTTTGAATTTTCATCATAATATGGTATTGCTATACTAGTATTATTCTCATTTGTATATAAATTATATCTTTTTAGAATATTTATATCCAAATGTTTTTCTTTTGCATAATCTTCTAATGTATAACTTATACTTTCACTGCTATCAATATAACCTTCTTGAACTAATAAAGCATAAGCTTCCTTTGTATCAATATTTTTCATTTTAGATACGAAGTCTGTTATTGAACCTTTTTCTTCACACGCATGACAGAAATAAGTACCTTTTTCTAAATTTATACTAAAACTAGGATGTTCTTCCTCGTGAAACGGACAACAACAAGTAAGTTCATCTCCTTTAATTCTTGCGTTTTTACAAGCATGTTCTTCTATTAAACTTTCTATTATTTTATAATAGTGACTATTACTGTAACTTATATCTTGATATGACATAGGCTACCTCCTTTAAATTAAATTTTGGGAAAATGGTACTTGTATTTTCTAATTTACTAATATATAATGAAATTAGAAAATGTTTATTTGGACAGTACCATTTTCCTAAGAATACTAAAAATTCGGTTTTTTTAGTATTCTTTTTTTTAAATGAAGTAATCATATCTATCTAGATTACTAATATGCGGATATGGTTTCCCATGTTTATGCATATCTTCTTCTAGAACATATAATACTTCTTTATGAATTTTTAAATTTTTAAGTATTTGTATAGGTGGTCCTGTGTACCTTCCTAAAAGAGTTCTTACATTTTCTGATTTTTTAAATATTGATTTTTTTCTCATATTTAAAAATTCTCCTTTCATAAATTTTATTCTAGACTTGTAAAAGTCCTATTTAACATTGACATTAGTGCTCTTCCATAATATAATGCTTTATATATTGAATAAAGTATGTTGTTGCACATATTTGTTAAACTATGATTATTATAAAGTACGTTTATATAGAAATCCAAGAAATATAAAAATTTATTTTTTTAGGAGGAATGCATGAAAAGTTGCGAGAAACGAAACTTCATTTATGAGGTTGTTGATAATGAGAAGTTCGAAAGATTTTTGCAAAAAATTTCAAACAAAGAAATAATAGATGCTATATTTGCAGAAGGTGAAAACATTGATGAAAGAACTGTATATTATTGGAAAGCTGGAAAACATGTTCCAAGAAGTCGTTATTTAGAAATAATAATAAATAGTCAAAAAATAAGCAATTTTGATGAAATAGGTGTAAATAAAAGAAATTTAGATATTGATAAAGAATGTAAAGAAGTATTTAAAACTAACTTAAAAACTTTATTAAGTAAAAATGAAATGGAACAAACAGAATTTGCAAAACTTATCAAAGTTAGCAAAAGTACCGTTAATAAATGGTGTAATGGAATACAATTTCCAAGTTTATGTCAATTAATAGAAATTGCAACATCATTCAAGGTTTCTTTTGATTATTTACTTATGAATACTAGAGAAGATGTTAAGTATGAAGATTTAGAATTAAATGTAGATACAGTTGATAAACTTAGAAAATATCAAAATGAGCGAGCAGTTCTTTTTGAAAGTAGTTCAAAATCAATAGAAGATATAACTGAAATGGATATAGTCAATTTTATTATAGCTCATACAGATTTTTTTACACATTTTCTAATGGAAATAAGAAATTATATTGAAAGTGAGGTTAAGGAAAATTTAGATTATAATTTATCAAAAACTATAGAAGATTATAAAAAATACTGCGAAAAAAAATGTAGTTCAATAAAAATAGAATCTGATAAAAATATAGTATTAGAAATGCAAGAAGAAATGAAAGAACAGAATGAGAAATTAGAAAACATAAAAAATGAATTTTATAATAATATTAAAATAGGAATAATAAAAATCATGAATGAACAAAAAACAAAAGATTATATCATTGATGATATATTTGTAAAAGTTGCTAATAATATACCTGAGATATTAAAAAATAAAACATCAGCAATTCAAAATAAAAAAATCATTATAAAACTATAAATTTTTTACTAAAAATTTTATATCATAAAAAAGAAATTCTATTAGTGAATTTAATAGAAAAAATTGATTATTTTTATCTGATTTCCACTTTTTCCACTAGTAAAATCTCATCATGCAATACTGAATAATTACTTATATATTACTAAAAATAGTTAGAATATAAATGATTTTCAAGTGATTTATGACTTTAGAAAGATATATTAAGTGGAAAAAGTGGAATGATATTTAAAAATTTTTAAAAGATACTAAAAATAGTATTATTGGTTAAATTATGTTTTTTCGTTTAATAAAAAAGAGATTAAGAGATTAGATTTTATAATAGATAAAACTTTAAATAACTTTTTAATAAATGATTTAATTTATAGTCATTAATTATAAAAATACTATGTTGAAAAATATATAGTATTTTTTTATTAAAAAATTAAATTCTTTATTTTATTTCCACTTTTTCCACTTAAATAAGATATTTGAGGCATTTTTAGTAAAATATTGGTAGTATAGAATATATACTGAAAGAGGTGTGAAAATTGTTAAAGATAGTTGAAATTAAGGAAACTATAATAAATAGCGATTTACAACAGAATATTTTAGAAATAAATAATTTATTAAAAGAACTTGGTTTTGAATTACAGTTTTTACTTGAAATTAATAAAGATGACTATAACTATATTAACATTATTATAGAAAAGTGTAAGAAAAATTTAGAGAAAGCTTTATTGATAGTTAAAAATTAGAAAGGAGTTTTAGTAATGAATACGCAAATTGAAGATAGTAATAAATACGTAGATGTTACAGATACAAATTTATATGAACAAATAAACGTTGCAATGTGTCAATTAGACCTATTAAAAAATAAATTGGAGATGATTCGCAAATTAAAAAATAATGAAATTGTAAAAGAAACAGAAGAATTATTAGATGTTCATACAAAAAGAATAGATAAAATCTTTAACCTACTTGCAAATGAAAGTCAGAAAAAGGTGCTACAGTAAGAAAAGATGAATTTATGACTTTACCTTTTTACAAAAATATATTATAATGTATTTAGTAAAAGAGGAGCATAAATTGTAATTATGGACTTGGAAAGACGGTAAAATATTTTTAATAAAATATATTTTTGTAAGCCACCTAAAATTAATCTCTGCTCCTTGTAAAAACAAATCAAAAATTAATGTGAATATAAATTTAAAAAATTAGATGTTGAAAAATTGATGAAAAATCAAAACAACATCTAATTTTTATATTTAAAGAAACAAACTAATATAATTATACTATTTTTGCAAAAAAATAGGAATATGGCAGTATTACGGTACAAATAACAGTAATAAAAAAATATATATATTAATAAATGTAGAAAGAGAGGAAAAAATGAAAAAAGAAGATTTTGAATATGAATATAAAAAGCTAAACAATGCAGAAGATAAGTTTAAAGGATATGTTGATATTTTTAATAAAGAATTTAACTTAAAAATAAAGAATAGAGATAGTAAATGCAAACTATTATTAGAATTAGCAAGAGAATTTTTAGAAAGAAATTATAAACAAACTGATGTATACAAATTATATTTAAAGCGAAGTATGGAATTAGAAGAAGAATTTTTAGATGATTTACCAAGAGAACGAAAAGAAAAATTTGAATTATGGCAATTTGTTGAAGATACAATGATGTTTGATGTATGCGAACAAGCATTTATATATGGCTATATTGTAGCAAAAGAACTAGAGAAAGAGCTTGAAGTCAAAAAGAAAAAATTAAGTAAATGAAAAAGATGAGAAAAAATCTCATCTTTATTTCTTATATTCTATAATATCAGTTAATTTGCAATCTAATTCTTTACATAGTATATCTAGTTCTTCAATCTTAAAGCTTTTAGCTGTACCAAAGTAATAATTATTAATTCTTCTTAAACTTAACCCCGTATATTGTTGAAGTTTATATCTACTTAAATTTTTCCTTTTTAATAAATCACTTAATTTAAAAACTATCATATATATTACCCTCTATATTATTATATTATGACGTATAACTTAATAATAGTTATCAAAAGATGATAATTAACAAAAAGTACCACTATAAAATGTGATAAAATAAACAAAAAGTGTTGAAAAAAATAAAATCATATAATATAATGTAATCAATTGAAATAAATATATTTATAGGAGGGTTTTATGTTTTGTAGTAAATGTGGAAATGAAATAAAAGAAACAGAACAATTTTGTAGTAAATGTGGTGCACCAGTTGGAGGAAAAGGAAAAAATACTAAAAGCACAAAAGTAATTATTATAGCAATTATATGTATATTAGCAGTTATTGCAGTAGCTTTTTTTATGACTAGAAATAATAAAGGTGGCACAGGACAAGGAAATGAAAAAGGTTTCATACAAACAAGTGCAAATGTACAAGCAAATGGAGTTCAAAAATTAAGTTTTAATAATATGAGCGGAGATACAGAAGGTTTAGAACAAGTTCAAAAAGATTTAATTAATTATTTTGATAATGATTATTTTGAATATTATGGAAAATCTGCGCAAAAGTATCCTCAAGTTTTTAAAGGTGCAAAAGTTGTAACTGATGGTGTAGTAGTAAAAGTATTAAAGTCTACTGATGAAGATTTTGAAGTAGTTATTGCTCAAGGAAGTTCATACTCCTATAATAATATAGACCTAGAAGAAATAGAAAAGACAACACCAGAAGCTTTATTTATACTTAAAGGAAAACAACAAAATGCAAGATTAACAAAAGAAGATGAAGTAACTATTTGTGGTAGATACAATGATGTAAATACTACTGAAATAGATGGAAAGAGTTATACATTACCTACTATTGAAATGATAAGTTGCAATTCTCATATAATAGGTCAAGATAATTATAAATTTAGCTTTGAAACAATAAAGAATGTTGCTGAATATATTTTTGGTAAAGATATTAAGGTTAATGAACCTGTATCTGGACAAGATTATACAGATGGCTTTGGAGGTTTTTTTAAAGTAACTTTTGATAATCAGTCAAATGCAAATTTTAAAGTGTTTAATATGAATAAGTACTATGGAGAAATTGAATATAACAAAATACATAATGGTCTATCAAATAATATTGTAAAAAAATTATTTGTAGGAGCTGATTTTAATCATTATATAGTAAGTACTTATGATGAAGATTTAAAACACGTTTATATAGATTATTTTGATAGAGATTTAAAAAAAGTATGGAGCAGAGAATTTGACTATAATTCTACAAAAGCATTTGCAAGTCCAATGGATTATACAGCAGAACAAATGGCAATAGTTGTTGATAATGATTTATATTTACTTGATTTAAAAACGGGAGAAAATATTATAGAGCCAGTTCTTGTAGGAGAAAAAATAAGAGTTAATATGATGGATGATGGCATAATTTTAATTGGAGATAATAATAAAGATACAATAATGAAAGTTGATTATAAAGGAAAGATTTTATTTAAACAAAATGCTGAAACTGGTATGGACTACATTGAAAGTGCTAGTACGCAAGTAATTAATGGAAAATTAGTTCTTAAATTATTGGGACCGGCAGACTCTATAAAATATTTAGTAATTAATAGTGAGGGAACAATAGAAGTTGCTACAGATGACTTATTTTAATATAAAAATCACTAGTCTTTTGATTAGTGATTTTTTAAGCCTTGTGAAACGGAACAAGTGGTTGTAAAATTAAGTTGATACAATATTATTAAAATTATTTTGTTTTTTATCTGCCGTTACCATAGCCTCCAAAACAATTATGGTAATTTATAGAAGTAATAATATTGTATCAACCCTATATAACGTACCAGAATTAAATTTAAGCCATTTTTATTATGTAGGGTAATAACTTATATTACTTAAATATACAAAATTTTATTTATAAACTAAATCCTTCATAACTTTTGTCTATTTCATCTTGATTAATGCCTATGTATCTAAGAGTTATACTAGGAGAGCTATGATTAAAAATTGTTTGAAGTATAGCAATATCGTGATATTGTTGATAGTGCCAATAACCAAAAGTTTTTCTCATAGTATGAGTTCCTATTTCTTCTAGCCCTATTTTTAATGATGTGTTTTTTAAAATTCTATAAGCTTGAACAGTTGTTATAGGTCTATTACTGTTTTGTTGACTTTTAAATATATATTGTCCTTCGCTCATATTTTTTGTATATTTTTCTAGCTCTGTATATAGACCATTATAGATAGGAAACTTTTTAAGTTTACCTGTCTTTTTTTCAATAATAGTAATATGTGTTTTCATATTACAGCTATTGTCCCTAATATCATCATATTTAAGCTTAACAATATCGCTAACTCTTAAACCTGTGTTGATACCTACATAAAAAAGTAAAAAATCTCTAGTTCCTCTTTTTCTTAATTCTTCTTTCATTTCTTCCAATTTATTTTTATCTCTAATTGGTTGTACAAAGTTCATTTTTACCTACCTCCAATTTCCTTTGTTAATAACATTATATAACCTTTTAGACAGGCGGTAAAGTCGTTAAATTACCTATTTTTAGAGCTTTTTAAGTAAAAAATGTATCGAGTTGTTGTAACTGTAAGAAATGAAAGTTTTTTTAAAAGAACATAAAATAAATATTGTATTACCGGTTGCTTAAAAGAGTGATTATGAAATATTAGTAAAGCATGTCTAACAAATATCTAACAGATTTATATAATTTATAAAAATTCTTGAAAGGTTTATTGCTGTAAATAAATATACAATAAATCAAGTAATACTAATATTTCAAGTAGGGAAATAAAGGGAATTTATAAACGTAAAAGAGATAAAAAAACAGAAGAAATTTAAAACTGAAAATCCCCGTGTCAGTGGTTCGATTCCACTTGAAGCCACCAAAAAATTAGATTTTTAAAAGTTTTTAAAAAAATCTAAAATAATGTAAAGCCCTCTAAAAACAATAATAAAGAGGGTTTTATTTTTATATTGTTTCTAAAATTTTTTAAAAAACTCTAAAAAAAGTTAAAAAAATACATTAAAATTACATTAAAATAAAACTTAAATTACATTAAAAAAGTTAGGATAATATCCTAACTTTTTTATGCAGACAATAATAACTTTTTCATTGATGAGGATAGCAATTTATTTTCCTCATAATAATTGCGTAATCCATCTAATTTTTGATTTTCATACCTATCTAATATATGACCATAGGTCTTTTGAATTTGAAGCGTTGTCGTGTGTCCTAAAAGCTTTGCGATAGTCATTAAATCCATTCCACTTTCTATACATCTAGTAGTAAATGTATGCCTAGTCATGTGTATATGACATCCTTTAGGTAATTCTGTTTTAATTCCTGCTTCACGACAAATTCTTTTAAAGATATTTGTAATTTGAGAATGATTAATATAACTGCCATCTTTTTTACAAAACAAAAGATGTTCTTTATTATTAGGTGTATTTCTAGCAATTTCAATTTGTTCTGCTAATATTTTTTCAACAATTTTTTCATCAAATATGTTAAATGAGATTTTTCTAAAATTAGGTCTACTATTTTTTTTATTATTTTTTCCAGTTTTTGTAGTTGTTCCTATTATTATTTTACCTTTTTTGTTTTTTGTTAAAGTTCTTTCAATTTTAAAGTATTTATTATCTAAATTGATATGTTCTTCTATATTTAAAGCACCTAATTCTCCAATTCTCATTCCTGTGAATAATCCGATAATAATAATATTTTTTATAGTTCTACTATCATAAGTATTTTTTCTTGAAAATACTAAGTCATGTTTTGTAATATATTCCATTAATGTAATCTGCTCATGAATTTCAAATGGCAATACTTCTTGCACCTCTTGGTTAGAGATTGGTAATGTCACTTTTAAAATTGGATTATCAGCAAAAGATATTTCTTTATCAATAACAGCTTCTGAAAACGCTAGTTTTATTAAATCAAATATTTGTGACATAAAACTTTGGCTAAGATAAACTTTTGTATTTAAAAATTTTTGAATATCATTAGATGTTATCTTTTGCATCTGCGTGTTTCCTAGAATGTCACTTTCAATGTGAGCTAGATTGGATAAATCTCTTAAGTATGTATTTTCATTAATGATATTTGAATCTAATTTTTTTTGTAGCAGATTTCTAATTTTTTGGGATAAAGTAATACCGTATTTTTTAATATAAGTTTTAGTTTGAACTTTTGCTTCTATTTCTTTTTTCTTTGAAACAGCATCTTTTCTTTTTTTCTCATTGGCAACAGTAGTCTGTTTACCATCAATCGTAATTTGAGCTTGATTTCTATTATAAATATAAAATCTATCACAATAGGTTAAACATTCTGTTTTACATTCTTCACATTTTTTACATTTATCATATCCAATTCTATTATTGCAAAAAGATCTATCAGTGCATTTTTTACAAATAGAACATTCTTCAGATAAAAACTTTTTTCTCTTTTGTTTAGCAATTGTAGTATAAATACAACCTTCCCCGTTAGTATTTCTTGTTCCTTTTTTATTCATTAAAAAACTCCTTTCAATTGTACAAAAACACTTGAAAAGAGCTTGCATTTATTATATAATAAATATGCAAAAACTCCTTTCGAGTTTTTTGTAGAAGAGGGAAATGTGTTAGATCGCAAAACAAACCACATATTCCTCTTTTCCTTTTTATTATTATTTTTTTTCTTTTTGAAAAACATCTTGCAAATGTGTAATAACAAAATGAATTTCATAAAACATTTTTAATCCTACAGCAATCAAGACTAATGTTGAGGCAAATATTATTCCTAGAAAGATAAATGCTATTGTAGATGCAGTATCTTCACTTGAAAATCCTAAAATAAGTCCAAAAAAAATCATAAATATAGCAAATATAAAATAGACAATGGAAAGTATTTTTATTGGTGTTCCAGTTTCATTATTACGAATTTTATTTAATTTTTCAATAGTATTGTCTTCAAAGTAATCTTCCATATTATCCTCCTTAAATTATTTTTTATATTTACCAAAATAACCAACAAATTTTCCTAATATCTGAAAGTTTGTTGTTTTTAAATCTACACTAATAGGCTCTATTGAGGTGTCATTACTTACTGGATCTAATGAAATAAATCTTTTTCCTTCATCTACATACCTAAATCTTTTTAATGTAGCATCAAATCCATTAACAAGTGCGACAACTATATCACCATCAGTAGCAACAGTTGTTTTTTGAATCAAAGCATAATCACCACTTTTAATAATTTGATTCATTGATTCCCCATCTACTTTTAAGTAAAAATAATCTTCTTTGTTTGAAAAGCCATCAATAGATGAATCAAACGGAATATATCCTAAAATATTTTGCTCAGCCCAGTTTGGTTCTCCTGCTTTAATAGTTCCATATATTGGTAACAATTTTAAAGTTTCGATATCATTTTCTTTCATATAATCTTCTAATTGTTTTAATTTATATTCTAATGAATTTTCATTTATTGGAACATCATATCCCATTAGCCAAATTGGACTTACATCTAAAATTTTAGCTATATCGTCAACTTTATCTTGTCTAGCTTTATAATCCCCTTTTATATAATGACTTATCTGTGCAAGAGTTAATGGTTTTGTTATTTTTCCATCATTAAATAAAATTTCACTTTGCTTTACAATTTGAGCAGGCTTCTTATTTTTTATTTCAATAGCTTCTGCGAACCTTTTTGCGAAATTAGAAATTTGCATATTATTTTCTCCTTTTGTAAGATAAATTTATTATAAATAAAAATTGTGAAAAAATCAAGTAAAATTAAAATTTTTATAAAAAAAGTTGTGAAAAAAACAATTTTTTTATAAAAAAGTATTGACTTTGTTAAAAAATAAATATACAATCTAGCCATAGGTTGTGAAAAACACAATAAATATTGTGGAAAGGAGAAAAAAATGGAAGAAGCAAAAGAAGAAAAAAAACGAATTTATAATTATAACAAACTTAGAGGCAGAATAGTTGAAAAATTAGGAACATTAACTAAATTTGCGGAAGAACTTGGAATTTCTTGCAATTCTTTGAACCAAAAATTATCTTCAAAAGTTTATTTTAAACAATCCGAAATTTCAACATCTTGTGAAATTCTGGATATTCCAGAAACTGAAATAAAAGTATATTTTTTTTCAGAACAGAGTTGTGAAAAACACAATTAAAAATCGAAAATGCGATCTAACACAAATAAGAAGAAAGGAGAAAAAATGCCAAAATCTAAAAAGAAATCAACATTAAAATGGGATGATGCCCCAGACACAATTGGGGTTAAGGAATTATCAGAAATTTTAGGAATAGGAGAAGGAAAAACCAGTGACATTTTTAATTCTAAAGGATTTCCTAAAATTCCGAAAGCAGGACTAAAAGCTGATAAAGAAGCTGCAAGATTATTTTTACAAGGAGTGAAAATACCAGATAACCAAAAAGGAATAGAATATTTAATTTTGCTTGAACTTAAAAAAATATCCAAAGAAATGGAGGTACAGACAAGTGCATAAAAGAATAAATAAAATATTCGATTATTTAATTATATTTATCATTATGTTTTGTATAACTTACAAAGGTACAGAATGGTTAATAAGAGATAAAAGACCGACTGATAATTATACATATAAAGAAATAGTTATATCTGAAGGAGATAGACTATGGAATATAGCAAAAATTGAAATAGAGAATAATGAATATTATAAAAATGCTGATATCAGACAAGTTACATACGATATTACTAATGATAATAAAATAAAAGGTACAATTTATCCAGGACAAATTATTAAAATAAGAATAATAAAAGATGAATCATCTCCAACCAACCAAAGTTTAGATAATTCATCTGTAAAAGATTAAACAAATGTTTAACTCTATTTTTATTTTAACACAAATGAAAATAGAGTTCAATAGAAAGGAAGAAAAATGATTGAAAATTTAGATGAACTTGAAAAAAGAGAAGTTATGAATTTACTTGATAAAGCTCAGATTCCTAAATCATGGCTTGGCTATAAATGTATTACTACAGCAGTTCCATTGGTAATGGATAGTAATTACTGTGGACAAAAAATTTTTTTAAAAGATTTGTATAAAGAAGTTGCAAAAAAACATAAGACAACTGCAAGTAAAGTGGAATCTGCGATTAGATATGTTCATGAAAATACTAGAATAAAAAAAGTATTAGGTAAAGAAAAAATAAGTAATGGAAGGCTTCTTTTTTTAATAGCAGAGTATATTGCTGTAAGATTAAGACTTTAATATTGTTTTTCATAGAACAACGAAAAACAGCAAAAAACAGCAGAAAAAAGAAAGGGGATAAGATGGCAAATAGAAGAATGTTTTCACAAGATATTGTTGAATCTGATGCTTTTACAGAAATGCCTTTATCAACTCAAGCACTATATTTTCATCTTGGAATGAATGCCGATGATGATGGGTTTGTGAATAGTCCCAAAAAAATACAAAGAATGCTCGGAGCTTCTGATAATGATCTTAAATTATTGATAGAGAAAAGATTTTTATTATATTTTGAATCAGGAATAATTGTTATTAAACATTGGAAAATGAATAACTATATTCAAAAAGATAGATATAGAGAAACTGTTTACAAAAGCGAAAAAGAGCAATTATATATTAAGAAGAATGGAGCCTATACATTTGATGAGAGTAAATCAAAAGATTTTTGTATACAAAATGTATACGATTTGGATACTCAGTGTAGTGTAGGTAAGTGTAGTATAGATAACACTACACTACATAACATAACATTATATTATTATTATTTAATAGGAAAATGTGAAAATTTTGAAAATTCAACTGAATACGAAAAAAATATTGTTATTACACAACTAAAAAACTTAAATATATATGGTGATATATCTTTTGATAACCTAATAACCGAAGAAAAGAGAACAGAATATATATTGTTATACTGGGCTGTGAAAGAAATTCTTTTTAGCAGTCATAAAGTTTATATTAAGTATTTAACTAAAGATTTACTGTTAGATAAATTTTATAAAACTTGTAATTATAAAAATAAAAATGATACTAAAAATTTTCTAGATTATTTCATAAAAACTTTAAAAAAAGAAATACAAAGAATTTCTGAAATTGGAGGTGATTTAGTTGCCAAAAGATTGGTCAAAATTTGAAATTAGAGGAAAAGTAAAGATATTTCCATATTATGAAATTATTGAAGAAGGAACTAATACAACAAATAGAAAACAAAAGTATTTATATGATTTTTGCATTTGCGATGTATGTTTAGGAAAAGTTTTTTTAAAAGAATATGGAAAAGAATATGAAAAAAATGGAGCAATTATTAATCTGAAAAATCCAAGTGGAAGAAGTTTTGAATTGGCTTTACATAGTAAATGTTTAAAGCAGGCAATGAAAGATTTTAATGAATATTATAACGAAAGGAAAAATGATGGAGTTTAAATGTTCTATATGCGGAAGAAAATTAAAAAGTTTAAAAAGTATTAGAAGAGGTGCAGGAGCAATTTGTGAAAAAAAGTTAATAGAAAAATTAAATGAAGGACAAGTAAGAATGGAGGATATAATAAAAGAATGTTCGAATTTGAAATACCAGGAGAAATAGTTGGAAAAGCTAGACCACGAATGAATACTAGAACAGGAAAAGCTTATACACCAACTAAAACAAAAACATACGAGTATTTAATAAGACAATGGTTTCTATATAATTATCCAGACTTTGAAATGACTTTATCTAGTGTAAAGATTACTATAATAGCTTATTTTAATATTCCTAAAAGTATGAGTAATAAGAAAAGGGAAAAAATGCTAAATAATGAAATTAGACCTATGAAGAAACCAGATATAGATAATATTACAAAAATTGTACTTGATGCATTAAATAAATTTGTTTACAAAGATGATACACAAGTTATAGAACTTGAAGTAAAAAAGTATTATGCTGATTTACCTAAGGTGTATGTAAAAATAGAAGAATTGGAGGAATAAAAATTGGAAGAGAAAAAATGGAAAAAGTGTCCTCGTTGTGGAAAAAAATATAATACATATCCTGCAATAAGCAGAAAAGATAACGAGACAAAAATATGTCCGAAATGTGGAAATGAAGAGGCATTATTAGATTTTATGTTTTTAAATGAAAAAGACATACCAAGAATTGATTAAAAGAGAGGAATAACTAATGATTATATTATTAATTTTATGGACATTATTAAGTTTTATATTTTTAATAAATTACTCATCAAACGGAAAATGCTATGAAAATACAGATAATTTTAACTTATTTATTTTAGCTTTATGTTTTCCTGCATTTGTAATAGTCGTAGTACTTTTATGGATAATTGAAAATATAGAAAAATTAAAGAAATAAAAGAAAGGAAATAAAAAAATGAGTCATTATACAGTAGCTGTTATAACAGATAAAATAGAAGATTTAGAAAGGATGTTAGCTCCCTATGATGAGAGCATAGAAGTTGAACCATATATATATAAAACAAAAGAACAATTGATAAATACTGCAAAAGAAAGAAAACACAATGCTTTAAAAAGAAAAGAAGAAGGAAAAGAACTTGATAAGTATGATTTAAAATATATAAATGCAAATACAGATGAAGAATTATATAAAACAGTAACTTACGATGATGAAAAATATGATGAAAATGGTAACGAATTAACCACATATAATCCAAATTCAAGATGGGATTGGTATGAAATTGGAGGAAGATGGCATAATATTTTACTTACAAAAATTGATAATGAAGATGTTGTTAATGGCTCTCCATCATGGCAGAATAAAGAAAGTAATAAAAAGAAAGCACCAGAAGGATATAAATGGTGTGATGGTGCAAGAATAAAAGATTTAGATTTTGAGAAGAAAAACGAATATCAAAAATCTTATAACAAAGCAATAAGATTTTGGGAAACTTATATTGAAGGACAAGAGCCACAAACTGAAGAGGAAAAAGAAAATATAAAATGGGAAATGTATAAAAAAGAATATTACATAGAAAGATATGAAACAAAAGAAAATTATGCAAAAATAGCAAGCACATTTTCATGTTGGGCATTATTAGATGAAGAAGGATGGCATGAGAAAGGAAAAATGGGATGGTTTGCTTGTAATGATAGTACAAAAGACAGTGAATTATTATTTATTAAAAAATTTACTGAAACATTGAATAAGACAGAAAATCAAAATAAGTATTTAATAATAGTAGATTGTCATATATAAAGCAAAAAGGGGGAAAAGATATGCCAAAGAATAAATTATTAGATTTGAATAATCACTTATTTGAAGAACTAGAGAGACTAAATGATGAAGAACTTAAAGAAGAGGAATTAGAAAAAGAAATTGCAAGAGCAAATGCTATAACTGATGTAGCACAAACAATTATAAATAATGGAGAATTAATGTTAAAAGCACAAAAGCATTATGATGAATACGGAATAGATTACGATAAGAAAAATTTAATGTTAGGATTAGGAAGTGAAAATAGTGAAAAGTCATAGGTGGTCATCTGAAGAAGAACAGTTTTTAATAGATAATGTAAAAGGAATTACACTAAAAGAATTGACTAATAGATTCAATAAAAAGTTTAATCTAAATTTAAATGAAAATTGTATTGCAAATAGAAAAAGCAAATTAAATTTGCAAAGTGGAATAACAGGAGGACAATTTGAAAAAGGAAATATTCCAGCTAATAAAGGAAAGACAATGACTCCTGAACAATATAAAAAATGCAAAGCAACAATGTTTAAAAAAGGAAATATACCATTTAATCGTAGAGAAATAGGTAGTGAAAGATATAATGAAAGAGATGGAATATTGATAAAGGTTCAAGATGGACATTTGCAAAATAACTGGATGCCCAAAAGTAGATATATTTATGAGCAAGCACATGGAAAAATACCTGAAGGTCACAAAGTAATATTTGCTGATGGAAATAATAGAAACTTGGATTTAGATAATTTAGTTTTAGTTTCTTCAGCTGAAGAATTAATTATGAATAGAAATAAATTGTTTAAGAAAAATGCAGAATTAACAAAAACAGGAGCATTAATAGCAAAAGTTATTAACAGTAAAAACAAAAAGAAAAAGGAGATAATTAATGCAGACAGATATAAAAGATAAAACATTTAAAAAGTGGTGTAGGAGAAATTGCCTTCCATATAGACAAGAGTGCAGAAATACAACATTATTTCAAGCTTATTATCTACATTATAGAATGTGTAAATTAAGTGCAGCAATAATTAAACAAAGTATTTTTTTAATGCTAACTTTGTTAAATATTTTTAAAAAGAAGGAGAAAATAATGAATCCAAAAATAAAAACGGTTAATAAAGAAGAAGTAAAAAAATGGAATAGAGAATATTTAGAATCAAAATTTTTAGAACTACAGGAAATAGCAAAAGATGGAGATATAATAATTCAAAAACAGCAATATCAAATAGATTTAAATCAAAAACAAATAAATGAAATGAAAAAAGCAATAACAATAAAAAACAGAGGAATAAAAGATCTACAATCGAAAATACATAAATTATTAGATGAAAAAGAATAGAGGTGTTTTAGTTGTCAAAAGAAGAAATGATTAAAGAATTAGAGAAAAAAAGAATAGAAGTTCTAAAAGAAATAAAACCAATATGTGAAGCTTTTAATTTAGAATATGACTACATAGTAAGTATAGAAGGACAAAAAGAAACATTAGTATTAAATGGACAAAAAATAGGTTGTTCTTGCAATAGTATTTCTGCAATAATAGATGAAGTAATTGGTTATATATTCGTTAAAATATATTGTAAAGATAATTATATAGGTCCATTTAGAACTCAAACTTTAAATGTTATTAAAAAATACTGGTTAAATTAGGAGAATAAAAATGGTAGATGAATATGAATTAGATATACCAATTTTTAGTATGGTTGAAAGATTAGAAAAAGGAATTTGTTCTGAATGTGGTAAAAGAAAAGCAAAATATCAATGTGATTACATAACAGGTAAAACAATAGATTTATATGGAAAAGGAAAAATACAGCAAAGTACATGCGATGCCTATTTATGTGAAAAATGCACAAATAAATTAAATAAAAGAGATTATTGCAAAAAACATTATGAAGAATTAAAAAAGGAACTAGGGTGGAATGGATAAAGTAATATTAGATGCTTGTTGTGGAAGTAGAATGTTTTGGTTTGATAAAAAAAATTCGAAAACAATTTTTATGGATAATCGAGAATTAGAAGATACTTTATGCGATGGACGTAAGTTAGAAATAAAACCAGATATAGTAGGTGATTTTAGAGACATACCATTTCAAGACAATAGTTTTTATCTAGTAGTATTTGACCCACCTCATTTATTAAAAGTTGGAGAAAAATCATATATGGCCAAGAAATATGGGAAATTGACAGATAATTGGCCAAACGATATAAAAAAAGGATTTAAGGAATGTATGAGAGTATTGAAACCAAATGGAATACTAATTTTTAAATGGAATGAGCAACAAATAAAATTAAAAAAAATATTAGATATTATAGATTATGAACCATTATTTCGGAAATAGGAGAGATAAGACACATTGGTTAGTATTTATGAAAGAATAGAGGTGTTTTAGATGTTAAATGAAGAAAATACAGTAGATGAATATGAGCTAGATGCTTATAATTGGTTATGTTCGTTAGAAATAAATAGTGAAGCAGAGGCAACTTGTAAAGAACTGATTTTATGTATGCTTGATGACTATAAATTCAATGATTATTTTCAAAGAGAAAGGAGCATAGAAGCGTGGAAGATAGAGAAGAAATAGAAAAAGTGTATAAAGCAAGTTATATGCAGAATCCATTTGAAATATTAACAAAAGAAAATCTTCAAAGACTAGAAAAACATTGTAAAAAAGCAATTCATTATGAAAGAGGAGAGGTAAAACAAGAACATGAAATAACACTAAGCTTATTATATAGATATCTAGAACAAACTAAAATGATAGATAAAATGGCAAAATGGATTTACGAAAAAGACTATAATAGTCAAGAAATAATACTAATATGTGAAAGAGATAAAGATTATTATAGTAATAACATTGAAAAAGTAAAACAGCATTTTAAAGAGAAAGTGGGTGAAAATAAATGAAAGAAAAAACAGCTGATGAGATGTTTGAAGAGATAGGATATACCAAAAATGATATAAAGGCAACAGATGGAAATATTATATTTACTACTTATGAAAAAGAAAATCAGTTAGGAAGTAAAAAATTTAATAAAACTATTAATTTTATTGTTATAGACGAATATATGTCGTTTAAGAATATTTTAATTTTAGATAAAAAAGAATTACAAGCAATAAATAAAAAGATAGAGGAGCTAGGTTGGAATGAATAAAACATTAGAAGAATTAGGATTTTATAAGTATTTAGACAATGAAAATATATTACTTTATAAACTAGATGGAGAAACTATTAGATATTCTATACATTTTGATAAGAAATTACAAAGATATTGTGTTTGTTTTGAAATGTTTATACCACATAATGATAGTTGGTATGCACAAAAATTTGAAACAAAATGGTTAAAATATTGTGCCTCACAGGGATATTGGCAAAGTCAAATTATAATTAATATAGATATGGATTTGCATAATGCAATAACAAATGAATGTATAAAATTGGGGTGGTTAGATGTTAAGTAAAGAAGAAATGATGAAAGAATTAGAAAAAAAAGAATAGAGGTTTTAAAAGAAATAAAGCCTATATGTGAAGCATTTAATTTAGAATATGACTACATAGTATAAAACAATATTTTGAAGAGAAAGTAGAGGAAAAATTAAATGATAATAGCACCAGCAATTAAAACTAAAAAGGAAAAAATATATTTAGGAAGAAATGCACACAGCGAAATTTTAATGTTACATAAAGAAGAATTTAAAGATGCAGAGCAAGGGTTCATAACAGATGATTTAAGATTTGTAGATAGGAAAGAAGCCTTAAAAATAGCAGAAAAAGAAAATACTAATTTATGCAAATTAGTAAATACAGATGAATTATATTCAGAAGATTTATGGTTAAACAAAATATCTAAAACTATACAAAATAATTTAAGTAAAGCAGTAATAATAGAATTTTCAAAAGATATAAATAATGCTGATATAGGAATAATAGGATCTGTTGAAAACAACAAAAAAGTAATTAATCTATACAAAGTAGATAGAAATAAGTACGAACCTAAACTAAAGATAAAAGAAATATCAAGAAATAAAGAAAATTTAATAGAATTAGCTGACAATAGTGAGTTAATTGGAAAACTTATATTTAATCATAATGAAAGTATAGAAAGTTTAATATATATTTTAGCTGAAATGTATAAATTAAATTTGGAGGAATAAAAAATGTTAGTATTACCAATAAAGAAAAAATGGTTTGACATGATAAGAAGCGGAGAAAAGAAAGAGGAATATCGAGAAATAAAACCATATTATACAAATAGATTTAAAAATTTTCTGCCTAGAGTCACTGATTTTAAATCTGGAGAATTGATATTTTCGAAAATTATTATTGTTTTTAGAAATGGCTATTCTTATAATTCTCCATCAATAAAATGTAAATGTGAATTAAAAATAGGACAAGGCAAAGAAAAATGGGGAGCAGTCCTTAAAAAGCAATATTACATATTGCGAATTGAAGAAATATTAGAAATAAAAAATATTTGAAAGAAGAGGTACAACAGATGATAAATAAAAAATATTTAGAGGAATATCAAAAAAATATGAAAAATTATGATTTTGAGATAAAAAAAATATCAAAACAAATTGATTTTGAATATTCACATAATACAATGGATACAGTTTCTGGAAGTATAAATAGAATACCATATAATAAAACAGCAATAAAAGTTGAAGGAATAAATAAAAAAAGAATAAATAAATTAGAAAAAAGAAAAAAAATATACAATAATAGAAAAAATAAATTATATAAAGAATTGAAATACAAGTTGGATAATTTAGAAGACAGACTAATGGCAGATATAATAGAGAAAAAATATATAAATAAAATGTCATGGAATAGAATTGCAATAAAAATAGGATATGCAGGAGAATCGAGTGTTAGGAATTATTTTAATAGATATTTTGATAAAAAATAATTTTGTGCGATTGTGTGCGAAAATTAAATGATAAAATTGTATTATCAAATAAAGTAGTATTTAGAAATTGTGATTTCGCTCATATTTAGTGTATGGGTAAGCCCAAGATTTCACAGTAGGTGTTTCGGATTCTTTGTTTGTAGAGAGGTTAAAAGAGATTGAATTTATACTTCAATCTCTTTTTTATTCGAAAGGAGAGAATATGAAAGTTTTAGCAAATATAGGTTTTTTTATAGAACCTTATAAAAACAAAAAATTAGAAGTTATTAGAAATAATGAAACAATAACTATTTATGATGGTCATGTAAAAAAAGGAGACCAAGTAACAGTAGATGAAAAATTAGGTCATAAATTAACAAATACAATTTTTGGAAAAACTGTATTAGCAAGTATTATTGAAACAGAAACAGAATCTGAAGATGTTCAAGAAGAGGAAACAGAATCTACAGATGTTCAAGAAGAGGAAACAAAATCTGAAGATGTTCAAGAAGAGGAAACAGAATCTACAGATGTTCAAGAAGAGGAAACAAAATCTGAAGATGCTCAAGAAGAGAAAACAGAATCTGAAGATGTTCAAGAAGAGAAAACAGAATCTGAAGATGTTCAAGAAGAGAAAACAGAATCTGAAGATGTTCAAGAAGAGGAAACAAAATCTGAAGATGCTCAAGAAGAGAAAACAGAATCTGAAGATGTTCAAGAAGAGAAAACAGAATCTACAGATGTTCAAAAAGAAACTTTAATTGCAGATAAAAAATCTGAAAGCAATCAGAAAAAAATGAATCAAAAAGGGAAAAATAAATAATGAAAATATTTACAAGTGAAGAAATCCGAAACCTAATTGCTACAGGAAATAAAAAGAAATTTTATGATAGTTATTATTGGAGATTTATTATTACACCAAGAATACTTAATAGAGATGATAACGAATGTCAAGAATGTAAAAAAGAGGGAAAAGTAACAATTAAGAAACATAATAAAAAACTAGATATTCATCATAAAAAAGAACTGGAAAAATATCCAGAACTAGCTTATGTTGAATCTAATCTAGAAACAGTTTGCATAATGCATCATAATATTTTAGATAAGAAAAATATTAAAACAAAAAGAATAAATAGATTTAATAATGAAGAAAGGTGGTAGAGACTTTTGAATAGAAAAAAAGAAATAGATGATATATCTTCTTTGGAAAAGGAAATAATAATAGATTCAAATGAAATAGAAGATGATAATCTAATTGATAATATTATTTTAAGAATTGATGAAAAAGATTATACATATAGCGAATTAATAGATCTAATTAATAATAATTATAAAGAATTATCTTTATATAAAATAAAAGAGATAAAAAGAAAAATTAATAATTATGTAACGAGCTTTATCTATTGTGTCTATAAAGCTATAAAAACAAATAAAAATGTAAAGCAATTAAAAGCTGACTTAATAAAGAATCAAGCAATATATAATACTATCGATATAGCTTGCAGTAATCAAATAATTAAATTTGATAAAGGAACTGTTGATGATGTGATAAAAATTTATGAAAAAATTTTTTTTGAATAAAAAATTTTTCTATATAGCCCCCCACTTTAAAAATTGGCTAAAAATAAAATATAAACGAACGGGAAGGGTGCTCAACTAGACAGATTTTTTTACTCTCGCGTGAAAGGGGTCCGATATAATCTATGGAAAATGAAAAAAAAACAAAAAAAGATAATTCAAGAATTAAAGAAATGGCAATGCTTATAGGAAATGCGAAAATAGAAGAAAATGGTAACATAAAATCTAAAAAAGGAAAAAGTAAACTTGACATAAAAAAAGGAATTAAAGAAATAAAAATCTTTAAGAAGATAGAATCAGAAAAAGAGTATTTATCGAGAGTTGATGAAAAAATCCAAAAAATAAAAGAGGATTTGGAAGAGCAACTTAGTGATCAAGATAAATATGGAGGACATTTCGATCATGAAATTGAAAATTATCTATTTTTTGTGAGATTACAAGAGGCTTATAAAAGAGATATTCAAGTAAATGGATTTAGATATGTAGCAACTAATGGAAACGGAATTGATGTTGATAAGCCGAATGATAGCTGTGAAAGACTTTTAAAAACTGAACAGCAAGGATTGGCAATTTTGAACAGCTTAGAATTAAAGACACCTGCTGTTGGTGGTGATGAAGCAGACAATGATTTATATTAAAGAAGTACAAGAATATATAGATTATGTAGAAAAGAATCCACTTGAAACTGATGATGAGATAAAATTATTAATTGAAAATATTGTAAAGCCAACATTGTCGAGAGATGATGTTGTTTTTAATTTTGACCAATATTATCAAGCAATAAGCTTTTGTGAAAAATGGTTTTATAAATTATTTCCATATCAGAAATTTGTTTATGCATTCTTCTTTTTTTATGAAAAAGAAGATTTAACAGAATGTTTCTTCCAAGAAATCTTTTTAATGATGTGTAGAGGTAATGGTAAAGATGGAATGATAATGCCTCTTGCTTGTTATTTTTTAACACCAGGATATGGAATAAAAAATTATAATATTGATATTGTATCAACATCAGAAGAACAATCTAAAGATACTTTTGATGTAGTTTATAATATGCTTGAAGATAATAAAAAAGTTATGAAAAAACATTTTTATTGGACCAAAGAAGTAATTATAAACAGAAAAACAAAATCAAGATTAAGATTCAATACCTCAGGAGCAAAAACAAAAGATGGTAAAAAAATAGGTATGATTATATTTAATGAATTACACGCCTATTTGAACGAAGAGCAGTTAAATGTATTTACTTCTGCATTAGGAAAAGTAGATAATTCAAGAATAGTAACAATTACTACTAATGGAACTATAAGAGAAGGTCCGTTAGATGAAAAAATAGATTTATCTAATAACATTTTAAGAGGGGAATTTAATTTTACAAGATTAGTACCAATAATTTATAAAATTAATAAAAGAGAATTAGTTGATATCCCTATGCAAAAATATATGCAAACAGCCGATAAAAAAGATATTGATTATACATATTGGATTCAAGCTAATCCTAGCTTAATGTTTAGAAGTACATTAAGGAATCAAATAATTAAAGATTATCTAAAAATGTTGAAAACTCCATCTTATAGATCAGAGTTTTATGCAAAGAGAATGAATCTCCCAGAACAAGATTCAGAAAGCGTAGTTGTTGACTGGGAGAAAATTGAAAATGCATCATATACAGATGTAAAAAATAAAAAATCTAAAAATAATGAAATTCCTGTTGGAAGTAATGTAATTATTGGCATAGATTTTGCTGATTTAAACGACTTTGCTTCAGCAGGAATTTTAACAATCAATGAAACTGGTGAGGTTATTTGGCAATGCCATACTTGGATTTGTGCCAACGGTAAAGATTATAAAAATATAAAATTTCCTTTTTTATTGAAAGGTCAAGAAGGATATAAAGATTTTGAAATTGTTCACACAAATACTATATCTGCCGAAGATATAGTTAATTGGGTAGTTGATAAAATGCAATATTTTAATGTTTTAAAAGTTGTTATAGATAATTTTAGGGCGGGATTACTAAGAAATACTTTTGAATTAGCTGGTCTAAGCATAGAGGATAAAGAACATAAAGATGGAATTGTTAGAACTATTCGCTATCCTGCTTCAATAGCTGCTATTGTTGCACCTAAAATAGATATTTTATTTAGTGAGGGTTTGATAAACATAGGTAATAGTGCAATTATGCGTTGGGCTATCAATAATACAGCAACGAAGTTGCAAAAAGATGGCAATAAGAGATTTGAAAAGATTAATCCTAAACTAAGAAAGAATGATCCATTTATGGCTTTTGTAGCAGCAATGAGTCAGATAGATTTACTTGAAAATATAAACAAAGGAGAAATACTTGAATCATTTAGCATATAGAAAGGAGGGTATAAATGGCTTTTAGAGATTTTTTAGGTAAAATATTTTCTAAAGATATAACTGAAGTAGATGTCATAGACGAAAAATTTATTAGTGAAATATATCTCAAAGAATTAGCTATCAATAGTGCTATAAATATTATTGCAAAATTAATGAGTTCATGCGAAATCAAAACATATATGAATAATAAATTTATTTGTGGACACATGTATTATTTATTTAATGTAGAACCGAATCAAAATCAAAATGCAACACAATTTTATTTTGATTTATTTCAAAAATTAGTTTATGATAATGAAGTTTTGGTATTTAGTGAAAATGGATATTTATATGTTGCGGATTCTTATGATCCATGCGAAAGAAGTTTGTATGAAACATATTTTAAAAATGTAACTCTTAAAGATTTAACATTAACTGAAAAAACATATTACATGAATGATGTTTTATATTTAAAGTTAAATAATAAAAAAATAAAAAAATTAATAGATGGTTTATATAATTCGTATGGAACATTAATTAGTTCTGCTATGGATTCATATAAAAAATCTAAAGGTATCAGAGGAAAATATAAAATATCTTCAAATTGGTCTCAAAAGTATAAAGATCAAGAAGAATTACAAAAAGTAATTCGTAGTAAATTTAAGTCATATTTTTCATCAGATAATGCTGTTCTTCCACTAGAGGAAGGTTTTGATTTTATTGAATCGAACAGTGATGGAACAAAAAAACTCATCGCAAGTTCAGAAATAACACAATTAATAGATGAAGTGTTTAATGTTGTAGCAGTTGCTTTTAATATGCCAATAGGAGTACTAAAAGGCGATATTTCTCAAAATAAAGAAATAATAAAAAGTTTGCTAACTTTCAATATTAAACCTTATGCAAGAATGCTTGAAAATGAAATCAATAGGAAGTTTTATGGTGAGAAAGAATATATAGCAGGAAATAGAGTAAGAGTAGATACTAAAAATGTTCAATATATTAACATTTTTGAAAATGCAAATGCTCTTGATGTTTTATTCAGAATGGGATTTTCTTACAACGAAATAATGACTAGACTGGATGAAGAACAACTAGATGAAAAATGGGCTAATGAACATTTTATTACCAAAAATTATATGAATGTTCAAGAAATGACAAGTAATGGAAAGGAGGATAAAAAATGAAAAGTTTAAAAAAGAAATTTTATAACTTTATACTATCAGCTGATAAGAAAATTGCAGATTTATTTATTTTTGGAGACATTACTTCATGGAGATGGTTCGATGAAGATGTAAGTTCAAGTTCATTCCAAAAAGAATTAGAGGGAATAGGCAATGTTGATACATTAAATATTCATATCAATTCATGTGGAGGAGATGTATTTGAAGGAATAGCAATTTATAACTTAATTAAAAATTATAATGCTGAAAAAAATGTATATATAGATGGAATAGCAGCTTCTATTGCAAGTGTTATTGCAATGGCAGGAGATAATATATATATGAGTAATACTTCAATACTAATGATTCATAATTGTTATACATGGACTTCAGGAAATTCTCAAGAACTAAGAAAAGTTGCTGATGATATGGATAAAATAATGCAAGCTTTGAGAAATGCTTATCTATCTAAAGTCAAAATAACAGAAGATAGATTAAAAGAATTATTAGATGCAGAAACTTATCTTACTGCAGATGAATGCTTAGAAATGGGATTTTGTTCAGAAATCATTGAATATAATGAAGAAGAAGAATCTCTATCTGCATCAAGTAAAGGCTATTATGACTTAGTAAAAAAATTAAAACAAATTGAAAAAGGACAAGCTTCATTGGAAATTAAAGAATTATCTGAAAAAGAAATAAATGCAATTGCTTCAAAAGTTATTGAAGGAATAGAAGATGCAAAGCAAGAAAATGAAGAAAAAAAACAAGATTTAACTGAGAACTCATTAATGAGTTCTTTTTTAAATAAATTTTTAGAAAAATTTTAGGAGGGTAAAAAAATGAGTTTAAAAGATGAAAACAAAGATTTAAAAGGAAAAACAAAAGATGAGATTGTGAACACAATTAAAGATGCACAAGAAAAAGGAGATGTAAATGCACAAGTTGATGGGATGATAGACTTGATGACTTTTGTGGCAAATGATGCAGCAGAATCTGTAGTAAGAGCTCAAAGAATTATGCAAGATGATGTTGCTGTTATGACTTCAAGAGGTGCTGAAAAATTAACATCTGAAGAGACAAAGTATTTTAAAGATTTAGCACAGGCATTTAAAGATGAGACATCTTTAACTAATACAGAACTTGTAATGCCTATTACTACAATAGATAGGGTATTTGAAGAATTAGAAGAGGAACACGAATTACTATCAGTAATTGATTTTCATAATGTTACAGGAATAATTGAAACAATTATAAGAACTGGTGATGTTGAACCAGCATGGTGGGGCAAATTGACAGATGAAGCCAAGAAAAAATTAGAATCAGGATTTAAAAAAGAATCAGTTAATCTATATAAATTAACTGCTTATTTGCCAGTTGCCAAAGCATACTTAGATTTAGGTCCTGCATGGTTAGAAACATTTGTTAGAAGATTTTTAGTTGAAGCATTATCAATAGGTCTTGAAAATGCAATAGTAGCTGGAGAAGGCAAAGATAGCCCTATTGGAATGACAAGAGATCTTAAAGGCTCTGTACAAGAAGGTGTATATCCAGAAAAAACACCTATAAAGTTAAAAAATTTGAAACCAGAAAATTATGGAGCTTTATTGGCTTTATTAACAAATAATGGAAAAAGAAAAATAAAAGAAGCATTATTAGTTGTTAATCCTCAAGATTATTTTACAAAAATATTCCCAGCAATAACAATACTAAGTGCTATGGGAGTCTATAATAATAATGTATTACCATTTCCAACAAAAATAGTTCAATCAACAGCTTTAAAATCTGGAAAAGCTATTATTGGTCTTGCTAATAGATATTATATGGGATTAGGTTCTTCACAAAAAATTGAAAAATCTGATGAATATCATTTTGTAGAAGATGAAAGAGTTTACTTAGGAAAACTTTATGGAAATGGTTTTCCTAAAGATAATGATTCTTTCATTTATCTTGATATTTCTGAAATGGAATCTGCAACATTAGAGCCAGTTGTAGATTAAGATATACATTAACACGCAACTAAAATTTTGGAGGCGCTTATATGGAACAAGGTGAAGAAAAAAAGGAAACTTTGGAATTAGAAGAGGAAGTTAAAAGATTTTTAGATATTACATGGGATGATGAAGATACGAAAAAGTCAATAAATGAATATATAAAATATGCAAAGCAAGACTTATCAAATCTTGTAGGAACTGAAGAAATTGATTTTGAAAAAGATATATTGGCAAGAGAACTTTTGTTAAATCATTGCAGATATCAAAGAAATAAAGATATAGAATTTTTTGAAGATAATTTCTTAAAAAAAATCAGAAGATTACAACTAAACTATGCGTGTAATGATTTAAAGGAGAGTGAAAATATTGAAATATAATAATCAATATAAAAAAGCTGATAACTTCAATGATGGTTTTATTTATTATGGATTGATAAAAACTGAAAGAAATTCAAATGGAGTAAAAATAGGAGAAAAATTTGTTGAAAAAGGCAAATTGGCTTTTGAAGAGGTTAATATCAGAGATAATGATAATATAACTGCTTATTCTTTAGGCTATACTATTAATAAAAAAATAAAAGTTCCTTATAGACATCTCGAAAATAATATAAAAATTAAAATAAATAATGATGATACTATCTACGATGTAATTAAAAGAGATAGTTCTGATCAAAAGAAATTATATCTATATTTGCAGATTGCAAAGAATGAAAGAGAGGTTATTGAAAGTGATTAGCAATGAAAAAATCTTTGAAGTTACTAAGAAACTTGCTGAAAAATATAAACTTCCAATTGCGAGCGATAGAATATATGCCAATGAAATTAATAATTACAATTATTTTATTGTAAGAAAAGGTATGCTTAGAAAAACAAGTCCGAAACACTTTGTAAGACAAATTGAAATTGTATATGTTTTTGAAAAAGAGCAAAAAATTGATGACTTTGAAATAATAAATACCCTTGAAGAAATAGGTATTTCATTTGTAAGAGAGGAACTAGATGAAATTCAAATTCAAGAAACAAGTGAATGGATTACAATGAATACATATATTTTTGAAAAACCAGAGGTTGGTTAATGGGAACGATATTAAATTGCAATTATAATGCTTTAAAAAATTTTCAAGAAAAATTTGAGAAAATTCCAAGCAGATCAGAGTATGCAATAAATGAATATTTGTGGGACGAGGCAGGTGATATTCTTGAAAAAGAAGTAAAAAGAAGAATGCCTCGTTCTGCAGATAAACATTACGGAAAGAATGTTCCCAAAAGTCATGCAAGAGATACTGATTCATTGGAGATATATAAAGGAATTAATTTAATGGTAAAAGTTGAAACTAGAACTAAACCAAAATCAAGAGATTATGGATATTTAATATTTCCAGATGAAGGTAGAGGAATTCATAATAAAAGAAAAGGTGCTCAGCAATTTTTTCAAAAATCTTTAGATGCAAAGGAAGATGAAATAACTAATGGTTTAGTAAACCATGTAATAAAAGAAATAAATCTAATTACTATTTAATAAAAGGAGGAATGAAAAATGAATATTAGAGAAGATTTTGAAGATTATCAAGTCTTAGAAGGAACAATTAAAAGTGCAGAAGATACAGCTATTCCTTTTGGACCACTAGGAACAATGAGTGGGGAACCAGAAGTAGAAGAAGTTGAAAAAAGAGCAGAAGGAAGAGTTATCAAATCTAAAAAGAAAGTATCTAAAATGAATATCACAATTACAGGACACGCAACAGTTTCTACAAAAAGAAAAGTATTTGGTTTATCTACTGAAGGTTTGAAAACAGGAGTTTATGCTTATGGAACTGATATAAAAAGTAATCCGTTATGTTTTACAGCAATTGTTGTTGATATGGATGGAAATAGAAAATATATAGCAATTCCATATATGGAAGATATTAAAGGATTAACAATTAATATTGATAATGATCAAACAGAAATTGAAATGAATGAGATGGAATTTTCTGCATTAGCTGATGAAAATAGAAAATTCTATTATGAGGCTTATGAAGATGAATTAGATGAAGAAACAAAATTGGCTTGGCTTACAAACTTTACACCAGATTTAGTTAAAGCTGAATAAAGAAAGGAATATATAAAATGAAAATCAAAATCAAAGATGAAGAAATAGATTTAAAATTAACTCCTAAAGGAATTTATATAACCGAAAATAAGTATAAAGAAATTGATATCTTAGGAATTTTAAGAAATGGACATGATGTAGAACCAAGAGCATCTGATTATTATCAAGTTATATATGCTGCGTATGTAAGTGTAAAAAATGAAATTGTTATAGAATATGAAGAATTTTTAGATTTAATTTCAGATATTCCGTTAGCACAAATTTCAAGTATAGGAGTTGATTTATTAACTAAAAGAAAAAACTAGAATTCCAGAAAGGATTTAAGAAAGTTACTAGCAATAAAAAGAAAAACCAAAAAGGAAAGAGATACAAAAAACCAGACATATATATCAGAACGATTGCTGATATGTATGTCTTTTTTGTATATATAAATAAAATTGATCCTGATACTTTTTGGAATAGTGATATTTCCTTTCTGGAGAATATTTATGCTGATATAGTTGCTTATCAAAATTACATGAATAATCCAAAGGAGGAATAAGCAATGGGATCTAAAAAACAGAATATTATATTCTCTGCTAATACAGATGAATTTGATAAAAATATAAAAGAATCTACTGGTTTAATTAAAACATTGAATTCAGAATTAAAATTAAACCAGGCACAGTTAAATGGAAATTCAACTAATGTAGAAACATTAAAGAGTAGATTAGAATTATTAAATTCAAAGTATGAAGAACAAACAAAGGTAGTAGAAAACACTAGAAAGAAATATGAAGAAGCAGTTAAAATATATGGGGAAAATAGTACAGAAGCACAAAATCTTAATAAAAAATTGCTAGATCAACAAACTATACAGCAAAATTTGGCAAATGAAATAAACACTACTACTTCTAAATTATCGATTCAGTCTAACACTTTTAATATTGTAGGCAAAAGTCTACAATCCTTTGGAGAAAAAGTAGAAGGCATTGGAGATAAAATTACTTCTGTTGGAAATTCATTATCTAAATTTAGTGCAGTAGCAACTGCAGGTGTTGTAGCAGTTACAAAATCTGCAGTTGATTTTGAATCTGCATTTACTGGAGTATTAAAAACAGTTGATGGTACTGCAGAACAATTAGATAATTTAAGACAGGGTATATTAGATTTATCTGAAGAAGTGCCTTCTTCAGCAACAGAAATTGCAGCAGTTGCAGAGGCTGCTGGACAGTTAGGAATACAAACAGACAATATTTTAGATTTTTCAAAAGCAATGATTGATTTAGGAAATTCTACAAATTTGACAGCAGAAGAGGCATCTACTCAATTAGCAAGGTTTGCTAATATAACTCAAATGTCACAGAAAGATTTCGACAAACTAGGTTCAGCAATAGTTGATTTGGGAAATAATTTTGCAACAACTGAAGCTGATATTGTTGAAATGGCAATGAGACTTGCTGGAGCTGGAGAACAAGTTGGATTTTCAGAAGGTCAAATTTTAGGATTAGCAACAGCTTTAAGTTCTGTAGGAATTGAAGCAGAAATGGGTGGATCTGCAATTTCAAAAGCAATGGTAAAAATGCAAAATGCAGTTGAACTTGGCGGAACCAAGCTAAATGAGGTATTGCAAAAAACAGGTATGTCATTGAGAAGTCTTGAGTTAATGTCTGCTAATGATTCTAAAGGATTTAAAGAATTATCTCAAAGCATAGGAATGACAAGTACAGAAGTTAAAAATTTAATAACTGCTGGAACTAATTTGGAAGATTTTGCAGAAATATCAGGAATGAGTGCAAAAGAATTTCAAGAGGCATGGGGAAAAGATGCTGCAGGTGCTTTAAGTGCTTTTATACAAGGATTAGGAAATGCTGAAAATAAAGGAGAAAGTGCAATCTCTATGTTAACAGAAATGGGATTGACAGAAGTTAGATTAAGAGATTCTTTATTGAGGGCAGCTAATGCTGGAGATTTATTTAATAAAGCTATTGAAACTGGTACAAGTGCTTTTGAAGAAAACATAGCTTTAACAAATGAAGCCAATAAGAGATATGGTACAACAGAATCCCAAATTAAAAAATTAAAGAATAGTTTTCAGACAATGGCAATAGGTTTGGGTGATGAATTATTACCAGCTATTAATTCTTTAGTTGAAAACGCAGAACCATTGATAGATAATCTAAAAAGTGCTGTAAAGCGATTTAATGAATTAGATGATGTTTCTAAAAGTAATATTATTAGAATGGGAGCTCTTGCAATTGTAATAGGTCCTGTAACTTCTGGAATTGGTAGTATAGTTTCTACAATTGGTGGTGGAATAAGTACAATTGGAAAATTTTCAAGTGCAATTGGAAGTATATCTTCCGCAAGTGCAACAGGAGCGACAGAAATTCAGGCTTTAAGTACAGGAATTACATCATTAATTAATCCAACAACTTTAGCAGTTGCTGGTATTGTTGGTTTAACAGCAGTTGTTACAGCTTTCTGTATTGCCGAAGAAAAAGAAACAATAGCTCTAAATAATAATAGAAAAGCAATTGAAGATGATGTTAATCAAAGACAAGCTCTAATAGATAAACAAAACGAACAAATATCTGCAAATTTAACAGAAATTGCTAATACAGAGAATTTATATAGTGAATTAAAACAAATAACAGATGAAAATGGAAAAGTAAAAGATGGTTATGAAAAAAGAGCTAAGTTTATTGTTACAGAATTATCAAATGCTTTAGGAATTGAAATATCAATGACAGGCGACATTATTAACGGGTATAAAGATTTGCAACAAGAAATTGATAATACTATATTAAAGAAAAAAGCTGAAGTTATTATGCAACAGCAAGAAGAGGCTTATACTCAAGCAATTCAAAATCGTTCTAAAGCGTATGAAGATTTAATAGAATTACAAGAGCAATTAAAGGATGCAAATGCTAAATTTTGGTCTTCAAGTGGAAGAGAAAGTGTACAAGCAAAGATGCAGATGGATATTTTATCAGCATCTATTAAAGAACAAAATGATTTAATAAATGGTTATGCAGATGATATTGCTAATTATGAATATAATTTACAATTGATGCAATCAAATACAACTGAAAGTTTAGAAGAATTAGTAAATAGAAATATTGTAGCATATAGTTCTGAAACAGCTTCTAGAGAAGAACAATTACAAAAGCAAATAGAAATTACATTAATGGAAATCGAAACAAATCAAAATAAATATGATACTTTAATTAGGCAAGGCGATGAAGCAAATGCAACTATATATCAAAATCAGATTTTATCAGAAGAGAATCAATTAAATGCACTGGCAGAAAGTTTAGTAAATATGACCACTACAATTGGAGAATTGAGTCCTTTACAAATTGAAATGTGGCAACTTCTTGCAGACAATTCATATAACACATATTGTACAGCTATAAATCAAATGGATCCTTCTACTGCAGCAGAAATACAAAAAGTAACTAATACAATAGCAATAAATAAAACTGTGGAAACGGCAACAGGAAATTTAGGAGATAGAGCTGAAAGATTATTTTTAACTAATATTTCAGAAATGACACCAGATACTAATATAACAGTAGCTAATATCAGAGATGCTATAGATACAGATAAAACTGTAGAAACAGCTTCTGGTGATATGGGAAACAAAGCACATAGAAAATTTTTAGAAATGTCAGATGGTACTGATGCTGGTAAAGAATATGATAATGGTGTACAAAGAGGTATTGAAGGTAATCAAGCAGGAGCTTTTAGTGCTGTTAGGAGTTTTGCTTCTAGCTTATTATCAAATTTTATGAGTGTACTAGGCATTCATAGTCCATCTAAAGAAACTGCAGAAATAGCTGGCTTTTTTGTTGAAGGATTTAATGTAGGAATATCAAAAATGCGATCTGCAGCAGAAAATGAAGTTGCAGATTTAGGGTTAACAATATTAGATTCTTTTTCAAATTCTTTAGAAAATATACCACTAGGTCTTAACGGAAATATTAATGATTTATTGAATAATAATTCTGATTTAAATGATGGAATTATTAATAATATTTCACCAAAAAGCATAGTTGTCAATTTTTATCCTCAAGAAATGACTAATGAAGAAATTGACAGAGCAGCAAAAAAGATAAGAGAAGATTGGGGGGCTGAAGTTGTATAGATATGAAGATATAAGAAATTTTTATCTTGAAAATGAAAATGGTTCTAGAATTGATTTCCAAGAAATAAATGGCCATTTATTTTTATATGATATAGATGGATTAGGTTATGAGGAAACAATAAATTATGAACAAATAGGCGATACTTTTATTCCAACGAGTAAAAAAATGGTTCAAAATACAATTACAGGAACATTAGAGTTTGATGAGGAAACTTATGATGAATATCAAAAATTTTCTAATTTTGTATATAATGCAAAAGAATTAAAACTTATTTATGTTCCTAAACTAAAGAATAGAATAGAATATTATAGAGATATAGATTTTATTAAGATAGGTAAATCAGAAGAAGATGATTTTAATATATTAGCATGTCCTATAAAATTAAAAACTAAATCTTTATGGTATAAAAAAGAAGATGTTATTATTTCTCTTATTTCTACTGATGGAGAAGTAAGATGGGATTTTAAATGGGATAGTATGTTTATTGATTATGATAATAAAAATATTATTTATGAAAATAAAGGTCATACAGAATCAGCTATTCAAGTTTCTATGGATGGTTACATTAAAAATCCAACAATTACTGTTTATCAAGATGATCAAATTATAAATGAATTAAAAATTGAAATAGAAATTCAAGAATACGAGAAATTCTTATTTTCAAGTAAAGACGGAAATTTATATATTAAAAAGCAAAATACAGATGGAACTTATGAAAATTTATTTAAAAATCCTTATGTTGATGTTGGAAATGTCAATCTTTTTAAATTACCTATAGGAACTTCTAAACTTCAAATTCATGCGGATAATGATATTCAAAATGCAAGAATTTCAATTATAGAATTTTATAAAACCGTATAGGAGGTTTTAAATGAAGACTACTATTATTTTAAATAATAAAGTTTATGAGTTAAAATATAATTCTCAGTCTGGATATTATGAAATTGAAGTTGAAGCACCTGAAATTGGTGGAGTATATGAAGTAAATGCAAATTTTATTGATTTGTTAGATCATTCTTATGAAAATAGTAAGAAACTACAAGTTCTTGAAAAACAAGTAAAAACTAATATTAATTATTACAATATCGCTTATATTTTAGATAAAGATACATTGGAAATTAAAGATGTAAAAGAATTTAATGATAACTATAATTTTAAACTTGATGAAGAAACAAATGCAAATTCTTATATTAATGTTATTGATATACCGAATGCTGTTAATGGAGATAAAATATTTATAAAAAGAAGAAATACTTCATATTTAGGAATAATTAGCAATATAACGAATTCTAAAACAAATGAAATATATAATAGAGTATATAAAATTACATTAAAATATATAAGTAATATATTTGATAGAAAAATAATATTAAACAATGAAGAAATAATCAGTCAAAAAGGTATAGAAGATTTTATAGAACAAACTATTTATAATGAATTCACAAATTCAGATGATAAACTTTTAAATTATAAATATTTAAAAGTTAATGTAAAGACTCACACAAAACTTCAAAAAAGTGTTGATACAGATGAATTTGGAATTTTTAATTTTCATACTTTTATAACTAATTGTACTCAAAACTACAATATTATTATGGATTACATATTAGAAGGACAAATCCTAATTATAAATATATATAAATCTACAGATACAGATATTAAATTAATAGATACGACAGTTTCAGATGTAAGTAATTACAAAGAAGTTTTTGAAACTTCTATTACTGCAAAAGTGGTAGTAAAAACGGATACAGATGTACAAGCATTTTATTTAAAAAGTAATAGAACTGTGACAGATGATATTAATGATCCTGATAGGGCAATAGGATTAATTGAAACTACTTATACAGCAAACTCAGAAGATGCTAGACAAACAGCTTTAGATATATTTAAAGGAAACATCTATAATCATAATATTAGTTTTAATTTAAGAAGAGATACTGATTTATTTGATATTGAAAATATTAAAATTGGTACTCCTATTTCTATAAAAACAAATAATAATATAATTTATGATACTTATGTTTCAGCTATAGAAGATACTGGAGATAAATTCTTAAAGATTACTTGTGGAAATATGAGAATTGATTTTATAGATACAATTGTAAAAAAACTTAGAAAGGAGCAATAAAATGATACGAGGTCATGTATTTCAAAATCAAATTTTTTCGAATGATGCTTTTGCGTTGTTTATGGATTTTGTTTTAAATAAAAAAAGTGGGGTAATTAAAGGTTGCCAAGTTTCTAATACAAGTTCAACAGTCTCTGTAGGTGAAGGTTATTTTTGGGTAAAAGGAAGACCTATACAGATAATCGGAACTGAAACAAAAAATGTTGATACAGACACAGCTTACTGTAAATTAATATGTGAAATTGATTTGTCAAAAGAAAATACTGATACAGAATTAAATCAAGTCTCTGTAAAAATAATAAAATCATCAACTGCATATCCTACATTAACACAAGAAGATTTAACAGATGGTGGGGTAATTTATCAATTTCCTTTTGCTCAATTTAAAATTACTAATGGAAAAGTAAGTGATTTTACAAGTTTAGTAGAATACATAGATTATGAATCTATATATAAAACTATTCAAGATAAGTTAGATGCCATTGTAAATGAGAGCGAAATTATAAAAAAATGTAAACTTGCCCCATATCCTGTAGGAATAGTAATATTTTTTGATAGTGATGCGGATCCAAATAAAGAATTAGGTGGCACATGGCAAAAAATCGCAATAGGAGAAACTTTAGTTGGACAAGATGATGGCGACTTTAAAACAATTGGGAGTTCTGTTGGTAGCAAGTTTATAACATCAGAAAAGGCTACTGGAAATACAGGTTCAACAACCTTAACTATAGATCAAATTCCTTCTCATTCTCATCCTTATGCTGACGATACGGGTTCGATGGCATATAATTTTGATAGAACATTTAATGGTTCTGGTGTTGCCTCTAATACTTCATCTTCAAAAAGTACTGGTTCAATAGGAGGCGGTAAAGGACATGTGCACACTCTTAATGAACATACACATAGGGTAAATACTTATCAGCCATCTCATGTAGGAGTTTATTGGAAGAGGGTTGCTTAATGGCTATAAAAAATAAAATAACAGATATTATTTTCGAACCAACTCAAGTTTTTAAAAAAGATAAATTTAAAATAAAAATAAAATGCACAAGATATTTAACAGTAGAGGAATTAAAGCCTTATACTGTAAATCAATTAAAAAAATTTACAGTAAAAGAATTGAGAGGTGGTTAGTATGAAAAAAACGGAAAGTGGATTACCATATTATGAAAGTGAAGATGCAGTTGAATTAGATAGTTATACAAAAGAATTAACTGAAGGAATTGATAAGTTAAAAAGAGTAAAAGATATTGAAAGTATAAAAACAGAAGGTCTCATAGATTATTATAAAATTATATATCAAGATGGTACTACAAAAGAAATTCAAGTAAAGAATGGTAGTACAGAACTATTAAATGTATATGTTAATGATAATTTTGAATTGGTTGTTGAAAATTCAAAAAACATTAATGTATCTATTGATGATGAGTTCAATTTAATAATAGATTTTTAAGGAGGAAAAAATGAGCACACAAATAAGAATAGCTCCAGTATATGAAGGAGCTTGGAAATCAAATATTGCATATTCTAAATTATCTGTAGTTGTATATGAAGAGGATTATAATACATATATTGCAAAAAAAGATGCACCTGCTGGAACTCTTCCAACAAATACAGATTATTATAAATTATTCATAGATAATTCAAAAAGTACATCTAGAGTGCTAAAATTAGAAAAAAAGGCAGAAGAATTAGATATACGAGTATCATTATTAGAAGGTAACTCTAGCAACTTAACTTGGAAAAACATTAGTGATATAGTAAAAGCAGGAATGGCAGAAAAGTATTTTAATATTGGAGATCAACTAATTACTACTTGGAAAGATACTCAAGCAAATAAAGAATATGAAGTGCCGCTAGATGTAGTAGCTTTTAGAAAGGTTACTATAGAAGAAGATGGAGTTGAAAGAGAAGTTCCTGGAATGATTTTACAATGGCATTATGCATCTCCGTTTGGAGTTCAATTTACTCAAAATCAAGCATTTTATGTTTGTAAAGAAGCATTGCCAGCAGGAGATTATTATTTTGAAATCGGTGGAAATTGGGGTAATAATTGTCATGGTGGTTATAAATATAAATTTACTACTACGCAAGAAGTACCAGCTGGTGGACAACTTCAAATAGGTAAGGAAACTACTGAAACAAGTGGAATGCCTGATACAAATCCATCAAATTGGAGAGTAAGAACATATATAAGTAACGATAGTCAAACACCACTTGAAATAATACCTTTAGAAGAATATACAGATGAAACGCCTAGTGGAACATCTTTAGGAACTTTAAGCTCAGGAACAAAGTACAATACAACAATCAATAATTTATATTCTGCTTCTTATGGACATAATAGATGGAAAAATTCTGCGTTAAGGCAATTCTTAAATAGTGATGCAGAAAAAGGTAATTGGTATACAAATCCAAGCGATGATGTTTTTGCAAGAAAACCAGATCAATTATCAAGTAAAGATGGTTTCTTAAAAGGTGTAGATGCAGAACTTTTAGCAGTAATTAAAGCTGTAAAAATTTCAACTGCTATCAACAATCATAGAGATAGTGGAGCTGGAGTTTGGGATTATACTTTCGATAAATTTTTCTTACCATCTTTAGAAGAAGTGTATTGTGTACCTCAAATATCTGGAGAAGGCGAATATTGGGATTATTGGAGACAAAAGAGTGGATTAACAAGTCCAAATCCTCAAGGCAGCACTAATGCTAATATGATTACCTATGCTGTAGAAAATCATTCATCCGCACAAGTAGTGCGTTTGCGTTCAGCTACTCGCAACAATAGCTATAGTACATGGTGCATCAATGCGAGTGGTGGCATCTACAACGGCTACGGTACGTACGCATGTCGTTTTGCCCCTGCTTGTGTCATCTGCTAATCTAAAATTGGGCGAAGCCACGCATTCGCCCAATAAAAAGAAAAGGAGAAAAAATGTCAGTACCTGAAGGAAAAAGAAGTCAATCTCATTTAGAAATATTTGTAAAGGCAAAAAAATTAGCACATTATACAATTCAAATTTGTAGTAATGAAAAAATTTTTGAACCTAAATATCAGAATGCTATAACAAATGATATAATAAAATCAGCTAAAGACATTTATATAAAATGTTGGACTGCCAATAGTATAAGAGTTGCAGATAATGAAACATATAAATTAAGACACAGAATTCAAAAAGAAGCACACCAGGAATGCAATAATATGTTAGCAACAATTCAAATAGCTGGTTCTGTTTTTCATTTAAAAAGTAAAAGAATTAAATATTGGGGAGAAATGATACTTGAAGTACGAAATATGATTTCAAAATGGGGAAAAAGTGATAACGAAAGATATGAAAAATTTAAAAATTAGGATGTAAGCTATAAATTAGTAGTGCGTTTGCGTTCAGCTAATCGCAACAATAGCAATAATACATGGTACATCAATGCGAGTGGTAACATCAACAACAACAACGGTACGAACGCAAATCGTTTTGCCCCTGATTGTGTATAAATGATAGTCGTATGGATTGCTTATAGAGCAGTTGCACTAGAATACAAGGACACAAGGAGCTGAAATCCTTCCGTAGCCAATCGGTAAACAATACTTTAATGATGCAATGTACTTTTAAATAAAGTAAGTAGCTATATACATTGGAGAAAAATTTTTAATATGAATATTGAATGTACAAATGAAGATTTAATCGAAAGTATAATTGGATTTGATGCTTTATACGATTCGATGCATAAGTGTAAAAGTAATGTCCTTTGGAAGACATCAGTAAGTCATTTTTATTTAAATGGAATTGAAGAAAGCTTAAAACTTGAAAAACAATTAAAAGAAGGAACATATAAACCTAGACCACCTAAAAAATTTACTCTTACTTCTCCTAAAAAAAGAGAAGCTGTAAGTATAGCTTTTAGAGATAGAGTTTTTCAAAGAAGTTTAAATGATAAGATAATTTATCCTATAATGACTAAATCTTTAATTTATGATAATTGTGCTTGCCAAAAGGGAAAAGGAACGGATTTTGCAAGAAAAAGACTTCATACTTTTATGCAGAAATATTATAGAAAGCATGGAAATAATGAAGGATTTGTTTTGCAAATGGATATATTAGGTTACTATCCTAATATGAGTCATGAATTAATAAGAGAGCAATTTAGGAAAAAATTACCTAAAGAGGCTTTTGATATGGCTAATAATGTTTTAACAGAACAGTATGAAGGTGATGTTGGATATAATCCTGGTAGTCAGATGATTCAAATTGCAGGTATAACAGCACTAGACAAAATAGATCACTTTATAAAAGAAGTTTTAAGAATAAAATTCTATTTAAGGTACATGGATGATTTTATAATAATTTGTGAAAATTTAGAATACTTAGAATATTGTTTAAAAGAAATTGATAAAAAGCTTAATAAATTGGGGTTTAAATTACATCCAAAGAAAACAAAAATATTAAAATTAAGTAAGGAAATTAAATTTCTAGGATTTACTCATAGATTAACTGATACAGGAAAAATAGTTATGTTGGTATGTACTGATTCAGTAAAAAGAGAAAAAAGAAAACTCGTTAGAATGTCACATTTAGTGAAAAAAGGTTACATGAAGAAGTCGAAAGTCGATGAGTGTTATAAAAGTTGGAAAGCACATGCCAGCAAAGGAAATAGCTTTAAACTGATGCAGAGAATGGATAAATTTTATAAAGAATTATGGGGGTGATATATAATGAAAAAAGAAAGTGGAAAGTCTGTAAAGGTTAATAAAGTTTTAGATATTTCAGGAGAAATAGAATTTGAACATTTGCGAGCAGATATAGCAAGAGGAAAAGCAACTACCGATTATTTGGCAATGATGACAGGCGTAGATTTGCCAATTGAAGAAAGTGAGGTAATAGAGGAAAATGAGCAAGAGATATAATTTGGTAAAAAAATACTATGATGATGGATTCTGGACAAAAGCAATGGTTTTTAATGCGATTGATAAAGGATGGATAACTGAAGAAGAATATCATAAAATAGTAGAAGAATAAGGGAAAATTAATAAAAAAACTAAGGTTTAAAATTGTTAAAAATCAATTTTAAACCTTTTATTTTATTCAAAAGAAAGGATTTAAAGATGAAAGATTTAAGTAATATTCAGGTCTTAGTAGGACTACTAATATCAATGTCTACATTATTAAGTATTTTAGCGGGATTTTTAAATAAATGCCTAGATAAGAAACTAATAGGACTTTATCACGACAATAGAAGACAGTATAGATATTTAATTGTAGATTTTGCTGGAGACTTGCATAATGGTGTATTAAAAACAAGAGAAGAATTTCAAGCAATATTAGATATTTTTGGAAGATACGAAACTTTAGTAGATAAATTACATGTTAAAAATCATTATGTAGACAGCGAAATTGAGTATATTAAGTCAGAATACAAAGAATTAAATCGAAAGGAGAAAAAATAGTATGAAAAAAGAAACTAAAAGAACTTTATTGATAATTTTAGCTTGTGTTTTGGCTGTAGTTGGAACATTATGCGGAATTTATTTCCCAGATAATGAAATTAACAATACAGTTAAAGAAGTTCAAAATATAGTAGAAAATGAAATAGAAAAAATAGACGAAAATGTTATTGTTCAAGATATAACAGAAAATCAAGAAAATTCATCGACGGAAAATACAATAGAAGATATTAATATTACAATAGAAGATGAAGAATTGCTTGAAGAGGAAGAACTTGAAGATGAATCTTTTGAACTTCAAGGAGAAATAGCCTATGAAGGAGATAGAGCAAGATCTTGGAATGTAGAATTAGGAAATTATCAAGGACTAACATATTATTCACAAATTGATACTAGATGGAAAAATATTATATATTCATCTGTGGGAGATGGAAGTCAAACAATAGGTTCTAGTGGTTGTGGACCGACATCTGCAGCAATGGTTGTAAGTTCTATCAAAGGAACAATAACACCAGATACAATGTCAAGTTTATTTGTTAAGTATGGATATAGAAGTGCAAACAATGGCACATATTGGAGTGCTTATAGAGCTATTGCAGATGAATTTAATATTGGTTATACAGAAACATCAGATATACAAAAAGCACTTGATTTATTAAAAAATAATAACTATGTTATTTGCTCAGTTGGAAATGGATTATTCACAACGGGAGGACATTATATCGTTCTTATCGGAATTGAAGAAAATACTTTAAAAATTTATGATCCATATTTATATAATGGAAAATTTGATACTTCTACTAGAAGAGGAAAAGTAGAAGTGTCAGGAAATACTATTTATTGTAGTATAGATAATTTTAAAAAATATGCAAATTATAAACAATTCTTTTGCTATCAGAACACAAATCACTCAAAGTATTCTGCAGGTCAAAGAGTTTTAGTGGATATTCCAGTAGGAATAGCATGTTATTCAGGTAATTATGCGTTGGTTGATGATTTACGAGGTACTCAAAATTCACAATTCTGGATACATAAATCTATATTAACAAATGATAGTAGAGTATATGGCTTGGGAACAATTGCTTATGCTGGCGGAAAAAATTATGTAGTTCAAATATTTAGTGAGCAATTTTGGTGTCAAGAAAGTAATATGACTTTACATATTGATAATTCAACTATATTAATACCAAATACAGTTGGGCAAAGGAAAAAATTAAATACTAAATGTAATATATATTCTAATAGTAATTTGACGGGAACAAAATATACATATATTGCTAACACTACTATTACTATATTAGAAAATATTAATTCTAATATAGATAGAATAAAAGTAAATCAAACTGGCAGAGAAGGATATATTAATAATAAGTATTATAAATAATGATAGAGGGAGAAATCCCTCTATTGAATATTTTTTATTCTGTTTTGATAATCAAGTAATTTTTCAAATGCTTGTTTAAAGGTAGTTTCATTCATATTTATTTCCTTAATTTCTTTTAATATTTCTTTACAAATGATATTATTTAAGTAATCGTTTTTATTGTCTATTTTTTTATTATCATCAATAATTTGATAATTTAAGGAATGTTTTTCTAATAAATCAAGATACTTTTCTAAATTATTAGAGGGAAAACCACATTTTATTGAAGATAGTCCAAAATCAATAATTTTTAAACCTAGTTTTTCATGAATTATTTTTGCATCTTCATTTAAAAAGATGTAAAAAATTCCGTTTTTAAATAAATATATTTTTTGTGAATCTTCTTCTTTTAAACTGTTATATTTTTCGATAATTTTACTCATTTGTATATACTCCTTTCTAATTAATTATAAATCTCTTTCAAATAAATCTCCAGGAGTACAATTAAATATTTTACATAATTTATCAATAGTGTCGAATCGAATAGAAATTGTTTCTTTTTCAATCATGTTATTGACTGTTCTGTAATTTCCTTCCATATTCTTTACTAACCAATATTTTGATTTTTGTTCTTTTTGTAATAATTTATCAACTTTTAAATATACCATGTTTCTTACTCCGTTTTTAATTTATAAAATTACTTTATCAAAAACGGTAGTTAAAAATAAGTGTAGTAGAGTAACTGTGCTTAAAATGACATAACTCAACATATCTTTTATTTATAGTATTTTATTTGTATAATGCAAATAGGAAGGAATTAGAAAAAATGAATAGCTTTTTAAGTTGGATTGGTGGAAAAAAATTATTAAGAGAGAAAATTTGTGAACAATTTCCAGAAAGTTACGAAAAATATGTAGAGGTGTTTGGTGGTGCAGCGTGGGTATTATTTTATAAAGAACGACCAGGAAAAACAGAAATATATAATGATTATAATAGCGAATTAGTAAATTTATTTAAATGCGTAAAATATCATGCTGGAGAAGTAAAAAAAGAATTACAATACTTCTTAAATTCTAGAGAGCTTTTCAAAGATTTTTTAGAACAATATAATATGAGAGGATTAACTGATATTCAAAGGGCAGTAAGATTTTTTATGCTAATAAAAACAAGTTATGGAGCCAAGTTATCTACTTATGGATGTGTAAAAAGAAATGTAGAAAATATGACTATAATGTTAGATGAAATTCAGAAAAGATTAAATACTGTTATAATTGAAAATGAAGATTTTGAAAAATTAATAAAAACTCAAGATAGAGAAAATGTATTTTTCTTTTTAGATCCACCATATTTTGGAACAGAAAAATATTATAAAAGTGTAGATTTTAAAGAAGAAGATCATGAAAGATTATTTAATACTTTAAAAAATGTTAAAGGAAAATTCCTTTTAAGTTACAATGATTGCAACTATATTAGAAATTTGTATAAAGATTATAATATAGAAGAGGTACAAAGATTTAGTAACTTAACTGCAGCATTAGATGAGAAAAAACAATTTAAGGAAATTTTAATTAAAAATTATTAATAATGTTACTATAACTAAGTTAATTCTAAGGTAGTTATTTTTTTGCAAAAAATATGGTATTATATAAATAAAAAAATATTTCAGGGAGGTATTATATTATGAAGAAAAATAAATTAAATATAATATTTACTACTGAAGAAATAAAAATTTTATGCTTGAAAAGAAAAAAATATTATTATATAATAAATAAAACAGTAAAAAAGGCAAAGAAAATAATAAAAAGATAATTAAAATTACATTAAAATTACATTAAATTATAGTAGTTAAGAGATGAAACGCTTTAATGGTAGCTAAAAGAGTATAAATTGAATTACTTGAAGCCACCAAGCGAAGAGATATACTAGCGTATATCTCTTTTTTCTATCGTAGAGAAGTGGAATCGAAAAGCAAGGAGCCAGTTTTAGCGTTGTAGTAACAACGCTGAAACTGAGCTAAAAACAGTCCAGTGGACTGTTTTTCTTGCGCGGCCTTTGGCGATTCCACTTGAAGCCACCAAGCGAAGAGATATACTAGCGTATATCTCTTTTTTCTATCGTAGAGAAGTGGAATCGCCAAAAAAGAAACGACACTTTTTAGTGTCGTTTTTTAGATGAAGTAGAGTGGCTAAGTGTTTCCACTTGATTTTCTACTTTTAAATTTATTTACTTTTTCTATAACATTATCTACAAATTTATTCTGAATTGGAACCAATGTTTTTTGTCTTGTCCATTCTATTAAGGATGAAATTATAAATACAGACATAATTGCTATTATTGCATTTATTATTAACCACGGAGAGTTTTGATATTCTCCTCCTTTAAAAATATTTTTCCAAATAATATCTCTCATAAAATTATTCTCATGTATTATATATATTCCCAATACTGTACTTGCTATTGTATTAATAATTTTATTTTTTCCTATATTTATATTTTTAAATAGCAAAAACATAAATATAGAATTTGCTAATGCAATAGTTGAAGTCATTTGTGCAAAAAACAACTGTCTTCCTTCGAATAAAGTTATTTTTGCACACAATTTATCTAATACAATTGCAGATATCATAATTATAATATAAGTTGAAAAGAATCCTAAAAAATCTATTTTTATGGAATATGTTTGTTTTTTATAGTATTTCTTTATATATGTACCTATTAAATATAATGTTATAAACCATATTAATTCTGAACCATCAATCTCTGAAGCTAAAAAGGTTTTTATTATACTTTCTATTGTTACTAGTATTATAATTAAATTTCTTAATTCTTTTCTACTTGCATTTTTTATAAATATATTTATATATGGCGATAATAAATATAAAACAATATATGTAGTTATAAACCAATAATGAGAATATGTTACTGGTAATAAGGATTTAATTACTTGTGTTAAACTCACTTTACTAAAGCAAATATTAATTATCAAAAATATAAATGTATATGTAAAAACTTGTAATACAAGGTTAATAACTTTTTTTATTTTAAATTCCTTATCTCCCATAAAATATCCTGTAATTAAAACAAATACATTGACTCCTATCTTTCCACCAAGTGAGAGAAATAAAATTATTAATTTATTGAGAGTGATATCATTTGAAAAATTAAAACCGCTATATGATGCATAATGAAACATCACTATTAATATCATACAAAAAATTCTTAATAATTCAAAATTTGATTCTCGTATTTCATTTTGTTTTGTCTTGTTCTGTATTGTATTGTATTGTATTGTATTGTATTGTATTGTATTGTATTGTATTGTATTGTATGTATCCTTCTTATCAGAAGAAACTATTTCATCCATTTCAACTCCTCCTTTTTTGTTTTGCGAATAGATTATATATTAATAATAAATAAAAAATCAAGAACTTCATTAAAAAAAGGCATTATAAGCTATTAATAATAAATTTAAATAAAACATCAAAAAACGTTGATTTTATAGGAAAAAGGTGCTATAATGCTAGAGGCAACTGGTAGCGAATAAGCGAAAATGGGCAATCGCTGAGATTGTCAAGTCCGAAAGGGCGGAAAGGACGGCACTATGAGACAATATCGCAGAAGAAGCTACAGGATGCTAGCAGAGAAGGTTCCGGATGGGACCCATCTGTACAACTTTGTCTACGATACTACTGAGTTCTCCACCGCGGAGAAGTGCATTAGGATCGTTGGCACGGTTGAAGAGGAGTGGCCTATCACCATGGAAGAGCTCATCACCGAGTTCTGCTTCCTTGATGGAACACTCATCACCGAAGAAAATCTTCCCGACGACATTTTCAAAGTTAGGGCGATCATTCACCCTGATGAGAAAACCGTCTTCGCGGAAATGGTCGAAGGTGAGGTGCAAGTCAAGACCAAGAACGGTGATGTGCTCACGGCGAACCGCAAGGGAGTGCCGCATGCCGCAGGCGACTTCATCGTGTACGCAAATAGCAACGGAGTGCCGGACGAGACAGACAAGTGGGTCGTCAGTGGTATGGTTTTCAATAAACTGTACAAGGCGATTTAACAACGAGTTTGTCTCAAGGAGCTGGCAGGTGTAAAAACCTGCCGGCTTTCTTTTTAAATATTTAGAATTTGCTTAATGTTTAAACTTTGTTAAAACAAAATTTTAAGATAAAATAAAATTTCAATTTTAAGCTAAAACAAAATTTTAAAAATATTGATTTTAGCTTTATTTTATTATATACTTGTTACATTAGTTAGGCTTCAAATAAGTTAGTTTGAAAAGTGTATAATAAAAATATCAATCAACTTTTAAAATCAAAATAAAAAATTAAGCATTTTTTGTAATTAAAATATAATTAAAGAAAGGAAGAAATTTATGGAAAAATTAGCAATATTGGATTGTGGTGGCCAGTATACTAAAGTTATTGATAGGAGAGTTAGAGAATTAGGAGTAAAATCCGATATATTTCCTATTAATGTAAAAAGTGAAGACTTAAAAGACTATGGGTCTGTTATTTTATCAGGTGGACCAAATAATGTTGCAGACGGACAAAGATTAAAATTTGACAAAAACATCTTTGAGCTTGGAATACCAGTTTTAGGAATTTGTTATGGAATGCAACTTATGTCTGATTATTTTGGTGGAATAGTAGATAGCAATGTGAAAAAAGAATATGGACAAAATGAAATAACAATAAATACTAAAGTTCCAATTTTTGAAGGATTAGCTGAAACTCAACAAGTCCTTATGAGTCATGGAGATACAGTAAAAGTTTGCCCAAATGGCTTTGAAGTAATTGCAAAATCTGGTGAGGCAATAGCTGGTATTGGTAATGTGGAAAGAAGAATGTATGGAGTTCAATTCCATCCAGAAGTTGATTTAACTGAAGAAGGAATGAAAATGTTAGAAAACTTCATAAGAAAAGTTGCTGGATATAAAGAATTTTATGCATTAGAAGATAGAATTCAAACTTCCATAAAAATGATACAAGAAAAAGTTAAAGATAATAAAATAGTTGTTTTAGTAAGTGGTGGAGTTGATTCTGCAGTTACTGCAGCATTGCTTGTAAAAGCACTAAATCCAGATAATATTTACGCAATACATATAGATTCAGGTTTTATGAGAAAAAATGAAAGTGATGTTATTTGTGAAAACTTAAAACAACTTGGACTTAAAAATTTAATTAGAGAAAATGCAAAGGACTACTTCTTCAATACAGTTGTTGAAGTAAATGGAAAAAAGATTGGACCATTAGTAGACACTGTTGACCCAGAAACAAAGAGACAAATTATTGGTGAAATATTCATTAGAATAGCAAATAATGTAATAGAAAGATTAGGACTAGACCCTAAAAACACATTTATAGCACAAGGTACTTTAAGGCCAGATTTAATTGAAAGCGGAAATCCAGATATAAGCGGATTTGCACATAAAATAAAAACACATCACAATGATGTTGAAATAGTAAGAGAAGCAAGAAAGAAAGGCTTAATAGTAGAAACAAATAGTGATTGGCATAAAGATGAGGTTAGAAAAGTTGCTAGAAAGCTAGGTTTAGAAGAATCTATAGCATCAAGACAACCATTCCCAGGACCAGGACTTGCTATTAGATTGCTTTGCCATGATAAAAAAGAAGAAGTAATAATTACAAAAGAAGAAGTTGAAAAATTAGAATTACTTTTAAAAGGAACTTCTGAAAAAGGATACATTCTTCCAATTAAATCAGTTGGTGTTCAAGGAGATGCTAGAAGTTATAGAAATTTATGCCTAATGGCAGGAAACGGATTAAATTTCAATTGGAAAGAAGTTACAACTAAAGCAAAAGAAATTACAGATACAATAAACACTATAAATAGAGTTGGATACATATTAAACAAAACAGAATTTACAGAATCCCCAAAATGTTTTGATATGAGAATATGTGATGAATGTGTAGATTTACTTCGTGAGTTAGATAAAATAGTTACAACAAATTTAGAAAAAGCTAAAGTAAATCAAACTTTTGCAGTATTAATTCCAATAGGTGTTAGTAAGAAATATTCAGTTGCAATAAGAACTTTTGTTACAAACGACTTCATGACAGGAAGACCTGGAGAAATTGGAAAAGAAGTTTCAAAAGAAATGCTAGAAAAAACTGTAAATGAAATTACAGAAAAATATGGTGATAAAATAGAATACATAATATATGACGTAACAAGTAAGCCTCCAGCAACTTGCGAATGGCAATAAAGGAAATTCCGCATATTCATTGACTTTTTTAAATCAAAGAGTTATAATGATGATGTTTGGGAGAATTTACATAAAGTAGAATAGGAGGGGATTATAATGGATTTGGAAAAAACTATTGAAGAACTAACAAATTTAATTTCTAATAGAAAAATAAAAGATTTACGTGAATTTTTAGAGAATATAAATAGTGCCGATTTCCCGAGTATTCTAGAAAATGTTGACGAAGACAAAGTTATAATGATTTATAGATTGCTATCAAAAACAAAGGCAGCAGAAGTTTTTGTAGCATTAGATGCAGAAAGCCAAGAAAAATTAATTAACTGCTTAACAGATACTGAAATAAAAAATGTTATGAATGAAATATATATGGATGATGCAGTTGATTTAATTGAAGAAATGCCTTCAAATGTTGTAAAGCGTATTTTAACAAATACAAAACCAGAGAACAGAAAAATTATAAATGAACTTTTAAAATATCCAGACGACACAGCTGGAACCCTTATGACAACAGAATTTATAGACTTAAAAGAAAACATGACAGTTGAAGTTGCTTTTGATTACATAAAGAGAAAGGCTTTAAAGAAAGAAACTGTATATAATTGCTATGTTTTAACAATAGATAGAAAATTATTAGGTGTTGTAGATATTAAAGACCTTTTAATAGCAGAAAGAGACCAGTTAATAAAAGATATAATGGATTCTAATGTTGTTAAAGTTGGAACTTTAGAAGACCAAGAAGAAGTTACCAAAATGTTTGACAAGTACGATTGTGTAGCACTTCCAGTAGTAGATAAGGAAGATAGATTAGTTGGAATAATAACAATAGATGATGCTATTGATGTAATTCAAGAAGAAACTTTAGAAGACTTCGAAAAAATGGCTGCTATTACACCGGCAGAAGATACATATTTTAAAACTAGTGTATTCAAACATGCAAAAAACAGAATAATATGGCTTTTAGTTTTAATGCTTTCCGCAATGCTAACAGGAGCTGTTATAGAAAATTACGAGGCAGCAATTTCTACTCTGCCACTACTAGTAGCATTCATTCCAATGATAATGGATACTGGAGGAAACTGTGGATCACAAAGCTCAACTCTTATAATAAGAGGTTTGGCAATGGACGAAATTTCTCCAAAAGATATTTTAAAAGTTATGTGGAAAGAATTTAGAGTTGCAATTTTAGTAGGTATTGTTCTTGCATTTGCAAATGGAATTAGAATAATGATTCAATATCAAAATTTAAAAATAGCTATTGCAATAGGACTTACTTTAATTTGCACAGTAATTATGGCAAAACTTTTAGGATGTATACTACCAATTTTAGCAAAGAAATTAAAATTAGACCCAGCAATAATGGCTGCCCCATTAATTACAACAATAGTAGATACACTATCTGTATTTGCATTTTTCAATATAGCAACAATAATATTTAAAATATAAAATTGTAGAGAGTCACTAAAATTAAATTTAGTGACTTTTTTATAATTTTTGATATAATGAATAAAAGTTTAATCTTAATTTAAGTTTTTAAATATAAAATAATCCTATAAAGGAGATAATATGAAAGTTTTAATTGTTGAAGATGATAAAATATTAGCCAAAACCGTTGAGCAATGCATAAGAGAAAAATATGATGTGGATCATGCTTTTGATGGAGAAGAGGGAATTCTTTATGCAAAACAAGAAATATATGATGCAATAATTTTAGATATAATGATGCCGGTTATGGATGGTTATGAGTTTTTAAATGTTTTAAGAAACAATAAAATTTACACACCTGTGCTTATTTTAACTGCTAAAGATACAATATCAGATAAAGTTAAAGGATTTAGAAGCGGTGCAGATGATTATTTAGTAAAACCATTTAATAGAGAAGAGTTGTTGGTAAGGCTAGAAGCTCTAATTAGAAGAGCTCAAGGAAATTATTCGGAAAATAAAATACAATTTAAAGATTTAATTTTAGATTTAAATAATAGAAAAATGTCGGTAAATAAAAAGGAAATACTTCTTCAAGGAAAGCAGTTTGATATGCTTGAATATTTGATAAATTCAAAAAACACTATTATTACCAAAGAGCAAATTTTTGATAAAATTTGGGGTTTTAATAGTGAAACAACTGCAAATGTAATTGAAGTATATGCAAGTGGTTTAAGAAAAGAACTAAAAAAAGTTGGATATGATAAATATTTTAAAACTATTAGAGGAGTAGGATATATTTGGTCCGAGTAAAAAAATGGAAGAAAAAGAAGAATTAAAATTAAAACTTATTAAACATACAATTTATAATATTTTTGTTTTTATATTTATACTTGTTATTTTTGGAATGTTTATTTTCTTTATGGTTAAAAACAATGTTTATAGTAGTGTTGATAAAGAATTATATGAAAGTAAAATAAGAATTTTAGAGCTAGAAGAAATAGAAGAATTTTCACTTAACGACATATTTAATAGAATGATAATACCAAAAGATATTGCTTCTATTTTTCCAAATGATAATAGCAATATAAATTCATCACGAATTAAACAAAGGCTAAATCCTAATATTATAGTTATTTTGAGAGATTCAGATGAAAAAATAACAAATACAGACTTAGGAAGACTTTCAGAATATAGTAATGAAGTAAAATTCGATTCCAAGAATTTAGACAAAATATATGAAATGACTATAAATGAAAAATATCATTATAGAGGAATTAGTTTTGTATTAAATGAAGATCCAGATTCTACAAATAAATATGTTCAATTATTGATTAATGTTAGTAGTGAAAAATATTTAGTAAGTCAATATTTCCAAATTATAGCAACTGCAGTTGCTGTGGGATGTGTTATTTCAATTTTTGCAAGTTACTTTTTATCTAAAAAAACCCTAAAGCCACTTAGTGACAATTTAATAAAACAGATGGAATTTGTTCAAAATGTATCACATGAACTTAGAACACCACTTACAATTATTCAAGCAAAACAAGAGTTACTACTTCAAGAACCAAATAAAAAAATAATAGATAAAACAGAGGAAATTGCACTTACTTTAAATGAAACAAAACGACTATCAAAGCTTGTTCAAGACTTACTTATTCTTTCAAGAGCAGATTCTAGTAAAACTAATTTACAAAAAGAAAATATTAATATAGATGAATATATAAAGGAAATTATAACTCCATACAAAGAAATTGCAGAAATGCAGGAAAAAGAGATTACATTAGATTTAAACTACAAAATGGATATTAATGTTGATGCTAATAAAATTTATCAATTAATGATTATTTTATTAGATAATGCAATTAAATATACAGAAGAAAAAGATAAAATAGAAATAAAAACTTATAATAAAGACAACAAATGCATAATTGAAGTTAAAGATACTGGAATAGGAGTTAGCGAAGAAGGTTTAAAACGTATATTTGAAAGATTTTATAGAGAAGATAGAGCTAGAAGCAGAGAAAGTGGTGGAACTGGACTTGGACTTTCAATAGCAAATGTAATAGTTACAGCACATGGTGGAACAATAAAAGCTAGCCATAATACACCGAAAGGAACTATTTTTACAGTAAAACTTCCTAAAAATTAAAAAATGAAAAATTTAACATAATTGTAATATTTATACTTATTTCTACGGAAAAAGCTAAAGGAGGATTATTTTGAAAAAATTAAAATAAAATTTTTAAAATAAATTACTAAAACTTTCTAAACTATTCTAAAATATGGCTATTTGTGGTTATAAAATGCTTAAAAAAATATAAAATGGTTGCTTTTTTTTGAATTGTATATTATAATGGAATATAGTAATCCGTAAAGAATTTAACTTTATGCTAAAACATTATTTTAAATTTTTAGTGGAGGATGTAAAAATGAACACAAAGGTAGCCAAAATACCTACAAATGTTATAGAAGAAATTCAATTAGAAAATAGTATTAATTTTGAAAGTGAAGAAACGCTAGTTCAGGAAGAAATAATTGCATTAACTTGTTTAGAAGAAAATAGAAAAATAAAAAACTTAATTTCTAAAACAATAAAAAGATGTATTGATATTTTAGCAGGATTAGTTGGAACTATTATATTAATACCATTAACTATGATTATTTATGTAATAAACAAGATTTATAAAGAAGATGATGGTCCAATTTTTTTCTTTCAAGAAAGAATAGGAAAAGATGGAAAATTGTTTAAAATGATTAAATTCAGAACAATGTGCGTTGATGCAGATGAAAAGCTAGAAAAATTTTTAAAAGAAAATCAAGATGTTAGAAAAGAATTTTACATATATAGAAAAATAAAAAATGATCCAAGAATAACTAAAATTGGAAAAATTTTAAGAAAAACAAGTTTAGACGAGTTTCCACAATTTTTACATTTATTAACAGGCAAAATGAGTTTAGTAGGACCAAGACCATATTTACCTAGAGAAAAAGAAGATATGGGAGAATACTATAAGATAATAACAAAGTACAAGCCTGGAATAACTGGCTTATGGCAAATTGGCGGAAGATCCGAAGTAACTTTTGAAGATAGGTTAAATATGGATATAAATTATCATAAAAATCATTCAAATGTCAGAGATTTATCAATTGTATTAAAAACTATTAATAACGTAATAAGAAAAGAAGGAGCAGTATAAAAATTTGAAATTAGAAAAAAAAGAGACTCAAATTGAAGGAGCCTTTTTAGTTAAATTTATAGAATGTAATGATTACGTTATTACATATGATAAGAAAATTTTTTTTGAAAATGGGTTAAATTTAAATTTTATTCAAGAAAACGAAAGCAAATCAAAAAAAAATGTTTTAAGAGGATTAGATATACAAAAAAAATATCCGCAAGGAAAATTAATTAGTGTTATATATGGGGAAATATATGATGTTATTGTCGATATGAGAAAAAATAGTAAAACTTATTTAAAATGGCAGGGATTTAAATTATCCAAAGAAAATAGACAACTACTATATATTCCAGAAGGATGTGCCCATGGATTTTATGTAAAATCAGATTTTGCTAAAGTATTATTTAAGGTTTCTAATTATTGGCATCCTGAAGATGAGATAGGAATTTTATGGAATGATCCTACTTTAAATATAGACTGGAATTTAGAAGGACAAACTCCAATAATATCTGAAAAGAATAAAAGTTATAAAACAATAAATTTGATTAAGGAATTGGAATAATGAAAATATTATATACATGTGACAATAACTATGTGTGGATAATGGGAATATCAATGATTTCACTCTTTAAAAATAATACTAATGTCAAAGAATTGGAAGTTTACCTTTTAGGTGAAAATATTGATGAAAAAAATAAAGAAAAACTATATAGTATTGCAAAAGATTTTAAAAGAAAAATATATATTATTGATGCTAATATTGAAAATTTTAATTTAAAAAATGATTTTATTAAATCAAGTAGATGGCCAATAAGTGCTTTTAGTAGATTATATTCTGCATTACTTTTGCCTAAAGAAATATCAAAAATAATGTATATTGATTGCGATACAATTATTAAAGAATCTTTAATTGACTTGGATAAGGAAGAATTTGAAAATAATATATTTTTAGGCGTTAAAGAATGTGTTTCAAAAGGCTATAAAAAAAATATAGGATTAGCTGATAATGATAATTATATAAATGCAGGAATATTACTAATAGATTTAGAAAAATTGAGAAATATTGATATAAATAAGGAAATTCAAGAATTCGTTAAAAAATATAAAAATAAAATTAGCTATGCAGATCAAGATGTTTTGAATGGAATTTTTCATAAAAAAATAGGCATATTAAGTCCAAAATTTAATGTTATGACTATTGAAATTTCTAGAAAATATAAAGATATTATAGTATTAAGAAAACCAAGTAATTTTTATTCTGAAACAGAAATAGAAGAAGCTATAAAAAAACCTTATATTATACATTATACTACAAATTTAGACATAGTAAGACCTTGGTTTAGTAATTCTAATCATCCTTTTTTAAATGACTTTTTAGAATACTATAACATGAGTCCTTGGAAAGATAGAGAGTTTAAACCATATAAATTTAATTCAAAACAGGACAAAATTGTAAGCATAGTTCAAAAAATACCATTTGTTATATCAAAACATATTTTGGGGTTAATATACACTGTTAGACCTGCAATAGTACGAATTACATCTAAATTTAAAAAGAGCAATTAGTAAATACTTAATTATTAACTGAATATATAAAAAATCTTTTGTAAAAAGACTTTTTTGATAGGATATTATCATAAGAGATGGTCTTTTACAAAAGATTTTTATTTTAGGTTTGAATTTTGTTATTCAAATTTCTATTTTTTATTCTTTTCCAATTAAATTTTCTAGCATTTTAGGGTAAATTTCAGTTGCATTATTATTCCAATTTTCTACTATTTTTTTTGCTTGTTCTTTTGAACCTGCATTAGCTTGCAAATCAAAAACAGCTTTATTGTTTTCTATAACTTTACATCTAACCCAGAATTCCTTTTCAGAAATAGGAGTATATTCTGCTGAAATAGAAAACTTATCTTTAATATTTTCTAAATTTTCTTTGAATTTACTATCTACTTGCAATTTTAAAATTCCTGGAATAATTCCTATAGTAAGATTTATTGCTTTTTTACCTTCATCAGTTACTTCATAAATTTCTAAGTCTTCTTGATTATATTTTAAAATGTAATTGTCTTCTAATAAATCTAGTAAAAACTGTTCAAAATAAAAATAATTCATATCTGATATAGAAGTTACTAATTCTAATAATTGATTATGAGCTATAGGCTTTCCAACTTTGTTTAATATATATAAAAGCAAAATTTTACTTTCTGCTAAAGATTGATCATCAGAATTTAATTTCACTTTAAGTTCCTCCTTGCAATAAGTACTGTTATTATATCACAGAAATTGAAAAAGTAAATAAATTTATTGCCGAAAGATAAGAAACTATGATAGAATATTAATGGAAAATAGTCTAAAGAAGGGAAAATGTTTTGTAAGAATTATAATGAGAAAAATTGATATTCATGAAACAGTTAAAGGAATGATTTTACATATTGAAAATGCAGATGTTAGAAAAGAAATATCTAAGCAAATAAAAGCTATTTCTTTGCTAGCAACTCCAGAAGAATTAAAAGCACTACTAGAGGTCTTTATGAAATATCCAGAAGGATTAGAAGTAGCTAAAGAAAATTGGGATATTATCTATAATAACACAATTGATTCTGCAGGTACGTTACCATATTTAGCCCAAAGTCCAGAAGCAAGAAAAGATATATTAGAAAGTTTACGTTTCCTTATAGACTATGGACATTATGATGATGTTTCAAAAATAGCAAAAGAACTCTCAAACATTGAAGGCGGAGAAAAAGTTATAGCAGAAGAGTTTGAAACATTATTAGAAGAAAGCAGAAAAAATATGGATTATATTGTTGTTCCATTGTTAAAAACAGAACTAGGAAGAAAAAAATTAAAACAACATTTTAGCGAAATAAAAGAAAAATGCTTTCCAAACATAAATGACGAACTTTTTTTCACAAAAGATTTTTTTACAATAATAAAAGCATTAAAAGACATTCCAGAATTCAAAGATGAATATGAAGAATATAGTTATTTTGCACAATTATATGATGACATCGTTTTAGATGAAGAGCCTCCACATAGATTGCAAAGCATTCTTGAAATGCCTAGATCTGAACAATCAAAAATTATTAAGAAAAAAGATGCTATTTACGACAAAGATAAAGAATTTGCGCATTTAGTTTGTTCAGATGATAGAGAAGAGAAAAAATTGATTCTTCAAGCAGTATCAAATGGAAACAAATATCAATTTTTATCATGTGGATCTTCAAGCTTTGTAATATGTACAGGAGATCAAGTTGTAAAATTAGGAGCAGGAAGAAGAAAATACAACATACCATATCATCCAAGAATTATGATGCCGTATTTTAGAAAAAAATATAATGATGGAAGTTGCTTAGAAGTATTTAACTATGGAATAGTAGATTCTGCAGAAATAACGGATGAAAAGTTGATAGAAATATATAAAGAGCTAGAATCTGCTGGAATTATATGGGGTGATGCAAGAAAAGATAATTTGCTTGTGTTAACTCAAGACAATAAAATACCAGAATTTATAAGAAGTAAGGACTTTAATGTATTTGGATTTTTAGAAGACACAATGGTTCAATCAGAAGAGCATGTAGCGTTAAAAAAAGGAGATATTGTAATTTCTGATTTAGACATGCTATATTTAAAAGGAGATCCAGAATATAGAGAAGGCATATTAGATGTAATTATAGAACAATATAAATATGACAAAAGTAATAAACAAGAAGGAGAAGAACGTTAAAAAGAAAGGATAAACTATGGATAAAAAGTTAGAGTGGAATTTAGAGGAAATATTTAAAAATGAAGAAGAGTTTAATATTGCTATTAAAAATTTATATGAACTAATTGAAAAAATAAAGCAAAGTAAAGGAAAATTATCATCAAGTGTAGATGAAATGTATACTTGCTATAAAAATTTAGAAAAGGCTTTAGAAATTCATGAAAAAATTTATGGATATGCTATGCTTAAATATCATAAAGACATGAGTAATCAAGAAAGCATAAAACTATATAAAATGGCAGAAGCATTAACTACAGAATTTTCAGAAGCAGAAAGCTTTATTTCACCAGAAATTAGCAAAATAGATGATGAAAAGTTAGAAGAATTTTTAAAAGATAGCAGAATGAAGGAATATGAAAAAGTAATAAGAGACATTATGAAGGGAAAAAAGCATATTCTAAGTGAAGAAGTAGAAGGAGTGCTTGCTAAATATTCTGAGATTTTTTCTACATCAGAAAATGCTTATGATATTTTTACAAATACAGAATTTGACTTTCCAAGCATTAAAGATGAAAACGAAAATGAATTGAAAATGAACTCAGCTTTATTTTCAGAATATCTTATGAATAAAAATGAAAGCATTAGAAAGCAAGCTTTTGAATCAATGTATTCTTTATATAAAAAGCACATAAACACAATAACAGAGCTTTATTTATCAAGAGTAAAGCAAAGAGTAATTTCAAGTAAATTAAGAAATTATGAATCTTCTCTAGATTCTGCTACAAATAATGATGATTCAAATGTAAAAGTATATGAAACGTTGCTAGAAGAAGTAAACAAAAACTTATATTTAAATCATGAATATATAAAACTAAAAGCAGACTTATTAGGAAAAGACAAAGTAAATATGTATGATGTATATGTAAATACTTTAGATGTGGAAAACAAGAAAATAGAATATGAAGAAGCAAAGCAAATTGTACTAGATGCGTTAGCTCCAATGGGAGAAGAATATGTAAACATGCTTAAACATGCTTTTGAAAATAATTGGCTAGATGTATACACAAAAGAAAATAAAATGGGCGGAGCATACAGCATGGGAATTCATTCAGTTCATCCTTTTGTTTTATTAAATTACGTAAATTCTTCTAGAGATGTTTCAACAATAGCACATGAACTAGGTCATTCTATGCATAGCTATTATGCAAGCAAAAAGCAAAATGTAATAAATGCAAATTATACTATAATGGTTGCCGAAGTTGCTTCAACAGTTAATGAAATTCTTTTAGCAAATTATTTAATAAATAAAGAAACAGATAATAAAAAGAAAATGGCATTAATAAATGAGCAATTAGATACTATAAGAGCTACGTTAATAAGGCAAGCAATGTTTGCAGAATTTGAAAAAGATGTTCATTTTAAAATTGAAGAAGGGCAAAATTTAACATCAGAAAATTTAAATCAAATTTATTTTGAATTAGTAAAAAAATATTTTGGAGATTCTGCAATAATAAATGATGAAATAAAATATGAATGGGCAAGAATTCCTCATTTCTATAGTTGCTTTTATGTTTATAAATATTCAACAGGTATAACTTCAGCAATAGTTATAGCAAGTAAAATTTTATCCGGTGAGAAAGATTATGTTCAAAAATATATTAATATGCTAAGTGAAGGTGGTTCTAAGGATTCTTTAAGCTTGTTAAAATCAGTAGAAGTAGACTTAGAAGATCCAAACACTTATGAAATAGCATTTGAATATTTTAGAAAAAATTTAAATGAATTAAAAAATTTAATAAAAAATTAAATTTCACACAGAAAACATAATTATAGTATATAAGTAAATTGTAAATAAAGTTCTAAAAATAGGAGGAAACTTACTATGGCAGATATAACAATATTAGTAGTAGATGATGAATCTAGAATGAGAAAATTAATTAAGGATTTTTTAATACAAAAAAACTATAACATAATAGAGGCAGAAGATGGAGAAAAGGCAATTTCAATTTATAATCAAAATAAGGAAAAAATTAGTTTAATTTTGCTAGATGTTATGATGCCAAAGCTTGATGGTTGGTCTGTTTTAAGACAAATTCGTCAAGAAAATAAAAAAATTCCAATTATTATGCTTACAGCAAGAGCAGAAGAAAATGATGAGCTATTTGGATTTGAACTTGGAGTTGATGAATATATAACAAAACCATTTAGTCCTAAAATTTTGGTAGCAAGAGTAGAAGCAATACTTAAAAGATCAAGACCAGAAGAAAAAGAACTAAAAAGCTATGATGGAATAGTTATAGATAATGAAGGAAGAACTGTTACTGTTGATGGAAAACAAGTTGAGCTAAGTTTTAGAGAATATGAACTTTTAAAATATTTATTAGATAATGAAAACATAGCTTTATCAAGAGACAAAATTTTAAATACTGTTTGGAATTATGATTATTATGGAGATTCAAGAACTATAGATAGTCACATTAAAAAAATTAGACATAAATTAGGTAAAAAAGGAAAACACATTCAAACAATAAGGGGAATAGGATATAAATTTGAAATAAAATAGGTGAAATTTATGCAAAAAAAAATATTAAAATCAGTACGTGCTAAACTTTTTTTTACATTGTGTATTGTAATTTTTATGATTATAGCTTTTTTTGTAGTAATTAATAATGCTGTATTAGAAGCTTTATATTACTATTCAAAAAATAATGTATTATTAGATACTTATAGTTATATAAATGAAAATTTATCAAATATATTAGATGAAGAGAAAAAAGAAAAATATGAATTAGAATTAGAAAAAATAGCTGTAAATAATAGTTTTGAAATACTTTTACTAAATAATGAAGAACTAGTTTATGCAACTAATAAAAATTATTTATCAGAATTTGAAACTATAGAAGACATTAAATATGATGTGAATTATAGTATTTTTAATAAATCAGACATAATGTATTCAAAGGATAAAAGCAGTATTAGAAAAGTAAATGATAGAAAAAATGGAATAACATATGTTCTTTTAAAATCTACTCTAGAAAATAATTATAGCTTATATATAAGAATGCCAATTACACCAATTCAAGATAGTGCTAGCATTTCTAATAGATTTATTGTAGTAATGGGATTTGCAGCTATTATTATGGGAGGAACTGCGATTACTTTTATTGCTCAAAAATTTACAAAACCAATAGAAGAGCTAAATGATATTGCTAATGAAATGAGCAATTTAAACTTTAAAAGAAAATATAGAATAAACGATAGTCAAGATGAAATTAATGAACTTGGAAAAAGTATAAATACATTATCAGATAAATTAGAAGGTACCATACAAAAGCTAAAATTAAACAATGTGGAACTGGAAAGAAATATAGAAGAAAAATCTAAAATAGATGAAATGAGAAGACAATTTATTTCAGATGTTTCTCATGAACTTAAAACACCAATTGCTTTAATTCAAGGGTATGCAGAAGGATTGGTAGAAAATGTAAACACAGATGATGAAAACAGAAAATTCTATGCAGATGTAATTTTAGATGAAGCAAACAAGATGGACAAATTAGTAAAACGACTTTTAGAACTAATGAAATTAGAGTATGAAGATAGAAAATTTAATGATAAAAAGTTTAATTTAGTAGAATTAATTGATGAAGTAATAAAAAATTCAAAAGTTGTTTTATCAGAAAATAATATTGATGTTGAATTTAATAATAGTGAAGTTGTGAATGTTTATGCAGATGACTTTTACATAGAGCAAGTTGTAACAAACTACTTTACAAATGCTATAAAAAATGTAAATGAAGTAGATGGAAAAAAGAAAATTAAAATAGGAATAAAAAAAGGAAAAGAAGAGGGCAAACTAAGAGTTACTGTTTTTAATACTGGAAGCAAAATTGATGAAGAAAACCTAAATAGGATTTGGACTAGATTTTACAAAATTGATGAATCTAGAGATCGTTCTAAAGGTGGAACTGGAATAGGTTTGGCTTTAGTAAAAGCAATTATGACTAAGTATAAGAGCAAATATGGTGTAACAAATAAAAAAGATGGGGTAGAGTTTTATTTTGAAATTCAATCTGCGAAATGAGGTTTAAATTTTAAACCTCATTTTAAAATTTAAAATTAATTAAACTTATTTTAAATTTAAAATTAAATTAAACCTCATTTTAAATTTTAAAAATAATTTAAAATAATACCTATAATATAAAAATTCATTCAAGCTTCTTGTTCAAACAATTTTCGTAGAATTGCTAAATAGCATTTTATGGCACCCTTCCATCAGGAGATGAACTCTTTCCATAAAATGTATTAAGCAATTCTACCTCAATTGTTTTCAAAAGCGAAGCTCTCATTCATTTTGATATTATAGGTATTATTTTTTATAGCTGAGCTAAAAATTTTTGATTAATTTTTTAAAAAGTACTTTACAAAATAAAAAAATGGTAGTAATATAATACAAATTTATTTCAATAAATTTTTTATCTTGAGGTCATTTTTCTAGACCTAAAAAATTCAAACTTTAAAATTTAATAACGAAAAGAGGTGAGAAACATTTTTATTTTGAACTTTTAAAAAACAAAATTAAGATAATGTTTTTCTGTTTTAATATTTTTATAATTTTAGCTAATAGCTTTTCAAACAATGTAAAAGCAGAGAAAAATTATCTAATTACAAATGAAATTTCAAATTGCAATGTAGTAACAAATAGTGAAGATATAGCGAATATTGCGGTAGAAAATGACTTATTAAACATTGATAATTTAGATGTGGCTAAAGAAAACGATGAAAATATGAGTAAAGAATGGAAATTAGAAATTCCAAAAATCGATTTATCAGCAAACATTTCAGAAGGAACGAGCAAAAAAATACTAAATGAATATATAGGTCATTTTGAGGAAAGCAGTAGGATTTATGGAAATGTATGTTTGGCAAGTCATAATAGAGGATATAGAGTAAATTATTTTGCTAGATTAAAAGAATTAGAAATAGGAGATAAAATTTATTATACATATAACAATAATAAAAAAGCATATGTTGTTACTTCAAAAACAATTATAAAAGATACTGATTGGGAAATGCTAGAAAATACTAAAGATAATCGTATAACTCTTATAACATGTGTAGAAAATGAGCCACAATATAGGAGATGTATACAAGCGATAGAATGTGAATAAAACTATTAGAAGCTTGAATATTAAATTCAAATATTCAATAACTAAAACATTAAATAAGGAAAGGAGATTTTGCTTAAAAAATTTAAGCAAATAAAATTTAAATGAAAAAAATTATAATTATAGGTTTATTATTATTAATATTAGTGAGTACATTTTATAATAGTTTTGCTTTCGAACTAGGAGAAAAGGATTTAAAACTATTAAAAACATGTGAAGCATATTTAAAAATTTTTGGAAAAGAGAAAAAAGTACCATTTGTAGTTTATCAAAAAGATGGAAAAAATTATCCAGCATACTGCTTAGACCCAGATTATGCAGGAATAGGAACAAATGGAGTAGGAGAATATAGTGTAGATTTTACTGGAAAATTAGAAGATGAAAATATGTGGAAAGCAATAATAAATGGTTATCCATATAAAACGCCACAAGAATTGGGTGTAGCAAATGAAGATGAGGCATATACAGCAACAAAATATGCTGTTTATGTTTTAAAAGGAAGCTGGGGAGCATCAGCATGTGAGCCAGTAGATACAGAAGCTGGAAGAAGAACATATCAAGCTTATTTAAATATAATAGAAATTGCAAAAAAATCTACAGAAACACTTAAAGATAATAACAAAATTTCTGTAAAACCACTTTCTAACGAATGGGAAGGAAACAACTTAGGCTATGCTAGTAAAATTTATAAAATAGATACAAAATTAACAAATGGAACTTATAATGTTCAGATTAATGACTTTCCAGAGGGAAGCAAAATAACAGATGAGCAAAATAAAGAGAAAAATTCTTTTCAAATTAATGAGAATTTTAAAGTATTAATTCCTATTGAAAAATTGAAAGAAGACATTAATTTTACAATAAATATTACTGCAGACTTAGAAACTAAACCTGTTGTTTATGGAAAAACAAGTTTAGAAGAGAGACAAAATTATGGAATTGCTGGATATATGAATGAGGCAAGTGCTACTTCTTATAAAGAAAATTGTTCAAAGAATATTACTAAATTAACTATAATAAAAAAAGAATATGGAACTGAAAAAAGATTAGCTAATGTAAAATTTAATTTATTAGATTCAAATAAAAATATAATAAAAGAAAATTTATCAACAGATGAAAATGGAGAAATTTCTATTAAAGAAATTATGCCTGGAAGATATTATATTCAAGAAATTCAAACATTAGAAGGATATAATTTATATAAAGATTTAATTCCAGTAGATATTAAATTTAATGAAGAAATTGAAATTGTTGTAAATAATGCTTTAAAAACAAGCTCAGAAATAACAAGTGAAATAAATACAATTGAAGTAGTTCAAAAAGAAACAGAAACAAAAAACACAATAACTAAAAAATTGCCAGTAACTGGATACTAATTTTAATAAATAAAAAATATAGCTTAAATAAATTGAGACATAAGTAATTGAAAAAATAGCTATAAAGTAGTATAATAATATTATGTTAATTTAATTGAAGGAAATTAATAAATGAATATTAAATATTTTATTATACCCACAGTAATAGCAGTTATTCTTATAGTAATTTATGAAAGTAGATATTATATTTTATGGTTTTTAAATACATTAAAAGTTACCTTAATAAATAAAAAGAATATAGAAACACTTCAAAAAAAAGGTGTGAATATTAGAAATTTAAAAAATGATGTTATTTTAAAATATATTGAAATATCTCAAAAATGTATTAATGAGTTAGGACTTGGAGGCAAAAGAGAATTTATATTAAATGAAGAATTAGAAAGACATTTAAGATATTCAAGATTTTCAGAAAAATATGTTTTAGAATTATTAAATGAAATTTTATCATATATGAATTTAAGCCCCTCAAATGTAAAATTAAAAATAAATTATTTATCTAGCAAAAACTATATTCAATATGCAGGATTATATGATGAAAAAGAAGACTTGGAAAATAAAAAGAATATTGTTTTAAATATTAAAAATGATATGAAAATTAATACTGTAATTTCTATTTTAGCACACGAGTGTACACATCATTTGCTACTTTCAAACAAAATAAGATTAAAAGAGAGAATTCAAAATGAGATTTTAACAGATGTAACAGCAGTTCTTTTAGGATTTGGAAAATATATGGTTGAAGGATATAAAATTTCAAATCGAGTTATTTATGAAGAAGTAAATGTTAGAAGTGTAGATAAAATGAGAGTAGGATATTTAAGTTATAAAGATATTGAAGCTACGATGAAACTTCGCAAGAAAATAAAATAAAAAGGCACCTCTTTAAATAAAAAAAGAGGTGCGCTTTTTTAAATTCCTAAAATATTTTCAGCTTTTTTTATTTCTTCTTGAGTAGGTGGAGTAACATTTTCTAATTCATATTTATCTCCAAATTCTTTCCATTTAAATTTACCTAAATCATGATATGGAAGAAGTTCAACTTTTTCAACATTGTTTAGTGAATCTATAAATTTTTTTAATTTTTGCAAATCAAACTTATCGTCTGTAAACCCAGGAATTAAAACTTGTCTAATCCAAACAGGAATACCTACATTGCTTAAATAATTTGCAAATTCAAGATTATTTTTATTTGAGAAGCCAGTTAATTTTAAGGCTTTTTCATTGTCTATATGTTTTATATCTAGAATTACTAAATCAGTATATTTTAATAATTCTTTAATTTGATTTGAAAGAGGGAGACTACCAGAAGTATCAAGAGCAGTATGTATGCCAATGCTTTTTAATTCCTTAAAAAGCTCGGTAACAAACTCTGCTTGTACTAGCGGTTCACCGCCAGAAACAGTAACACCTCCACCAGAGTTATCAATATAAGTTCTATATTTTTCAATTTGTTTTATAAGTTCAGGAACAGTGGTAGTTTTCCCAGAATTAATTTCCCAAGTATCTCTATTGTGGCAATATTTGCATCTTAGAGTACATCCTTGCATAAAAATTACAAATCTAATTCCAGGACCATCTACTGTTCCAAAAGTTTCTATTGAATGAATTCTTCCAACCATAATATCTCCTAAAAAAAGCTAAATTCTTTCATGTATAGTTCTATTTATAACATCTAATTGTTGTTCTCTAGTTAGTTTTATGAAGTTTACTGCATATCCAGAAACTCTAATTGTAAGTTGAGGATATTTTTCAGGATGTTCCATAGCATCTTCTAAAAGTGCTCTATCAAAAACATTTACATTAATGTGATGACTAAATTTAGCAAAATATCCATCAAGTAGTGATGTTAAATTATTTATTCTTGTTTTTTCATTATTACCTAATGCACTAGGAACTATTGCAAATGTATAGCTTATGCCGTCTTCAGCATATTTATAAGGTAATTTTGAAATTGTATTTAATACAGCAAGTGCTCCGTGTGTATCTCTTCCATGTATAGGATTTGCACCTGGGCCAAAAGGCTTTCCAGACTCTCTTCCATCTGGAGTAGCGCCAGTTGCTTTACCATAAACAACGTTAGAAGTAATAGTAAGAATAGACATTGTAGGTTTAGAATTTCTATAAGTAGGTTGTTTTTTTAGTTTATTCATAAACATTTTTACAATTTCTACAGCAATACTATCAACTCTATCATCATCATTTCCATATTTAGGATAATCGCCTTCAATTTTATAATCGATAGCAAGTCCAGTTTCATCTCTAATAACTTTTACTTTTGCATATTTCATAGCAGAGAATGAATCTGCAACTATTGAAAGTCCTGCTATACCACAAGCCATTGTTCTAAAAATTTCTTGGTCGTGTAAAGCCATTTCTAATTTTTCATAGCAATATTTATCATGCATATAATGAATAATATTTAATGCATTCATATAAACTCTAGCAACCCAATCACACATATTATCAAACTTTTCCCAAACTTCATCATAATCTAAATATTCTGAAGTAACAGGAACCATTTTACTTGTAATTTGTTTACCAGATTTTTCATCTCTACCGCCATTTATAGCATATAATAGAGTTTTTGCTAAATTTGCTCTAGCACCAAAAAATTGCATTTGTTTACCAATTCTCATAGCAGAAACACAACAAGCAATTCCATAATCGTCGCCCCAATATTTTCTCATTAAATCATCATTTTCATATTGAATAGAGCTTGTTTTTATAGATAATTTCGCACAATAATCTTTGAAACCTTTTGGAAGATTTGCAGACCATAAAACAGTTAGATTAGGCTCTGGCGCAGAACCTAAAGTTTCTAGTGTGTGTAAAATTCTAAAAGAATTTCTAGTAACTAAGGTTCTTCCATCAATTCCCATACCACCAATACTTTCAGTAACCCAAACAGGATCTCCACTAAATAATTCATCATATTCTGGTGTTCTTAAAAATCTTACCATTCTTAATTTCATAACAAAATGATCCATTATTTCTTGAGCTTGTTCTTCTGTTATAGCACCATTTTTAAAATCTCTTTCAAAATAGATATCTAAGAAAGATGCAGTTCTGCCAAGACTCATAGCAGCACCATTTTGTTCTTTTATAGCTCCTAAGTAGCCAAAATATGTCCATTGAACAGCTTCTTTAGCATTACTAGCAGGTTTTGAAATGTCAAATCCATATTTTTGTGCCATAACTTTAAGTTCTTCTAAAGCTAAAATTTGGTCTGAATGTTCTTCTCTTTGCCTAATTATTTCTTCATTTATATTAGAAAATTCTAAATGAGCAAGATCTTTTTTCTTTTCTTGAATTAAGAAATTAACTCCATAAAGAGCAACTCTTCTATAATCACCAATTATTCTTCCACGACCATATCCGTCTGGTAAACCAGTAATTAAATGAGAACTTCTTGCAGCTCTTATTTCTGGTGTGTATGCCATAAAAACGCCATCATTATGTGTTCTTCTATGATTATGATAAATATCATCTATTTTGTCTGAAACTTTTCTATTATATGCTTCACAAGATTTTTCTACAATTCTAATACCACCTGCTGGCATAATAGCTCTTTTTAGAGGAGCATCTGTTTGAAGACCTACAATTTCTTCTAAATCTTTATTTATATATCCAGCATCATGACTTGAAATAGTAGAAGCAACATCTTCAGATATATCTAAAACACCACCAGCATCTCTTTCTTCTTTATATAAATCAAGTACAGTTTTCCAAAGTTTTTTTGTTTTTTCTGTAGCGTTTGCTAAAAAAGAAGAATCTCCTTCATATGGTGTATAATTCTTTTGAATAAAATCTCTTACATCTACTTCTTGCATCCAAGAACCAGGTTTAAAATTTTTCCATTCTTTAAATTCCATAAATTCCTCCAAGTAAAAATATAAATAAAATTGTAAATCTAAAATTGACTTACTGAATAAAAATTCTAACATAGCAAATACATTTTTTCAATAGTAGAATAACCAATTTTTAAAATAAAATTCTTACAATAATTTTCATATTAAATATAAATATAAATTTAAATTTATATTTAAATATTTCATACTTCAATATTTCATATTTCATATTTCAATATTCATATATTTCTATATAATTTGTATATTACTTTTTTTATGACTTGGTGTCGCAATCTTCTTTTTTTAAAATAAACAAAAGGAAGATTGCTCCAATCGCCCTCCGCTTGCGCTTCGGTTGATCGCTTACGCGTCATAAAAAAGTAATATACAAATTATATAGAAATAATAAAAATAGTTATTTAAATTTGAAAATAAATATTTAATAAAATAAAATTTGCTTATATAAAAATAAGAGAAATATTAAATTAAATCTAATTGACAGTTTTTTTCTAAAAATATATAATGTTTAAAAATAAAAAGGGGGTAGTGAAAATGAAAATTATTTTAGCCTCACAATCTCCAAGAAGGTCTGCAATTTTATCTTTAACAAAAATAGAATTTGAAGTTTTACCAAGTTCTTATGAGAAGAAAATTGAAGATGGAGAAAATATAGAAGAGCAATCTAAAGAAGTTGCATATCTTAAAGCAAAAGATGTGTTTAATAACACACAAGGAGATAGAGCAATTATTGGAGCAGATACTATAGTTGTAAAAAATAACAAAGTGTTTGGAAAACCTAAAGATAGAGAAGATGCAATTAGAATGCTTAAAGAATTAGAAAACGATTCACATATTGTTTATACAAGTTTTTCTATATTAATTGAAGACCATGGAAAATATAAAGAATATAAAGATATAAGCAAGTCTATAATTGAATTATCTCATATATCAGATGAAGAAATTATTGACTATATAGATTCAGAAGAGCCTTATGATAAAGCAGGAGCCTATGCCATTCAAAGTTCTTTCTGCAAATTTGTTAAAAAAATTGAAGGAAGCTATATGGGAATCGTAGGACTACCTATAGATAGAATATATCAAATTTTGAAAGAAAATGAGATAATATAACTTAAAAATTGGAAGGACAGAAAAATGAAATTAAACATTGTATTAGTAGAACCAGAAATACCACAAAATACTGGAAACATAGCAAGAACTTGTGCTGCGATAGGAGCAAAGCTTCATTTAGTTTATCCGTTAGGATTTTCAATTTCAGAAAAACAAGTAAAAAGAGCAGGACTAGATTATTGGGATAAATTAGAAATAGAAGAACATAAAAGTTTTAGCGAATTTCTAGAAAAATACAAACCAGAAGAAAATAATATGTTTTTTGTAACAACAAAAGGTAAAAAAGTTTATTCAGATGTAGATTATTCAAAAATGGAAGAAATATTTGTATTATTTGGAAAAGAAACAAAAGGACTTCCAGAAGATATTTTAAAAAAATATTTTGATAGAGCCATAAGAATACCAATGAGAGAAACTTTAAGGTCTTTAAATTTATCTAATGCAGTAGCAATAGTAGCTTATGACATATTTAGACAATGTAATTTTTATGGTTTAGAAGAAATTAGCAAATATTTTGATAAATAATTAGTTATTAAATTTTTTATATAAAATATATCAAAAGAAAGGAGAGTATGATTTATAAATCATATAGGAGGGAAATGAAGAAAATGATTATGTTACTTTTTATTTTTGGCTTATTTGTAGTAATAGCAGTTGTTTTTACTGCTTGTACAAAAAATAGTAGCAATGATACTAATACTTACACAATGACAAAATCAAGCAATACTACAAATACTGCCAAAACTAATACTGTTACTAATGAAGCTACAACAAAAACTGAACAAGTAAATTATGAAGAATCTGCTAAAAAGCAAATGGCAATGCCAGAAGAAGGAGAAACAATTGCAATAATCAAAGTTAAAAATTTTGGAGATATAAAAGTTAAATTCTTTAAAGATATAGCTCCAAAAGCTGTTGAAAATTTTGTTACACATGCAAAAGAAGGATATTATAACAACTTAACTTTCCACAGAGTTATTGATGAATTTATGATTCAAGGTGGAGATCCAAAAGGTGATGGAACAGGTGGAGAAAGTATATGGGGAGATGGATTTGGAACAGAATTAGATGAAAGCCTAGTACCATATAGAGGTTCACTTTGCATGGCAATGTCAAGTTTGCCAAACAGCATAGGAAGTCAATTCTTTATTACACAAGCAAATTATTCAGAGCAAATGGCAACATATATGAAGAAAGGTGGATATCCAGAAGGTTTACTTGAGCAATATAAAAATTATGGCGGATATTTAAGTTTATATATGCAATACACAGTATTTGGACAAGTATATGAAGGAATGGATGTAGTTGATAAGATTGCTAAAGTACAAACAAACAGTAATGATAAGCCACTTGAAGATGTTGTTATAGAAACAATAGAAGTTTCAACTTATTAAGCAAAATAAAACGAAAAAGTGTTGAATTATTTCAACACTTTTTTAAAGTTTAATAATGAATTAGCTATTTTCATAATGGAATTATTTATTATAAATATTAAAAACATCATATTCACATATTATGAAAAAAATGTTATAATAACTAAGTTATAAAAATAAATTAATGGAGAAATATTATGTATAAAGAATTAGGAATTAGTGAAAAAATATTAGAAACAGCAAATATTGTTGAAAAAGAATTAGAGCCAATTTTTAAAAATCTAGAAGAAAATTGCTTAAATTGTAGTATGAAAGTTTTAAAAGCATTTCAAGATAATAAAGTTTCAACAACAGATTTTAATGAGATAACTGGTTATGGTTATTATGATGGTGGAAGAGAAAAATTAGAAAAAATTTATAGTGATATATTTAAAGCAGAAGATGCTTTAGTAAGACCACAAATAATGTCTGGAACACATGCTTTAACAATAGCTTTATTTGGAATTTTAAAATATGGAGATACTTTAATTAGTATTTCTGGTGAGCCTTATGACACATTAAAAAGTGTAATAGGATTAACTGGAAATAGTGAAAATTCATTAATTAAACATGGAATAAAATATGAACAAATTGAACTTGTAAATGATGATTTCGATTATGAAAAAATTGAAACTAGAGTGAAAAATGGCAACATAAAAATGATAGAAATTCAACGCTCTAGAGGTTACTCTCAAAGAAAAAGTTTAAATATAGATAAAATAGAAAAAGTAATAAAATTAATAAAAGAAATAAATCCAGAAATAATTATTATGGTAGATAATTGTTATGGAGAATTTGTAGAAAGCAAAGAACCAACTGAAGTTGGTGCAGATTTATTTGTTAGTTCTTTGATGAAGAATTTGGGTGCAGGAATAGCAACAAGTGGAGGATATGTTGTAGGAAGAAAAGACTTAATAAACATGGTTGCTGAAAGATTAACAGCACCTTGTGTTGGAAAAGATATGGGAGCAAACTTTAATCAATTGTTATCATACTATAAAGGAATTTTTATGGCTCCAAGTGTTGTAAAATCTGCTTTAAAATCTATGATTTTTGCAAGTAGAATGTTAGAAAAATTTGGATTTGAAGGTGTAAGTCCAAGATTTGATGAAAAAAGAGCAGACATAATTCAAACAATAGAACTAAAATCAGAAGAAAAATTGGTTAAATTCTGTCAAGGACTTCAAAAGGCTTCGCCAATTGAATCTTATGTTGTTCCAGTTCCAGATGATATGCCTGGATATGAATTTAAAGAAATTATGGCAGGTGGAAGTTTTACTCCTGGTTCAACAATAGAACTAAGCTGTGACGGACCATTACACGAACCATATACTGCATATATGCAAGGCGGATTAACTTATGAATATGGAAAATTAGGAATAATGATGGCAATTAATAATATGCTTAAAATTTAAAAAAGTTAAATAAACTTCAATTTTAGTTAAAAAATATTTAAAAAAATATTTTGAAAAAGTTCAAAAAAATTCTTACGGAAATAAAATATTTTATTAAATTTGGTTTGACAAAAATTTGTATTAAGATTAAAATTATTTTGAGTAAAAAATAGGAAAAAAATTAGAATTTACGGTTGATATTTTCTTAAGAATATTGTATTATATTATATGTAGTATAATATTTTGAGACAATTAGCCCAAAAGGAGGTTTTTTATAAATATGATAAAGAAAATATCAATAACAGCACTAATTTTTGCAATGCTTTTAGGAATGTTTATATGTCCTGTAAAAACTTATGCTGTTACGGGAGAGGAAGTTCTAGAGTCTGAACAAGCGACACAATTAGTAGAAATTAAAGAATCAGCAAAAGATAAACTAGAAGATTACATAGAAAAATATGGTTCAACTCCGTTTGGAGTTGCAGCTTATGTTTTGAACATAATTAGAATATATAGTATACCATTTTGCTTTGTAGGTATAGCAGTTGGATCAATATATCAATATGTATTAGGTATAAGAAAATTGGATGTTAGAGATAGAGGTTTTATGCTTATTATAACCTTTGTTACGATTTTATTGATATGTCAAGTATTACCATTAGTATTTGCAATTGTAGTAAATGGTTGGAGGGGTTAACAAATGAAAGTATTGTTTGCGGTTAGTAATGAAAAGATTTCCGATACAATTGTTGAGGAATATCAAAAAAAATATAAGGAGATTATTTCTTATAAAAACGTATATTATTTCAACGCAATATTAAAAGAAATACAAAAAGATAAAAGCTATGATAGAATAGTTATAAGTGAAGATTTAGAAGCATTTTCAAACAATAATTATGAAGCAATAGACAAATTTATTTTTGAAAAACTTGATGATATTAGTGATGAAGCACAAGACATTGATGGAAATGAAACATCAATTGTTTTAATATGCTCAGATAGACATACAAAAGGATGTGCATTTTTAGTAAAAATATTTGGCATTGGAATATATAATGCACTTTTAGGATCTGATAGAAACACGTCTAATGTATGCGACTTAATTAGTAAACCTAGAGTAAAAAAAGAGGCAAAATCATATTATAAAATAGATGCAGAAGATGTAAACTACAGCAATAAAAGCGATAACGAAGTTAGTGAATTAGAAATCCAAAATATAATAACTCATTTTAAAAAATTAGGAAAAAATACAGAAAAATATGCAGAAAGCTTTAATAGTATTGCAACTCAATATACAGATGAACAATTGAAGATAGTTATAAACTGTTTACCAATGAATGTAAAGGCAGTTCTAGAAGAGGATTGCCAAAAATATCAACAATTAATGTCTGTAAATGGTAAAATTCAAAAAGTAAATAGCCCAGAACAAAAGGCAAAAGAAGCAAGAAAGCAAACAGGAATTAAAATAGATATAATAGAAAATAGGTCTGCAAAAAATAAAATTTCAGGACCAATTGTTATACCATCTTCAGTAAAAACATCTGGAAAGAAAAAAGTGTCTACAGGTAAGCCAGAAGTTAAAATAGTTGCTCCTACAGAAGAGGTAAGAAAGCCAACTGTTGTAAAGAAAGTTGTTAAAAAAGAACCAACAGTTAAATCAGTAGTTGAAACTGAAGAAAAACCAGTATATCAAAAGAAGGTATTGCCAGACGGCAGAGTTGTAAGAGTAAAACCAAAAAATCCAAATGCAGTAAAACTAGAGAAACCAATAAAGAAAGTTGAAACTGTTAATACTGCTATTGAAGAAGATGAAGTTAAATTACCACCTAAGAAAAAAATAGGGGAAGTAAAACCTAAAGAAGAAGTAGCAGATGAATTAGATGATGACGAAATATTACCTGGACTAGAAGATGAACAAATAAATAAAACATTACCAAGCATGGATGATGAAGAATTAGATGATGATGTATTACCAGGAATGGACGATGACGAAGAAGCAGATGACGATGTATTACCTGGAATGGATGATGATGAAGAAGCAGATGATGACGTATTACCAGGAATGGACGATGATGAAGAAGCAGACGATGATGTATTACCAGGAATGGACGATGACGAAGAAGCAGACGATGATGTATTACCTGGAATGGATGATGACGAAGAAGCAGATGATGATGTATTACCAGGAATGGATGATGATGAAGAATTTACTGAAGAAGTAAATTTACCTGGACTTGATGATTTAGATGATATAGACGAAGATACTAGTTCATCATCAAGTAGCAAGTCTTCTAGAACTAGTGGTGAAGATGATGGTGAAGATTTATTATTTGGATTAGAAGATGATGAAGATGATGAACAAGAAAGAAGTAATATAGCAGAAAATAATTTTGATAAAGAAATAGAAAGCATTAAGCCAAAAATTGATTATTCAATGTCTAGCTTAAATAGTCTATTAACTAAAGATAAAAAAATAGTAACTTTTTTAGGAACAACAAAAAATGGAACATCATTTTTAATAAATAATTTAGCTGCATTATTTTCTTCTCTAGGAATAAACACAGCTATATTAGATATGACTAAAAACAAAAATTCATTCTACATTTATACAAATAATGAAGAAGATTTAAGAAATATAGCTTATAATTCAATTAGTAAATTGCAAAAAGGATTTGCAGAAGGTATAAAAGTTAATAAAAACAGAAATCTAACTGTTTATACTGCACTTCCAAATGATGGAAAAGATTATTCAGATGCAGAACCAATTCTATCAACATTGGTTCAAAATCATTCTCTAATATTAATAGATTGTGATTTTGATACAGATCCATCTTATTTTGCAAGTTGTCAAGAAATTTATTTAGTACAATCAATGGACATTTTAACAATACAACCACTAACAGCATTTTTAAGAGATTTAAAATCAAAAGGCGTGTTAGAACCAGAAAAAGTTAGGGTTGTAATTAATAAAGAAGTAAAAGTAAGAACTTTATCAACAAAAGTAATAATAAATGGTATGTCTTTTTATAATGACCCATCAATGTCTTTTATGACAGAATTATTCAATAAAGATATGGTAAAGGCATGTAGTATTCCATTTGAAGAAGCAGCATACTCAAAATACTTGGATTCAATGGCAACATGTAATCTAACACTAAGTGGATATTCAAAAACATTTATAAGTAAATTGAAAAATTTAGGTGAAATGGTATATCCTTTAGTTGGTAAACCAAATTATGGTTCAAAAGCACCATCTTCACAACTAAATTATGATGCTACTAATTTTTCAGGAAATATGGGAAATACATTAAATAAAATGGAAAAAAATAACAGTAAAAATAAATTTTAAAATAAAATTAAAATAAGTAGGGGTGTGGTATCTTGATAGCAATAGTTATAGTAGTTTTGGTTATAGCAATTATTGTTCTTGTCGCATATAACCTTCATGTTCGGAAAGAAAATTGAAGCTTTTAATAATATAAACCAGCAAATAAACAAATTATCAATTTTACAAGACTTTATGAAGGTTGCTGGAGAAGAAGATTCTGTTGAAGAGAAAATTAATAAAATTAATGACATTGTTATTGAAAAATATGATATAAAATATTCAACAATAGTAGTTTTTGATGGTGCAGAATATGTAATTAAAGCTACAAATGTTGATGAAATACATCATCAAACATTAACTAATTTGCATAATGAGGAAATCTTTCAAGACAGTGTTTCAACAGCAACTCCAAAATATATAACAATAGATAACGAAAACGAAAAATTACCTTATCAAAAAGTTGAAATGGGTAGAGCTAAATCTGCAATGTTTTTCCCACTATATATAGACAACATCTATATTGGATATTGGATTATGGAAAGTGGAAGAATGCATGCATTTGATAAAATGGATACAGCTATTATTGAAGTTATAAAAGATAATATTATATCAATTTTATCAACAATGTCTTATCAAGATGCAATGGAAAAAATTGTTAGAGTAGATAAATTTACAGGATTATATTCAGCTGAATATTTATATGGAAAAGCTAAAAAAACATTTGATAAATATCCTACTTCTGCAGTTTGTATGTTTAAAATAATAAATATAGAAGAAATAAACGAAAAAGCAAGTAGACAAATGGGAAATGAAGTTATTACTGAAATTAGTAACATAGTAAAAACAAAAATACCAGCACAATATGTATTTGTAAGATATATGGGACCAAAATTTGTAATAGTTTTCTCAGGAGTTGAAGAAGGCAGTGTTGAAGAATTCTTAAAAACACTAAAGACAGAAATGGAAGAGCTAGAAATAGTTGAAGAAGCAGAAGAAATGGAAGTAAAGAAAGTAATTAACGGAAAAAGAGTAAAAGTAAGAGAATTAAAAGAAGAAAAAACTGCTTCACCAATTATTAATTTTGTTGTATCAACATACTATAAAGGTACTGGTATTGAGCAACTAAACAAAAAACTAGAAGAGTATTTAGATTCAGCAGATCCAAATGAAAGTAAAATAAATTATATTTAGGAGGAAAAAGTTATGGCTATTGATAAAACAATGAGTTTTAAAGTAGACAAAGATAAAAGCATCAGAGCTAAAGAAATTTTAAAAGAAGTATACCAAGCTTTAGTTGAAAAAGGATATAACCCAATAAATCAAATAGTTGGTTATATATTGTCAGGAGACCCTACTTATATAACTAGTCATAATGATGCAAGAAATTTAATTAGATTAATAGAGAGAGACGAACTTCTAGAAAAAATGGTAAAATATTATATTGGATTGGAAGACTAATTTCATGAGAATATTGGGAATTGATTATGGAGACAGCAGGGTTGGAATAGCCATTACAGATGCTTTGGGAATAACTGCGCAAGGACTAGAAACAATATCTTATAACGGAAACGATAAAATTTTATTAAAGAGGTTAGATGAAATTTTTGAGAAATATCCGGATGTTGAAATAATTGTTGTTGGAATGCCATTTAATATGAATGGAACAAAAACAATAAGAGCAGAAGTAACAGAGAAGTTTATACATAAGCTAAAATGTAAGTATAATAAAAAGCAAATTGTAACTGTAGATGAAAGACTTACAACTGTTGCAGCACACAAAACTATGAATTTCTTAGACATTAATAAAAATAAGAAAAAAGAAGTAGTAGATACAATTTCAGCGGTTTATATACTAGAAATGTACATAAATAAAAAATAGATTTCAATTATATGAAGTTTTGTTAAAATTTGTAAAAAAGTATTGCAAAAAAATAATCTTTAGTATATCATATTTTTGAATATAAAATACAGAGGAAGGAGAAATTAAAAATGGATGAGGAAAATAAAGAAAACGAATTAAACGAAGTAGAAGATGAAAGCTTAAGCAATATCATAATTTTAAACGATGAAAATGGTAACGAAGTAAAATTCGAGTTCTTAGATTTAATAGAATATGAATCAGAGGAATATGTAGTATTATTACCTGCAGTTGAAGAAGGAGAAGAAGATGACGGAGAAGTAGTAATATTAAAAGTTGATGATTCAGATGAAGGTAAAGATGAAGAGTCTTATGTAAGCGTTGATGATGAAAACACATTAACAGCAGTTTTTGAAATTTTTAAAGAAAAATTTAAAGAAGAATTTAATTTTACAGATGGAGAATAGAATTAAATTATGGCGTGTGTATATCGCACGCTTTTTTTATATAAAACGAGGTGAAAAAAATGTCTTTATTTAGCTATTTAATTACTTTTTTAGGAATATTATTTTGGTTTTTTAGAGCCATTGCAACTTTATTATTTCAATTAGATGTATCTTTTTTTGCACAACCAATAAATACTAATACAGAAATAGCAGTACTATTTATTACTTTACCATGTATGGTACTAATTATAAAGAGAAATATAGTTGGAGCTGCTATATATTTTGCAGTTTATGCAACATATTTTGGAACAGCACTATATAATACGATTATGACAGTTGGCTTTGGTGGATTAGATATTGCAAGCAGTGCAAATTTACTTTTTACAGTAATAGGAGTTATTCTTCCAGCATTAACATTCCTAGATGTTTTACTAAACAAGAATAGAACTTTAGGAAATGGAAAGAAAAGAGAAGATTGGTTCTATGCAAATAAAGATTACGATAGACAGTTTGATGAAAGGGCAGATAGAAACCAATATAAATTTTAAAAAAGCGAAAAAAATATATTAAATTATTATAAAGCAAGCAATTGGTTGAAAATTGCTTGCTTTTGTGTTAGAATTAAATGGCAAAAGGCTTAATATAAACTTCTTGAAAAATATTATTTATATGCTATTACATAATATAAAAAGGAGAAAATGTGATTAAATTAAAAGAAAATAATAAGAATATAGATGAATTCAATTTATTATATAATTCTGTTGGATGGGGTGCGTACGATAATAAAATAACGCAAAAATCATTAGATAATACATTTTATTCAATAAGTGTTTATGATGATAACCAAATTATTGGATATGGTAGAATTATAGGAGATTCAATTTGTTTTTTATATATACAAGATATTATGGTAAAACCTGAATATCAAGGAAATAAAATAGGAACTTTGATAATGAATAAATTATTAGAAAAAATAAGTCAAATAAAAAAAGAAAATCCAAATTTGAGAGTTTATTTAGGAGCTTCTAAAAACAAGGAAAAGTTTTATGAAAATTTTGGCTTTGTAAAGAGAATAGATGCAGGTTTAGGTCATGGAATGATATTGAAGTAATAGAGCCATTTAAATTTGGACTTATTTATAAAAGATATAAAAAGAGGAGAGATTTTATAAATGGAATATAGATTACCTACATTAGATGATTATGGAAGATTAAAAGATTATGTTATTGAACATTATTCTAATCATGAAAAAAGTATAAGTGCTAGTAATGGCTTGACTAACATGAAATATAAGGAATGGGTTCAAAAAGTTAATCGAAATAGTAAAATTGCTGATGATGAATGGGGAAAATATTATTTATATTTAGTGTTTGATAATGATAGATTGATAGGTTTATTAAATATAAGATTTGATTTAACGGATGCACTTAGAAATAAATATGGAGATATTGGATATGGAGTTAGACCTAGTGAAAGAAGAAAGGGATATGCTACTCAAATACTCAATTATGCATTAGAAATTTGTAAAGAAAAAAATATGTCTGAAGTTGTATTAGGGTGTTATGAGAAAAACTTAGGATCAAATAAAACTATTCAAAAAAATGGTGGAATTTTATTTAAAACAGATATAGAAAATATAAAATTAAGTGATGAGTGGACTGTTACTTTAAAAAGTAATTATTACAAAATAAAGCTTAAAAAATGAATAAGTATCTTAAAAAACATTGAAAAATAAGCATTTATTTAAAATAAGTTTTTACATGATTAAATATAAAAAAGGAGACTTATGGATAATAATAAACATAGATGAAAAATTATTAGAAGAAAAAAATAAATGTTTTAAAGGCGTCGAATTTGATGGATTAAAAAAAGTGTTTAGATTTGAACATTAAAGATTAATACTTAAAATTCAAAAAGAAAGAAAGTGAGAAAAATGCAAGAAAATAATAAGAATATTAATATTAACTGGTATCCAGGACATATGGCAAAAACTAAAAGAGAAATAGAAGAAGATTTAAAACTAGTAGATGTTGTAGTTGAACTTTTAGATGCTAGAATACCAATCTCTAGTAGAAATCCAGAAATAGTTAAACTAACGAAGAATAAAAAGAAAATAATTTTATTAAATAAATCTGATTTATCTAATGAAATTATTAATAAAAAATGGCTAGAAGTTTTTTCTAAAGAAGCGCCAACGCTTTTAACAGATGCTAATTCTGAAAAAGGAATAGAAAAAATTACCAAAAAAGTTGATTTTTTAATGGAAGATGAAATAAGGAAGCAAAAGGAAAGAGGAAGAATAAAGAAAACTATTAGAGTTATGATTGTAGGAATTCCAAATGTAGGAAAGTCTTCTTTAATAAATAGAATCTCTAAAAAAAGTAAATTAGAAGTAGCAAATCGTCCAGGTGTAACAAAATCTAAACAATGGATTAGAATTAATAATAATCAGGAATTATTAGATACTCCAGGTGTATTATGGCCCAAATTTCAAAGCAATGAAATTGCTTTAAATTTGGCATTTACAGGAACAATTAAAGATGATATTTTAGAAACTACAGAAATAGCTTATGAACTATTAAAAGTATTATGCAATAAGCATAAAATCAATTTAATGGAAAGATACAAAATAACAGAAGATGAATTTACTAAATTAGAAAAAGAAACTAATAAAATTTATTCACTAATGCAATTAATAGCAAAAAAAAGAGGAGCATTAAAACCTGGAGGAGATATTGATGAAGAAAGGATTTCTAGAATTATTTTAGATGATTTTAGAAGTTGCAAATTAGGAAGAATAAGTTTAGAAGAACCATAGAAATGTTAAGCGGATAAAGCATTAAGCAAAATTCAAGTTTTAGTTTTATTTAAATCAATTAAAAATAAATAAAAAAGGAGAAATAGTTATTAAAATAACGAAGTTATAAAAATGGAATTTATAAAAAGAGAAAAAAGTATTGAAGATGCAAAATTGCTATCACCGTTAGTTTGGGCTTATGTTGGAGATAGCGTATATGAATTATTCATAAGAACAGAATTAACTAATAATTCTAATGCTAAACCACACAAATTACATATAGAAGCTATTAAATATGTTAAAGCAAAAGCTCAAGCTGATATATTAGAGAAAATAATGGATAAATTAACAGATGAGGAAAAGGATGTTGTAAGAAGAGGTAGAAATACAGAAAATCATCATATTGCAAAAAATGCAAATATAGCAGATTATACACAATCTACTGCTTTTGAGGCTTTAATTGGATATTTGTATCTAACAAAGCAAGATGAACGACTTGAAGAAATTCTTAAGCTTTGTATTGACTAAAAAAATAAAATATGGTATAAATAAATAGCTGATAATTGGCCCCTTGGTCAAGCGGCTAAGACGCCACCCTCTCAAGGTGGAATCATGGGTTCGATTCCCGTAGGGGTCACCATAAAAGATGAAAAAAGAGAACCTTTTTCATCTTTTATTTTTTAATCATATAAAAATATAATTAATTGGGAAGATTGAAAATAATGTTAAGTAATGAAGAAAAAGAATATAAATCTAAAATTTTAAAGGAAAAAGATAAGATTAAATTAAGAAAATTAGTAAATTCTGAATTTATGAAAAAACATATAATTTTAGTTATGGACAAGGAAATTCAAAAACATGTATGTAAATATGATGAGTATGATGAAGAGGCTGATTATATATATTTAAGAAAAAAGGGTGAAGTATAAGAATATGAAAATATTAGATATTATTGTAGATATAGAAAATAATTTGTAAACCGTAATTTTATAAGGAAAATTAATTTTAAAATGAATGTAAAAGAATATTTAAATAAAAAAGTTAAAGTAAATATTGATAGAAAAATGGGAAGTAAACATCCAAAACATGGATTTGTTTATCCTGTTAATTATGGCTTTATACCCAACACAATAAGTGGAGATGGAGAAGAATTAGATTGCTATATTTTAGGAGTATATGAACCATTAGAAGAATTTGAGGGAGAATGTATAGCTATAATTCACAGATTAAACGATAATGATGATAAGCTAATTATTGTTCCAAATGGTATAAATTTTAGTAATAATGAAATAGACGCGTTAGTTGAATTTCAGGAGAGATTTTTTAAGCATGAAATTATAAGAGACAATATCGAATTTAATAGTTTAATACCAGAACTAAGTGTATCTAATATAGAAATAAGTAAAAATTTTTATTTACAACTAGGATTTACTGTAAAATATGAAAGAAAAGAAAATAAATTTTGCTTTTTACAATTAGAAGAAAATCAAATAATGATAGAAGAAATAAATGATAATTGGAACACTGCAAAATTAGAATATCCATATGGACGTGGAATTAACTTAAGTATGACTTTAAAAAATGTTGAAGAAAAATATAATGAATTAAAAAGTAAAAAAATTAAATTCTTTTTAGATTTAGAAACTCACGAATATAAAGCTAATAATAAAACTTTTTTAGACAAAGAATTTCTAATTCAAGATCCAGATGGGTATCTATTAAGATTTAATAGTTAAAATATGATGTAAAATGGAGGAAAAATGGAAAAATTAAAAGAAATAAATATAAGCTTTTTTCTATTACTTGTGCTTTTTATGCAAGTAATTATTTCAGATACTATTATTTATTTTTTTAATGCAAGATATATAGTTGCTCAAATTATTGGATTAATAATTAACATTATAATTAATATATTACTAATTAAAAAAGTTTATAAAATAAAACATGATTTTTCAAAATGGGATAGTATATTTTTTATTATAATATTCCTAATGTTCATTGCAACAATTGCTTTTCCAAATAGATTAAGTGATACTTATACATATCACTTATACTTACAAAAATATACATTTACAGATAAAATAAATGAAGACTTTTTTCCTGGAAGAACTGTAACATCTTTTATTTTTCCAATTATTGATAGACTATTTTACTTGTTTAGATCAAAACTAGGATTTAGATTAGGAACAATACCATCATATTTTATATTTATAGTAATTTTCTATCAAGTTAAAAAAATAATAAAAAAATTTGTAGGTGAAAACTTAAAACCTTATGAGTTATCAATATTATCTATATTACCAATAGGTACATTTATTCTGTTACAGCAATTGGGCTCATACTATATAGATAATTTTTCAGTGAGCCTACTACTAGAGTTTTCATATATTATATTATTTGAAAATGAAAGCTTATTTAAAAACAAAAAAAGACTATATTTCTTAGCATTTTTAGTTGGTTTAATAGTTTGCACAAAACTTACAAATGCAGTTTATTTAATATTGCCAATCATATATATTTTAATACATAATGCTAAAGATATAAAAAATATAAAGTGGTATGACTATATTTTTCTAATCATAACAGCTTTACTACCTATGTTACCTTATTTAGTTGATACAATATTGCAAACTGGAAGTCCAGTATTTCCATATTATAACACAATTTTTAAATCTAAATATTTTGCAAATGAAAACTGGGTAGACAATAGATTTGGTCCAAAAAATATATTTGAAGTACTAATTTGGCCAATATATATTATAATATTTCCTAAAAGAGCATATGAAACATCTAAAACAGACATAAACTTTGGAATAGGATATATTATTTCAATAATATATTTATTATACATTTTGTGCAAAAGAATATTTAAGAAAGAAAAAATAAAATTATCAACAAATATTTTGTACTGCACATATATTATATATTTATGTTTAATATGGGCTAAATTTTCAATAGGATACACAAGATATGCTGGAATTATACCAGTTCTATCATGCATACTTGTAATAAAATTATTAATTAATCTAATAGATAAAAAAGAAATTGTGTCTACAATATTAGTTTCTTTTATATTAGGAATAGCAGTTTGCTATGGATTTTATAATTGGATTACACATAACGTGCTTATTTATTATGAAAATAATTTAGAAAACTTAAAAACAAATGTTATGTGTTTATTAAAAGACCAAGATTATTTAAAATATGATATAGATGGAATTTGGGGAGTAATAACTGATGATAGTGGTATTCCTTCAATGCTAAATGTTGATGATAGAATAATTCAGCTATCTATTGGATTTAAAATTGGAGAAACGGAAGCATCAGAAAAGATATATTGGGATAATGTGTTAAACAATGATATATATGTTCCAATATATGGTCGAAATTCTGAGTTAAAATTAAAAGAATTAGATGATTTCCATTTTGAAATTACAGAAATAGCTAGTATATTGCCAAATGTATTATATCTTGAAAACGCAGCTCCAATATATATAATTAAAGTTAAATATAATGAAAACAAAACTACATCTAATTCTATATTATTTAATCAAATATTAGAAAATAAAAGTAATTTTTAAAAGAGAGGAAAAAATTATGAAAATTTTATATGGCACAGGTAACAAAGCAAAAGTAGAAGCAATGAGAAAAATAATTAGCTCACATGGCTTTGATGCCGAGTTATTTACAATTAAAGACATTGGTTTTAATAAGGAAATAATTGAAGATGGAACTACTTTTGAAGAAAATTCTGCGATAAAGGCAAATGCAATTAGAGAATTCTGCTTAGAAAATAATATAACAGATAAAATAATAATAACAGACGATGCAGGATTATGTGTAGATAAATTAAATGGAGAACCAGGAGTTTACACAGGTAGATATGCAGGGGACCACCCTACACAAGAAGAAAATTTAAATAAACTGTTAAACAATATGAAACAATATACAAATCTTGAAGATAGAAAATGCAAATTTGTATGTGTGCTAACTGCGATTCTTCCAAATGGAGAAAAAATTGTAGCTAGAGGAGAATGCAAAGGAACAATAGCACTAAAACCTGGAAAATTAGGTGGCTTAACTTATGGACCAGTATTTATACCAAATGGTTTTGATAAACCAATGGGAGATATGGAAGAGGAAGAATATGCTTCTGTACATAATCATAGAGATTTAGCTATGAATGAACTAGTTACAAAATTTAAAGAGTTAGGATATTAATATTTAAAATAAAATTCAGTCCTTTATAAAGTGAAGTGGTAAAATGAAAGTATACACAAAAATTTACTTTCATTTTACCACTTCACTTTATAACAATGATTTTTTATTACTAAAAAGTAATATTTTGATGTCTTTTAGATAACAAAATTAGAATCAAACTAAATAAATGATAAAATAAATGAGTAAGAATGGATAAATTTAAGGGAGAAAATTTTATGCCTAGCAATGAATTAGTTGAAAAACCAAAACTTAATATTTTTCAACAAATAAGAAAGCTTTTTCTTGTTGCAAGAATAAATGGCAAAAAATATGAAAAAGCACCAGAATATTTAAAAACAAATCCAGAAGTTGTTGATGCATTAATTTCCAATATTCCAACAGATATTCAATATGTTAGAGATGAAATTGCGTTACAATATTTAAATGAGCATCCAGAAACTATAAAGGATTTGGGTAAAAAATTACAAACTAAGTATATAGCCAAAAATCAAAGTCTTGCTGAGCATTTGAGCAATTCTCAAAAAACAGAAATTATTTTCGGTGATGAAAATTATGAATTAATCAAATATCTACCAAAAGAACTACAATTAGAATTTTTAACGAATGATAGTAAACCGGATACTTCTAGAGGAGTAATACATATAAGCCCTAAATTTTTTACAGATAAATTACAATGTTTTGATGAAGACATTTTAATTCAGGCAGTAGCTAAGAATAAACAACTTTTAGATATGGCACAAGAAGATCCTTCTTTTTCGAAAAAAGAATGGTTAAAAATCTTAGATGCAAGGGAATTTTATGAGCAACTTAATTTTGAAAATTTACCAGTAAATACACAATTAAAATTAGCATTACTTGATGATACAGTTGTTCCAAAAATGACTGATGAAGCTGTTATTAAATATGTAAATAATAATCCTCTATTTATAGCTATTTTATCAAATAATCAAAAGAAGTTAATGATAGAAAAAAATCCACAATTTATAGCAATGCTAGAACGTCCCAAAATTGAGCAGCTTATACCATATGGAGAAAGTGAAAAACTAAGCTTTTTAGACTATTCAAAAAAAACTTTTAACGATAAATATTTAAACTTAGATTATGACGAAGTATTGAAAATTTCTACTTTAAGTAATGATAATTATTCGGATTTATGGCATATTACTGATTCAATTAGAGATAAAGATTTATTGTGGAAAATATCAAAGACTATTCCACAAGCATTGTTTGTTCAAGTGAAGGGAAACAAATTTGCTATACGAAAAAAAATACAAGATGTAGTTGAGCTATTTAATCAAAAAATAACAAATCCTAATATATTAGAAGCTATAAAATCTTCACGATACCTTTCACCAGATTTTGAGGATCCCAAGGATATTGAAGTAAGTTATGATATTTGCAAAGTTTTAACAGATGAAAAATTATTAGCAACGGCAGATCAAAGCAAAATAATTGAATTTATACAAAAACCCTCAATTGAACTAATGAAAGAATTGATAATACAAACATATGGAGAAAATGCTAGAAAAGTATTAGAAGCAAGACCAAATTTAGGAATGAAAGCAATTCCAAATTTAAGAATATTTGATAGTGCAATTTTTGAAAATTTTGGAGAAGGTGTAGTACATAATCAATTCAATTATGACACTAAATTTTCAATTTTACTTGCTGACTTTGCTAATCATCCAGAAAGAATTGCAGAATATAAAAAATTTGAGAGATTAACAGATGGATTTTTTATTAATAATGCAGCTGGAAATGAAGAAAAAATTAAGTCATTTGTAAAATTTTCTGATTTAATAAAAACAATAAATGAAGAAGAAATGACTCCAGAAAGAATAAATGCATTGAAATTAGCTTTATTAGATAGAAAAATGCCAGAATCAAAATTTTTGCCATTAAAAAGCATTGAAGACTTAGATAATTATACTAATGCTAGAAATCAAATGTATGATGAAGCAATGCAAAAAGTAACAGATATAAAAGAAATTAGAGAAATTTTGTCTAAAAGATTTTTTGGAATGCCATACCTTGGCTCTCCAAACATTTATACAGCATCATCATTAGCTCTAGATGATATGGTTAAAAAGTATAGCATTGATAATTTACTTAAAGACAGGCGTACACAAGAGAGTGAATTACTTAATAATGATGAATTAGATGCAATAGAACTTGCAAGTATTATATCAAAAATTGACGATATAAAAGTGCTAAGAAAACTATATAGCACTTTAGCAAGTAATGAAAATGTAATCGGTCCTGTAGATTTTGAAACAATAAAACAAAAAATACCATTGCAATACTCAAAAGAACTTGTTTCACAATTATTAAAGCCAGAAGATGCTATTAGAAGAGCAGAAAGTGGAGAAGACGGAATTTCAATTGAACATGAAGAAGATGGAGTAGATATAATAAGATTAAATGGTGCTGATTTTAAAATATTAATGCACTCAGTTATTAATGCAAGAAACGGAGATAGTAACTCACATATAACTACGACACCTACTGATGATACATGGAAGAATATGGAAGAGGGATGCTCTACTATTTCTAATTGCCTTATAGAACCGGGAGTATTAGAAAGCTGTGCGCAAGAAGGTACAATAAGTTATGGCTTTGCTAGTATTGACCCGAACCTTATAATAGGTATGAGTCAATTTGATTCTCGTACTACTCATTTAAGGAAACAACCAGCTCCTAACATAGAAGTTGTAGAAATGAATTATCCAGAAGAGCTATTAAGAAAAACTGCGGAACAGAATACAGCTGCTGATAAATATAATGAAGTTGTAACATATAGATATGAACAAAATCCAGACCTCATAACATCAGAAAACAATGGCGGAAAAATAATGCCAGACTATATTATTGCTTATGGAAAAGCTACAGGACTCCATAGAACTCGTGCAAAAGAATTTTCAAAAAATAATAAGCCAATTCCAATAATAGAGATTGACGTGGAAGCATATAAAAGAAAGAAAAGTAGGAATATGAGAGCAAAAGAGCACGACGAAGAACATAAAGCTGAGCCAAGAGAAGATTCTAAATTTATTCAAGAAGTAAAAAAAGTAACAGAAGAGGATCAACTAGAAGACAGATGAAAATAGGAGGGATAGTTATGGAGACAGAAAAATTAAATAACACAATAAAATTAGTATATGATTTGCTTGAAAAAAATAAAGATAATCCGAATGTAAAAGAGGCTTATAATGAAATTGCTCTATTAGCTAAAAAGAGAAATATAACAAAATAATACATAAATATATAATAAAAATATATTAAATAAAGAGGCTTTTATAAAAAAAGCTTCTTTTATTTTTTTTATAAAAAAGCGAACAAATGTATTGACAAAATTTAAAATAGAGTTATAATAATTATACCAAACATACATTCGTAAAAGCTTAGAGGTAGCTTTAAAACCTAAATATTTTAGTTAAGAGGTAAGTTTTATGATAAACACATTACACATTAAAAATATTGGAATTATAGATGATGTTACAATTAATTTTAACGAGGGCTTTAATGTTTTAACAGGTGAAACAGGAGCTGGAAAAACTCTTATAATCGGATCTTTTCAAATTTTATCTGGTGGCAGATTTTCAAAAGAAATGATAAGAACAGGAGAAAAAAACTCTTTTGTAGAAGCTAGTTTTTACTTACCAAATTTTAATTTTGAAGATGATATGGTAGTTGTTTCAAGAGAAATAAATATTAATGGAAAAAACATATGTAAAATAAATGGAAGACTAGTTACAGTTTCAGAACTTAAAAGCTTTATGAGCAATATAATAGATATTCATGGGCAAAATGAAAATCAATCTATTCTTGATGTATCAACACATATAAGCTTAATAGATGATTATGCTGGTAGCAATATGAAAGAAATAAAAGAAAAATATAAAGTCTTATATGAAGAATATCAAAAAGTAAGAGCTGAGTTAAATAGCAACTATGGAGATGAAAGAGAAAAACAAAGGAAACTAGATTTACTAAATTATCAAGTAAAAGAAATTGAAGAGGCAAACTTAAAAGAAGGAGAAGAAGAAAATTTAGAAACTAAAAGAAAAATGATGATGGCTTCTGAAAAAATAAACAGCAACATACAAGAAGCAGAAACTCAAATAAATAATAACATTATAGACAGCATGAATATTGCAATAAAAGCTTTAGGAAAAATAGAAGAATTTAATGAAGAATATTTGAAAGTAGGGCAAAGACTAAAAGATGCATATTATGAAATTCAAGAAGTTGGAAGAGATATAGAAAGCTTTTCAGAAGATGTATATTATGATGAAAAAGAGCAATATGAAATTGAAGAAAGGTTAGACCTAATAAATTCTTTAAAAAGAAAATATGGAAACAATATATTAGAAATACTAAAATACAAAGAAGAAACGCAAAAAGAAATTTTTGAAATAGAGAATTTAGATAGTTATATTCTAGATTTAAAAAATCAATTAAATAAAATAGAAAAAGAAATGTTAGATTTATCTAAACAAATGCATGAAATTAGAATGAAATGTTCAGAAATTTTAAGTTCAAAAATAAATAGAGAATTAAAAGATTTAGAAATGAAAAATGCTAAATTTAGTGTAAAAATAATTTTTTCAGAAGATATGAACTTTACTATTAATGGCTTAGATAAAGTTGAATTTGAAATATCAACAAACATTGGAGAAGAAGCTAAATCTCTTATAAAAATTGCATCAGGTGGTGAAATGTCAAGAATAATGTTAGCAATTAAAAATGTTTTAGCTGAAGTAGATAAAATACCTGTAATCATTTTTGATGAAATAGATACAGGAATAAGTGGTGTGGCAGCAAATTGTACTGGAGAAAAAATGAAACAAATTTCTAAAAACCATCAAGTCCTTTGTGTAACACATTTAGCTAGCATAGCTGCAAAGGGAGACTACAATTATTATGTTAGTAAAGAAGTCATTGAAGAAAAAACCAAAACAAAAATAAAATTATTAAATGAAGAAGAAGTTTTAAGAGAAATTGCTAGAATTTCAAGTGGCACAATAACAGATATTTCTATAAATCATGCAAAAGAGTTAAGAAAAATGGGATTAAAAGAAATAGCTTAAATTTTTTTAAGCCAGGCACTATTAGAAAAAAGCAACATATACTAATTTATAAGTGTGCTTAGGAGGTATTCTTAAATGTTTGCTTTTTTCAATATTTTAACTTTAGCCAAAGTAGTATTTGGTGTTGGATACATACAAAACAATAATTTATTTCCAGAGCCTCTTTCTCCAGAAGAGGAGAAAATGTATTTAGAAAAAATGAAAAATGGAGATGAGGGGGCAAGAAATATATTAATAGAAAGAAATTTAAGACTAGTGGCTCATGTTTCTAAAAAATATGCTTCAACAAATGTAGACCAAGATGACCTAATTTCAATAGGAAGCATTGGCTTAATTAAAGGCATAAATAGTTTCAATCCAGAAAAAAACTTTAAACTTGCAACGTATGTCGCAAAGTGTATAGAAAATGCAATACTAACATATTGACCATGAAAGAAGAAATAAACTATATTTTTACATATATAAAAAGTTTG
>CANQGE010000004.1 GCA_947601495.1 uncultured Clostridia bacterium | reverse complement strand
GAGGATTTTCCTGTTGCTAAATCACCAGTAATTAATAACAGTTTTTTCATAATGTACCTCCAATCTTTTCTACAAATCACTATTTATCTTACTCACACAAATTGTAATTTATTATTTAGTCAACACTTTTTTATTCCAACTTCTTTTATTACATTTTGGACATTTTAAATATCTAGTAGTTCCATAATGCATTGCAAAATATACTTCTGAATATTTAGGAATATATTTATTATGGCAGATTTTACATTCATAGTATCCAGTTTCCGTTTCTATTAAGTAAGTTTTATTGATTTTAATACATAATTTATTAATTATTTATTTGTTTAATAACTCTACAAGGATTTCCAACAGCTACTACATTTGATGGAATATCTTTATTTACAATACTTCCAGCTCCAATTACTGCATTATCTCCAATTGTCACACCTGGAAGAACAACAACATTTCCTCCAATCCAAACATTATTACCAACTTTAATTGGTTTAGCATATTCTAAACCTTTATTTCTTCTTTCTACATCTAATGGATGTCCTGCTGTGTAAAAAGCACAGTTTGGAGCAATAAATACATTATCACCAAATTCTACTTTATTTTCATCTAGTATAATTAAATTATGATTAGCATAAAAATTTTCTCCAATTTCAATGTTGTAGCCATAATCACACATAAAAGGTTGCTCAATTGTAAAAGTATTTCCTGTTTTTCCAAATAAATTTTTTATAGCATTTGTTTTTTCTGTGACATTTGATGACTTTAATTTATTGTATTCATAGCATTTATCCATTGTAATATATCTTTCTTTTATTAAATCCTCATTATAGTTTGCATCATATAATTCACCTGCTAGCATTTTTTCTTTTTCACTCATAATATATTCTCCTTTATAAATACTTTTATTTGTTATATATCATATTATAATATAACTTTCAATTTTTAAATTTTGTATCATATACTAAACACATAAAAAAATAAGATAGCACTTAATGCCATCTTATTTCTAAATTTTAATAAATAATTACCATTTAATATTTTTCTCATAAACCAAGTTTTTAAGATTTGTTTCTTCTTTATATTCATAAATTGGGTTTTTATTTACATATATTTTTTCTGCCTTTATGTATTTTATAAATTTAGTAATTTTATTTATATCTTTTGAATAAACTACTGCAATTCCTTTTCCAAGATTATTTTTATTAATTTTACGTATAGCTGTTTTTAAATTATTATAAAAATTTATTTTTACTTCATTTAAATATGCCCACTTATCTATTTCTTCTAATACCTCTTCGAATTCTTCTGAATCTGAAAAAATGCTTATTTCTTCACATTCTTCAAATTTGCTTGGAACATGTAACCTTTTAGCAAAATTTAAATATTCATATTTATTTCCAAAATAGTATATTAAATTATAATTATCTTGATATTCAATAATGTTTTCTTTGTCTGTTACTTCAATATAAGAAATTGTATCGTCTTCCAATTCTTTATCTTTTAGAACTTTTTTTATACATTCTATTATTACTTTATTAGTAGCAAACTTTTTATTTTCTAGCATGACTTCTAATTTATTATTTGTATATATACAAGATAAAATAAAATTAAAAATCAAATATGGATCTTGATTACACAATAAGGAAATTTTTCCAAAACCATCTACAATTTTTTCCTTTGAGAAATATGGTAAATATTTTTTATTTTTTGTTTCTTCTATTTGATTTATAAATATATCAAAATCAAAGTTAACTTCCCATTCTTCATAATCAATGTCAAAAGCTTTTTCAATTTCGTTTTTGTTTGAAATTAGTTCCTTACTTATGCAATCTAGTAATTCATTGGTTTCTTCTTTTTTAAAAAAATAATTATTCATTAGTTATACTCCTTATCTAGCATCTGAATCTGTATCGTCTACTGATATTTCATCACCATTGTCTTTTGGTGTATCACTATCATCTGCTTTTGTTTTATCGTCAGTATCATCCTTCTCAGCTTTTGATTTATCTCCTTCGGCCTTTGGTGTAGCTTTGTCTGCTTTTGCTTTATCATCAGCATCACCTTTCTTATGTTTTGTTTGATTTTTACGCTTTTTGCCTTTTGTTGAAGATTTTTTACGTTGTTTATATTCTTTTAAAATTCTTTCTATCTCCTTTTTTCCTTCTCCATCTTTAGCTACTTGAAGTATCTTGTCTAACAAATTTAACTCCCAATTTGCAGATTGAATTAATACTTGTGTACCCTTGCCCCTACTTTGAGTTAAAATTGTTTTTTCTACTTCTTCTGTTTCAGAAACATCGCCTTTAGCTCTTTTTCTAATTTGTTTTTTTGTTGCATCTATCGTCATGATTTTTTCTGCCAAATTTGCTTTTTGGAAAATATATGCTGCCTCCGGTAAACTCATTATATATGTAGCATTACCACTTTCATTTCTTTTAACAAATACAACAACACCCAACTCTTTTGATGAATATATTTTGTAGCCATTTAGCGAATTCCTTTTTGTTCCTGCTAAAGTAACTTTTCCTAAATTATCAAATATATTTCCTAAACTTTCAAAAAATCTGTGTGCTCTTTCATCACGAAGATTTCCTTCTGAAGGCTCTTGGGCTACATTAGAAGTATCATTTTTTCTTTGAGATTGATTTGAACCCTTTTTTGTACTTTTTTCTTGCTCTTCTAGTCCTATTTCTCTTTCCTGAGTAAAAAGTTTGTCATATAATTTGTTAAGTACTTCTTGTTGTAATTTATCAACTATTTCTTTTTTCTGTTCCTCAGAAAGAAGTCCTTGTGCTACTAAAACATCTAAGTCGCTTTGAGGAATTATCCAATTCATAGCTAGTTCTTCTATTTTTTCCTTAGAAGTATTTTTAGGTAGCAATTCAACAATTTCAAGTCCTTCTAGTAATCCTGCTTTTTCAACTTCTACAATGTCTTCTATTTTTAAATTATTAGTCACACAGAATGCGTTTATTATATCTTCAACAGATAATTTACCGTTCTTGTACTAAAGTTTTAATTTTTTTAGAATATTCTAAAGTATCACTTAAAGTATCACTTGAAATAGCACCTTGTTTAAAAAATGCAATTATATCTTTATCTGTAATTTGATGTTCAAAAGCTGCTTGCATTATTACTTCCATTGGTATAGTACGGTTTAAATCTATTTTTAGCCCTGTTTTTAATAGAGCAATATGACTGCCCATTGGATTATTTGATTTTTCTAAATCTTCTTTCATTTTCTGAAAATATTTTTCTTTTATTTCTTTAAAATCAATTTCATCATTATTTTTTTCTAAATATTCTATAAATTTTTTATAATTGTCTACAAATCTTTGATTTATTTCTCCATTTCTCAACATTTCCATTAATTTGTCAAAGCTGTAAAACATAGCAATGTTTTCAAGATGTTCTCTTTTTTTATCTTTTGATTCTATCTTATCTGTAGCATTAATAAGTTTTATAATATCTTGGTTTTTAATATAATTTTGTTTTTTTAATTGAAGGATATCTTTAAATGTAAGACCTTTTTCATCTGCTGGAATATTATTCTCATCCAAATTTCCATCATATCTTCTAATAAAATTAGCTATTATCTTATCCTCAATTTTTTCTTTTTCATCTTCATCTAAACGTTTTAAAGAGTTATTAAAATTGGCTTTTGGTAATGTTGTTATTATTTTCATTAATTGTTCTCTGTTAAAACAATCTTCTGTTAACCCTATTATTTTTAATCTTGTTGATAATAACTCTTTATCAATTAAGTTTGTTAAACTACTACTGAACAACTTTTTTATATCTTCTACACTTAAGTTATCTAAGCTTTTTCTAAATCTCTTTTTTAAGTCTTCATCTTCTTTTTTATCAGTAAATTTTATATTATTGCTATTCACAATTGTTGTTATCATATCTAAATCAAGCTTTTTACCTAAGAATAGATATGGTTTTCTACTAAAAGCAATCTCTATTGCTTCTTCTCTAGTTTTAGCCTTTCCAATATATAAAATAAAATCAATAAAATACTCTGCTGGACCTTTTTCTGGTTCGTAAATTTGTTCAAATAACTCTTCATTTTTAGGTAATATTTTTATTTCCCCATTAGCTTCTAATTCTTGCAAGTCAGAAAAATTTATAATTCCATCTTTTATTAAACTTGCTAAATACCTATATCTCATTATATCTTTATATTTACCAACTTTTATAGGTGGATCTACGTTTTCTATTATATCATTGTCATCTATTTCTACAAAAAATTTTTTAAATCCTTCTTTAACTTTTTCTGCACCATGAATTTTTATTAATTCTTTAAGATAATTTCTAAAATATTGATTTACTTCTTCTAATTTTGAGGTAGATAATCCTACAATATTTATGCAATAATTCATATCAAAAAGATTTGCTATTTCTATTTCTGAAATATTTTCTTTTTTTGATTCTTCTAATATTTCTTTAAATCTTAGTGCTAACTTATCAATATGTTCATCTTTTATCTCATAAAAAAATCTCCTATCTGCCGTTCTATCATCAAAAACAGCATATATTCTTCCATTCGCATAAAAAGTTGTCCCATCAACAATAGCATTATTTACAGAAATTTCCTCTATGGTTTGTAGGTCTTCTTTTGTTTCTCTATAAGTATGATTAAGAGAATCTAGTTTCTTTTTCGAATCTTTAGACATCCTTTTTTTGTTCTGTTTTTTATTGTGCTTTTTTAATTCTGCCTTAATTTGTTTAGTATTTGGAGCATAACTATTTTTTGATTCCTCTAAAAGTTGTTCTAGTTTTTCTTTTCTCTCATACTCTTCATTTTCGTCTAATTTTGATTTTGTAATTCTTTTTATAACATATTCTCCCATTAATTTACTCTCCCCTTATTAATAATATTATAATTTTCTAGTAATATTTTTTTATCGCATAGATAATTCATATTATAACATATTATGTGAACTATGTCAACTTTTGCTTATTTTTCCTCATTACTGTTTCAACAATATTCATATTTTTAATTAATGGAATTTATATTATTTTAAACCTCTTTTTTATTATATATTTTAACTGATATTCTATATGAAATATAATACATTACTGCTACAATAAGTGCAAAAATTATTAAAAAATAATGCTCTATTACATAATTTATTGTTTCAAGTGATATACTTATATTAAGCGTTTTTCCTATATAAAAAAGTATTGTCCCCAAAATTGCAATTGCTAAAATTGCAAAGAATAAAACCATCCTTCCTTTTTCTGATCCAAATTTATAAATACTTGGAATTTGTACTGTCTCTATAAAAGCTATTCCAAAAATTCCTCCCATAACTATACAAAGTTCTTCATACATATTAGGAAATGTATGATTTATTGCTAAACTTACTATTAATCCCAAAACAAATCCTATTATACTTCCTAAAATTGTTGCACCTATTACTAATATGTATCTCGCTAAAACAATTTGTTTTCTTGTTAGTGGAAATGTAGTAATGTATTTATCTGACTTTGATATTTCGTCATAGCTAAAAGTTGCTAAGCTAAACATTCCAAATCCTATTGTTGTCATTACTGCAAAAAGGCTAATAGTTTCTGATGGATTAGATCTTGAAAATACTGAAATAGCAGAAATTATCATAAATATAATTATAAATTTTTTGTAGCTTTTTAATTCAAATAAATCTTTTATTATTAATCCTTTTATAACATTCATACTATTTTTCCCCCTTAATATAAATAACCATTATTTCTTCAAGTGTAGGTTTATCTACAACCTGAGATTTATATTTCTTTTTAAAATCAAATTTATTTTGAACTAATAATTCAATATCATATTTGTTTTTTCTACATTTAATATAATCACTTTTATCTATTTGCTCAAATTCTTCTTTTGAACATTTTACAATTCCATATTGCTCTAATAACTCGTCTCTTGTTTTTGATAGTAATATTTCTCCATTATTTATAAATGTAATATAATCTGCAATATGCTCTAGGTCTGATGTTATATGAGTAGACACCAAAACAGAACTTTCTCCATCTTTTATAAAGTCTTGAAAAATATCTAAAATGTCATTTCTTGCAACTGGATCTAATCCAGAAGTTGGCTCATCTAACAACAATAATTTAGGTTTATGAGAAATTGCTGTTGCTATTTTAAGTTTCATTTTCATACCATTAGAAAAATCTTTTGAAATTTTATTTTTTGGTAATTTAAATTCTTCAATATATTTAAAATATAAATTTTCATCCCAATTTTTATAAACGTTTTTCATTACCTTATTTACATCATTTGGAGTTAAATATTCAGATAAAAAGCTATCATCTAGAACAACACCAATATCTTCTTTTATTTTCTTTTCGTTTTTATCTAGCTCCATTCCAAACATTTTGATACTTCCAGAGTTTATTTTGGTGCTGTTTAAAATAGATTTTATTGTTGTTGTTTTTCCTGCTCCGTTTTCGCCAATAAATCCCATAATTACACCTTTTGGTAATTCTATGTTTATATCTTTAAGTTCAAAATCATCATATTTTTTACATAGATTTTTAACTTCTAATATGTTTTCCATTTATTTTTCCTCCCCATATAAATATTCAAAAATATCTAATATTTCTTTTTTAGTTATATTAGATGATTTAGATATTAAAATAATTTTATCAATATGTTTTTCAATTTCCTTCATTTGCTCTTCTCTTAAAAGTTCCATATTTTTGGCAGATACAATACTTCCTTTTCCATGAACTGTTTCAATAAATCCTTCTTTTTCTAATTCATCATAAGCCTTTTTTACAGTCATAACACTAATTCTTAAATCCTGTGCTAGATTTCTTATTGAAGGCAACATTTCATTTTCTTTTAAAACATCAGTCATTATTGCTTTTTTTATTTCTTGTTTAATTTGTTCAAATATAGGCTGATTACTGCTATTACTTATAATAATATCCACTATCTTTTCTCCTTTTTTATAACTGTTATATACATAGTATAACAGTTATAACAGTTTGTCAATATATATAATAAAAAAAGATTATCAACTAAGAAAAAAGCTGTATTAAACTAGAAGTTTAGCACAGCTTTTTTAGACTTTGACAATCTTTTAACTACTTTTTATATATTATCTTGCATAATCTTAAATACTTGATTTTTTAAATCTTCTATACTTTCTTTTTTATTATCTTTTACTTCAAATTTTATTGGCTCTAATATTTTTAATGTAACATCTTTCTTATTTTTAAAAATTTTTCTTATTCCTTTTGGATTTCTAAATTTAATTACTATTGGAATAACTGGAACATCATTTTTTATTGCAAAATTAAATGCACCATTTTTAAAGTTTCTTATTTTTTCATAGTAAGGCCATAATGCTTTTTCCGGATAAAAATGTATTATTTTACCATCTTGCAAAGCTTTATTTATTCCCTTTATAAAATATTCTTCATCTTTTAATTTTGTAGGAATAGGAACAGCCCTTAAAAGTTTTATTAGTTTTCTTACAAAAGGAATTTTAAAGCTTCCTTCTCTTGTAGTAAAATAAACTTTTTTTAATCCAAAAGCTAGCCCTATCATACTGCAGTCTAAAATTAAAACATGATTTGATACACTTATTGCACCTGTTTTTAAGTTTTTAATATTTTCTTTTCCTTCTATTTTTAGGTCATAAACTATTTTATTTAGCACAGTTAAAACTGGAAAAGCTAATCCATAGTATAGTAAATTAGAAAAAAATGAAAATATTTTTTCATCATTAATATATTTGTAATTTGAATCTAATTTCACTTCTAATGGTTCCCATAAGTGAATTACATCTTCATTTTGCTCTAAATTATCACTTTCTTCTGTGAAATATTTTTCCACTGTTTATTACCTCTATCTAATTCTTTTATTACTATTTCTGATATTCTTTCACATGTGTTTTTATCTATATATTTCTTTTGATTTTGAATTAAACTATCTTGCAACATTTTGTTTTCCATTAATTCATTTGTTGTATTTATTACTTGCTCTATATTATCGCATTTTATAGACATTTGTTTTTCAGAAAAATAATTTGCATTGTAATTTTCACATCCTGGTATTGGCATTATATGAACTAAAGGTTTTCTCATTGTTGCAATTTCTGTGGTTGTTAGTCCACCTGGTTTTGTAAGAATTATATTAGAAATTGCCATATATTTTCCAAGCTCATTTGTAAATGGAAGGACTAATATTCTTTCATTATTCTTATATTCTGCATTTAAAGTGTTTAATAATTCTTTGTTATTTCCACAAGAAATAATAAAAGTAATATTTTCTGTATTTTCTAATAATTTTTCAGCTATTTCTTTTACATTTCCAAAGCCCATACTTCCATTTAAAATTAATACATATTTTTTATTAATATCTAATTTTAGCTCTTTTTTTATTTCTTGCTCATTATATTTTTTTCTAAACTGTTTCATTACTGGTATTCCAAGTGGTATTAATTTTTGCTTTTTCATTCCCTTTTTTATGAAGTCTTCTTCTAATTCTTTACTTGGAATAATGAAATAATCTGGATTTGTTTCTTTCCAAAAAGGTATGCTTACATAGTCTGTTGCAATTTGCATAAAATGAATATGATGTTCTTTCTTTATTGCTGTTAATGCCTGAGCTGCAAATAAATGCGTTGTTATAACAAAATTATATTTATTTTCTTTTATGTATTTGTAAAGCTTTTCTTTATTTAAACTATTAAGTAAATATACTGGTGATATTAATTTAGTTTTTTCATACATTTTTCCTAAACTATAAGCTGTTTTAAACACTTTTCCATCTTTATTTGTAGATTTTATATACAGTCCATTTATTCCATCTTTCAATTTAGGATTTATTATTTCTAAATATTCTTTAAAATCTGCCTTTACATTTCTTGAAAGCAATTCTTCTTGAACAGCCTTTGCTGCTGTATTATGCCCTCCACCTGTTCCACAAGATAATATTAAAACTTTTTTATGCTTGTTTTGGGCTTCCATTTCTTCTACCAATTTATTATAAAAACAGCCTAGTCTACCAACATATCCTTTATGCCAAGGTTTATTTCTACTAAAATAATGAATAATTACTGTATTTTTTCTAATCCACTTAATTCCTATTTTTGATTTTGGATTATTTAAATTATAATAATTTAAATTTCTATCTCCTAAATTATATTTTAAATCACTTACTATTTTTATTTTATTTCCATAAACTGCACTAATTATGTCTTGATCTGGTAATATTAATTTTTTTTCATTTTTACTTAAAAACTCTTTTATCTTTTCTTCTGCTTTTATTTTTCTTAGCTCTTTTAAATTCATTAAAAGAACACCTGTATTAATATATGGCTCATTTCTATCTATTCCAAGCCTTATTTCATTAAACTTGTGCAAAATTTTCTTAACATGTGTTGTTGCTATAAAATAGTTTCCTTCAAAATCCATATCATATAATTCATTTAATCTATTTATAACTAAAGTATCTGCATCTAAATATAAAATTCTATCTATGTTTTGAGGTAAATATTTTACAGCAAAAATTCTGAAATAAATTTCTAATGGATATCTTGCTTCATGCACTGGCAAATCGCTTATTTTTTCTTCATCAATTTTTATATCATGCACGCAAAAATTTTCTGAATTTAATCCCCTATTTATTTCTTTAATTTGCTTTTTTGTTAAATTTCCATTTAAAACATATATATCAAATTTTTCATCTATATTAGATTTTTGTATTGAATTTAATAAGATATTTAATTGCTTTATATATGTATTATTAACAGCTACTAAAATGTTCATTCTTTTCTCTCATACATTTTTTGGTTCTTATATATTTGATAAAAGTATAACAAAAAAGCAAGCAATTGTAAATAATTGCTTGCCTGCATAATAAATCTTTCTTTGAGCATATAAAATTTCTAACTTTGAATATAACTTTTTAACTCTTCAAATTCATTCACAAATGCTGTTATTTCTGAATCAAAAATATCTGTTCTAATTTCTGATTTTGATTTTCTTTCAAGTATTTTTCTTAGTATTTCAAATACATCAACAGTAAAATGCCTATATTCATAACCATCTTCTATGTCTTTAAATCCTAATGATTCAATTAATTCAAAAGATTTATCAAAAGCTTCAAGAAGGTCATCTAATAATTCCTGAGTTATTTGTGCATTATTGCTCTTATAATATATACTTAAGCAGATTCTATATTTTGAATAAATTTTATCAAAATCTATACTTATATTATTCTGCTCCATATATATTTTTGTACAATAAAGATAATATGCTTTGATGTAAATATATGTTAGCGACTGATCTACATTTTGTAATTTGTTAAATTTTTCTAAAACTTTATAAGTTAAATCTTCTGTTTTATCAAATATGTCACTTGAAAAATTGTCTTCATCAATTTCTTTCATAAATGTAACCTTCACTTTCTTAAATATTACTTATTATCCCACTTTTTCAAATTGTGAACGATATAATTCTGCATAAAATCCATTTTTGTTCATAAGTTCATCATGGTTGCCTTGTTCAATAATGTTTCCATCATTGACAACTAAAATTAAATCTGCATTTCTAATAGTTGAAAGTCTGTGCGCTATAATAAATGATGTTTTACCTTCTGCTAATTTATCCATTGCTTCTTGTACCATTTCTTCTGTTCTTGTATCTACATTTGAAGTTGCCTCATCTAATATTAAAAATGGCGTTTTTTGTAACATAGCTCTTGCTATTGTAAGTAATTGCTTTTGTCCTGAAGATATACTATCATTATCTTTTAAAACATAGTCATACGTATTTGGCAATGTTTTTATAAAATGCTCTACACCGACAGCCTTACATACTCTTTTTACATCCTCATCTGTTATTCCTTCTTGATTATAAATTATATTTTCTTTTATTGTTCCATTAAATAACCATGTATCTTGCAATACCATCGTAAATAAATCATGAACATTTTCTCTTGTTAATTCTTTTGTAGATATTCCATCTATTTTAATATCTCCAGAATTTATATCATAAAACTTCATAAGAAGATTTACCATTGTTGTTTTTCCTGCTCCTGTTGGACCAACTATTGCAACTTTTTGTCCTGGTTTTGCTATTGCACTAAAGTTTTTAATTGTTGGTTTATCATTATTATCATATTGAAAAACAACATTTTCAAATTCTATTTTTCCTTTAACTTCATCTTTTTTCAATTTCTTTGTTAGATTTTCTTCTTTTGGCATTTCTTCTTCATCTACAAATTCAAATACTCTTTCAGATGCAGCAGCTGTTGATTGAAGTGCAGTCATTGCTTGTGCCATTTGTGAAAGTGGTGATGTAAACAATCTTACATAAGTAATAAATGCAACAATAACTCCAAATGTAATTATGTCGTTCATTGTAAGTAAAGCACCAACAATACATACTGCAACATATCCAAAATTTCCTATAAAGTTCATAAGTGGTGGCATAAGTCCTGATAAAAATTGACTTTTTCTATTTGCATTATAAACACTTTCGTTTAGCTCATCAAATTTTTCATCTGATTGTTTTTTACCATTATATACTTTTACAATGTTTAATCCTGAATAAATTTCTTCAATATGTCCATTTAATTTTCCAAGTTCACGTTGTCTTGCTATAAAGTATTTTTGAGATTTTCCTAAAATCAAAAACATGAATATAAAACCTATTAAGCTAGAAACAATAGCTGTTATTGCCATAATCCAATTTGTATGAAACATCATTATTATTGTTCCTAAAAATAGTGTTACACTACTTACTAAGCTTGCAAGTGATTGGTTCATACTTTGTGCAATTGTATCTACATCATTTGTTACTCTTGACAAAATATCACCTGTAGAATTTTTATCGAAAAATGAAAGTGGTAATTTATTAATTTTGTTTGATATTCTACTTCTTAAACTTTTAGCAAATTTATTAGCAACATCTACCATTAAAATAGATTGTATAAAAGTGAAAAGTGCGCTTGTAATATATAGTCCTGCTAAAAATATTGCTATTTTCTTTATTTCTTCCATATTCATAAAAGGTTCTGCTGAATTTATTACCACAAGGCCTTTAGAAATTTCATCTGTTAAATTTGATAATTTGTCTGGTGCAATAATTGAAAGAACTGAGCCTAAAGATGCAAGAAGTAATGCTATAAAAATCAATACTTTAAAATTTTTAAGCTCACTAAATAATCTTTTTATTGCTTTTTTAAAATTTTTAGGCTTTTCAAAGTTTCTGCCTCTTCCCATTCTACCCATTCTTGGAGGCATCCTTGTTTGATCATTATTACTCATTTTCTAATTCCTCCTCTGATAATTGTGATAAGGCAATTTGTTTATACACTTCGCAATTTTTTAATAGTTCTTTATGAGTTCCTTGGCCTACACATTTGCCATCTTCTAAAACTAATATTTTATCACTATTTATAATAGTTCCAATTCTTTGAGCAACAATTAATGTTGTAGCATCTTTTGTATATTTTTTTAATTCTTTTCTTAAAACACTATCTGTTTTATAATCTAATGCAGAAAAGCTATCATCAAAAATATAAATTTCTGGATTTCTTGCAATTGCCCTTGCTATTGACAATCTCTGTTTTTGCCCTCCAGATACATTTGTTCCGCCTTCTGCCATTAAAGTTTCATAACCGTTTTCCATTTTTTCAACAAATTCTTTTGCTTGAGCTACTTCAATTGCCTTTTTTATTTGCTCTTCTGTTTTTTCACCTTTTCCATTATCTCCATAAGATACATTATTTTGAACTGTATCACTAAATATTACTGCTTTTTGTGAAATATATCCTATTTTATTATGTAAAAATTCTTGTGCATAATCTTTTACATTAACTCCATCTACTAATATTTCTCCAGAAGTTACATCATAAAATCTTGGTATTAGATTGATTAATGTTGACTTTCCAGAACCAGTAGAACCAATAAATGCAACTGTTTCTCCTTTATTTGCTTTAAATGATATGTTTTCTAAAACATATTCATCTCCATCTGGATATTTAAAAGATACGTTCTTAAATTCTACAACACCCTTTTCATCTGTTGTATCTTTATTTATTTTTCCATCTTTAATAGTTATTTCTGTATCTAATACTTCATTAATACGACTTGCTGAAACTTCAGCTCTTGGTAACATCATAAATATCATTGCTAGCATTAAGAAAGACATAATAACTTGCATTGCATAAGAACTAAATACAACCATATTTCCAAAAATTATTAATTTTTCTTCTAATAATGCTCCTTTTATTAAATATGCACCTATTAAATAAATTCCAAGTGTTAAAAAATACATAACTAAATACATTGTTGGTGATAAAATAGAAAATACTTTTTGATTGAATAGTTGTTGATTTGTAAGCCTTTTATTTACTGCTTCAAATTTATTTTGTTGATATTCTTCTGCATTAAAAGCTCTTACAACTCTTATTCCAGTTAAGTTTTCACGAGTTACACCATTTATTTTATCTATTAATTTTTGAACAAGTTTAAATCTTGGCATTACAATTATTATTAATACAGCAATAACTCCTAAAAGAATTGCAACCCCAGCTCCTGTTAAAGCACTCCATTGCCAGCTTTTGTTTAATATTTTTGTTATTGCCCAAATTGCTGTAATTGGTGCTTTTATCATCATTTGTAATCCCATTGCAACAAGCATTTGTATTTGAGTAATATCGTTTGTTGTTCTTGTAATTAAACTGCTTGTAGAAAAATTTTTAACTTCATTCATAGCTAAGTTTTCAACTTTATCAAATAGTGTTTTTCTAATTCTTTTTGAAAATGTTGCAGATATGTTAGCAATTATATATCCTGCAATTACACTATCAATTAAACTTGCTATACTACATGCAAGCATATATGCACCATTTTTTACAATGTCTTTCATTTGGCTTCCTTCAGTTTGAACTAATACTGTAATTTCTGACATATAATCAGGCATTTTTAGTTCTAACCATACTTGACCAAAAATTAGTGCAAAGCAAATAACTACAAATAGCCATTGTTTTTTGCCTAAATATTTTAATAGTTTAATCATTTTGTTTTCCTTTCTTTAATTTACTATAAGCTTTTTAAATGAACATTTATTGTTCTTTTTTTGTTTCTAAATTTTTAATCATTTTATTTAATATATTAGAAAATATTTCTAATTCTTCTTTTGCTATATCTTTTCCTGCTATTTTTTCTAACTCTTGCAATCTTTTTTTATTTTCTCTAAAAGATTTTTTTATGTTTTCATTTAATAATATTTTTTTGCTTCTCGTATCATTAGGATTAATGTTTCTTTTTATTAAGCCATTTTTTTCCATTCTATTTAAAACATCTGATACTGTTGCTTTACTTAAATTTAATGCTTTTTCTATATCTTTTTGATATATATCTTCTTTATCTATATTATTTAATATGTAATTTGCGATTCTCATTTGAGTTGGAGTTGGTTTTTGCATTGTTTTATATTCTTTATTTATTACAGGTTTCGCTAGATTCTTTAATATAATTTTTTCTAATTCTTTTATTTTATACAAAATACTATCTTCTTCCATAAAAACCCCTTTTAAATATTTAGTTAGTTAACGAACATTTATATGATACTATAATTGTTTTTTACTGTCAATAGTTAAATTATTTAATAAAAAAATTCACATCTGCCTTGTCAAAGTCACAGATGTGAAATTTTTTTATTTTTTTCTATACTCTATATATTCTTCTAAACACATATCAAGTTCATTCATTTTTTTGCATTTTCCACTCCCACAAATCTCCAATGCAATTTTTATTAAATCACTAATTGCAATTTCATCTTCAACAATTAAAATTTTATTCATATGCTTTCCTATAAATTTATTTTGCACATAATTATAAATCAAAAATGTATCTAAGTTGTATCTATTTTAATACATATTTCCTTTATATTTTTTCATAACATCTATGCAGTCTTCTCTATCTAATTGTTTCATTGAAATCATATTATTGTTTCCTTTTATAAATTCATAAATGTCATCATCTCTAAAACCTATTTCTGCTGCATCTTTTTTAGTACAACCATAATACACATCTTTAATATTTGCCCAAATTATAGCAGATAAGCACATTGGACATGGCTCGCAAGAAGTATATAATGTGTAGCCTGCTAAACTATGTGTATTTAGAGTTTTGCAAGCCTCTCTAATTGCAACAACTTCGGCATGTGCTGTTGGATCTTTATATTTTAAAACTCTGTTATTTCCATTTGCAACAATATTTCCTTTATTATCTACTATTACTGCTCCGAAAGGTCCTCCTTCACCATTTGCAATTCCATTCTCGGCATTTTCTTTAGCTTTTTTCATATAATCATTCATAACTTAACCTCCATAATAATCATCGTTCATATATTTGTAACCTGTTGTTTTCGTATTGCTTGCAAATTCATCTTTTCCTAAATTTTCTCTTGAAATTATTTCTTTGCTATTAGATAAATATGTAAGTAATCTATAAAGTCTTGTACCTTCTGAAAAGCTAAAAATTATTGGCTTTTGATAATACATATCAGTTTCATTTAAATTTTCACTATCATAATCAAAAACAACATAATTTTTTTCAGACACCAACATTGTATCTATTGAATCTGGAGAAAAGCAGTTTAAGTTAAAATCATCTATAACAGAATAAGACATTCTATCTTCACAAACATCCTCTAAATGTGCAAAACATTCTTCTGTTTTTTCAAACATAAAAAATCCTGGTTGATTTGCAGATTTGAAATATATTCTATCTGGATTTTTGTTTTTTATATATGTGCATTCTCTATAATTGTTTCCATATTCTGCTTCATCTTGTTCTACCTTGGCTTTTAATGCTTCTTCCTCTTCTCCTGTTAATTTTTTTACTGTTTGCTTTATGTTTGATTTTGCCATATCTTTATATTTAAATAAAGCACCTGTATTCATAAATTGTCCTGCCATAATTCCGCCTGCAAAACCTATAGCAAAAGCAATAGTAATGCCTATAAAAAATCCGACAGATAATTTTTTCATAGATTTCTCCTTTTTCTATATTTATATAGTTTAAAAATGATAAAACTTTATATCATTATATCTATTTGCTAATTTATTTACAACATCTTAATAAATAATCTTATAGTTTTATTTTTATTATTTCTAAATTTAAATTTCTTCTATTTCTTCTTTTGTAAGCCCTGTTATTTTCATAATGTTTTCTATTTTTTCTCCAGCTTCGAGCATAGTTTTGGCTATTTCCATTGTTGCTATTTTTCTACCGTTTTCAATGCCTTTATCAAATCCTTCTTCATAAACATATGCTTCTCTTGCTTTATCATCCATTATTTTCTTTTCCATTAGTTCAGCTATTCTCTCTTCATATTCATCTTGTCTCATTTTATCTAATTCTTCTTTCGCTTTCTTTATATCTTTATTTTCTTTCATTTCTTCTTCCTCCATACTGTCTGGATTTAATAAAAATTTTGCCCATAACATTAGCTTTTCTTCTTTTTTCTCATTTTTACTAATAAACTTTTCTAATTTTGGCAATTCAATTATATGTAGCTCAAATACATCTGTCAATATCGTTTTTTATAAATATTTCTCCTTATTATGTGTTTTTTGTTTTTTGAAAATTTTGACGATATGTCATAAGATAAAAGTTTTAATTTTATAAATTAATTAATGAATTTAAACTATTTTTTGTCTCCATCATTTTTTCTTTGTTCTAATTGAATTTTAGCTTTTTCTATAATATTTATGAATTTTTGATTCCATATTTCTTTTGATACATACTTTGTTAAATATTGTGCTACATGTATTCCACTGTTATCTAGTTCCAATAACTCAGTCAGCATATCATTTTTGCTAGCACATAATATAATTGCTATTGGTGATTCTTCTCCTACTATTTTTTCATATTTATCAAGCCATTTTAAATACAGTTCAGCTTGTCCTTTATATTCTGGTATAAATTTATTTAGTTTCAATTCAATCACAACTAGTCTTCTCATTTTTCTATGATAGAACAATAAATCTATATAGTAGTCTTCTCCATTTATTGTTATTCTTTTCTGTCTTGCAATAAAAGCAAAATCATTTCCCATTTCTAATATAAATCTTTCTAGTTCACTAAGGATTGCGTTTTCCAAGTCTTTTTCACTATATGTATCTTTTAAATCCAGAAAATCTAATATATATGGATCTCTGAAAAAAAGATTAGTAGACATTCTACTTTCTCTATTTAACAATTGTAAATCATTTATGATTGTTTGTTCTGGTTTTTTTGATATTATTGTTCTTTCGAATAATGCAGAATCTATTCTTTCTCTTAAAGTTCTTACACTCCAAAGTTCATTGGCACACATTGTAGCGTAAAATTCTCTCTTCAGTTTATCTTGTATCTGAAGTATTTCAACAAAATGTGACCAACTCAATTTTGTCGACAGTGTCGACAAAATTTCAAAATTGGGGAAATAATCATAAAATTTTAACATTCTAAATATATTTCTTTCTCCATAACCTTTGCCATATTCAACAACTAATCTTTTACTTAATTTTCTTATTACCGATTTTCCATACTTTGCTTTTTGATTATTAAGTACATTTTCAGTTATATCTTTACCTATGTTCCAATATAAAAGTGTAATTTCATTATTTACTTTTATCGCTACATTCTTTTTCGCATTTTCAATTAAATTCGATATTCTATTATACAAATTATCAATATTTATACTATTAAAATTTTGCATTTTTTATTTTGCATTCCTCCTTCTTATGTATTTTTTGTTTTTTGAAAATTTTGACGATGCGTCTAAGATAAAAATTTTAATTTTTTAGATTTAAAAAAATAAATTTAAATTTAGTTTTAAAAAATAAAACTATAAAATTTGAATTATAATAGCACGGCAGAAGCCTATTGTCAATAAAAAATACTCAAAAATCAAATAAATTTGCTAATGAAAAACTCTAAGCATATAAATTCATAACATAAAAAATGAACCCTCCTTGTTAAACTTTTTTTGTCTAGCAATTTGGGTTCTACTCTACTTCTTTCACTCTTTTTTTCTAAAACTTTTGTAATTTCATTTTATTCACTTGCTTCTATTAACTGAGCTGTATAAAGTTTTCCATCTCTTAAGCTATTTATATATAAATTTTTTTCTAGCATTTTTTTACTTACATCAAATTTACATTCAAATCCCTTTTCTTTTCCTAAGTAAGAAAGTATATAATTATATATGTTTCCATCTTCATCAGTTATATAAAGTAAATTTTGTTCTGTGGTTGTAATTTCTTTTGGATTTTCAGTGTCTGCTTGTTTTTCTAAAAATTCTTCAATTCTATCATACTTTCCTCTTACAACAAGTCCTAGTTCTGAAATTTCTAGTTTTGTAAATTCCATTTCTGGAATTTCTTCTGATAATGCAAGTTTTGTAACTTCTCTATTATAAAATTTTTCTGGAACTTCTATTTCAAAAATCCATTCTGCATCAGATAGCTTAAAGTATTCATTATCTGTTATTTTAGGCTTACCATCTACTTCTTCTATATTACTCATATTATATCCTAAATTAGAAATTCTTATGAAAATCTTTTTGCTTTTTGGAAATCCTTTTTCTAATGAATACATAGTTATTTCTTCTATTAATTTTTTCTCTTCTGGAATACTTTTAATTAATCCTTTTCCACCACCATCATTTATTTGATTTCCTAAAAAATCAAATCTATTAAATTTTATTCCAAGCTCTTTATAAAGCATTGCATCATAAGTAATTACTTTCTTTCCATCACTTCTATTAAAAATTCCATATACATTATTTTCATCATCATATACAGCATAAGTAAAATCAAAATAGTGTGATGGTACTTCTATGTTTTCATCAAATTTAAAACTTATTTCTGACTTAAAGCTATCATCTGTAATAGCTAAATTATCTACTTTTATACTAATACCGTCTTTAGTCACATAATCCATGTCTACTTTTTCCAAGTAGTTATCCTTTTCATCCTCTATTATTTTAGCATTTCCTGTTACTATTTCTCTTTGCTCATATTCTTTAAACTCTATATTCCACTTTATTTTTGCATAAATTCTATTTGATGCTACTGTAATTAAAATCGCTACAAGAAATACTGCTGCTATGTTTAAAATTTTTCTCTTATTAAACTTTTTATTTTTTTCAGCTTTCAAAATAATTTCTTCGTAATTTTCTTCTTTATTAAAAACTTGATTTGCAAATTCTTCATATACTTTATTTCTCATCGCCTTTCACATCCTTTCTATATTTACTTTTTAATTCATCTAATGTTCTATATAATTTATGTTTAACTGTTGATTCTGTTAAATTAAGCTCCTCAGCTATTTCATAAATTTTTAAATCGCACACATAATATAAGTAAAATATTTTAGCAATTAAAACATCTTTTTTATTTACATATTCCCAAATTTCTTTTACATTTTCTTTTGTAATAAATTCCTCTTCCAAATTGATATCATCTTTTATTTCTATATCTTCTTCATTAGAAACTATTTTTAGCTTTTTACCAAAATAAAATCTTTTAATAATATTTTTAGCAATACCACATAAATAGCTATTTATGTTTTGAATTTTTATACCTTTTTTAATTTTGTTTAAAGCCTCCACATAAGTATCTTGAACGATATCATTTACATCATCAAAATTATAGCAATTAATTACAACGAATTTTAAAAGCATTTGATAAGTATTTTCATAAATTTTTTTAAATTCTTTTTCCGTTTCTTTCTCCAATTTGAACCCCCTTCTTATCAAAAATTCAAATTAAAACTTTTATAGCTATTATAAAGTTTCTTTATATTATAGTCATTAAAATTATTAAAAAAGTTCCATAAAATTATAATATATATTATAAAAAAATACACTTTTGCTTAATTACTTTTAAACAAAAGTGTATTTTCTTTACCATTCTCTTTCTAAATTTACTAATTCCGAAAAATAACCGCTTAAACAAAAAGGTGCTAGTAGAAATGAATATATAAAAGTATAAAATAAAAATGCAAGAGCACTTCTTCTTTCTATTTTTAAATTTAATTTTTTCATGATGTTTCTTCTTTTTATTTCCACAACTAAGTCTTGTAACATTCCAAATGGAATTACCAGTATTGTCATAACACTTATTAATATTGGTTTTCCGAGAAGTAGTTCAATTAGTCCAAGTGGTATAAAAATTAAAATTGCAAAATCCATAAATGGAAAAAATATGTCTTCACACATTAGTAGTTTAGCTTTAAGATTTATTCTTTCTGAATGCATTACTTTAACTCTTTTAAATGCTTCTATCATACCTCTTGCCCATCTTTTTCTTTGCTTTGCCAAACCTCCTAAAGTCTCTGGCACTTTAGTAAAGCCTACTGCATCTGAAGCAAAATTTGTTTCATATCCTAAACTTAAAAGCTTCCAAGTTAAAACAATGTCTTCTCCAACACATTCATTCCAACCTTCAACTTTTTTTAAAATTTTTGTTTTGTATATGCTAAGTGCTCCTTGTGTAACTAATGTTGAATCATATTCACCTTGTATTAATTTCACTCCAAAAATTCCTAAAGAATAGTCCCATTCTTGAAGTTTTGTAATAAAATTCTTTTTACCATTTTGAACAAATAAACATCCTGCAACTGATGCTGTTTTGTCATTCGAATTTTCTAATTTTTTAACTATATTTCTAATAGCTAAAGGATGCAAAACAGTATCATCATCAACTGTTATTACATATTCAGTATTAACTTCTTTTAAAGCTTTATTTAAACTGCAAGACTTTCCAGAATGATTTTGCTTCAATATAGTTATTTCATCCTTTAAGTTCATATTTTCTAATATTTTTAAAGAATTGTCTTTTGAACCATCATCTATAATTTTAACATAAATTTTTCCGCTATATTGCTGTTTTTCTATTGCTTTAATTGTATTTTTTATTACATCTTCAGCATTATACATTGGTATTAAAACAGTTACATCTTTTTCTTGAAGTTTTTCCTTTTTTTCTTTATTTTTGTTAAAAAATAAGCTCATCATTATAAAAATATAATTAAATCCTGGAACTAGTGCAATAAAAGTTACCATATAAATTGCAAAGAAAATTCCCAATATTGAAGTTATATCATTTATCCAATTAATGCATATAAATATTGCTATTATGAAATAAAGAAGTGCCATTATATTAGACAGTATAAACATAATATCACCTCAATTACATAATATGAAATTCTTGTAATTGAGGCGACTACTATTACATATTTATTGGTTTAATACTTCTTTCTAAAATTCCTTTCATATATGCAATCGCAATTCCATAATTAGTAAAAGGAACATTTTGATTTTCTGCTGAATTCATTCTAAAAATCATTTCATTTTCATTTAGCATACATCCACCGCAGTGAATAATTAAATCATATTTTTTTAAGTCATTTGGAAATCCAGTTCCGCTACTCCACTCAAAGTCTAAATCTAAATTTGTATATTTTTTTAACCAATTTGGGAGTTTTACTGTTCCAATATCATCACATTGTCTATGATGAGTACATCCTTCACTAATAAGAACCTTGGAAGCGTTTTTCAATTTACTTATTTGATTTACTCCATCTATTGCAGTTTCCAAAAATCCTTTATATCTTGCCATTAAAATTGAAAATGATGTTAAAGGTATATCTCTTGGTACAATTTTATCTACTTCTTCAAACACTTGTGAATCTGTTACTACTAGTGCTGGCTTCTTGTTCAGGCTTTGCAACGTTTCTTTAAGTTCGCTTTCCTTTGTTACAACAGATATTCCATTTGCATCTATAATATCTCTTATAGCAAGTTGCTGTGGCATAATCATTCTACCTTTTGGCGCTGCACTATCAATTGGCGTAACTAAAACAACTATATCTTTTGGCTTTATTAAGTCTCCTAAAAAAAGTTTATTTTCTCTAGATTTACTTAAACTTCCTAATGCGTTTTTTAAATCTTCTATTCCAATTTTATTTATGGCACTCACATAAATTTCTTTTCTCATAGTTTCTGCGTCTTTTTCAGAAGAGTTTAATTTATTTTTTACTTCAGTGTTTAATTTATTTTCTTGTGCTAAAATATCTGATTTATTTTTTGCTATAATAAAAGGAATTTTTCTTTCTTCAAAAATTGATATTAGATTTTTTTCTACTTCATTTAAATCTCTTTCAGCTGTTGTAACAAGAACTGCAATGTCGCAACTTCTTAATATTTTTTTAGTTTTTTCTATACGCTTTTCGCCAAGAACTCCTTCATCATCAAATCCTGGTGTGTCTATAATTATTACTGGTCCTAGTGGTAATAATTCCATAGACTTTTTAACTGGGTCTGTTGTAGTTCCTTTAATGTCACTTACAACAGATAAATCTTGATTTGTAATAGCGTTTACTAAACTGCTTTTTCCAACATTTCTGCATCCAAAAAATCCAATATGAATTCTTTCTCCAACTGGAGTATTATTAAGTGCCATAAGTTTTTCCTTTCTTTGCTATAACTTTTTAATAATAAATTTTTCTATAAAATCAATTTTAAAATCTAAAGTCTCTTTCTCCGTTTTCAATTTTTACAAGTCTTTCTCTTACAATCTCTTTTACCTTTTCTTTTCCAATATTGTCAATTTCTTTTTCTATTAATTCTTCACCAATCTTTTTAGTATCTGGTGATGCATAATCCATAAGAAATTCTTTCAAAGTCATTAGAGCATTTGGATGACAGCAATTTTGAATTTGTCCAGATTTGCATAAGCTCATAAATCTATCTCCTGTTCTTCCTTCTCTATAACATGCTGTACAGAAAGAAGGAATATATCCTGCTCTCATAAGCCAATTTACGACTTCATCTAAAGTTCTATTATCTGAAACATCAAATTGTTCTGTATCGTGTGGACGTTCTTCTTCAGCATATCCACCAACTGAAGTACGAGAACCACCGCTTATTTGACTTACTCCTAAACGAATAATCTCTTCACGAACTTTTGGTGTTTCTCTTGTTGAAATAATCATTCCTGTATATGGAACTGCTATTCTAATGCAAGCTGCAATTTTGCAAAACATTTCATCACTTAATGAGTTATCAAAATCTGTTGGATCTATATCATCTGCATGTTTTACACGAGGAACACTTATTGTATGTGGTCCAACTCCATGAACTGCTTCTAAGTGCTCGGCATGCATTAATAGTCCTGCAAATTCATAACGATATTTGTCAAGTCCAAATAAAACTCCAATTCCAACATCATCAATTCCACCTTCCATTGCTCTATCCATTGCTTCTGTGTGATATGCATAATTATGTTTTGGTCCTGTTGGATGAAGATATTCATAGCTTTCCTTATGATATGTTTCTTGGAATAATATATATGTTCCAATTCCTGCTTCTTTTAATTTTCTATAATTTTCAACCGTTGTTGCTGCAATATTAACATTTACTCTACGAATTGCTCCATTTTTATGTTTTATTGAATATATAGTTTTTATGCAATCTAATATATATTCAATTGGATTATTTACAGGATCTTCTCCTGCTTCAATTGCTAAACGTTTATGTCCCATATCTTGAAGTGCAATAACTTCTTTTTTTACCTCTTCTTGTGTTAATTTCTTTCTTGGTATATTTTTATTTTTTTGATGATATGGACAATATAAGCATCCATTTACACAGTAATTAGAAAGATATAGTGGAGCAAACATAACTATTCTATTTCCATAAAAATCTTTCTTTATTTGCTCTGCTAAATCATAAATTTTCTTTGTTTTTTCTTTGTCTTCACATGCAAGTAAAACACTTGCTTCTCTGTGATTTAATCCTTTACGTTCTTTTGCTTTTTCAATAATTTTGTCTACGAGTTCTAAGTTATCTTTATTTGCATCTGCATATTCTAAGGTTTTTCTTATCTCCTCATCATTTATAAATTCTTCTGCAACTAAAGATTTTGGGTCATACTTAATCATAATTTTTCTCTCCTTTTTGTATGTTTTTGATTTATTATTACTTGTTTACTAAAAAGTTAATAATCTAAATTTTATTTAATTAGGTTTATTTCTTTATAATCTCCTCTATCAACTACAATTTTGTATCCGGTAGAGTTAATTCTTTGTTTTAAACATTCTATACACTGTGCTGCTTCATCACCTGTGCAAATTTTATTATCATAAAGCATATATTTTTTTCTCACACTTACTGGCGATAAATTTGGCATTAAAACATTTGCTCCTGCTTTTATTCCTTTTTCTCTTCCTAATGGGTCTATTGTTCCTAAAGCTGTTGTTGCAGGCAAAAGTATATTTGGAAGAGTTAATCTTATGAGTCCTAACATAAATAATGTTAAATCTACTGTTCCTTGTTTTTCTTCTTTAAACAGTGTATCTTTATGTGGCACAAAAGGTCCAATTCCAACCATTTGAGGATTTAATTTTTTTAAGAAAATTAATTCATTTGCCAAATCTTCTTCTGTTTGAAATGGCGAACCTACCATAAATCCAGCGCCAACTTGATAGCCAAGTTTTTTTAAGTTTTCTAAACAATTTATTCTATTTTCAAAGCTCATTTCTTTTGGATGTAATTTCTCATAATGAGATTTGCTCGCTGTTTCATGTCTTAACAAATATCTATCTGCTCCTGCTTCTTTTAAAGCTTTATAACTTTCAAAACTTCTTTCTCCTAAAGATAATGTTATTGCACAATCTGGATATTTTGCTTTTATGCTTTTTACAATATCCACAAGTATTTCATCTGTAAAAAACATGTCTTCTCCACCTTGCATAACAAAAGTTCTAAATCCTAACTCATATCCTTGTTTGCAACAACTCAAAATATCCTCTTTATTTAATCTATACCTTTGAGCACATTTATTGCTTCTTCTAATTCCACAATACAAGCAATCATTTTTGCAATAGTTTGTAAATTCTATAAGTCCTCTTATATAAACATCTTTGCCATATATTTTTTCTCTTACATCTACTGCATTTTTGAATAAATATTCACTACATTCTGCTCGATTTTTAATTAAATATAAATATTCATTAGCTGTAAGACTATGTTCTTTTGCTAGCTTGTCTATTAAATTACTACTTATTGCTGTATGCTGTTTTTGCATAAACACCACCTAGTCTTCCAATTTTTCCACTTAAGGCATTTATTACATTTTCTTCTGCATCAATTACTATTGAAATAACATTAATTCCTTTTTTGTGATATGGAATTCCCATTCTTCCAATAATAAAATCTCCATATTCTGAAAGTAAGCTATTTAGAGCTGATACACTTTCTTTGTTTTCCACAATTATTCCAATAACTGCTACTCTTGTTTCCATATTTTCCTCCATTTTTATAAAATTAATTCGCAAAAAACTGCACCCAATCTTTTAAGGGCGCAGTTATATAACTAATACTATTCCTATTTTGCGCTCTTTCGGTTAGGAGTTTTTAATACTGCTTTCCGTTAGAAAACTTTAATAGAATTTTAACATCTTATTTTTATATTTTCAATAGTTTTTATTGGAAATATTATTTATTTAATTTTATAATTATTTCTTCTTTTTTATTTGTAAACAAATGAACTTTAATTTCATCTGTTGTATCAAATTTTGTTAAATTAAAAGTTTGATGATAATTTGTTATTACTTTTTCATCATAAGATTCAATGCTATATCCACCATCTCCATCACTTCTGCCAGCTATTTCAAACGTTCTTCCATCAGATGTTTCTACATATTCTTTTTGAATTGCAATCATATCAGACACATTGCCTTTTTCTCTATTTTGTAATAAATCAAAATCAATTTTATTAGTCTTAATCACAGGAATATATATTTTTAATGCTGTGTTAGAAAGCTTTGCTTGAATAGTATTTACATCTATTCCTTTATCTGTTGAACTTGTTGCTTTATAAATAATATTTTCTCTATTATAAAACTCTTCTGGTACATCAAGTTCAAAATTCCAATTTCCTTCGCAATTGATATCTGAATGTTCATGAGCATTTGACTTTTTTCTCACATTTACGTTAGAAAGAGTAATATATAATTTTTTAGATTTTGGTATTTTATGTTCTTCTGTTGCATGTACTGCTAGATGTATAATACACTCATTTTTACTTATTTCTTCAATATTATATCCATATCCGTTCCAAAATATTGGTTCATAAATTTTATCATCCTTTTTCTCATACATTTGTTGCTCTAATTCTTTTGCAATAAATATAATATTATTGTTTTCATCAACAATTTTTAAATCAGTTAAATCTAAATATGGCATTTCTTCCACATTATATTTGTCATTAATTTTTATTTTAAAATTTATATCAAAATTATAATCATCCATTAAAAATGAATCTACTGCAATTTGTAATCCATCAGAATTTATATAATCTAAATTTACTTTTTCAATATAATCATTTTCTACTGCAGTTTGAACGCCATTACTTGCATTTGCTCCAAATTTATTTTTTATATCTATCATAAAATTTTGTATCTCTTTTGCGAAAGTTATCCCTGTAATCATTGCAAAAATAAAGCATGCAGCTGATGCAAATTTTAGAAATTTTTTTCTATTATTTTTAAAACTTATCTTTTCTTTTTTTAGGGAAGAATATAAAATTTTTTCATCATTTGCAAAGTTAGATATAGAAATTTTTAGTTTTACATTCTCTAAAATTTTATTATTTTCTATCATAACTATATCCCTCCTTTATCAATTCTTTTCTTACTTTTTTTCTAATCCTATAAAGTTTAGTTTTTACATTAAATTCCGTTATTTTCAATTCTTTTGCTATTTCTTTTATCTTTTTTGATGAATAATAATATAGTTTAAAAATCATTATATCTTCTTCTTTCATACTTTTTACTATATTTTCAATTATTGAAATTTTTTCTCTTTGTTCATACAACATATCTATTTTTAAATCATCTTTCAAGACATCTTCATAATCTAATATGTTTTTATTATTTTCTTGTTTTCTTTGTTTTTCTCTTACTAAGTTTCTTGTAATTCCTGCTATATAAGAACTTAACTTTCTTTCATCTTCTAATTTTTCTCTATTTTTCCATAACACAAAAAATGTATCTGAAACAATTTCTTCTACATCTTCATTGGATAAACTAAAAGACATATTTTTTATAACTTTATATACATATCCACTATACTCATTTATTATTTTTTCTAAATTTAGATTATTTTCTATTTTATAATCTTTGATTCCTTCTTTCAATTTAAACTCCTTTTCTTTAAGATATCTTATATCTTTATATTGATATTTTTTTAAAAAAGGTTACATCATTTTTAAATTATATCAAAAATTTTATATACTTTTAAATTAGTGATATAAAATTTTGTTTTTAAAAAAGGAGATGATTTTAAAAAATGGAAAATCTTAAAGAATAAGTCAATTTAGCTAAACTTTATGAAAAAGAATATACTACTTACCTAATAAAATAATTAATTTTTTTTATAATAAATATTTATGTTTTTGCATATAATATAATTGACGTACGCAAAAACGTATGTTATAATTAATTATATAATTACTTAATTATATATGGAGGTGTTTTTTATGACAAATGTAAATATTACAAATTTTAGAAAAGATATATATGAATTATTAGAGCAAACTATAAAATATAATGAGCCTTTAAATATTTCTACAAAAAATGGAAATGCTATAGTTTTATCTGAAGAAGATTATAACAATTTAATTGAAACACTATATATTTCTTCAATTCCAGGCTTAAAAGAAGATATTAAAAAAGGCTTGAAAGAAGATATTAAAGATTGTGTAAGCGAAGATGAGGTGGAATGGTAATATGTACAAAATCGTTTACAGAAAGCAAGTACTTAAAGATATACCAAAATTAAAATCAGTTGGTTTAAGCGAAAAAGCTAAAAACTTAATAGATATATTAAAAGAAAATCCTTTTCAAAATCCACCACCTTATGAAAAATTAGTTGGTGATTTACAAGGTGCTTATTCCAGACGAATTAACATTCAACATAGATTAGTATATCAAATATATGAAGATCAAAAAACAATAAAAATAATAAGTGTTTGGTCTCATTATGAAAATTAATTTTAAAAACTGCTAGCAAATATTGTTATTGGGCTAGCAGTTTTTTATTTATCAAAAATTTTATATACTTTATAAATTAGTGATATAATAATATTGTTTTAAAAAAAGGAGATGATTTTAAAAAATGGAAAATCCTAAAGAAGAAGTTAATGTTGCAAAATTTTATGGAAAGGAGTGCACTTTATCAAAAGACGAATTTATCAAATCTTTTAAAGTTTCTGAAAAAGGTCTTTCTTCTAAAAAGGCAAATGAAAATTTACAAAGTTTTGGACCAAATGAAATTACTCAAGCAAAGCCTAAAAAATGGTATCACTATTTTTTAGAAAGCCTTCTTTCACCTTTTAACTTAATTTTACTTGGTATTGTTATAATTTTACTTTACACAGATGTTTACTTAGCAGAAACTCCAAGTTATGCAAACATTATTGTTATTGCAATACTTGTTACAGCAAGTACTTTTTTAGATTTCTTTGAAGAATATCGTTCAAATAAAGCTGCTGAAAAATTAAAAGAATTAGTAGCAACTACTGCAACAGTTATTCGTGATGGAAAAGAAAAACAAATTCCTATAAAAGAGGTTGTTCAAGGAGATACAGTTGTTCTTTCAGCTGGTAGTATGATTCCAGCGGATTTAAGAATTATTGAAGCAAAAGATTTATATGTTGGACAATCTGCTTTAACTGGAGAATCTGATACAGTTAAAAAACTTGCAGATTCTGAACTTGCTATTGATGATATAGCAACTATTGCAGATTTAGATACAATTTGTTTTATGGGAACAAACGTAGCATCTGGCTCAGCAAAAGGTGTTATTATAAAAACTGGTGATAACACTTATTTGGGAAAAGTTGCAAAAACTCTTTCTACTGGAAAGCCTAAAACTGCTTTTCAACAAGGAATTGAAAACATAAGCAAATTATTAATTCATTTTATGCTTATAATTATTCCAATTGTTTTCCTTTTAAATGCTTGGAAACACAGTGCTATTATAGCATTTACTTTTGCTGTTGCTATTGCAATTTGTATAACACCTTTACTTTTACCAGTAATTTTATCTTCTAGTTTATCTAAAGGCGCTGTAAGAATGTCTAAAAAGAAAACAATTGTAAAAAAACTAGATTCAATAGAAAACTTTGGTGCAATGAATATTCTTTGCACAGATAAAACTGGAACATTAACAGAAGATAAAATTGTTCTTGAAAAATATTTAAATGTACATGGCGAAGAAGACACAAGAGTTTTAAAACATGCTTTTCTTAACTCTTATTTTCAAACAGGTCTAAAAGGAAACATTGATGAAGCTGTAATTGCAAGAGGACTTCAAAATGATATGAAAGTTTTTGAAAAGCAATATAAAAAAATAGATGAAATTCCTTTTGATTTTTCTCGTAGACGTTTATCTGTTATTTTAGATGATGGAACAGAAAAACAAATGATTACTAAAGGTGCTGTTGAAGAAATTTTAAGCATTTGTACAAGTGTAGATTACAACGGAGAAATAAGCCCTATTACAAAAGAAATAAAAACAAACATATTAAATATAAGTAAAAAATTAAATGAAGATGGTTTAAGAGTTGTTGCTGTTTGCAGAAAAAAAGATATTAACGGAATAGAAAAATTTGATGTTCAAAATGAAAGCAATATGATTTTAATGGGATTTATAGGTTTTCTAGATCCTCCTAAAGAAAGCGCCAAGGAATCTATTGAAAAACTAAACAAAGTTGGAATTCGTGTTATTGTTTTAACAGGAGATAATGTTGAAATTACAAGATGTGTTTGCAATAAAGTAGGAATTAATTCAAAAAGAATTATTACTGGAAGTCAAATAGATAAATTAACAGATTTAGCTCTTTTAAATCACTTAAGAAAAACTAATATTTTTGCAAAGCTTTCACCTATTCAAAAAGCTAGAGTTGTTCGTGTTTTAAGAGATTCTGGAAACACGGTAGGTTATATGGGTGATGGAATAAACGATGGTCCTTCTCTTATGAATTCAGATGTTGGTGTTTCAGTTGATACAGCTGTTGATATTGCAAAAGAATCTGCTGATATAATTTTACTAGAAAAAGATTTAAATGTATTACTAGATGGTGTTGCAGAAGGAAGAAAAACATTCGTAAATCTAATGAAATATATTAAAATGGCAACAAGTTTTAACTTTGGAGAAGTTATTTCTGTTATGTTTGCAAGTGTACTTTTACCATTCTTACCAGAAACTCCTATTCAGCTTTTAGTTGAAGGGCTTTTATATGATTTTGGGCAAATGACTTTACCTTTTGATAATGTTGATAAAGAAGCACTTCAGGAACCTAAAAAATTAGATATAAATGGCTTAAAACACTTTATGTTTTTCATGGGTCCATTAAGCTCTGCATTCGACTTAATCATATTTGCTATACTTTGGTTTATATTAAATGTTAGAACCGTTTTAGCATTCCAAACAATTTGGTTTACTTATAGTATAATTTCAAATTTGCTTGGACTATATGTTATTAGAACAGCAAAGAATCCATTAAAATCTAGCAAGGCAAGCTTACCTGTATACATCTCATCTTTTGTAATTATAATTGCTGCACTTCTTCTTCCATATACAGCTTTAGGAAAAGCAATAAGCCTTGTTCCAATTGGATTAAATGTTATTATTCTAATGTTTGGATTATCTTTTGCATACTGCATTGTAGCAAGCTTTGCTAAGAAAATATATATTAAAAAATATGGTGAATGGATTTAATTTTCACTTAAAATTAATAAAAATAGGTATAAAAAAACATCCTTATCGCAAGGATGTTTTTTATGTATTTTATTTATATTTCTTTTGTGTTCTTGTTTTCTTTATCTTGTCGGCAGTTTCTCTAAATTGGTCTATACCTTCTTTTGCTATATTTTCAGCTTTTACTCTCTCTTCGATTGCAGCATCTAGGTCTGTTTTCCAATCTTCTATCCATCCTCCAAGACCTTCACTTCCTCTTGCTGTTTCAAGAAGATATTTTAAATCTGTAAATTTATAATTTATATTTTGTTCATCTTCTTCTGTTCCATCAAACAAAGTAATTTCTTCGAAAGCTGCTATATCTTCTTCTATTGCTCCAAATTTTTCTTTACAAACTACATTGTTAATTTGTTCTATAACATCATCTTTCCATTTTCTTAAATCTGCTGATGTTAAATTATTTTTTTTCTTTGCCATTTTTTTCCCTCCTTACTTTAGTATAAATTTTTTAATTATTCCACTGTTTGAGATGCTTTTAAATATTCTCTTAAAACTTCTGTAAAAGAATAAAAATCACCCATTACACCTAACAACATATTAACAATGTCTTCCAAAGCATCTGTTCTTTTTCTACCTGTTTCATAGAAAGTTTGAAAATCTGCTCCTATTCCTGTTGTTAATAATTCTGTTGTATGGTTTAACTCTGCTTTTAGTTCATCAATATGAGCCTCTAAGTGATCAATTGTTTCACTAAATTTTTGTCTGTTTTCATCTGTTAGCAATACTGCCATACCATTCACCCCCCTTTTTTACTTTTGTATATTATCTTTTGTTCTCGTTTATAAAATATTATTAAATTTTTTAGATGTCAACAATAATATTTTTTTTATGCTTTTTTGAAATTTTACTAACTTTGTCTTTATGCCAGTTTGCAAGATTTATTACATATTTATTATTTTTTTATTACATTTTGTTTTTTGTGTTACAATTCTATGTACATAAGCATTTTTCATTGCCTTTACTTCTTAATTTTGATATATTAAATATATCTAAAATTATAATTAAAAATAGTCTTTATGTAGAAATGGAGAAAAAAATGCGTGTTGTAATTGTTGGAAAAAAATATCTAGTAAAAGATAATTTACCCAAAAATGTAATCCAAAATTATTGGATTGTTGATAAAACACAAAATTTTGAAAAAAAACTATTAAACATAAAAATAAATAAAGATGTATACGAAATAATAAGCAATAATTATGTTCAAGCTTTAAACCCTAAATGCATAACTAGAAAAGAAGATACTTTGCATATTGTTTCAAATGAAAAAACTATATTACCAAATATTATTTTAGAAGAAGGTCATACATATCCTATTCTTTTGCGTAATTCTAAAGAAATTTATATTTTATGCTGCTTACCAGATTTTGAACAAAATTTTATCCATGTGGATATTACAAATACAAATGAAATTACAATTGGGACTAGTAGTAGTAATAACATTGAATATAAAAATCCTTTTATCGCTCCTCTTCATGCTAAAATATTAAAAATTAACGGTAAATGGACAATAGAAAATTTTGATAAACAATTTGGTTTATTTGTTAATGATTTTCCTATATACAACAACACAAAAAATATATTTAATGGTGATATTATTTTTATAATGGGCTTACAAATAATTATGATAAAAAATAGCTTATATATAAATAACCCTTTAAAAAATATGTCTTTGGATGATATTAATTTTACATTAAGTAAGTTAAAAAATGTTTCACCAAATCTTGTTCAAATTAAAAATAGTGAATCTGATGAAATATTTGAACCAGACTCTATAGATTATTACTATAGATCTCCTCGAATAATTCCTCAAATAAAAACGGAAAAAGTTATTATAAATGAGCCTCCTGAATTGCAAGAAGATAATCAAAAACCAATGCTTCTTGCTCTTGGTTCTTCTATAGCTATAAGTGTTGTAATGATTATTTCTTTTTCAAATACAATCAAATCTGTACTAAGTGGAACTGCAACTGCAATAGATATTATTGTAAGTGTTATTTCAACACTCGCTATGCTTGCAGCAATGCTACTTATTCCCGTTTTAAATAATAATTGGGAAAGAAGTGTAAAAGAAAAATATGAAATTAAAAGACAAAATAGATATAAATCTTATCTTGATGAAAAAAATACTTTAATAGAAAGTATAAAAAATAAACAAAGAAGTATTCTTTGTGAAAATTTCTTATCTTCTGATGAATGTATTCAAGCAATTTTATCAAACGAGCATAGATTATGGGAAAGAAAGATACAAGATGACGATTTTCTTACTATTAGATTAGGTTTAGGAAAAGTTCCACTAGATGTTGATATTACATATCCACAAGAAAAATTTACTATGGTAGATGATAATCTTGTAGCATTACTAAATAAAATTTTAACAGATGCTCAATATATAAATAATGCACCTATAACTCTATCTTTTATTAAAAATCGAGTTTCAGCAATTGTATCAAAAAATGATGTTTTTACTGTTAAATATATAAAAAATTTAATTGTACAATTAATTACTTTTCATAGTTATGAAGATTTAAGGCTTGTATTTCTATTAAATGAAAAAACTTCTAAAGAGTGGGATTATGTAAAAATGTTGCCACACGTTTGGAATGATTTAAAACAAATTAGATTTTTTGCAGATAATTATGATGATATGAACGAAATTTCTAAGTTCTTAGTTGAAGAATTTAATAATAGAACATCAAATGACAGTAAAAACGCTGATTATAATGTATTTAAGCCTTATTATTTAATCATTACAGATGATTATAAAAAAATAGAAGATTTAAATTTTGTTCAAAATATTTTTAACAATAATAATAGTAATATTAATCCTGGATTCAGTTTACTATGCGTTTCAAAGAATGTTTATGATTTGCCAAGCAGTTGTAAAACTTTCATTTATGTAAAAGATGAAAAAAATGCTTCACTTTTTGAAAATGGAATGGATCCAGAAAATCAATTAGAAATTAAAATAGATACTTTAATTACAATATTCTTTGAGAAAATAGTTCAAAAATTAGCTAACATTCCTATTAGAGTAGAAAAAAAGGCAACTTCTCTTCCAAGCAATTTTTCTTTTCTAGAGATGTATAATGTTGGAAACATAAACCAATTAGATATTCTTGGTAGATGGAGAAGAAACGACTCTACCCTTTCTTTAAGAGCACCAATTGGAATTGATAATAATGGTATTATTTTATCTTTAGATGCTCATGAAAAATTCCACGGTCCACATGGACTAATTGCAGGTTCTACTGGTTCTGGAAAAAGTGAATTTATAATGACTTATATTCTATCTTTAGCTGTAAACTATCATCCAGATGATGTATCTTTCTTACTTATTGACTATAAAGGTGGTGGACTAGCAGGAGCATTCCAAAAAAATAATATTAAACTTCCTCATTTAGTAGGAACAATTACAAACATAGAAAAAAATGGTTTAAAAAGGTCTCTTACTTCTATTCAAAGTGAATTAAGAAGAAGACAAATTATGTTTAATAATGCAAGAAATCTAACAAACGAAGGAACCATTGATATTTATAAATATCAAAAATTATATCATGATGGAATTGTTAAAGAGCCAATTGCTCACCTTTTTATAATATGTGATGAGTTCGCAGAATTAAAGCAACAACAGCCAGATTTTATGGACGAACTTGTAAGTGTATCTAGAATTGGTCGTAGTCTTGGAGTGCATTTAATCTTAGCAACTCAAAAACCAAGTGGAATAGTAAACGATCAAATTCGTAGTAATAGTAAATTTGCAATTTGCTTAAAAGTTCAAAACACATCTGATAGTCATGACGTAATTCTAAGAGCAGATGCAGCTTATTTAAAAAATCCAGGACAATTTTATTTAAAAGTTGGTCAAAACGAATACTTTGTATTAGGTCAATCAGGCTGGGCTGGTTCTCCTTATATTGAATCTAATATGCCTGTAAAACAAATTGATAGTTCAGTTGAATTTGTTTCAAACACAGGTTTACCTATTAAAAAAATAGAGGATTTAAAGCAAAAAAATGCTGATTCTAAAGGTGAGCAATTAACAAACATATTAAAATACATATATGAATTAGCGAAAAGTGAAAATATTAAAACTAAAAATTTATGGCTAGATCCTATACCAGAAAATTTATATTTAGATAATTTAAAAAGCAAATATAATTTCAAAGAAAGCAAAAATACTGTAAAAGCTGTTATTGGCGAATATGACGATCCATTTAATCAAAGCCAAGGATTAGTAGAAATAGATTTTTCTAAAAAAGATAATGTTATTATTTATGGTAGTGGTGAAAGTGGAAAAGAAACTTTACTTTCTACGCTAACATATGAATTAATGTCAACATATTCTACAAATCAGGTTCAAATGTATATTTTAGATTTTGGTACAGAAGCCTTAAAAATATTCCGTAAATCTCCACATGTTGGTGATATTATGTTTGCAGGAGACGATGAAAAAATAGATAAATTTTTCGACTTAATTTCTAAGCAAATTACCACTAGAAAGCAACTTCTTTCTGATTATAATGGTGATTATAATTTATATATTTCTGAAGGAAATGTATTGCCACTTATAGTTGTTATGATAAATAACTATGAAACTTTTTATGAAAATTGTGGTAAAGATTATGATGATTTAATTATGACATTAACAAGAGAAGGCCCTCAGTGTGGTGTATTGTTTGTTGTTAATGTTGGCTCTACAAGATTTATGAGATACAGATTAACCTCAAATTTCAATAATAAGATTGCATTACAATTAAATGACGAAAGTGAATATTATAACATATTTACTGGAGTAAAAGATAAAAGGCCTTCTAACTTATTTGGTAGAGGTTTAATACAAATTAAAAAACAGGTATTAGAATTTCAAACAGCTAAAATATGTGAAGATACAAACTATAATAAATTAATCGGAGAAACTATAGAAAAATTAAATATTGAAAATGAAGTAAAAGCCCCACACATACCAACTCTTCCTGACAAAATTGAATTAGATGATATGTTACCTTACTTAAAAGATATTTCAAACGTACCATTAGGCTTAATAAAAAAAGACTTAGAACCATATATCTATAACTTTTCTTCATCATTTATGACTGTATTTGCATCAAGTAATTTAAGCACAGCAATTTTATATTCAAATTATATATTGGAGGAAGTAAAAACTCTTAAAGATGTAAAAATAAATATTTTAGATACACAGAAATCAAAAGATAATTTAAAAGAAGATTATGATAACTTTATTAAAACTATAAGCGAAGAAATGAAAGAACCTGGTAATACATTTTCTTTATGTGCAATTATAGGAATTAATAAACTAGCTTCTGATGAATCTTTTAACAAAAATGATTTTAATGATTTCCTAAAAAAAGTAAAACGGAAAAGGTAAGCATAGCTTTATTATTGTTGAAAACGCAGATGATTTGAAAAAATACATATACGCTCCATGGTACTCAGATTATACTAATAGGCAGTCTGGTATTTGGATTGGAAATGGATTTTCTAATCAAACATTAATTTCTAGAGATTACTCTGTAAGAGGTATTGAAAACAATTGTGGAGATAGTTATGGTTATGTTGTTCAAAATGGTATACCTGTTTTAATTAAACTTATAGGAATTGAGGAGGAAAAGTCAAATGAATAAAATATTAGTAAAAATATCATTTCCTAGAATTGACAAACAATATGATGTGTGGCTTCCATTAAATAAAACAATTTATACTATTATTAAATTGTTACTAAGAGGTGTAAATGAGTTAAATGATAACATTTACCCTACAGATAAAATTCCAATTTTATATAATAAAAAAACAGGCATGCACTATAATTTAAATTCTTTGCTTAGAGATACAAACATTCAAAATGGAACTGAACTTATATTAATTTAAAATTTAAAAACTGATAAATTTGATATTTTCTAAATTGAATTTTAATCAAATTTATCAGTTTTTTATAATTTCTGCTTTTTAGTTATTTTCTATTTTACTTTTATAAACTTTTTTTAATATTTGCTTTATTTCTTTGTTTTTCTAGTAGTTTTCCTTGCCCCTCTTCTTTTAGTTACTCTTTTTCTAGCTACTTTTTTCTTTTCTTTCTTTAATTCAGAATCTTCTGATGCAGGAACGAATTTTTCTCCTGGTTTTGGTTTATTCCAAGAAATGTATTCACAACCTTCATTCTCGCCCTTATTGTTTTCGCAGATATAATAATTTCTTCTTGTTTTAGTTTTTCTAACTTGAACTGCTCCACCACAAATTGGACAAGGAACATCAATTGTTTCCACAATTGGTTTTGCATTTCTACATTCTGGATAGCCAGGACAAGCCAAAAATTTTCCATATCTTCCGTATTTTATAACCATCATTCTACCACATTTTTCACATGGAACATCTGATTCTTCATATTCTAATTTAACATGTTCTAATTCTTTATCTACTTTTTCCACAACTTTTTCAAAAGGTGTGTAGAATTCTTTTATAACTCTTTTCCATTTTTCTTTTCCTTCTGCAATTTCATCGAATTTTTCTTCCATGTTTGCTGTGAATTCTACATTTATAACATCATCAAAATTCTCTATAAGAAGTTTATTTACAACTTTTCCTAAATCTGTTGGAATTAATTGCTTTTGAACTTTTTCAATATATCTTCTTGTAAGAATTGTTGTGATTGTAGGCGCATAAGTACTTGGTCTTCCTATTCCCTTTTCTTCCAAAGTTTTTACAAGACTTGCTTCTGTATATCTTGGAGGTGGCTCTGTAAAGCTTTGCTTTGCATCTATTTTTTCTTTCTTAACCTTTTCTCCTATATCAAGTTCTGGAATTTTTTCAAATTCTTCTTTTTCTTCGTTTTCAACATATAAAGTCATATATCCTTTAAATCTTAATGTTTGGCCATTTGCTTTAAAGTTATATTCATTTCCATCTATTGAAACTGCTACTGTATCGTAAATTGCTGAAGCCATTTGACTTGCAATAAATCTATTATAAATTAATCTATAAAGTTTATATTGATCTTGAGATAAACTTGATTTTATCATTTCTGGTGTAAGTTCTATGTGAGATGGTCTAATTGCCTCATGAGCATCTTGTGCATCTGAATTTGTTCTATAAAATCTATTTTCGTAGTAACTTGCACCATAATTTTTTTCTATATATTCTTTTGCAGATGCTCTAGCTTCATTTGAAATTCTTGTAGAATCTGTTCTCATATAAGTAATTAAACCAGTATGTCCATATTCTGGAAGCTTTACACCTTCATATAAACTTTGTGCAACAGACATTGTTTTCTTAATTGCAAAGTTTAATTTTCTAGATGCATCTTGTTGAAGTGTGCTAGTTGTAAAAGGTGGAGCTGGAGTTCTTTTTCTTTCTCCTTTTTTCACATCTTTAACAACATACTCTGCTTTGTCAAGGTCTTTTAAAATAGCATCTACTTCTTCTTTTGAATGAAGCTCTACCTTTTGGCCATTTTTTCCTACGAATTTACAATCAAATTTTGTTTTAGTTTTTTTATCTGATACTTTTAAATTTATATTCCAATATTCTTCTGGAATAAAGTTTTCAATTTCTTCTTCTCTTTCTACAATTAATCTAACGGCTACAGATTGAACTCTACCTGCTGACAAACCTCTTTTAACTTTTTTCCATAATACTGGGCTTATTTTGTAACCTACTATTCTATCTAAAACACGTCTTGCTTGTTGTGCATCTATTAAGTTTAAATCTATTTTTCTTGGATTATCTATTCCATTTTTTACTGCTGATTTTGTTATTTCATTAAAAGTTACTCTGCAGACTTCATCTTCACTTATTCCAAGTATATATGCTAAATGCCATGCAATTGCTTCTCCTTCACGGTCAGGGTCAGTTGCAAGATAAACTTTTTTAGCATTTTTAGCTTCTTTTTTTAGTGAATTAATAAGACTTGCTTTACCTCTTATGTTTATATATTCTGGTTCAAAATTTTTATTTATGTTTATTCCTAGTTTAGATTTTGGTAAATCTCTTACATGTCCCATTGATGCAACTACTTTGCTTTTACTACCTAAGTATTTATTAATTGTATTTGCTTTAGCTGGTGACTCAACAATAACTAATTTATCAACCATTAAAATTCTCCTAAACTTCAATATTCTTTTTAAAATTTGTTTTATTCAATATTTTCTTTAGTATTTATTTTAATATTCATATTTTACTTTAAGTATTTTAAATCATTATTAGAATTTATGCAAGTAATTTTAATTTTTACTTACTAAATTTACTAATTCATTATATATTTTTTCTTCCACATCTGTTGGTGCAATAGTGTTTGCTAGTCTTCCCATTTCTTCTAATTCTGATTTATCATTTATAATTTCATCAATAGCTGATGATAAATTTTCTCCATTTACTTCTTTATTTAAAATTATTTTTGCTGCACCTATTTTCTCTAAAACTAATGCATTATCTTCTTGTCTATTAGCAGATTTTGAAGGAAGCGGTATAAAAATTGCTGGCTTTCCTACTATTGAAACTTCTGTTATAGTCATTGCTCCACTTCTGCATATTAATAAATCTGCCATATTCATTAATTCTTCCATATTATAAATGTATGGCACGATTTTTACATTTTTTAACATATTAAAATAAATGTTATCTCTTTCAAAGCTTTCTTTTACTATGTCAAATTGCTTTGTTCCTGTTGCCCATATTATTTGATAATTTTCATTTTTATTTTTCTTTACAAGTTCTGTTAATGCTTCATTAATTTTTTGAGCACCTTGACTTCCACCAAAAACTAAAACTATTGGTAATTCATTTTTAATTCCAAGTGAATCCAATATTTCTTTTTTTCTAATATAAGGTATTTTTTGTTTTCTTATTTTAGTAGGAGTTCCTGTTACAACTACTTTTTTGCAACCATCTAATTTAAATTTTGTATCTTCAAAACCTACTAAAATTTCGTCAACTTTTTTAGAAAACATTTTTACAGCTTTTCCTGGATATGCATTGCTTTCGTGAAATACTGTTGGAATTTTTTTCTTTATTGCTACATTAAACACTGGTCCACAAATATATCCACCAGTTCCTAAAACTAAATCTGGCTTAAATTCGTCAAGTATTTTTTTAACGTCTTTTTGGCTTGAAAGTGTTTGATATATGTGCTTTAGGTTTGTTATTGATATTTCTTTTTTTAATCCATAAGCTTCAATAGTTCTTAATTTATAACCTGCTCTTTGAACTAAATCAACTTCTAAGCCCCTATTTGTTCCTATAAATAAAATTTCAGACTTAGGGTCTTTTTCTTTTATTTTATTAGCTATTGCTATTCCTGGATTAATGTGTCCGCCTGTGCCAGCAGCTGAAATTACAACTCTCATTATAACATCCTTTATTTAAAATTTGGAAATTAAAGCATTCCATAAGCTTAAATTTAACTAGTTACTCTTTCTACTATTTCTTGAAACACTAAGTAAAAGTCCTACTGCAACTAAGTCCATAATCATAGCAGTTCCACCATAACTAAAGAATGGTAGAGATATACCTGTTACTGGTATTGTATTTGTAACAACTGCTATGTTTATTAATGCTTGAAGTCCTATCATTGTTGTTATACCAATTGCTATTAGGCTTCCAAAGGTATCTTCAGACTTTATTGCTATAACAATTCCTCTCCATACAAAAAGTATAAATAGAATTATTACCATTGAGCATCCGAAAAAAACCCCATTCTTCTGCTAAAACAGAAAAGATGAAATCATTGTGTGGTTCTGGTAAATATAAATGTTTTTGATTACTTTTTCCAAGTCCTACACCAAACAAGCCACCTGAACCAATAGCATATAAACTTTGATTTATTTGCCAAGCTTCATCTGTAAGACTTGCATGCTCTATATCAAGCCATGTTTGGATTCTTCCAAATCTAAAGTTGGTTAGCTTTCCATCTGCCATCATTTTCATTAATATTGCTGCTATTCCAGCAATTCCCACACTTCCTGCTCCAACAAAATATCTAAGCAAAGTTCCTGCAACAAACATTTGAATAAATGTAATTCCAATAATTATTATAGTTGCACTTAAGTGGTTTTGTAAATAAAAAATTGTAATTCCTACTGGAATTAAGAAAAGTAATGGATATATAAATCCCATTACAAATTTATTTATTTTATTGCTTTCTTTTAAACTACTTAATAAATCTGCATAAAAAACTATAAATGCTACTTTTGCTACCTCAGATGGTTGAAAGTTAAAATTTGCGATAGCAATCCATCTTTTAGCTCCTTTTTCTCCAACACCTATAAACTCTACTAAAACAAGTAATGCAACTGTTCCAATGTATAGTGCCCATTTGAACCATTTAAATTTTTTTAAATTTCTATAATCAAATTTAGAAATCGCAAACATTGCAATTATTCCTAATATGGCAAAACCTCCCTGCCTTATAACATAGCTATAGCTTGTGCCATCTTCAGAATAGGATTTTGGCGCACTAGCAGATAATAGCATTATTAATCCTAAACATAAAAGAATTAATGTTATTATTAAAATTGAATGATCAAACTTTTTATTAAGAAATAAGCCAATCTTTTTTTTCTTCTTTCTTGCCATTTGCTTAAAATCCTTTGTAAATTTAGGTTTTTAATGGATACCTATAAACCGCTTTAAACAATTAAAATTGCTATTGTAGATGCAATTAATGTTATTCCTGAAAAAACTGCAACTACTTTGTTTTCTCTCCAACCACTTAGTTCAAAATGATGATGTAATGGAGACATTTTAAATAGTCTTTTTCCTGTTTTTCTAAAATATATAACTTGCAATATTACAGATAGAGTTTCTATAACTGGAATGATTGCAATTATTAGTAATATTAGAGGTAATTTTAAATATATTGTCATACTTGAAATTACGCCACCTAATAAAAGCGAACCAGTATCTCCCATCATTACTTTTGCTTTATAAAAATTATATATTAAAAATCCTATTAAACTTCCTACTACTATTGCTCCAAAAATAGATATTCCAAAGTTTCCTGCTCTAAAAGCAATTATAGATATTGCTGTAATCATTATTGCACTTACACTGCCTGCCAATCCATCTACACCATCTGTTAAGTTTACAGCATTTGTACTTGCAAGCATAACAAGTATTGTAAATGGTACATAAATCCAAATTGGTAAATTTAAATCGTAATCTATAATTGGTATTATAATATCTGTTCCTAATTTAGCATAGTTTATTAAAAACATAGTGTAAATAACTGATATTATAAGAAGTCCAAGCATTTTTAATTTAGGATTTAGTCCTTCTGTGTTTTTTAAAACAACTTTTTTAAAGTCATCTATAAATCCAACTATTCCAAATCCTAAACTTGCTAATGCAACTGCAAGTATTGGCATAACATTTTCTTTGCTGAAAATGCAATATATTGTGGTTATAACGATTATTGAAATAATCATCATTATTCCACCCATTGTAGGAGTTCCTTGCTTTTTTAGATGTGCTCTTGGACCATCTAATCTTTCACTCTGACCAACTTTTAACTTTTTTAAAATAGGTATAATTATTTTTCCTAAAATAGCTGTTAAAATAAAAGCTGATATTAAACAGATTATTTGCCTAGTCATTCTTTTTCTCCCCTAAAATTTCTTTAACAATAATTCTTTCATCAAAAGGCTTCTTTTCGCCATTTATTTCTTGATATGTTTCATGACCTTTTCCAGCCAAAATAACGATATCTCTTTTGTTTGCCATATTTACAGCTTTTTTTATTGCTACTTTTCTATCTACTACTATTTCATATTTTCCTTTTGTTTTTGAAATTCCTTTTTCTATTTCACTAATGATGTCTTCTGGTTTTTCACTTCTTGGATTATCTGTTGTAACTATTGTATAGTCTGCAACTCTTCCTGCAACTTCTCCCATTCTTGGGCGTTTTTCTCTATCTCTATCTCCGCCACAGCCGAACACACAAATTACTCTTCCTGGTGTATAAGTTTTTGCTGCTTGTAGTACATTTTCTAAGCTTTCTGCTGTGTGAGCATAATCTATCATAATTGCTAAATCTTGTTTGTTTGGAACAAGTTCGTTTCTTCCTGGAACAACAATGTTTTCTAATCCTTGTTTAATTTTTTCTGCATCAATTCCTAAACTTGTTGCTAGAGAAATGGCTGCTAAGGCATTATAAACACTATATCTTCCAGGAATATTTACTTTAATTCTTTCATTTCTTGTATCTATTTTAACTTTAAAGTCAACACCAACATTTGTTATTGTAATATCTTTTGCCAATAAATCTGCTTTATTATCTACGGCATAAGTTTTTATTTGGCAGTTTGGTGATGCTTTTATTATTTTATTGCATTTAAAATCATCACTATTTACAAATCCTTTTGCGCACATTGAAAATAGTTTTAATTTTGATTCAAAATATTCATCCATATTTGCATGTTCTTTTAAACTAATGTGGTCTTTATAAAGATTTGTAAAAATTCCATAATCAAAAAAACTTCCATCTACTCTAGATAATTTTAAACTTTGAGAAGAAACTTCCATAACAACATAGTCTACTTTTGCTTTTGCCATCTTATAGAAAAGCTCTTGCAACTCTAAACTTTCTGGTGTTGTTCTATCACTAAATCCTAAACATTCTTCTCCAATATAGTTTGCAACTGTTCCAATTAAACCAACTTTATATCCTGCTTGTTCTAAGATTGATTTAATCATATAAGTAGTTGTTGTTTTTCCTTTTGTTCCAGTAACTCCTATAAGTTTAAAATGTTTTGATGGATTTCCAAAAAAGTTACAAGATACTCTAGCTAATGCTTTTCTAGTATCGTCTGTGATAATAACAGTGATATTCTTTGGCAATTTTATTTTTTTAAAATCTGCTGACATATCTAACATAACTGCTATTGCACCATTTTGAATTGCTTCATCTATATATTCATGACCATCAAAATCATAACCCTTTATTGCTATAAATAAAGAATTTGGTATAACTTTTTTAGAATTACACTCTACTTTTTTTATATCTAATTCTTCGTCGCCTTTTATTTTAAAGTTTTCGATTCCTGATAACAATTTTTTTAATTCCATTTGAATTTTTACCCCCGAAATCTAGATATTTATTCTATGATATTATATAGTAAAATCCTTTTTTTGTACAGAAAATATTGAAAATATATTTTCAATTTTGTAAGTATTAATAATATAAAACATAAAAATAAATCAACTCTATTCTTCATTAGTAGGCTTTAATTCTAAATAACTAATTACTTCGTTTAATATTTTTCCTGCAACTGGTGCTGCAACTGTTCCACCCTGATGCCCTGATGGTCCTGTTGGATTATATAATGTTACAAGGATACAAAGTTGTGGATTGTCTGTTGGAGCAACACCTATAAAAGAAGTTACATATTTTCCAGTGTTTACTCCATCTTCTGATGTTCCTGTTTTTCCACCAATATTATATCCTTTAACTCTTGCATTTTTCCCTGTTCCTTCTGCTACAACAGATGTCATCATACTTAAAACTTTTTGAGACGTTTCTTTTGAAATTACTTGGTTTTTAAATTCTGGACTAATCTCCTCTACTTCTCCTGTTTCGGAATTTACTATTTTTTTAACTATTCTTGGTTTAACATATAAGCCATTGTTTGCTATTGTTGAAACCATTGTTATCATTTGTATTGGCGTTACTTCAAATCTCTGTCCAAAACTAATTGTTGCAAGTTCTACAGGTCCTACCTTTTCTTCTTTCAAAAATATAGAATTTGCTTCTCCTACTAAATCTATTCCTGTTTTCTGTAAAAATCCAAATTTATTTAAATATTCATAATATTTACTTACACCTATTTTCTGTCCTAGTCCTATAAAAACTGGGTTGCAAGAATTCATTAAAGCATCTCTCAAAGACTGAGAGCCATGTGGTCTATAATATCTCCAACACTTAATTCTTCTACCTGCAATTTCAATGCTTCCTGTGCAACAATAACTACCCTTTTTATCTGTTTCTGCAATGCCCTCTTCTAAAGCTGCTGATGTAGTTACTAACTTAAATGTTGAACCTGGTTCATATGTATCTGCTATGGCTTTATTTCTCCACATTCCTTGCAAATATGTGGATTTTTGTGATGATTCTAACTCCGGCCAAATATTTGCTAATTCTTCATTATTAATTGTGTATGGATTATTCAAATCATAAAATGGATATGTTGCCATTGCTAATATATCTCCATTTCTTGGGTCCATTATTATTACATTTCCACCATCTGTACAAACATTTTCTATGCAAGCCTCTTCTAAATATTTTTCAGCAATAGACTCAATACTCATATCTATGCTTAATATTAAATCATTTCCTTTTACAGATTCATTGTATTCTTCTCCTTCATCTCCCATAGCATTTCCTTTAGCATCTTGCATTTTGCTTATACTTCCATTTTTTCCTTTTAAAACATCATTATATTTTGCTTCAATTCCATCTAGTCCTTGGTTATCGCTTCCAATAAATCCAATTACATGCGATGCAAGTGTTGAATATGGATAAAATCTTTTTGTATCTTCATCTATATTTATTCCAGAATATATATTGTTTTCGTCCATCCAAATTCTTAAAGAATCCGTTTTTTCTTTATCAACTCTTCTAGCAATTGTTTCTATTAAACTTTTTTGTTTAACCTTTTTCAAAGTTTTTTCATAATCTAATTCAAATATTTCTGATAAAATTTTTGCTACTTTTTCTTTATTTTCATTTGAAATATTTAAAGGATTTACAGTAACTGTTTGAACACTACTACTTTGTGCAAGAACAATTTCTCCACTGCTATCGAAAATTGTTCCTCTATTTGCTGTTATACTTCTACTTACAAATTGCTGATTTTGCGATTTGGTTTTCCATTTTTCGCCATCAATAATTTGAATTATTCCTGTTCGTATAATTAAAATAATCCAGCCTATTGTAGCAACTGCTAAAATAAAAGTTAATCTCTTTTTTAAACTTAAATTGCTATTTTGCATTATGGTCCTCCAGCTGTTTTCATTAATAAATTTTATTTGCTTTTTCACAAAAATAGAACAATTTTAAAAAAACTCTAAAATGTTTTAACATTCTAGAGCTTTAAAATATTTTATATGTTTGATATTTTTATCAATAAAAATTTTGACTTTCTTCATTACTTTATGAAATTACTAAATATCATATCAAATAAGAATAAAATTGCTGGAACTATAGAAATAACAGAGAAAACTTTTTTGTTCATTTTACTTGCAATTAGCTTTGCTATTGGCACAAAAACATATGTTAGAAGCAAACCAGAAACTGCAAAAAACATAACTGATCTAAAGCAAATATATCCGCCTATATTACCCCAATTCCATATTTCAGTATTATAATCCCATAACCTTAAATTTAATATATGAAATATTGCATATCCTGTGCCAAATTCTAATAGTCCAGAAACTAATGCACTTAAAAGAAATACTAATAATGGTTTTTTTCTAAATCTATATGATACTAGTATTATGAATAATCCGCCAAAGCCATATATTGGTATCCATGGTCCATAAGTTGTTCCTCTTTTCACAAAATAGCCTAAATCTATTCTGTAAAAAAGCATTTCATATATAAAACCAAATATACCACTACACACTATTAGAAATAACATTATTTCTATTTTTTCTTTTTTAGAAAATTCATATTCTTTATTTTCAAATTCTTTAATTTTATTAATTATATTTGCCATTTTATTTTACCTTTTCAAAAAAAATGTTACTACAATTGGTAAATCTAGTTTTTTATTTTTTTGATAGTATCATAATTATTTTACTTTTTCAATGTTTTTGTTTTAACATTTTAACATGTTTCTCATTTGATAATTTCTCATCCTGGATATTCTTCATTTTGATGTATTTCTTCTAATTTATATTTCAATTTTTATATAAGTCATTTTAAAGTTACAAAAAAGAACCTCTCTTACTTTAATAAGAAAGGTTCTTTCTATTTTAATCTATTCTAATTGATATTATCTCCTAGTTTAAGATTTTATTTTGCTAAGACTCCTTTTTTGATAACTACTACACCTGTTGCAATTATTACTAATGATACTATTACTGTTGCTAATATTTGTGGTAATAATGTATCTTTTACGTCATTACCAGTTGGTGGTGTAAATGTGATTAACTCTGTTGCACTTGAATCTCTTTCTTGAATTGCTGTTTTGAATTCTCCAATTACTGGGTTTGCGTTACCAACTAATGCTGCTTCATCTCTTCTACCAGCTGAGTTTTCAAATTTAACAATTTCTGTAATATTATCATATGTTAAGTTATCTGCATCGTCTTGAGCTGCTACTGTTTTAGTTACTGTTAAAGTAATATTTGATTTGTATTCATATTCTGGAGCTTCTATAGTTTCTGCATTTTCTACATTTTCAGCAGTTTCTGCAGTTTCAGTAGGTTCTGTAGCTTCAGCAGTTTGTGCAGTTTCAGTAGCTTCTGAATTTACTTCTGTAGTTTCTGGTGATTTATAGTAACTATAAGGTACTAATTCTCTTTCAAATCCTGCATTTGATACTACTGTTTCTCCTGTTTCAGGATTTTCTACTGCATTATCATCTACACTTAATAGTAAGTTATTTCTTTGTAATAGTTTTCCTGTTACTGTGCTTCCGTCTTCTGATTGGATTTGTTTTACTATATATTCAACTTTATCATTATCTGCTTTTTGGAATGCAGGTATTACATTAGGGTCTAATAGTCTATTGTTATCAAATCCACTTCCGGCAAGTTCTGTTATAGTTGTATTTCTCCAAACATGATCATTTTCTGCATTGTTTTCTGCTGTAAATATTGAATCATTATCTGCATAATCAACTACTTGACGAACTTTTGTTGTTACTATAGCATCGCCATTATTTTCTTCATAATTTCCTGTATCATAGAAGTTTCCTAAATATTTACGCTCATAATCACCGTGTATTTCTTTGCCTTTAACTATTTCTGCTAATTTATTAATTTTTTGTTTTGTTGTTAATACTTCTTCTGAATCTTCAAGTTCATCAAACTTTTTAAGTGTTATTGTTCCATCTTCACTTAATGTAATGTTCTTAACTTCTTCATCCAAAACTTCTACAAAGTTACCACCGATATAATCTTCTTCACCTATATTTAGTGCTGTGATTAAGTAATTTATTGATAGTGTTGTACCTTGTAAAATTTCTGAATCTACATTTATAAATCTAAAGTTTTGTGTTCCAGAATAATCTGCATTTGTAGGTTTTGTTTCGTTTTTATCTATTGCTTGTAATTGGTCAATTCCTACTGATTTTTCTGTATTCAATGTTGCTTTAGCATATAGATGTTTTCCATTTGGTAATTCTTTAATTATAATACTATTATCTGTATCAATTGGTTGTTCGCCTTCTTCTAGATATTCAATATCATAAATAGCGTCAAATATTACTCTTCCGTCATTTGTTTTTAATAGTATTTCTTGAATTTCTTTATCTAGTACTACTGCATTTTCTGGTCTTTCGATTAATCCAAAGTCAACTTCATTAAATGCATTTTCAACTTTGTTTTTACCATATATTGTTGTTTTATTATTACTTAATTCTTGTGCATCTACTTCATTATTTGCACTTATTTCAAAGTTTAACTTGTCTGTATCTGCATACATTGAATATTGATTATATAATTCTGTATGATTTTCTTCTATGCTGTTTGCAGATTCTAGAATTGTTCCATTTGCATTTGTTATAGTTTGTGAGTTTGCAATTACTTCTAATCTTCTTGACTCACTATCTCTAGCATCTGAATTTCTGTTTTCTTCTGCTGTTGTTGGAGCTTTATAAATTGTTGATTTGAAGTCTTGACCATTATATACAGCTGGGGTAAATCCTTCTTTATCACCATCATAATTTGATGTATATATTTGACCCATAGGAAGTCTTGCTCTAGTTTCATCAATTTGTTGTAGTAAATCTCCTTCTTTTACTTCAATTTTGCTTGTCATTTCTGTAGCTGGGTCTAATATTACTTTAGTTTGATCAGCTAATTTTGTTTTATCATTTCCATATAAGAATCTTACTACAAATTGTCCTGTTGGAACTCCTTCGAATTTATATTCACCAGGATTTTCTTCTTTAACAATTTTTGCATATCCTTGTACTTCTTGTTCTTTTCCATCTACTATTTCTTTAACATTTACTCGAACTACCTTAAAGTCTTTACTTATTTCTTCTATAATTGCTTTATCTTCGTCTGTTTTATCTGTTACTGGCTTAAATACTATTTCTTCTGTTCCGTCTTCTTTCTTTACTTTTACTTCTTTTCTGATAATCTCTCCGATTACACCTATTGAAGTTTCTGTTGTGCTTGCAAATCCAGTTAAAGATTCAACTGTTCTTCCACCTAAGCAATTTAGAGGTTCTGATGTTGGCCATACTAGGTCATAATCTGTTCCATTAATACTTATTTTTTCAACAAGTTCTGTTGTTAATCCACCTATTACGTTTTCATTCTCATCGAAAAGACCATTTCCTACTGCCTCAGGTTTTTCTCCTTCTTCTACTATTTCTTTTTTATTGTCTTCCCAAGCTATACCATTAACTTCTCTTGTTTCAGTTTGTAGATATAATTTTAATGCAGGAGCTATACATGTATCATCTTCATACCAAGCTTTTTCGTTGTAATCTTCGATGTTTACATTGTCTGGAGCTGAGTCCAAGTCAATTTTTCCAGCAATTACTGGATTTCCATTTTCATCTGTTTTGTTTTGATAAAATGTTGAATAAGATGAAATTTCTACTATGTTTGCCTTTTCTCCTAAGATTATAGCATCTCTTACTTCATTGATATTATCTTTTCTCAAATTAAATGTTACAAAGATTTCTGCTCTTCCGCCACTTACTAATTTTGTAGAATCTAGTGATGTTAAGTCTATAGACATCTTATTATATGTTCTTCCATCAGAAGATTTAATATTTCTGTCTTTTGGATCTACTGTCCAGTTCAATGCTTCTGGAGCTCCAACATCTGTATATGTTCCTTCTGGTGTTTGTTCTTGTTTTTGTATATATGAGTAAGTATTTTCATTATCTATTGTTTTTTCTGATACGGATTTTAATGCTCCATTTACTACTTCTCTTGTTCCTACACTTATTGGGTCTCCAAAAGAACTATCAAAGTAATCATTTATTGAATTTATTTTTGCTATATAATTTTTAGATGTATTATATAAATCTATTTTATATGTTAAGTATACGTCTAACTCAGAGTCTTCTGCTCCTTTTCCTGCATCTAATCCACTATATAATGCATTTAATGCACTGTATGCCTCAACATTGTTTTTATACATTTCAGCTCTGTAATAATAATCTGTTTTATATAAGCCTAATTCATAACTTAATTCTCTTTCATACATGTCACTTCCTAAGTCGCCTAATTTATTAAATCTGTAATCTTCTTCTTTTCCGTCAACTATTACTTTAGCAGAATATAAGTCTTTTGTTGCTTCAACATCTGCTGTGTCTCTTCTTACTAAACCTAAGTTGATGTGTAAACAGTAATTATATGTAGCTGAATATGTGTAATGTTGTGTTAATCCTTCTTCATTTAGAGTAACACTGTAATCTTCTAGATGCATATGCTCATCAAATGGATAGCTTAATCCACCAACTAGTGTTGAAGCTTTTGCTTTAAATAAATCATATGCTACTCCATTTTCATCTGTTGTTATAAGTTCAGAAATTAATCTACTTGAACTATTAGCATTAGATGTATCTGCTTTGTAATTTACATAGTTTTCTTCTCCGGTTACACTGCTTACTTTTCCTGAAGTATCACCTTTACCGTTTATAGAAGTATTTCCCTCTACTTTAGCAATTCTATTGTTTACTTCATCTCTATTTACATCTTTAGCCATTGATAATGATGCAAAATCGTCTCTTCCTATTTTACCTGTTGCTTCGTCGTTTGGTGCCTTTATATAATCATCTGCACTTCCCTCTACATAAGCATCTAAGCCTTCTGCGTTTTTGCCCAACTTAGATAAGAATATTGTTGGCTCATAAGTTTGACCATCATAAACGAATTCTACATTATATCTTATTCTAGCAGCACCAGCATCTTTCTCTTCTTGAGTCATAGATAGTATTTCTAGTCTAGGAGTTTTCCACTCACCGTCAAGATCAGTTACTATTGGGAAAGATAATGTAGCATTCAAGCTATCACTATATCCTTTTGCTTCTGTTCTATATTGGGTCATTTCTTTTCCGTCTTCATCTAAAACTGTTCTATAAACATATACTTCTACACCTTTAACACCTGGTTCTACTTGATTGTTTTTATCTCTTATTCCATCATCTATTATTCCATTAGGTACTGATTCTGGTGTATTCTTTCCTCCATTTGGAAGATCTTCCCAAACTTGACCTGCAAGTTCCATTGTTAAGTCTATGTCTACATATACTGGTAATTCATTTGAAACTACTATTTCAATTATTCTATCTGATGATAATGGTGCTCCATTATTACTTGGTGAGCCTACTTGCTTCCATCCTGTTGGTAGTTCAATTTCTTCTACTGTAACTGTTGGAGCATCTTCACCCCACCATTTAATAACACCATCATATGTGTATGTTTGTTTATGTTCTTTTGATACATCTATTTCTATAGTAATAGGGTCTTTAAATTCATAATATCCATCACTTTCATAGTGCATCTGTCCATTTATTTCAAATGTTCCTGAAAGTCTAACTCTAAATTTAAATACTTGCTTTTCTGCAGCATTTATAAATTTATTTGGTACAATCTCTTTTGTTATTTGGAATGTTCCTTGTTTTTCGTCAGCTGTATTTATTATTTCTATTCTAATTGTTTCGTTTGCTTTAAGATTTCCTTCACCATTTATTATGTCTTTGAAAGTAAATCCTTTTGGTACTTCTACCTCTTCTACAACATATCTTGGTGCTCCATCACATACATACCATTCTATATAATCTGATTTATATACTTCATTTGGTTTTAAATCCACATAGAATTCTACTGTGTTCTCTTCTTCTGTTTTGTTTGGTCTATTGAATATTAATTTTACCTTTACATGGAATACTGTGTCTGGAGATATATTAGAATCGTCTCCTTCAATTTTCTTTACAATTTCTAAATATCCGCCAACTTTTTTTGGAGCATTTACGAATGTTGCTGTAACTGTAGTTGCTTCTATAATAGTTCCAGTTTCATTATGCATAGAAACAAGTTCTGCTATATCAGATTCAACTTCTTCTACAACATATGTTGGGGCTTCACTACCAAACCAAGTTACTTTTATAGGTTTGCTTTTTCCAACTTTACCATTTGTAATTTCAACTTTAACTGGTATTGTAATGCTTCCATTTGTTGTTTCATAAGCCTTTCCGTCATATTCAGCTTTTACATATCCTGTACTAGTTAATGTTACATTAAATTCATAAACTTTATCTTTTAATCCTTCATCTGTAATTTCTTTTTCTACATCTAAGTAACCTTCTCTTGCATTTACTTTATTTACAACATTTACTACTGTAAATTTTATTTCTGTATCAACAACAGTATTTTCTATTAATTGTCCTGTTGTTGATGTTCCATTAACTGTTCCGTTAGAGTCTTCTATTTTATCAAATTCTACTCCTTCAGGAATTTCAATTTCTTCTATTGTATAGGTTGGAGCTTCTTCATTAAATGCCCAAGAGTATTTTTGTTCATATTCCCATCTCCACTCGTTTTCTACAAGTTCTGGTCTTAGTTCAACAAATTCTTCTGTTTTTTCACCGTTTTGTCTAGTTATAGTAATTTTAAATTTGAATACTAAACTCTTTATATATTCTACTGGACATTTTTCTGCATCTGTTAATGTTTTTATAATATGAATATATCCTACTTTGTCGTAACCATTTAAAGCTACAACATCAATACTATATTCGTTTGGTTTGTTTGGATCTTTTAATTTATCTCCTAATGTTCCTGATGATTGTGATATTGTATGATTTATGTCTGTTCCTACTAAGTTTTCTTGTACTTGATATCTTGGTGGATCATCATGCCAGCTAAACACTTTATCGTTGCTATCTGAACTCCATGTCCAGCCCATTTCTTTATTTATTTCAACTAATTCTGTTGTGTTATATTCTTCTGGGCTTGGAATTATGTTATATCCTTTTTCATTATTTTTACTATTTGTTAGTTGTATTGTTTGATTTACAAATAGTTCATCACCATATTTAAATGTTCCTGTAACAGTTACAACAAAGCTAAATGTTTGATCTTCTAATGACTCATCTTTAACTTCTTTTGAGATATTTATTACTCCTTTTTTGTCAAAGACTAATTCATTTACAATATCATTCTCTACTACACCAACTGTTTGAGTTGTACCAGTTAAAGTTCCAGATAATTGGCTCATTTCTTCATTTAGTCTTGTTCCTTCTGGCACATTTGTTTCTTTAATTGTGTAATCAGGAGCTTCTCCAGTCCATTTATATATGTCTGATTCTCCTACCCATCTATAACCGTTATCAAATTTTTCCATGTTGTTTTTGTCTAATTTTATTGTTTCTGTTCTAACAATTTTTTCATCTTTATATGTAACAGTTAGTTCAAATTCATATACAAATTTTTGTAAGTCTTCAACAGACATTCCTTCTGCATTTTCTAGTGTTTTTATGATTTTTACTTTACCTTTTTTAGATTCTAACATATTAGTTACTGTTACATTTATAGTACCACCATCTAATAAGTTTCCACTACTTGGTAAAATTGAAACTTCTTTATATTCTTCTGGTAATTCAACCTCTTCTACATAATATGTTGGAGCGTTTTCATACCATTCAATATTCATACCAGAAAGTATGTTTCTTCTAAGCTCATTTACAGCAACATCTCTAACTGGTACTTCTACTGTTTGCTCTTTATATTCTCCGCCATTATATTTAAATTTACCTTCAATTGTAACATTGAAATTAAATTTTGCATCTGTTGATATTTCTTTTCCATCTTCATTTACTAATTTCTTTATAATGTTTATGTCTCCGGTTTTTTTAGCTAATTGGTTCTGAGCTACAACTTTAATTGTTGTTCCATCTGCTAAACTTCCTTCAGTTGGAGTTACAGAAATTGGTTTATATCCTTCTGGATAAGAAACCTCTGAAATTGTAAATGTAGGAATTTTTTCCTCTTCACCTTTTTTAGAAGGAGCTAACCATGTATAAACTTTTGAAGTTGTTACCTTATTTGGAGTTACTACAAGTGTTTCTTTTCCTTCTTGTTCTGCATCTTTAACTTCTAGTTCGAAAACAAATTCATCGTTTCCATCTATTTGTATTGGATTTCCATTTTCGTCAACAATTATTTTTTCTATTTCAATTTGAGATTCTCTAGTTGTTTGTCTATCTAATGATGTATAGAATCTTCTTATTTCAACATCTATATCACCACTTGTTATCTGAGTAGGTAATGTTCCTATTTGTTTTTCCCAATGATATATATATTTACCAGTTTTATGAGTAGGATCATTTGGGTCTGGTATAAATTCTGGTGGTGGATTAAATTTTACTTTAGCTTCGTGCATTTTGCTAAATAATTCACTGTATTCTCCTCTACCATTTGTATATGTAAAGTCTACATGAACATTTGTTATTTTTGTAGCATTATATTTATTTTTTATTAAAAGCTTAAAGTTTGTTCCTGGAAGAGGAAATGCATTTTTATCTGGGAATCCTGTTATTATTTCAAAGTCTTTATCTTTTCCTAATTCCAAAATAGGATGTTCTGGATCGTTTGTTTCTAGATACATGTTATTTATAAAAGCAAATAGCTCACTATAAACATAATCTATTGCAAAATCTCCTACAATTATAGAATCTCCAACTTTTGTTGCTTCATCAAATTTTACTGTTGGATTCTTTAATTCTTCTGTATCTGTAATCCACTCAGGAGTATAGTCTAAGATGAAAAATCCTGATATATCATTTCCATCTTCATCTACTGTTCCATCTGGATATCTTTTAAGGTCTGAAACTTTTTCTACTTTTGCTGCAGCTAAAATATATCTTTGAAACTCTTTTGCTATTGCATTTAAATTGTTAAAGTCTTTATATGGGTCAAATGTTTTTCCAACTGTGTTATTTAAAGCGTTACCATCTTGTGTTTTTGAAACATCTTTTATTTGTGCTAGTTCTTTTCCAAAAGCAGAACCTGCACTTGAATAATTTGATATGGTTGAACTTCCACCTCTATTCCACCAAGCAATTTGAGCTGCTGTATATTCAGTTCCTCCTGAACTTGGTGTTGCAAAAGCTAGTATAAAAATTTCTTCTGGTGTTGCTAATCTACGGTCTTTACCTGTGATTATAGAAGTTGTTCTTTCTCCATCCTCACTCCATGGAATTGAACTGTAACTACTAGCTGTTCCTGAATCTGGTTTAAGCGCATCATAATCTTTTGAATTGTCTCCTTTTAATGGTGCACCTCTTTGGTCACATAGTAAACTACCATCTGATTTTAACATAGTAAATGATAACTTTGATCCTACTGCAAAAGTATTTCCTTTATTTACTATTGGATATCCATCATCTGGTGGAACATCCCATGGAGCTTCTACTCCATACTCTAATCCAACTCCGTCTCCAGCATCATCTGGATCTGCATTTCCAGCAATTGTTTGAACTAACTTTTCTCCATTTTCATTCATTACTGTTAGAGTTCCATCACCAGTTTTGGGATCTACTTCTATTTTGGTTAATGCAAAGTTTTTGTAGCTAAATACAATGTTTAATATTATAAATAATGTTATTAGTAAAGTTATTAATATTTTATTTGACTTTTTCATTTTCTTCATATTAAACACCTCCTTTTCTTTTAGCTACCACAATTCTGTTGTGTAACACGAATAACGCTATTGTTCCTAACAGAATTGTTATTATAATTATTGAAACATAAACAAATACCTCACCTGTTCTAACACCTATAACAATATCGGCTCTGCTCATATCGTTTTCACCTTGTGCTTTATTTGCAGGTGTTGAATTTATGTCTTTTATACCATAAGTATTGTAGTCTTCATAAATTTCTGCAATATTGTTTATAATTCCTATATTTTCTTCTGTTGTTTGTTTTGTTAATACTAATTTTACAATTGCTGTAGCACCAGATTTTAATTCTCTATTTGCTAATGCATTTGTATATAAGTTTCCATCTGAGCCTGTATACCAATCTTTATTTGCTTCTAGTGTTGAGTTGAATGTCATTCCTTCTGGAATGTAATCTACAATTTTCTTAGCATATCCTGAGTAATCTCCAATGTTTGTAATTGCAAATGTGTATTCAACAAACACTGTTGCTCCAGATAAGTATTTTGCTCCAATATCTGTTTTTGCTAAAGCTACGTTGTTGTATTCTTCTGTTGTTGTTCCATTTGATGTTTGAACTGTAACTTTAGAAATAGCTTTTTCTAGCTGTAAATCAAACACGCTAGATAACATTAATCCTATATCTATGTTTGAAACGCTTCCGCCATTTACTACTATAACATCTGTTACAGCTCCATCAACTGTTTGACCGTTCTTTTCAATTGTTGTTAAAATTACATCTGAGTTTGCGTTGCTTGCAACACCCTCTTTTTGATATGCTGTAACTCTATATTTACTTGAATCATGTTCAAATAGTACTAAATAATTTCCGTTTGCTACTCCTGAGAAAGTATATTTACCTTGTGAATCTGTTGTTATTTTTTGTAATACTTCACCTGTTTCACTATTTACTAATTTAACAGGAATGCTTGATATAGATTTTTCTCCTGAGTTTCTCATTCCATCTTGGTTTTCATCTTCCCAAGCGCTACCTTCTATTTTATATGTTCTTGTTTGAACTGGTCTTGATGAAGAAGCACTGGTTGCTGAAGAATTTGAAGAACTTCCTTGTTCAACATCTCCATATGTATCAGAAGCTTCTATTATGTGTGTTATTGAATTGCTTCTAACTTCTTTTACTGTGTCTGATGATAATACTGCATAGTTTGTTGCAGATTTCTCATCAGAAGCACCTATTGATGTAGCTTTTCCAGAAAGTTTTAAAATCCAATCTTCTCCTGGAACTATGTTTACTTCAAGTTCTACACCATCTTTAAACATTCCATATCTATTTATTTCTTTTCCTGCAACAGTATAATTTATGTTAGTAATAGCTATTCCATCTGGTATTTCATCTTTAATTTTTAAGCTTCTTGCTGTTATTCCACCTTCGTTTCTAATAACGAAAGTATAATTTACTGGATCGCCTTCTTTTATATAAGTATTTTCATTTTCTGTTGTTTGAGTAATTTTTAATATTGGTTTTCCTATTGTTACTATAACTTCATTTGATTTATAATCATCTGAATTATCTGCTTTTACACTACTTGAAATTGAAACATCTTTTATTCCTAAATCATCTTCAAAATCATTTATTGCAAGATCTGTTCCTATTTCTGCAGTAGTTAATTTATCCATATTTCCTAAATTCCAAGTAATTGTTCTTGTTGTTTCATCATAAGTTCCACCTTCTGTAGCACTTATGAAAGAAATTTCTTTTGGTAATTTCTTTGTAACAACTACATTATTTTTAGTTTCTGTTGATGAATTTATAATAGTTGTACTGAAAGAAATTTGATTTCCTGGTTCTTCTATTTTTTCATAAGCAGGTCCTGCTTCTGAAATATAGAATTCTGCAAATTCTATTTTAATTGTGTTTGAAGTATCTGTTAAAACTGTTCCTAAATCTTTTGCTGTTACATTAACTGTTGGTGTTGTTTCTTTAACATATTGGTCTACTTCGCCTGATACTTCTATTGGATTTGCTATTAAATAAACTACTAATTTAACATTTTGACCAATTTCCATTCTTTCTAATGTTACAACTACTCTATTTTCTTCTTCACTTACATTTGCATTATCTGCATCTATTTCATAACGTGAATATGCGCTTCCAGAAGGTATTGGGAATTCTATGTTTACATTTTCTGCAACATTTTCTCCAACATTTGATACTGAAACAGTAATTCCAAATTCTTCATTTTCTTTTACTGTTTCTATATCTTTACTAATAGAAACTTCTATTTCTGGTCCAGCACCTGTTGTTAAACCAACTAAATCTGCTACTTCAAATTCAAATTCTTGAGATAGTTCTGCATTATTTCTATAATATACTCCAAATGTTCCATATAAGTTTTCATTATGTGTTAAATTTTCTGGAACAACGAAATTATAGGCAAATCTTAATATTTCATTTTCTGCCATCTCATAATTTTGTTCTGCTGGTACAATTAAGTATGATTTAACTAAATTTATATCTGCTGGTTCTAATGTCCAGCCGTTGTTTTCATCTCCTAAATCTCTTGTTGCTTCTCCATTTTCTGAATAGTAAATGTTGAAGCTTCCTCTGTTTTGCTCATTTGATTCAATTAGATTTGTTAAGCTCATATCTAATGTTGTTTTTAATTCTTCATTGCTTACTAAGTCTTTTACTCCTGTAAATGGAATTCTTCCTAAAATGCTTATATTTCCAATTGTGTTTTTATTGTTGTTCATTACTATTAATTCTGTTCTTGGTGTTACAGAACCATTATAAACAGCTAAGATTCCATCTTTTTTACCTTGTCTTATTGATGTTGTAACTGAACCTTGAGCGTCATAATTAGATATACTATTTACCGCAACAAGTCCTGTTGGAGCTGAATATTCAATTCCAATTTCTTTTGCTCCACCATCTACATAATTTGTTGCTTCTGAGTTTGTATATCTTAAAACTATTTTTTCTTCTTTTGCTGGTGCATACATGTTTACATTAATGTTTGCATTTAATACTATGTTTGTACCATTTGTTAATACACCAGAGTTTATTCCATCTTGTCTTCCATCTATTGAGAATCTAATTATTCTTCCTTCAACACTGCTTCCTGTTAATTGTAAACCTTCTCCATATAATAGGCTTACATTTGTTAATTCTATGTTTTCTACATATTCTGGTAATTCTATTTCAAAATCTGAATGACCATATACATCTGAGCTTTCTTTTGCGTTATTTAATTCTACTCTCATTTCTACATCTGTATTTGGTTCGATTGTTGATAAGCTTTCTCTATCTATGGTTAAAGTTGCTTCTGTTGTTGTATCTGTAAGTTTTGTTTCTGCACTTACTTCTCCTATGTTTATAGGAGTTTCAACATAACTATATTTTGCTTCCATTCTTGATTTTGTTACTATTTTATCTAAATTTGAATAAGTTGCTTTATCTACGCTTACATCACTAACTGCTTTTACTGTGCTTATTACTATGTTTCCGTCTTCAACAGGTTTTGACATTTCGAAACTTAATCTAGAATATTTCTCAGCAAAACCTACTACTATGTTTCCGTTTTCATCTACTGTGCTTGCACTATTTATTACACTTATAATATTTCCAACTTCATCTTTAACTTTGATTTCTCCTTTTTCTCCTAAGATACTATCAAAGTTTTCTTTGCTTACACTTATTGATTTATAATATGTGTCGTTTGTAGCAATTTCACTTCCGGCTTTATCTACATAAACTGTAGATTCATCTTTTACTTCCATGCTTTCTACTATATCTTTATATGATATGTTTACTATCATTTCAGATGGAATTTCTACTTCGTATCTTCCAGCATTGTTATAGTTTATGTATGCATATGCTTTGCTTATTTCTTCTTTATTATTGTTTAGATGTAGAGATACTATTTCTCCTGTTGTTCCTTCTAAGCTATATGTGTTTTCTTTTTCTGAAACAACTACATTTACATTTTCATCTGATTCTACACCACTTAATGTTGTCATTCTTGCTACTGCTTTTGTTTTTGCTTCTAGTTTTTCGTTTTCTTCAACTTTTAAATTTTCATAAGTATATGTTACTAGGTATTCATCGATTCCTGAGCCATTATATAATCTTTCTTCTTGCTTTTTCTCGCCTTCTTGTAAGTATTCTCCTTCAGACTCATTTATTTCTACCATTTGTTTTTCATTACTTACTTTTATTCTTAATTTATTTTCTTCTTCATTATATTCCCAATTTTCTCTACCAAATTTAACTTCTCCTGCTCCTAAACCATTTGTTGCTTCTGTAGAGTTTGCAACAACTGTTATTTTACTTGGTTTTTGATCTTTTATTGTTGGTACATCTATTTCTATTTCTGTTTCTTCTACTGGTAATGTGTTTACATTCTCTTCTACAACATTATCTATTCTTTCAACTGTTTGGAAGATAATTCCTTCACCATAAGAAATGTATTTGTTTGGTTCTTCTTCTAATTTAACTTCTCTTTCATCTTTCCAAGCAATTTCTAATTCTACTTCTTTTTCAAGTTCTTTTTCGTCACCGTCTTTATCAACATATGTTCCACTAAATTTAACTACGCTTTCGCTTAAAGCTTTTTCTTCTTTTACGTAGTTTTCATTTTTATATTCTATTGGAATTTGTATTTTTACTTCTGAAGACTTATTTATTTGATTTAAATAAACAGTATTATTTTCAATATTTCTAATACTTTCTTCTAATTCTGTTTTTTCTTTTAATTCAAATCCTAATTCTTCTTCATTTTCTCCTTTTGTGATTTCGATTTTAGCATCTTTTAAATATCCTTCATCTTTAACATTTAAATCCATGCTAATCTCAAGTTCCTTGTTGTTTACATCACTAATAACCGAAGTTGATTTTTCATCTTCGGCTCCAAAATAGGCTTCAAATTCCACATTTTTGTTTCCTGTAGAGGATTTTCCACCAAATATTTCTGCAAAACTTACCGCATAAGACTTGCTTACAAAAGCAAAGTTTGCAAATGTTAATGTAAATACTAGGAATACTGCTAACAATTTTTCTAGAATTTTGTTTTTTAGCATCTTTTTTTCCTCCTCAATACATTTATTTATAAGTTTTATATATTTAAATATTAATTATCTTATAAAAAAAGTCTACACATAATCAATTATACATCTAATTTCCTAATTTTTCAAGGTTTTACAAATATTTTTTGACTTTTTTTCAAAAATATTTTTTTAACTTTCTTTATTTTAATACACTTGCATGTATTTTTTTGTCGAATTGTGCAAATTTTCTCTTGTTAAACAAAGAAAGTATCTTTACTTCCCTTGTTTAACAAGGGGGAGGACTTAAGGGTCCTCCGACCTTATTACTTTTTATTTATAGATTTTTTTCTTGAATATGTTCTTTCTGTTAGCTATAACTATTACTACTAAAGTAAATGCTGTTGTTGTGCTTAAAATTAATGCTGCTCTTCTGCTCAAGTTTCCACTTATTCCCAAACCTGTTGGAGGTGTGAAAGTAATTAATTCTGTTGCACTTGCGTCTCTTTCTTGAATAGATGTTTTGAATTCTCCAACTACTGGATCTGCATTTCCTACTAATGTTGTAATATCTCTTCTGCCGACTGTGTTTTCAAATTTAACAATTTCTGATAAGTTATCATATGCTAAATTGTCTGCATCGTCTTGAGCTGCAACCGTTTTACTTATTGTTACTTTGATGTCTGCTTTATATTCTGTAGAATCTACATTTCCGGTTACTGATGTTAGAGGGCTTAATGATGTTAGAGGTACTAATTTTCTTTCAAATCCTGCATTTGATTTTATAGTTCCTTCTACATCTCCTCCTTGGACTGTATCATCATCTATGCTTAATAGTAAGTTATTTCTTTGTACTAATTTACCAACCGTTTTATCATCTTGTTTTACTATATATTCAACACCGTATTTATCTAATTTTGTGAATGTTGATATTACGTTAGCATCTAATATTCTATTTGCCTCAATTCCGCTTCCTGCTAGCTCTGTGATAGTTGTATTTCTCCATAAGTGGTCATTTTCCATATTGTCTGATGAAACAAATATTGAATCATTATCTGCATAGTCAACTAATTGACGTACTTTTGTTGTTACTATAACATCACCACTATCTGCCTTGTAAGTTCCTGAATCATAGAAGTTTCCTAAATATTCACGGTTATATCCTCCAGCCTCGTTTAATAGTGTTCCATTTATTTCTAATTGTTTAACTGTGTTTGCTAGATTTCTAATTTCTTGTTTTGCTGTTGTTTGTTTTTCAACTGCTACATTTGCAATTTGGTCTAATGTTTGAGACGTGTAATCTAATTCACTTATGTTAATTGCGCTTAGTAGATATTCAACTTCTATTGTTGTTCCTTGTAAAATGTCTGTATCTACATTTATAAATTTAAAGTTTTGTTGACCTCTATTTTTACCGTTTATACCGTTTTCTGTTAATTTTTTTTCATTTTTATTTAGTGCTTGTAATTGTTCTACACCAACTGATTTTTCTGTGTTTAACACAGCTTCTGCTATTAAGTATTGCTCAGTTGCTTTTTCTGGCTGTGCTGGAACTTTTCCTACAACAATCATTGAATTATCTACTGCACCTACTATACGGTAATTAATATCATATACTGCATCAAATATGATGTTTCCGTCGTTTGTTACTAATTTTATGTCACTAACTTCTTTATCAAGAATAACATTGTTTTCTGGTCTTTCTATTAAACCAAAGCTAATGTTTCTTGCGTCATAAACAACAGTTTTTCTACCATATTTAACGCTTGTAACGTTATTATTTTCATCTGTTTGACTTCCTAATTCTTCTGTGCTATCATCATTTTTCATATCTATGTTAAAGTTTATTATATTTGTGTCTGCATACATAGAATATTGATTATATAGATTTGTATGTAATGCATTTTTATCATTTGCAGATTGAAGAACTGATGAATTTGAACTTGTTATAGTTTGTGAATTTGCCATTACTTCTAGTCTTCTAGATTCACTATCTTTAGCTTTGTTATCCAAATCTAAACCATCTGCAAAAATTGTTGATTTAAAGTCTTGTCCATTATATACAGCTGGTGTTGACTCTGGTTCGTCGTTATCATAATTTGCTGTATATAGCTTAGCATCTGTTGAATATGGACTTCCACTTGCTGTTAATGCTTGTGGTGGAGCTAATGTTACTTTTGTTTGGTCATCTAACTGTGTTTTATCATTTCCATATAAAAATCTTACTACAAAATTACCAATTGGAACTGAATTAAAGTTATATGATCCTACTTCGTGAATTATAGCAAATACTTCTTCTTCTTTTTCTTCTTTACCTTCTTCTTGAACTTTAACTTTTACTTTTTCTTTTTGTACATTATATCCTTCTGCTTTTAATGCTAGTACTCTTTCGTTATTTTCATCTGTTATTAAGTTACCTTCAGTGTCTCTTAAGAGTTCTGGTGTTTCTTCTCTTAATGTTTCTATTGTACTACTGAATCCAGTTACTTCTTCTATTGTTTTTCCACCAAAACATGTTAATCTGTCAGAAGTTGGCCATAAGAAGTCATAAGTTGTTGTACTACCGTCTCCATTTGGTAAAGTTATTTTTTCAATTAATTCTGTTGTTAAACCACCAATTCTTGCTTCGTCTTTTTTACCTGTTCTTTCTTTTCCTCTCTGGCCATCTCCGGCTAAAGAGCTTTCGCTTTGTTTATCGTCTTCCCAAGCTATACCATTAATTTGTCTTATTTCATCTTTTAAGTATAATTTTAATGCTGGTGCAATATGTGTATCATCTTCATACCAGTTTCTGTCGTTGTGGTCTTCTAGATTTAAGTTTGCTGGAGCTGAGTCTAAATCAACTTTTCCAGCATTTACTGGATTTCCATTTTCATCTACTTTATCTTCATAGAATGTTGAATAAGATGCAAGTTCTGCTATGTTTGTTTTTTCTCCTAGAATTATTGCGTCTTTAACTCCATCTATATTGTCTTTTCTTACTTTAAATGTTACATAAACTTCTGCTCTTTTTCCACTTGCTAATTTTAAATCTAAATTTCTTACATCTACTGTCATTTTATTATAGGTTCTTCCATCAGAAGATTTTAAATTTGTTTCGTCAAGCTCCCATCTAATTGCTTTTCCTTCTTCTCTCTTAACCTCTACTCCGCCATCTGCGGACTCTTGTTTATTTGCTTCTTGCCAATATCCATTTGGCTTTTCTACATTAGTACTTGTAACAGTTCCTTCTGGAGTTATTACATCTTTTAAACTTCCTTCTACTGCTTCTTTTGTATCTATTTCTACTGGCTCGCCAAAAGAACTATCATAGTAGTCATCTATTTCGTTTACTTTTACAATATAGCCTCCTGAAGAGTTATAAACATTTATTTTATAAGTTAAATATACATCTAATTCAGAATCTTTTATTCCGTAACCTGTTCCTAATATAGATTCAAAGTATTTATTCATTGCATTATATAAATCTGCATTTGATTTATACATTTCTGCTCTATAGTAGTAATCTGTTTTATATAAGCCTAACTCATAATCTAATTCTCTTTCATACAATTCTTTTCCCAAATCGCCTAATTGATTAAATTTATATTGTTGTTCTTTTCCGTTAACTATAACTTTAGCAGAATATAAATCCTTTGTTACCTCTAAATCTGCAGTTTTTCTTCTTACTAGTCCTAAATTGATATGTTTACAATAATCATATGCTGCATATTTATCATTCTCATCTTTTTTTAGATGTACCTCACCAGTAAATGGATATGTTAAACCGCCATTTCCTGTTGAAGCTTTTGCTTTAAATAAGTCTAAAGCCACTCCATTTTCATCTGTTGTTACAAGATTAGATTTTAATTTTTCAGTGTCTTTTATGTTTGATACATCTGCTTTATAGCTTATACCACTTTCTTCGCCTGCTTTATTTTTTACTTTTCCTGCAGTTTCACCATTTCCATTTATAGTAGTATTTCCATTTATTTCTACAATTCTATTATCTACTTCTTCTCTTTCTATTTCTGTTTCTTTTGCCATAGATTTATTATAATAATCTTGTCTTTTTAAAGGATCACCTTCTTTTTCCCTTTGACCTACTTCAGCATTTATATAATCTGAGGCATTTCCCTCTGTATTATCATCTGTAGATAAGAATGTTGTTGGCTCATAAGTTTGACCATCATAAACAAATTGGACGTTATATTTTACATTGTCTTTTATTTCAAGTCCAGCTACTCTCCATTCACCGTTTTCATCTGTTAGTATTGGATATTTTAATGTAGAGTTTAAATTATCATTATATGCTGTTACTGGAGTTCCATCTTCTTTATAAATATAAACTTCTACACCTTTAATTCTGTTTTCTGAATCATCTACTTCTCCATTTGGAACAGAATCTGAGGTATTTTTTCCACTTTCTGTTAATGCTGCATCTTCCCAAACTACCCCACCTAGCTCTAATGTTAAATCTAGTTTTGTATCTGGAGAGTATTCATTTGAAACTACTAATGTAGTTGTTCCATCAGCAACTAAAGTTGCTCCATTATTACTTGGAGAACCTAATTGTCCCCATCTATTTGGTAAATCAATTTCTTCTACTGTAATTGTTGGAATATCTTCACCCCACCAAGTAATAGTTTGAGCATCTGAACTCTTGGCAACAACTTTTTCTGCATTCTTTGTATTTTCTGCTTTTTTTATTTCGCTTAAATCGTCACTTGTAAACTCAATAGAAATAGTAGTTTCATATGGTTTATCTTCTTTATAATGAGGTGTATTATTTATTATAAAGTTTCCATCTATTTTAACTTTAAAATTAAATGTAACTGATGCATCAGGCAATTTGATTAAATCTTGTGTTTTAAGGATTTCTTTTGTTACTACAAATTTACCTGTTTTTACTGGAGCCTTATTATAAGCTACCTCTTCAACAACTGAATTTTCTTTTAATTTTCCTGTTCCATTTTTAATCTCGTGAAATTCAAGTCCTGAAGTATCTACCTCTTCTATTTTATAGTCTGGTGCATCTCCAGAAGCATACCATTCAATATAGTCTGATTTATATACTTCATTAGCTTTTAAATTAACTCTATTTTTTATTCCACCTATTGTTACATCAAAACTAAATGTATCATCTGTTACAATATTTGTTTCTGTACTTTCAATTTTTTTAGTTAATGTTAAACAACCACCATTCTTTTTAGGTTTGTTAGTAAATGTTGCTATTGTTTTATCTAATCCATTATCAAGATAGCCTGCCTCGTTTTTCATAGAAACAACTTCTGCTATATCTGATTCTTCCTCTTCTACTACATAAGATGGTGACGTGCTACCATACCATAATATCGGTCCAATACTATTTTTTCCTCCACCCAGCACAGGAACGTCTATAGTAACACTTCCACTTGTTATTTCGTAATTGACATCTCTGTAATTAAATTGCATATATCCTGTACTACTTAAGGTTACTTTAAAATTAAACTCTTCATTTTCTAAGCAACTGTCTGTAACCTTTTTTTCTATTATTAAGTCTCGATATTTACCATTTAATCTATTTACAAAATTAACTTTTGTAAGTTTTACTCCTGCTATATCTACGTTATTTTCTTTATAAGTTCCTGCTGGGTTTTCTATTAATTGACCTGTTATTATTGGTAGACTTTCATCTACCTTCAATCCAGTTTCTTCCTCATTTTTCGTTTTAGTTATAGCCCTATCAAATTCTACCCCGCTAGGCATATCTATTTCTGTAATTTTGAAAAATGGTGCTTCTGGTAAATTATTCCAAGAATATTTTCCTGTATATTTCCAAACCCATTTTGTATCTTCTAATTCAGCTTTTAGAGATATAATTTGTTGTTCAATTGGTGTGCTCAAACTTTCATCTTCAAATAATTCAACTTTAAATTTAAATACTAAATTTTTTAAATATTCTGGTGAATAATTTTCTGAACCAGATAACTCTTTTGTAAGGTCTAAATATCCAACTTTACTATCATAACTATTTTTTGCTGTTATGATAACTGAATTATTTTGGCTTTCTGGGTCTATATCTGTTAAATATCCATGGTCTGGATTTATTGTGTGGTTTATATCTTCATCAACTAGATATTCTTCTGCTGTATATTCAGGAGTATATCCATACCACTTTATTGTTTTTGAATCCCAATAGCTTTGAATATCATAATCTATTGTAACAAATTGATTTTCATTAAATGCTTCTGGACCTTCTGGAACATCTACACAACCAATTGGTGTTCCGTCATTTGTTAATTGTATCGTTTGTTCTTTAAATTCTCCTCCATCATATGAAAATGTTCCTGTAACTTTTACAATAAATTTATAGTTTTTATTCTTTAAAACCTCATACTTTGGATCGGTTGGATCAAGATCTAATTGTTTAATTAATCTTATTGCTCCTTCTTTAGAAGATGTTGTATTTACAATGTTTGTTTCAATAACATATACACCGTTTTCTAAATTTCCACCTTCTAAAGTGCCTATTGCTACTCCTGCTAAGACTCCTCCATCAGATCTATAAATTTCTGTAAGTGTGTAGCTAGGAGCAACTTTATTGTACCATTTATATACATCTGATGTTGCAACCCAGCTATATGTACCATCTGACACTTCAATATTATTTTTGTCTAATTCAATTATTTCTGTCTCTTTTTCCCTATTTGGATCTTTATAGTCAATCTCTAATTGAAATGTAAATTTCAAAGATTCTAAATATTCTTTAGACATTTTATCTGAATTATCAAGTTTTTTTACAATTCTTAATTCAGAACTTGTAGGAACTTGTTTATTTATAGAAGTTATTACAAGAGCATGTTCTTTTGCTTCATCATCTATCTGCAAATTTTTCAAATATGCTAAGTCTTCCTCACTTGGTGTAAATGAATCTTTTTCTGCTAAATGACCACTACTTGGTGTAATTGAACCTTTTTCATAACCTGTTGGAAGATTAACTTCTTCTACAAAATATTCTGGAGCATTTTCATACCATTTTATTCTATTTCTTATGTCTTCAACTTCCACTACTTTAATTGATTCTGGTATTTTTGGATCAAATATAACTGGAACTTGAAAGTTTACTGACTGATCTTTATATTCTCCGCCATCCAGTTTCATCCTCATAATATCTAAATTTACCTTTTACTGTAACAGTAAAATCAAATTCAGTTCCTGCCTCAGCTTCATTTTCTTGAGTTTGATTATTCATATTGATTGGTGAATTTATCACTCTATCAAATTCATCTACAACTTTTTTCTTAATCAACAGCATACCCGACTTAGGTTTTATTTTATTTGTTGCTGTTACAATAGCTGTTTTTCCGTTTATTAGATTTCCAGTTACTTTATTTCCGTCTACTACATTTCCTTTTTCATCTGTCATTTTTACAGATCCATCAGGAGCATTAAGTTCTTCTACAGTATATTTTGGTGCACTCTCGTTTATACCCCATCTATAAACTTTTGAGGTAACTGTAGAGTTTGCTTTTACTCTTAATATTTCTGCTTCACTTTCTTTTCCTTCAACTGTTACTTTAAATTCATAGAATTTATCTACATCTAATTCAGTATTATCTCCATCATCTTCATCAACAACTATTTTTTGGACTTCAATTTGACCTTCGTTAGATGCATATCTATTTAGAACTTTTGTAAAGTTATCTATTTCTACATTGTAACCGCCAACAAAATCCTGTGTATCAACTTCATTTTTTATTGTTACATCACCCATATATAGTAGTTGTTTATCGGTATTATATTTACCTGTTGAAGTAGAATGAACCGTTCTTTCTTGAGCAGTTGTTATATATGCATTGTATGAACCTTTTCCTGTTGTATATTTAAATTCCACATGAATATTTACAATTTTTGTCGCGTCTTTTTTATCTTTTATTTTAATTTGAAATGGTCTACCTGGAAGTGGATAACCATATTTGTCTAAATAATCTTTATTCTCTACAAATATTTCAAAATCTCCTTCACTAAGTTTCAAAACAGTATTATTTGAATCATTTAATGTAATTTCCATTTTTGTCATAAATGCATATGTTTCATGATAAACATAATCTATAGCAAAATCTCCTATAGTAACTTCATTTCCATTTGATGTTTTAAATTCTACTGTTGGATTTTTTAAAGCCTCTTTATCCTTAATATATTTTACTTTATCGCTATCAAAATCTTCGGTATCTACAATCCATTGTGGGTTATAGTTTACTTTCCAATATCCAACTTTCAACGGCTTATTTTTGTCATCATGATTTTCTGACTCATATACTCCTCCCTTAGGCCATTCGTATCCAGTTGCCTTTAAATAAGAATAAAAATCTTTTGCTGCTTTTACTATATCGTTATTTTTACCACCCTGATCTGTTACATACCACCAAGCTAGTTGTGCTGGTGTTTTTACATATCCATTAGGTGAATGAGTTGCTTGGCTTAAAACATACGCTTCTACTGGAGATGCTGGTACTTCCCCACCACCACTATATTTTGATTTTGTCAAATATCCTGTTGGTAAATTAGATCTAATTCTTGGACCAACTGTATATGTACGAGGATCACCTAAACTACCATATGGAGCTGCTCCTCTACCTCTTAATCTAGCACCATGTTGGTTACATAATAAGTCTCCATGTTCTATTAAATCATTCCAAGTAAATTCATGATTAGCTTGTCCTTCCCAACCACCACAGTTAGATGCGAATAATGAAAAACCGTCTCTAGGATGCTCTGGTACAGGTTTAGTCCATGTATAATTGTCATCTTCATCATCTACTTCACCAATTCCTGGTCCTCCTGGAACACTATCTATTACTTCGTTTCCCGACTGGTCAATATGTCCTTCGGTACGTACAGTGGTTCCGTCATTATAATAAGTTGTTTCATTTATTGGAATTAGAGGTGGATAAGTTTCCTCTTCATTTGTAACATTTCCAGAAGTAGTATCTTCTCCATCAGCAATAGCAATATTTTTATATACAAAGGTATTAATTACTATTATGAATGTAATAAAAATCATTAATAAACTTATTATTATCTTATGCGTCTTTTCCATTTGAAACCTCCTTTTTCTTTTGTTATTACAAAATTTTCTCTAACTGCTACTACTGTTATGCTTCCTAGTACAAATATTAATATTATTATAGAAATATATATAATTATTCCACCTGTTCCTACACCTATAACTAAATCTGCTTTTCCAATATCGTTTTCTGTTTGCATTTTATTTGCAGGGATTGAGTTTATATCTTTTTCTCCATATGTATTATAGTCTTCATAAATTTCTGCAATGTTACTCATAATTCCTATGTTTTCTTCTGTTGTGTGTTTTGTTAATACTAATTTTATAGTTTCTTTATCTCCAGATTTTAATTCTCTGTTTTCTAGAATATTTGTATATAAGTTTCCATCTTGTCCTACATACCAATCTTTATTTTGCTCTAATTCAGGATTAAATTCCATTTCTCTTGGCATATAATCCACTATAGTTTTAGCAAATCCTGAAAAGTCTCCTTCGTTTGAAACTATAAATGTATATTCAACTGTTACAACTGATCCGTTTAAATATTTTGATCTAATATCTGTTTTTGCTAAAGTAACATTATTATAGTCCTTACTTGTTTCATCTTTTGCTGTTTTAACTGAAACATTAGAAATATATTTTTCTAATTTTAAATCAAATACTTGTGCTAAAACTAAACCTAAATCTATGCTTGAAATACTTCCATCATTAATTATTATGCTATCTGTTACCCCTGCCTCAGATGTTTTTCCACTACTTTCAATTGTTGTTGAAATTACATCTGAATTAACATTTCCTGGTACACCTTCTTTTTGATATGTTGTAACTCTATATTTAGTTGAATCATACTCAAAAAGAACTGTATAAATTCCATTTGGTATTCCTGAAAAGCTATATGCTCCTTCTGAGTTAGTTGTTATACCTTGTAATACTTCACCTGTTTCGCTATTTACTAATTTTACAGGAATATTTGGCATTACTTCTTCTTCCTCATTTCTTATTCCATCTCTATTTTGATCTTCCCAAACTCTACCTTCTATTTTATATGTTTTTATTTGTTCCTGAGGTTGATTTATATTTCCACTTATATTTGAATCTGAATTTTCTCCTTCTTGAGATATATTACTAACTTCTCCTGAGCCTTCTATTATGTGTGTTACAGAATTACTTGTGATTTTTTCCACTTCTTCTGATGATATTACAGCATAATTAGTTGCTCGCAATTCTGTTGTTCCAACTACCCCTGTAACTGTTCCAGACATTCTTAGAGTCCAATCGCTTTCTGGTGGTATTTCTACATCTAATTTTATTCCACTATCAAATGGTCCTTTATTATTAATTTCATTATTACCATCAAAATAATTAATATTAGTTATCATTATTCCGTCTGGTACATCATCTTCTATTTTTAATTCTTTTGCACTTACTCCACCATCATTTCTAATATTGAAAGTATAATTTACCTCATCTCCTTCTTTTAAATATGCATTTTCATTTTCTGTAGTTTGAGTAATTTTAAGTATTGGTTTTCCAATTTCCACAACTACTGTATTTGATTTGTAACTTTCTGAGTTATCGGCTTTAACATTACTTGAAATTAAAATTTCTTTTTTTCCAATATTTTCTTCATAATTGTCCACTAGCAATACTGTTTCAATTTTTATAGTATTACCCGCTTCCATAGTTTCAAAATTCCAAGTAATGGTTCGTGTATTTTCATCATAAGTACCATTCTCTGTTGCACTTAAAAAAGAAAATTCATTTGGTACTTCTCTTGTTACAACTACATTATTTCTTGTTCTTCCTGATAAATTAACAACGTTTGTAGAAAGAACTATTTGAGTACCTGCTCTTTGTATTTCTTCTTCCGTTTTTTTAGAGGTGTTTTCTTCAGATATACTAAATTCCCCGATTTCTATTTTTATTGTATTTGATTTTTCTGTTATTACTTTTTCTAAATCTGCTGCTGTTACATTTACTTGTGGACTTATTTCTCTTGTTTCAGCATTTGTTCCTACTAAAGGTCTTGCCACTAAATAAACCTTTAAATTTACTGTTTGTCCTATTGCCATTTTATCTAAGAAAACTTTAATTCTTTCTGTATCTTTGCTTACAGTTGCATCTTTCACATTTAGCTCATGACGTGAATATGTACTTGTAATTGGTATTGGGAATTCTATGTTTACACTTTCAACAGTGGTTTTTCCAACATTTGTTACTGAAACAGAAACAGGAAATTCTTCACCTTGTTTTACTGTTTGTAAGTCTTTGCTAATTTCTACTTTTAGTTCTGGTCCAGCACCTGTTGTTAATCCTACTAAATCTGCTATTTCTAGTCTTTCTTGAAGAGACTCTGAAGTGTTTTTATAGTATACTCCAAATGTTCCATAAATGTCTTCATTGTGAGGTAAATTTTCTGGAACAACATAGTTATAACTGAATCTTAATACTTCATATTTCTCCATCTTATAAGTTGCTTCTGTTGGAACTATTAAGTAAGATTTTACTGTTTCTATGTTTGCTGGCTGTAATGTCCATCCATTGCTTGCATCATTTAAATCTTTTGTTGCTTCTCCATTTTCTGAATAGTAAATGTTGAAGCTTCCTCTATTTTGTACATTTGCTTCTATTAAACCTGCAAGTTTTGTGCTTAAAGTTGTTCCTAAGTCATTATCATCATTTAAGCTTTTTACTCCTTCAAAAGGAATTCTTCCTAAAATGCTTATATCTTCTAATGAATCTATATAATTGTTCATTACTATTAACTCTGTTTTTGCTGTTAGCTGTCCACCATATATTGCAATTTTTCCTTCTTTTTTACCTTGTCTTATTGATGTTAAAACTGAGCCTTGGCTATCATAATTTGATAAGCTGTTTACTGCAACAAGTCCTGTTGGTGAAGAGAAGCCTATGTCCACTTTTTGAACTCCGGCATCTACATAGTTTGTTGCTTCACCATTTGTGTATCTTAAAATTATTTTTTCTTGTTTTGCTGGTGTATACATATTTACTTTTATATTTGCAGTCATTACTATATTTGTTCCATCTGTTAATACACCTGTGTTTATTCCTGTTTGAGTTCCATCTAATGTTACTTTTATTACTCTGCCTTCTACCTTACTTTCTGTTATTTGTAGGCCTTCTCCATATAGTAATTTTGTGTTTGTTAATTCTACATTTTCTATTGGTTCTGGTAGTTCTATTTCAAATTCTGAATGTCCATATAAATCTGAAGATTCTTTTGCATTGTTTAATTTTACTCTTAATTCTATATCTGTGTTTGTTTCCATGGTTGATAAGCTATCTTTATTTACTTTTAAAGTAGCTTCTGTTGTTGTATCTACTAAATTTATAGCTGTTGTTACTTCTGCAACATTTACTGTTCCTTCAACATAACTATATTTAGCTTCAATTTTTGATTTTGATGTTATTTTTGCTAAATTTCTATATGTGCTTTTATCTACGCTTACATCTCCAATTGCTTTTACTTTGCTTATTACTATGTTTCCTTCTTCTACTGGTTTTGTTATTTCAAATGTTAGTTTAGAACATTTTTGAGCAAATACTGCTTCTACGTTTCCGTCTTCATTTGCTCCTGTATCTTTATTTATTATTCCAATTAAATTTCCGGCCTCATCTTTTATTCTAATTTCTCCAGATTCACCTAAAATGTTTTGGAAGTTTTCTTTATTTACACTTAATTTTTTATAGTAGATATCGTTTGTTTCTTTTTCTTTTCCTTCTTTATCTACATATGCATTTGATACATCTTTTACTTCTATTCCTTCAACAATATCTTTATAAGATATGTTTACTATCATTTCTTCTTGCACTTCTGTTTCATATTTTCCAGGATTGTTGTAGTTTACATATGCATAAGCTTTGCTTATTTCCTTCATATTATTATCTACATGTAATGAAACTATTTCTCCTGTTGTTCCTTCTAATGTATATGTGCTTTCTTTTTCAACTGATGAAGTTTTGTTATCTCCTGCACTTAATGTTGTTACTTTTGCTACTGCTTTTGTAGATGTTTGAATCTGCTCATTTTCTGCAACAGTAACATTTCCATATGTATATGTTACTAAGAATTCATCAATTCCTGAGCCATTATAAATTCTTTCTTCTTGCTTTTTCTCGCCCTCTTGTAAATATTCTCCTTCAGACTCATTTATTTCTACCATTTGTTTTTCGTTTTTAACTGTTATTCTTAGTTTGTTTTCTTCTTCGCTATATTCCCAATTATCTTCTCCAAATTTTACTTCTCCAATTTTTTGTCCGTTTGTTCCTTCTGTTGAGTTTGCAACCACTGATATTTTAGATGGTTTTTGGTCTTTTATAATTGGTGCTTCTATTTCTAGAACTGTTTCGTCTATTGGTAATGTTTTTACATTATCTTCAGCTCTAGTATCTATTCTTTCAACTGTTTGGAATATTATGCCTTGTTCATATGTGATGTATTTTGATTTTTCTTCTTCTAGACTTGCTTTTCTTTCGTCTTTCCAAGATAATTTTAATTTTACCTCTTTAGCTACATCTGTTGGCTCTCCTTCGTTGTTTACATATGTTCCAGTGAATCTTATTATACATTCTCCAGAAAGCTTTGACTCTTTTATGAACTTTTCATTTTTGTATTCAATTGGTATTTTTAAAGCTATTTTTGAATCTTTTTCGATTTGGCTAAAAAGTAAAGTGTTATTTTCAAAATTCTCTAAATATTCTTGATTTTTTATTAAATCTTCTACTGTTTCATTTTCTTTTGGTTCTTCAGTAGAAGGCTCTTCGCTTTCTTGATTTCCTTCTTCTGCTTGCTCTCCATTATTTTCTGGATTTTCAGCAGGTTCTTCAGCTTGAGTTTCATCATTTGGAACTTCTGCTGTATTTTCATTTGCTTGAGTTTCTACTGAGTTTTCATTTGATGATCCTTCTTCTGGATTTTCACTTACAGAATTTTCTACCACATTGCCTTCAACAGTATTTTTAACAGAATTTGTTTCTTCTGCTGTTTGATTTGTAGCAGTTTGATTTACAGAAGTGTTTTCATTTTTTGAACTTTCTTCTGTTTGGTTTGAAACTTCTCCTATTTTATGAGTTAAATCTGTTGTGCTTGGTGCTACTGTGATTATTGGCTCAGCGGTTGTTTCATTTGCAATACCATTTGCGTTATCGCTTTTTGAAGCTGTGTTTGTTTCACTTGGTGTTCCGCTTTGTGTTGTTTCACCTAATTTGTTTAAGTCCCCACTTTCTTTAACTACTTCTGTTTTGTTTGATGAAGTTCCACTTGGTGTGCTTTCTGCTGGTGTTTCTTGGTTTTGTTCGTCACCTGTTTGCACATCTCCTACTTGGTTTGTGATATCTTGCTCATTTTCGCCACTTTGAACCACTTGTGAATTTTCAGATATTTCTTCTCGTATGTCAAAGTTTAATTCTTCATCGTTTGCGCTAACGATTTCAATTTTGGCGTTTTGCAAATATCCTTCCTTCTCGACATTTAAGTTGGCATTTATAAATAAATTTTTGCTGTTTATATCGCCAACCATTGAAGTGCCATTTTCTCCTTCCACTTCAAAATACGCATCAAAGCTAATATTTTTGCTTCCAGTATCGCTTGATGTTCCAAAAATCATTTCAGCAAAACTAGCAGCATAACTTTGAGTTACAAACGCAAAGTTTGCAAAAGTTAAGTTAAATATTAGGATTGTTGCTAAAAGTTTTTCTAAAAATCTCTTACACATAAACTTTAATACTCCTTACAGTAATTTATTTTTTTATATATGTATAATTTTACTTATATTTTTGAAGAAATCAATACCGCAAATTGCCATTTTTGTTAGTGTTTCAAGTTTTTAACCCCTATTACTTTACGGAACTTGTTTTTCAAAGTTTTGTGTATAAATTATAAAGTTTTGATTACTTTTTTGTGTTATTTTTAATGCTTTTTGCCTTTTTTCTTTTTGCGTAAGAAAAGTCTCATTTTACCGTATTTTTGTAATAAAAGAGCATTTTCTGTAATATTTCTATATAAAAAAAGCGGAAGGGCTTATTTCCCTTCCACTTTATCGGTTTAATTATTTAAGAACTTTTTTCTTAATAATTACTATTCCTATAACTACTATTACAAGAGAGCTAATAACTATTATTAAGAATTGTGTTTGCATTACTTCTTGTGTTTCAATACCAGTTGGTGGTGTAAATGTAATTAACTCTGTTGCACTTGCGTCTCTTTCTTTTAAAGATGTTTTAAACTCTCCAATTAATGGGTTTGCGTTACCAACTAATGCTGCCTCATCTCTTCTACCAACTGAGTTTTCATATTTAACAATTTCGGCTATATTATCGTATGATAAGTTATCTGCATCATCTTGTGCTGCTACTGTTTTGCTTACTGTTAGTGTGATGCTTGATGTGTATTCAAAGTCTTCTTCTAAGTCTACTACATCATAAGGTACTAATTCTCTTTCAAATCCTGCATTTGATTTTACTATACTGTTTGTATCAACTGTTGGTGTATCTTCTGTTTCTTCTGGTGGTGTTTCACTTTCTGTTATAACGGTTTGTTCTGAATCATCGTCCACACTTAGTATTAAATTATCTCTTTGTATTGATTTTCCTGTTAATGTTGAAGGATCGCTTGGATCTGTTAACACATCTTGTTTTACAAGATAATCAACCTCATGTTTATCTACTTTTTGGAATACTGGTAATACATTTGGATCTATTAATCTATTTTCTTCCAATCCACTTCCTAATAACTCTGTTATATTTGTATTTCTCCAAATGTGGTCATTTTCTTCATTTTCTGTTGAATTAAATACCGCATCATTATCCACATAATCAACTAATTGACGTATTTTTGTTGTTACAATTATATCTGTACCTTCTTCATCTCCTTTAATTTTTGCTTTTCCATTTTCATCATATTGTATCTTAGTTTTTTCTTTGTCTAACTCATATCCATTATAATAGAATTTTCCTAAGTATTTTTCATGTACATCAATTCCCTTTGATTCAAGTTTTTTTAGTTCAGTTGATAATTTTTGAATTTTTTGTTTTGTTGTTAATGCTTTCTTTGGATCTGTAGGAGCTTTTGAAGTTATCGTTCCATCTGGATTAACATCAAAATCTTGAACGGATTCACTTAAAACTTGTGCAAAATCTTCATTCATGTAATCTGGTTCACCTATATTTAAAGCTGTAATTAAGTAATTTATTGATAATGTTGTACCTTGCAAAATTTCTGAATCTACGTTTATAAATCTAAAGTTTTGTGTTCCAGAATAATTTGCATTTGTAGGCTTTATTTCATTTTTGTCTATTGCTTGTAATTGATCTATTCCTACTGATTTCTCTGTGTTTAATGTTACGTCAGCATATAAGTACTTATCATCATCTAGTTTTTTAATTATAGTTTTTGCATTAGAATCAAAGTTTTCATCTTTTTCATCATTTACTCTATATGCAATATCATATATAGCATCAAATATTACTTTTCCGTCATTTGTTTTTAGAATTATTTCGTTTATTTGTTTATCCAATACTATATTATTTTCTGGTCTTTCTATTAATCCAAAGTCAACTTTTTCATATATATATTCAGTTACATCTTTACCGTAAATAGTAGTCATTTCATTGCTTGACTCATTTGCTTCTGAGCCGATATCTTCATCATTACTTGATCCATTTGCTTCGGAATTAGTCTCGCTATCACTCTTCAACTCATTTACAGCAGAATCAGTATCCTTGTCAATTTCAAAAATAAGTCTATCTGTATCAGCATACATACTATATTGATTATATAATTCGGTATGTATTTTTTCAATATCGTTTGCTGTCTGAAGAACATTTCCATTTGTATTTGTTATAGTCTGTGAGTTTGCTATTGCATCTAGTCTTTTTGTTTCACTATCTTTAGCATCTGAATCTCTATCTTCTTTTGGATTCTCTTCATTATTATTTACATTTTCTGGGTCTTTTGTAGCTTGATAGATTGTTGATTTATAGTCTTGACCATTATATACTGCTGCTGTGGCTCCTGGTATTTCCTGCTCTATTTCTTTTCCATTTTCATCTGTTGTTTTTATTGTTTCTTTTATCTTATCTCCGTCATAATTTGATGTATTTATTCTATCATTAGCTTTAACTACACTTACATTATCGCCTTCTCTAATTATTTTAAATGCTTGAGCTGGTTCTTTTGTTACTTTTGTTTGATCTTCCAAACTAGTTTTATCATTTCCATATAAAAATCTTACTACATGTTGTCCTAGTGGAACTCCCTTGAAGCTATATGTTCCGACTGTGTCATCTAAATTTCTTGATGTTTCAATTGTACTTGCAAATCCTGTTAAAGATTCAATTGTTTTTCCACCTAAGCAATTTAGAGATTCTGAAGTTGGCCATAAAAAGTCATATACTGTGTATTCTTCAACATTGCCTTCTGCATTTCTTTTTATCTTACCAGTTTCATCAGTTACTGGAACATTTATTTTTTCTATAAGTTCAGTTGTTAATCCTCCTATTACATTTTCTTCACTATCTAAAACACCATTTCCTGTTGCTATGTTTTCAGATATTTTGTCATCTTCCCATGCAATACCATTTACTTCTCTTATTTCATCTTTTAAGTATAATTTTAATGATGGAGCTATATCTGTATCATCTTCATACCATGCTCTTTCATTATAATCTTCTATATTTGCATTTGCTGGTGCTGAATCCATATCAATCTTTCCGGCATTTACTAGTACTTCGTTTCCATTTTCATCTTCTTTTGTTCTATCGCTATAAAATGTAGAGTATGATGAAATTTCTACTATATTTGCTTTTTCTCCTAAAATAATTGAGTCCTTAATTCCATTAATATCATCTTTTCTTAATTTAAATGTTACATAAATTTCTGCTCTTTCTCCACTATCTAGTTCTAAATCTTTTGGTTCTAAAGTCATTTTATTATATGTTCTGCCATCAGAAGAATGTATATTTCTTTCAACAGTCTTCCATTCGATTTCCATTGGTGAGCTTCCTTCTGGGTCTATGTATTTGCTGTCTAGCTCTTCTGGATTTTCTTTTTCTTGTTTTTTCCAATATGCATTTGGATTATCAATATCACTATCTTTTGTAACTTCTTTTTCTGGCTTTATTACATTTTCTATCTTTTCATCTACCATTTCTTTAGTATCTATATTTATAGGTCCTTCAAAAGAACTATCGTAGTAATCAGCTACTTCATTTATCTTTATTGTATAATTTTTTGAAGAGTTATATAGACTAAGTTTATATGTTAAATATACATCTAATTCTGAGTCTTCTGCTCCATATTCTGTATTTTCAAATATATTTTTATAATAGTCATTCATTGCACTATATAATTCTAGATTTGATTTATACATTTCTGCTCGATAGAAATAATCTGTTTTGTATAATCCTAATTCATATCCTATTTCTCTTTCATATTGGTAATTTCCAAAGTTTTGGTCTGAATTTCTTTTTATAATATCTTCTAGTTTATTAAATATATATTCTTGTTCTTTTCCATCAACTATTACTTTAGCTGAAACTAAATCTTTAGTTGCTTCCGCATCTACTGTTTCTCTTCTTACTAATCCTAAGTTAATGTTTAAACAATACTCATATGTAGCTGAATATTTAAATTCATATTTTACACCCAAATCTGTTATAGTAACATTAGTACTTTCCAGGTGCATATGTTCATCAAATGGATAGCTTAATTCACCTGCTAAAGTTGATGCTTTGGCTTTGAATACATCATATACTCTTCCGTTTTCATCTGTTGTCATAAGTTGTGACCTTAACTTGCTTGTACTACTCGTATTTGATACATCAGCTAAATAATTTACATTGTTTTCACTTTCGTTTCCACTTACTGTTCCTATAGTTTCACCTTTACCATTTATAGAAGTATTTCCATTTATTTTTTGAATTCTATCATTTACTTCTTCTCTTTCTGTCTCCGTTTCTTTTGCCATAGATTTATTCCACCAATATTCATCTCTTTCAGAAAGATCAGCTTCCATATAGTCTTCAGCTTTTCCTTCTATATAAGCTGCTAGCCCAGTAGAATCATATCCTTCTTTAGCTAAAAATGTTGTTGGCTCATAAGTTTGTCCATCATAAACAAATTCTACATCAAATCTTACTCTTTCACCGCCTGCGTTTTTCTCTTCTTCTGTCATAGCCGATAATTCTATTCCTTGAGCTTTCCACTCTCCACTAGAATTAGTTATTATTGGATATGTTAATGTAGCTTTTAAGTTGTCATCACAGCCATTTGCTAGCATTCTATGAACTTCTTTATTGTCACTATCTAATGCTATTCTATAGACATATACTTCTACTCCCTGTATAGCTAATTCACCGTCATCAATTTGACCATTTGGTCTTGATTCTAATGTGTTTTTTCCTTCTTCCTGTTTTTCATCTTCCCAAACTTTTCCTGCAAGTTCTATTGTTAAATCTATTTCTGGATAAGCAGGCAATTCGTTTGTAGAAATAATTTCAATTTCTTCATTTTCTTTTAATGAAGCTCCATTATTACTTGGTGAACCTACTTGTTTCCATCCTTTTGGTAGTTCAATTTCTTCTACTGTAACCGTAGGTGCTTTTTCTCCCCACCAAGTAATAGGTGGTGATGTATAATCAAATTCTAACTCTCCTTTAGGTACTGTTATACTTGCTTCATATTCATAATATCCGTTTTCTTTATAATGAATTGGCTCATCTTTCATTTTAAATGTTCCGTCAATTCTTATCCTAAATGAAAAAGTATATTCCCCTGCTGAGTCTATAATAAATTTATTAGGTACGATTTCTTTAGTTATTTTAAAGGTTCCTGTTTTATCAATTGGCTTGTTTTTGGCTATAACCTTAACAGTTTCTTCTGATGATAAACTTCCACTTGGATTTTCAATGTCTGATTCAAATCCTGGTTCGTCAATCTCTTCTACAACATACGTTGGTGCTTTTTCTGAAGCATTCCATTCATAATAATCAGAGGTATATTTTTCTCCTCCTTTTAAATCAACTCTAATAGTAGTTGTTGATTCTTCTACTTTTCCTTTATTAGAATTATAGAAAGTTAAAGTTACATCAAAATGGAATACTTTATCTATTGATATATTACCATCTACTCCTACAAATTCTTTTTCTAGTTCGAAACGTCCACCAACTTTTTTACGGTCGTTCTTAAATGTTGCAACTACTTCTGTTCCTTTTTTTACAGATCCTGTTTCATTGTGCATAGAAACAACTTTTGCTACATCAGACTCTTGTTCTTCTACAATATATGTTGGAGCAACTTCTCCATACCATGTTACGTCTATAGGTGAACTTTTTGCAACTGTGTCTCCATCTTTTTCAAATTTAACAGAGACTTCTATTGTAACACTTCCATTTGTAGGTGTATATTCTTTGCCACCATATTTACAAATAAAATCTCCCGCACTGCTGAAAGTTACATTAAATAAAATTTCTTCATTTCCTAAAGCATAATAATCGTCTGTAACTGTTTTCTCTATTATTAAATCTCCATGATAATCTGTTGCAAATTTATTTATAAAAGCTGACTCTGTTAAAATTATTTCTTCTTCTAAAACACTATTTTCTATTAAATTTCCTTTTACATATTTATCACCAGTTCCAGTAACTCCTGTTGAGTCGTCTGTGTTTACTTGTTCAAAAGTTACTCCTTCTGGCAAGTCAACTTCTGTAATAGTATAGGCTGGTGTTTGATTTGAAGGATAATCTTCTGCTTTCCATACATATTTTCCATTATACTCCCAAACCCATTCACCATTTTTTAACTCTGGTCTTAAAGCCACTATTTTGGTTTCATAACCTTCTACTTCAATTTTAAATTTAAATATTAAACTTTTTATATAATCTTCTGAACATTTTTCTGAATCTGTTAAAGTCTTCTTAATGTGAATATATCCTACTTTGTCAGTTTCTGAAATGTTTTCTGCTGTTATAACAGTTATTCCTTCTGCATTATTGGGGTCTTCTGTTTTTACTGTTTCTTCATCTATTAAGTACCCGTGACTTGGATCAACTACGTGGTCAACATCTAAACCTGCTAAATTTTCTTCTACTGTATATTCTGGTTCGCTTCCATACCATAAGAATTCTTCAGACTCCCAAGCCCAGCCTTGATCTTTATTTATTTTAACAAAGTTTTCTGAATCATATGTATCCTTACTATCTAAAGGAACCACATAATCAGCATTTGTATTGACTAATTGTATTGTTTGATTTTTATAATCTATATCTCTATATTTAAATGTTCCTGTAACCTTTACAACAAAATTAAATGTTTGATCCTCTAAGTCTGTTCCTTCTATTTTTTTATTTATTTTTATTTTTCCTTTTTTAGGCTCTTTAAAGCTATTTTTAATACTATCTTCAACAACTCCTACTGTTTCTGTAGTGCCTGGTACAAGTGTACCTGCTAATTGACTACCTTCGTCTATTTGCATCCCTTCAGGTACATTTTCAACAATTTCATATGCAGGAGCTAGACCAAACCACTCATATATTTTTGACTCTCCTACCCATTTATATCCTGTATCTGTTTTTTCCATACTATTTTTATCTAGTACTATAGTTTCTTCTTCAAATCCAGCAACTTTTAAAGTAAATTCAAATGTTAGTGCTTTTAAGTCTTCTTCTGACATATTTTCAGAATTTTCTAAAGTTTTTATAATTTCTACTCTTCCTCGTTCAGGTTGTATAGTATTTGTTGCTACAACCAAAATAGGTTCGTCTGATTCTGTATATGGCTGTAAAATTCCACTACTTTGACTTATCGATGTAACACCATAATTTGATGGTATATTTACTTCTTCTATAAAATATGTTGGATCTTCTTCATACCATTTTATTCTATTTTTTATATCCTCAACTTCCACTGTTTTAGTTGATTCTGGTGTTTCTTGATTAAATGTAAATGTAACCGGAACTTGAATGTTTACTGACTGATCCTTATATTCTCCGCCATCCAGTTTCATCATCGTAGTATCTAAATTTACCTTTTACTGTAACATTAAAAGTAAAAGTAACATTCTCTGGAACATTTGTTAATTTTCCGACTGCATCTATTACTCTTTTTTCAATTAATAATCTACCTGTTTTAGGCTCTATTTTATTTATTACTTTATTTTTAACAGTTATTCCATCTTGCAGTTCACCACTAGCTACTACTTTCGAGCTTCCATCTTCAAAAAGTTCTTTTACTGTATATGTTGGTATTTTAGTTTTTCCATTTTTTTCTTTTTTGCCCGTCATGCCACAGTATGGTTTTGGACATTCATATTCTTCTGTTGGATCATCTTCTCCCCATGTATAAACTCTAGATACAGCTTTAGATCCTGCTTTTACCCTAATAATTTCTGGGTCTTTTTCGTTTGCACCATCTACTGTTATTTCGAATTCAAAAAATTTATCTATATCTAAGCCCTTTGGATTTTCTTCAGTATCTGTTATATCATTAACATATTTTTCAACTTCTATTTGAGATTCTTTGATAGAGTGCCTATTTAATACTGCATGAAATGTTTGAATTTCTCCATGAAGATCCACCGCTCCTGGTTGAGTGTCTTTTTCTTCCAAATGAACTGTATAATGTTGAATTTCATTATTTGGAATACCATCATCATCATTTTCTTTCCAAGAAGGAGTAAATGTTACATTCCATGCATGTGTATCTACTACTTTATAGTCTCCTTTACCATTTGTATAATGAAATACTACATTAATATTTGTTATTTTTGTTGCATTATATTTATTTTTTATTAAAAATTGAAACTTTCTTTTAGGTCTAGGAAATCCATTTTCTGTCCAAGAATCTTCTTTTTCTACTAGTATTTCAAAATCCCCACCATCTCCGTCTATCTAATTTTAAAATAGGGTGCTCTGGGTCATTTGTTTCTATTTGTATATTAGTTATATATGCAAATAGTTTATTATAAATATAATCTATAGCAAAATCTCCTACAACAAAATCATTTCCATATTTTGTTATTTCATCAAATTTTACTGTTGGATTTTTTAAGGAATCATCCTCTTCTGTTCCTTCTCCCAAATACCATTTTGGTTCGTAATCTATATCAAAATAACCATCTGGTATTGTTTTTCCAAAGTCATCTTTTGTTTTCTTTTCTATTTTTTCTCCATTCTTTTTAGCTTCTTCCCTTGCCTTTTGTGTTGCTTCAACAGCAGCATTTACATACTTTCCAAATTCTTGTGCAGCTTCTCCCAGTCCTCCTGCACTGCCACCCCACCAAGCAATTTGTGCTGCTGTAAACTCGGTTTCGGACGGACACGTAGCATAAGCACATATAAACGCTCTTACTGGATCTGCTGGAGTAGTTCCGTGAACTGTTTCAACCACTGACCTTGTTAAAGTACGTGGTTTAGCTGCATATGCCTGATATTTAGCTTCATCAATATCAGCTCCTTCTGTAAATTCGTTGTAGTCACCAATTGCTTGTTCATTTAATAAAGTTACTCCCTTTGCATCACAAAGCCAGTCGCCATGTACTTTTAATTCTAGCCAACTAAATCTATCTCCAACTCCAGGAACATCTCCGCAGTTACCATTTTTAACATTATAGCCCTTATTTGTTTTTTGAGAATCCCATGTGGTTTTTTTATCTATTTCTTCTAATTCCTCATCAGTAATTGTTTCTCCTGTTTCATTCCCATGAGTAACTGTTCCTGTTTCTCCATCTGGAGTAGTTGTTGTTGTTGTTGATTCATTTCCATTTTGTACTGTTTCAGAAGCTCCTAATACTCTATCTACGAAAGTAACGTTTAATATTACAAATAATGTTATTAATAAACTTAATATTATTTTCTTATATTTTCTCATATTAAACCTCCTTTCCCTCTAGTTATAGCAATTCTGCTATATACCACAAACACCGCTATGCCTCCAAGCAGAATCGTCATTATAATTATAGAAATGTAAACAAATACTTCACCTGTTCTAACACCTATAACCATATCTGCTTTTCCCATGTCGTTTTCGCTTTGCATTTTGTTTCCTGGCGTTGAGTTTATATCTTTTACCCCATAAGTATTATAATCTTCATATATTTCTGCCATATTGCTCATAATACCTATGTTTTCTTCTGTTGTTTGTTTTGTTAAAACCAGTTTTATTGTTTGCGTGCTTCCTGGTTTTAATTCTTTATTTTGTAATAAATCTGTATATAAGTTTCCATCTGAACCTGTATACCACTCTTTGTTTGCTTCTAATGTTGAGTTAAATGCCATTCCTTCTGGAACATAATCTATTATTTTTTTAGCATATCCTGCATAATCTCCAACATTTGAAATCACAATAGTATACTCTACAAAAACAGTTGCTCCAGATAAATATTTTGAGCCTATATCTGTTTTGGCTAAAGCTACATTATTATATTCTTCTGTTGTTGTGCCATTTGACGTTTGAACCATAACTTTTGAAATATATTTATCTAGTTTTAAGTCAAATACTTTTGAAAGCATTAAACCTAAATCTATGTCTGATACACTTCCATTATTAATAGTTATAACATCTGTAACAGCCCCTTCTTTTGTTTTTCCACCACTTTCTATAGTTGTTGAAATAACATCTGAATTACTGTTTTCTGCCACACCTTCTTTTTTATATGTTGTAACTTTATATTTAGTTGTATCATATTCAAATAATACTAAATAATTTCCGTTTGCAACTCCTGAAAATGTATATTTACCTTGTGAATCTGTTGTTACACTTTTTAAAACTTCACCAGTTTCACTATTTACTAATTTTGCTTTAACTTTTGAAACTCCACTTTCATCTGAGCCTTTCATACCATCTTTATTTTTATCTTCCCAAGCTGTTCCAGATATTTTATAGGTTTTTGATTGTAATTGTTTCAAAGAATTTTTTGAAGGTGAACTTGATGCTTCTTCTTGAATAGAATTACCATAAGTTGAAGATTCTATTATATGCGTTATAGAATTACTTGTAACATCTTCAATCTCATCTGAGGAAAGCACAGCATAATTTGTTGCAGATTTTTCATCTGCACCATTTATTGATCTAGCAAAACCAGAAAGTTTTAATATCCAATCTTCTCCAACGGGTATGTTTACTCTTATATCAAGTTTATCATTAAAAAGTTCAGTCTCATTTACTTCTCTTCCAGCAACTATATAATTTACATTTGTTATAAAAACTTCTTCTGGAATTTCATCTTTTATTTCTAATCTTTCAGCATAAACACTACCTTCATTTCTAACAACAAATGTATAGTTTACTGGGTCTCCTTCTTTTAAATATGCATTTGCATTATCTGAAGTTTGAGTAATTTTAAGTATTGGCTTTCCTAGCTTTACTATTAATTCATTTGACTTATATTCATCTGAATTTTCCGCTTTAACAGTAGTTACCATTGGTATTTCTTTCATTGCTATATCTTCATCATATGTATCAACTAACAAATCTAAACGGAAATCTCTATAATCTAGCTTTTTAATACTATCTATTTTCCATGTAGCTGTTCTTGTTTCTTCATCAAACTCATACCCTTCTGTTAACCTTACAATTGAAAATTCTTTCGGTAATACTATTTTTACAAGTACATTATTTTTTGTTTCTACAGAAGAGTTTATAACAGTTGTACGAAAAGAAACTCTACTTCCTTTCTTTGCTATTTCCTCTTCATATGTTTTTACTTCCTCCACATAAAACTCAGCAAATTCTATTTCAATTTCATCTGTACTTCTTGTTAAAACTGTTTCTAGGTCTTTTGCTGTTACGTTAACTGTTGGAACTACTGTTTTTGTAATAGTTGTACTACCTTCTGCTTTTACTAATGGATTTGCTATTAAGTAAACTTTTAATTGTACATTTTGTCCTATTTCCATTTTATCTAATGTTGCCACAAATTTGTCTGGTGCTTCGCTAATAGTTGCATTATCTACATCTATTTCATAACGTGAATATGTTCCTCCGTTTGGCATTGGAACTTCTATGTTTACATTTTCAGCAACAGTTTCTCCAATGTTAGATACTGAAATTGTAACTGCAAATTCTTCTTTTTCTTTTACTTTTTCAACATCTTTGCTTATTGTTGCTTCTAGTTCTGATCCAACTCCTGTTGTTAAGCCAACTATATCAGCAGCTTCAAATTCATTTGATCTTGCAACTTCTGCATTGTTTCTATAATATACTCCAAATGTTCCATATGCATATTCATTATGTGGTAAGTTTTCGGGAATAGCAAAATTATAGGCAAATCTTAAAATTTCATTTTCTGCCATTTCATAATTATCTTCTGTTGGTACAATTAAATATGATTTAACTGCATTTAAGTCTGCTGGCTCTAATGTCCAGCCATTGTTTTCATCTTCTAAATCTCTTGTTGCTTCTCCATTTTCTGAATAATAAATATTGAAGCTTCCTATGTTTTGTTCATTTGATTCTATTAATCCAGTAATGTTTGAATTTAATGTTGTTTTTAATTCTTCATTACTTACTAAATCTTTCACTCCTTTAAATGGAATTCTTCCTAATATATTTATGTTGCTAACATTGTTTCTGTTGTTGTTCATTATAATAAGCTCTGTTCTTGCTATTATTGGTCCACCATATATTGCAATTTTTCCTTCTTTTTTACCTTGTCTAATTGATGTTGTAACTGTTCCTTGGTCATCATAATTAGATATGCTGTTTACCGCAACAAGTCCAGTTGGAGCTGAATATTCAATTCCAACTTCTTTTACTGTTCCATTTGCATAGTAATTTGTTGCTTCTGAGTTTGCATATCTTAAAACTACTTTTTCTTCCTTTGCTGGTGCATACATATTTACATTTATATTTGCGTTCATTACTATATTTGTTCCATTTGTTAACACACCAGAGTTTATTCCATCTTGTCTTCCGTCTATTGAGAATCTAATTATTCTTCCTTCAACACTGCTTCCTGTTAGTTGTAAACCTTCTCCATATAATAAGTTTACATTTGTTAATTCTATGTTTTCTACATATTCTGGTAATTCTATTTCAAAATCTGAATGACCATATACATCTGAGCTCTCTTTTGCGTTATTAAGTTCTACTCTCATTTCTACATCTGTATTTGGTTCAATTGTAGATAAGCTTTCTCTATCTAAAATTAAGTTTGCTTCTGTTACTGTATCTATAAGTTTTGTTTCTGCACTTACTTCTCCAATGTTTACTGGTTCTTCAACATAGCTATATCTTGCTTCCATTCTTGATTTTGTTACTATTCTATCTAAATTTGCATATGTTGGTTTGTCTACAGTTACATCACTTACTGCTTTTACTGTGCTTATTACTAAGTTTCCTTCTTCTGCTGGTTTTGTTATTTCAAAATTTAATTTTGAATATCTTTCTCCAAAACCTATTTCTATGTTTCCTGCTTCATTTACTTCTGAATCTTTGTTTATTACATTTATTATATTTCCAGCTTCATCTTTTACTCTGATTTCTCCAGCCTCTCCTAAGATCTTATCAAAGTTTTCTTTACTTACTCTTATTGTTTTATAATAAACATCATTTGTTTCTATTACATTTCCTGCTTTATCTACATATGTACTTGCTTCGTCTTTTACTTCCATGCCTTCCACTATATCTTTATATGATATGTTTATTATCATTTCAGATGGCATTTCTGTTTCATATCTTCCTGGATTGTTATAGTTTACATATGCATATGCTTTGCTCATTTCTTCTTTATTATTATTAATATGTAGAGAAACTATTTCTCCTGTTGTTCCTTCTAATTCATAAGTATTTTCTTTTTCATCTGTAACTACATTCTTGTTTTCTTCTGACTCTACACCACTTAATGTTGTCATTCTTGCTACTGCTTTTGTTTTTGCTTCTAGTTTTTCCTCTTCTCCTACTTCTAGATTTCCATATGTGTATGTTACAACATATTCATCTACTCCTGAGCCATTATATAATCTTTCTTCCTCTTTCTTTTCTCCTTCTTGTAAATATTCTCCTTCTGTTTCGCTTACTTCTACCATTTGTTTTTCATTGTTTACTTTTATTCTTAATTTGTTTTCTTCTTCGTTATATTCCCAGTTGTCTTCTCCAAATTTTACTTCTCCTGCCTCTAAACCATTTGTTCCTTCTGTTGAATTTGCAACAACTGTTATTTTTGTTGGCTTTTGGTCTTTAATTATTGGTACATCTATTTCTAATTCTGTTTCTTTAACAGGTAATGTATTTTCTCCTTCTTCTACTTTACTATCTATTTTTTCAACTGTTTGGAATATTAAACCACCTTCGTATGTTACGTATTTTGTTTTTTCTTCTTCTAATTTTGCTTCTCTTTCATCTTTCCATAAAACTTCTAGACTAACTTCTTTTGCAACTTCTGTTTCATCTCCATCTTTATCAACGTATGTTCCACTAAATCTTACTATACTTTCTCCTGATGCTTTTTCTTCTCTTATGAATTCTTCGTTTTTGTATTCTATTGGTATTCTTAAAAGTATTTCTGAATCCTTTTTAATTTGGCTAAAGTATAAAGTGTTATCTTCAAAACCATCTACATATTCTTGCTCTTCTACCAAGTCTTCAACTGTTACTTTTTCTTCTTTCTCCTCTGTTTGCTCTTCGTTTACTGGTTCTTGGTTTACTTCTTGCTCTTGGTTTGTTTGTTCTTCAGCAACTTGTTGATTTGGATTTGCTTGCTCTTCACTGCTTACTTGTTGTTCAGCTTGAGTTTGTAGCTCTTCTTCTTGATTTTGCTGTGTGATTTGCTCTTCTGAGTTTAATCTTAGTTGTTCTGCTGGTTCACCACTTTGAGCTGTTTCTTCACTTTGTTCAGGCGTGCTTAACAATCCATTTACCATTTCTTTTATTTCTTCTGCAGTTAAAGTTTCTTGAGCTTCAGTTGGATTCTCGTTTTGATTTTCTAAATCCACTTGGCTTTCTTGATTCTCTGGAACTGCTTCTTGGTTTTCTGGAATTGTTTCTTGATTTTCCTGAAGTGTTTCTGATTCCTCTGATATCTCTTCTCTTATATCAAAGTTTAGCTCTTCATCATTTGCTCCAACAATTTCTACTTTAGCGTTTGCCAAATATCCTTCTTTTTTCACATTCAAGCTGGTATTTATAAATAACTCTTTGTTATTTACATCGCTAATAATCGAAGTTCCTCTTTCTCCTTCCACCTCAAAATAAGCATCAAAGCTAACATTTTTGCTTCCGGTATCACTGCCAACACCAAAAACAACTTCTGCAAAACTTGCTGCATAACTTTTAGTTACAAGCGCAAAATTCGCAAAAGTTAGTGTAAATATTAACATCATTGCTAAAAGTTTTTCTAGAATTTTATTCCTGTTCATACGTTTTACTACTCCTTACAGTATAGTGTTTTTTTTATAAGTATAATTTTACTTATATTTTAGGAGAAATCAATACCATAAACTGCTAGATTTATTGATTTATCAATAGTTTAACAGCTATTCATTTACGGAACTTGTTTTTGATGATTTTGACCTCTAATTATAAAGTTTTTATTACTTTTATATGTTTTTTTCGTTATAAACTTAGCTTTTATTTGCTTGCGTAAAAAAAATTATTTTTTTACGCATTTTTGTAATGTGTCTGAAAAGATTGCTCTATAAATCCTTATTTTTCGAGATTTTTTTAGATTATATTATGGATTTTTCAAATCTTAAAATTACTTTTAGTATACTTGCAATTTTAAAAACTAAGCCTCATATAATTATAGTAATATTGTGTAAGGGGGTAATTGGTTTTGGATAATATGGATATAAATAAACTTCTTTCAGCCATATCTAAAATGGATAAAGAAGAATTAGAAAAAAACATTTATAAGGCTAAACAAATTTTAGAAAATTCAAATATAAAGGATAATCTTAATAAGGATAATAAATAGATGAATGAGGATTTTTCAGAAGTTTTAAATAAATTTTCAGATATTTTAAAAGAAAAAAACATAGATTTAAATAATATCACAGGTGGAACTACTCCACCTGATGATAATCAAGATTTTTCTCTTGATGTGGACACCATTTTAAAAATTAAAAATATTTTATCTAAAGTAAATGACAATCAAAATTCTGCTCGAAACAAGCTTTTATATTCTCTAAAGCCTTTTTTAGAGGAAAGTAAAAAAGAAAAGCTTGATAAATACATAAAAATTGCTAATCTGCTTAGTGTGATGGAAAATTTAGATTTAGGGTTTGATTTTCTTGAAAACAAAAAAGGTTATGATTTTATTTTAATCATAACCCTTTGTTTATTGATTATTTAATTTTGCCTTGTTTATTTTTAGCTAGTTTTTTTATTCTTCATAGCTTTTTTACTTACTATTAAATAATAACAATTTCATTATTTTCTATTTTACATATTGGACATTTATCTGTTTTCTCTGCAACTTCTGTAACCATATTAGCTATTCTAATTTGTGTTACTTCAATGTAGTTTGCAGATATTATTGCTTTAGTGTTTCCATTTGCTCCGGCATGTGCAACTCCTCTTAGTGCTCCTAAAATCATTATGTTTCCACCTGCAATAACTTCAGCTCCAGAATTAACATCTCCACATATAACAAGGCTTCCAGCATATTCTTCTCTTCTGCCACATCTTAATGAACCTTGTATAAATTTTGTTTCTGATATGTCTGTTCCAGATTCAAATGTTTTCTTAATTGCATGAAGTCCGAAGAGACTCTGAAACACTATCAAATTTTATTTCTACTGGTATTTCAGCATTTATTTTCTCTTTTATTTTTTCAATTTCTGAGTCTGTAAATAGTTTTCCTGTAATTCGCATTGGAATTGTTGAAGTTTGATAAAAATCCTTTAGCTTTATTAATTTTATATCTAATTCTTCTAATATTTCATCAATATCTGCAATGATACTAATGGTTAATATTATTTCCTCTGTTGTTTGACTAATTTTAATATTATTAAACATCCTTTTTCTCCTTTTATCTAAACGATTTTATCTAAATGACTCTACTTCACTTACAGCAGACATATCTTCATATACTTGTTCCATATTCATTCCAAAATATTCTGCCATAATTTCTCTTACGACTTCTGCAGTATAATTTCCATGACCACCTTTTTCTACCATAACAACTATTGCTATTTCTGGATTTTCATAAGGTGCAAATCCTGCAAACCATGCTATTACATCTTTTGAATCTTTATTGTTTGAAAGTTCTGCTGAACCTGTTTTTCCACCGATTTCTATTTCAAAATCTCTAAATATGTTGTAGGCAGTTCCTCCTTCTTCTTCAGCAACGGATTTCATTCCTCTGTGCACTGTTTCAATAATTTCTGGATTTATATTTCTATCTTCCATACTAACTGCTTGTGTTCCCAACGTTTTATTTACATAGCTATTTAGTTCATTATCAGACACTTGTGAACCATTTGAATTAATAACATTTTTTACTATTGATAAATCTAATGGATGTCCTCCATTTGCTACCATAGATATATATTTTGCCATTTGTATTGGAGTGAATGCATTGTAGCTCTGTCCTATTGAAGCTGAAGCTGTGTAGGCTTTTGACCAAACCTCACCTTTTGATTTTGCAACTTCTCTTGAAGCTAAAGTTCCTTGAGATTCTGGAATTTCAATTCCTGTTTTCTTTCCAAGTCCAAAATAATCTGCATATACATCTAAGTTATCTATTCCAACTCTGTTTCCTACTTCAAAGAAAAAGTAGTTACAAGATTTCATTAAAGCTCCTTCAATGTTTAGCCTTCCATGTCCTACTCCATAATCGTTGAAGTACCAGCAAGCTGGATTATTGTATTCTGGATCGTCTGAAACTATATATTTTCCATTATCATTAATTGTTTCTTCTGCTGAAATTGCACCAGAATCTAAACCTGCTATTGCTGTAACCATTTTAAATATTGAACCTGGTGGATATTGTCCTTGTGCAGCTCTATTATATGTTGCTTTGGCTGAATTATATTCATCTAGTTTTGTTTTAGAAATTCCGTTATAGAAAAGCTCTGGTTCATAGTCTGGGTAGCTTGCCATTGCAAGAATTTCTCCTGTTTGAACATTTGTAACAACTACTGAACCTGTTTCTGCTGGGAAGGCCTGACCAAATCCTCCTTCTCTTATTTTCATTATGTTTCTCTCTAATGCATCTTCTGCTATTCTTTGAAGGTTTGCATCTATTGTTAAAACTACATTAGCACCGCCTATCGCCTCCTGAGAAGTATATTCACCAGTAACAGTTCCATCAACAGACATATCTATTTGCTTGGTTCCATCTGTTCCTCTTAAATACTTTTCAAAAACGCTTTCTATTCCTGTTTTTCCAATTTTATCATCTGGAGCATATTCATAATCGTCGCCCTCTTCTTCGAATTTTTTTTCATCTTCTGCTGAAATTCTTCCCATATATCCTATAATGTGAGATGCCAATGTTCCTGTGTGATATACTCTTATTGGCTCTACAACTATGTTTATACCTGTAAGATTTTGTGAGTTCTCTTGAAGCTGAACAGCTGCATTTCTTGAAATTTCATCTGAAATTTCCATTGATTTTGTAGTTGAATAACCTATTGTGCTAATTGCATATCTAATAGCTAAAATTCTTCTAACTTCTTTAACATCTTCGCTATTTATATTATATTTATCTCTAAATAAATAGAATGCCTCTTCTGCTGAAGCAGTTGTTGGAATTTCATATTTTTCTTTCCACTCAGCAAGTTCTTCTTCGCTATTAAAATGATATTCAAATGGCTCTATACTTATTGGAAATGTATCTACATAAGAATTTCCATTGTTTTCTAATATTGATGTCATAAGGGAAATTGAACTATTTAATTGCTCATCATCTGTTTTTGCCTTATACATTTCAAGAGAAAACTTCATTTCTGTGCTTACTAAAACATTTCCGCTTCTATCTAAAATGCTTCCTCTTGCAGCCTCTATTTTTGCTTCACGGGCAAGTCTTGTGTTTGAATTTTCTCTATATTCTGCACCGTTTACAATTTGAAGGTTGAATAATCTGAATAAAATAATAATGCCTATAACATATACTATTGTTACTAAAATGTTGTATCTAAAATTTGCATTTTCTGTTTCACTTGTATGTTTCAGATTATCACCCTCTTTCGAATAAATTTTTTAAAAGCTCTTAGCTTTAACTTTTTTGCTTTTGCATATTTTTCTTAAAGTGTTCTGTCTAAAAATATCTTGTTAGAATATTATTTTTCTTAAAGTTTCTATCTACTAAATATCCTAATTTTTGGAATAATGGATATAAAATAATTGATAATAAAACATTGTATATTATTTCTATAAGAACAATTCTAATAAAATTGAAATATTCTCTATCAAATTCTAAAATTATTGAATTTATGAAGTAGGTTCCGAACTCAAAAATAAGTGTTGCTCCCACTACCATAAATATTATTGTTATTTTGTTTTCTTTAGAAAAGTTTTTATCAAAATAAGAACCCAAATAGCCAATAGCACATAGCATTATTGCAGAAACTCCAATGGCTTTTCCATACAGCAAATCTAAAATTAAGCCACATATTACGCCAAAAGAAATTCCCACAAATTGGTTTGCAAAAAGTCCTATAAATAATATATATATTATAAACAAGTTTGGTTTTATACCTGAGATTGTAAAAGCATTAAACACATTTTCTTGAAGAAAATATATTATGAAAAATGCTAATATTAAAAATATTATTATGGAAAACTTTCTCATTTTTTCCCTTTCTAAGATTTTTGAAATTTAAACTTATTATTTTATGAACGTTTTTAGTTTAAAATTTTTAAACTTATTTACTCTTTTCTTCGTTAAAACATTTTAATTATCTAAAATTAAAAGAACTGTATCTACTTTTGAAAAATCAACAACTGGTTCTACAATTGCATATCTATCTGTGATGTTACTTGTTGTGATTATTTCCTTTACTGTTCCAATTATAATTCCCTTTGGATAGATACCACCTATTCCAGAAGTATAAACTGAATCTCCTTGAATAAGCTCTGCTCCTGTTGGTATATAAGAAGCTCTTAAAACTTGATTGTTTTCTAGAGTTCCCTTACAAATGATGCTTTCGTTTGTTGTGCTTATTGTGCAACTTACAGTGCTTGCAGAATCTATTATAACTTGAACTTTTGAAGTGTTTTCTGTAACAGAAATTACATGACCTACTAAGCCTTTATCTGCAATTACTGTCATATTTTCTTTTACACCATCTTTTGAGCCCACATTTAAAACTAGTGTGCTACTAAAATTACTTACATCTCTATTTATTACATAAGCAGGAATTGTATTATATGATGAATATTTTTGAGTTAAATTCATATAAGATTGAAGTGTTGCATTATCTGCTTTTATTTTTTCAAGCTCTCTTAACTCTGTTTCAAGCTCACTATTTCTCTTCTTTAGCTCTTCATTTTCTTTAGTGATATTATCCATATTTGAAAAATAAGTAGAGTTTCCCTCTATTTTATTTCTAAGATCTGCAAATACTCTTTGAATAGGGCTAACAATTGAACTTGCAACACTTTCAAGATATGAAAGCTTATTTACTTCCACATTTGAAAGAAAAATTAATAGTATTAAAATAATAGCAGTTATAATTCCGCCTAATATTTCTGTTTGCCTATTTCTATTCATCAAATTCTTCCTCTCTAAACTTTTTTATACCAGAATATTGCAATTATCATTCCAATTATACTTGCAACATTTATTCTAAACATACAACTAAAACTAATTTTTAAAACACTTAAATCTAAAGTAACTGGATTTGATAGTCCAAAATCTTGACCATAGTAAAGCCACCATAACCAATCTACTCTACGAGCTAATTCTCCAAGTAGTCCTCCAAGGACTAAACCTGATAACATGAATACTAAAAAAATCCAAAAATTTTTCTCTTTTGTTGCCATATTTTACCTCCATTTTTTCTTACGGAAATTCATATTTTTATTCTAATATTATATATTGAGATAGCTAATTTTTCAAGTAATTTATGTACATTTTTTTAATATAATTAAATAGTATTTAACATACATATATTTACATTTACTTTTCGATTAAATACTGTATAATTTAATTATATCGGAGGATATTTAATGAAAATTGAGAAACTAAATGAAAACAAATTAAAAGTTATTTTTAGCAGTAAAGAACTTGAAGAAAACAATATTTCCATTCACTCTTTTTTAGCTAATTCCAAAGAAAGCAGAAAATTTTTTCTTGCTATTTTGAATATAGCAAATGAAGATTTAAATTTTAGGCTAAATACCTCTCAAATTACTTATGATACAATATCTTTTTCAAATAAGTACTTTGTAATAATCATAAAAAAAGTACATGCGGATGCGCCTATTTCTTCAAATAATGTCTTTTATAAATTTAACAATATTGATGATTTATTTGAATTTTGTGACACAATAAAAAATGCTCTATCTTCAATTGAGTTTGATAGCACTTTATATCAATATGACTGTGATACTAATAAAAACTCTAGTGTGTACTTTCTTAAATTTGATTTTAGTAATTTAGATATATCTAGTATAAACAAGATTTTAGCAGTTATTTCTGAATTTAAAAATTTTATAAAGTTTTCTAAGCTAGCTTTATCTCATTTCGAAGAATTCAGCACTGCTATTATAAAAAATTCTGCCATTCAATCTTTATAAGCTTTTTTAATATACTTTTTCTTAGTGCAAGAAATTATAAGCTATGATTTTTTTAAAATAAAAAAGCATAAAAAATCCCGAAATGCTAAACTTTTCATAACATTTCGGGTTTGTTTTATTTTAAATTTATGTATTAATATACGTAGTTTTGAGGATTTTTTGCAACTCCATTTACTCTAACTTCTAGATGTAAGTGTGGTCCTGTTGAATTTCCTGTAGATCCAACAGCTGCTATTACTTCTCCTTGAGAAACATTCTGTCCTACGTTAACATATAGCGCACTGCAGTGACAATAATATGTTTGAATTGTATCTGTATGGGCTATTATTACCATTTGTCCATAAGAACCTTTCCATCCTGAATAAATTACTGTTCCAGAAGCGGCTGCTTTAATTGGCGTTCCTTTTGATGTTGCTATATCTAATCCTGTGTGTGTTCCACTACTTCTTCTACCAAATCTTGATGTGATAGTTCCTGAAACTGGTCTTATTAGTGCTATTCCTAAAGCTGTGTTTGTGTAGTCTAGATTTTTTTGAGTTGAATATTTTGATGTTTTAACTTTTGGCATTTCTTTATATAGTGCTGCAACTGTTGTGTCTTTATCTGAAAATTGTTTTAATTCTGTTTCATATTTTAATGCATAAGATATTCCATCTTTATTTTGACTATTTTTATCTTTTAGTGTTTGAACTATTTCTTCTGCTTCATCATATGTTTGAACATAATATTTTTCTTCGCCATTATCTAGAATAGCATAATATTTGTAGTAAGGAGTTCCTGTGCTAATTACTTTATTGAATATTTCATCATCATTTGCAGTAAGTCCTTTTTTAAGTAAGCATATATTATATTCTGGTAAATTTTCTCTATCTATCTCAACAAATGCTACTGATTTGTTATCTCCACTATTTATATAATTATCTATTTTCTTTTGTAATTTACTTCTGTCGGCTGTGTAACCTATAAATTGGCCATTTAAAGATACACTATACATTGGTTTATATACAACAAAAACTATGAATCCAATAATTGCAAGCCCAATTAGAAACATAATTATAAATTTTATCCAAGCTCTTAAGTAAATTACAATATTTTTTAAAACACTAGTAATTGTAATCACCCCTTTTGTACCAACCATTTCAAAAGAATGAAACACTTTTGTAACATAAGCTTTCAACTTTTTTCTCTTCCAATATCCTATAATATTTGAGGCTTATTGTCAATACAAAATTTTTACAAAATGGACACAATTTGCCAATTTTCCTTAGTGTTTTTAGTATTTGAGACGTTCTTAAAAAAATTATAGTGAAACTTCTTTCTTCACACTAGATATTTCATCCTCTGTTGCCTTTTGTGGAGCCATATAATATCCTTTGGATTCTGCAAGTTTAAATAATTCATACTGAAAACTTTCAGAAGAGTTTCTTAAGTTTTGAAGTGCCTGCCTTAGCTCCATATTTGCAGTTTCTGTTATTGCTTCTTCAAATTCTTTTAAATTAAATTTTATAGATGATAACACATCATTCACAATTGACTTTTCTTCCAAGAATTTTTTCCTTTCTTTTTCCACATAAATCTCGCTTTTTGTGGAAAACTTTTAGCTATTTTTCCTTTTAATAACGATAATAAAGATTTTTTAAAAGCACTTTTCTTTTTATTTAGCAAAGTTCTTTTCTTATCCTAAAAAAGATATTAGCTTTTCTTTTGAATTTAACGCATCTTGAGCTGCTTTATTTAAGATTTGTTTTATTTGAGGATCTACTGCTGAATCTGCATAATGTGTGAATTTTGCATACAAATTTTCCTCATTACATATAAAGTGCCTTAAGTTTTGTAGTTCTACTTGATTTAATGTACTCATAAAGATTCCTTTCTGTAATATAATTAATCAAAATAAAAGGCATTCTACTTTTAGTAAGCCTTTATCTAGTTTTTATTTCGATTATATTTTTATCTTAGTATTTCTATCTTTTTAAATTTTATACATCTTTTTGCGATTTTTATTTATGAATTTTTAAATGGTTTGCTTAAACTACTTAAAATAATTGTTTCAATTTCTAAATAAATACTTTAATACTGAGCTTTCCCTTGACAAACAAATATAAGTCGTTTATAATATTCTTTGTTAATACTTGCGCCATTAGCTCAGTTGGTAGAGCAGTTGACTCTTAATCAAATGGTCGGAGGTTCGAATCCTCTATGGCGCACCAAAAACATATCTGTTTAAACTAATAAAACAAATAATAAAAATATCATTCTGAAAAAGGATGATATTTTTTTGTTTTCTTTTTAGTTTGTATTTATTTAATAACATAAAAATTTAAAATATTATTGACAATTACGAACAATTGTTTTATACTTATCGGTATAAAACTATGTTAAAATGGAGGTAATGTAAATGAAAGAAATAAATAAAAATAATAAAAAATTTGAAGATATTAAGCATATCGATGAAAATGGAGTTGAATTTTGGTATGCTAGAGAACTTATGCTCATTTTACAGTATTCAAATTGGCAGAATTTCGAAAAAATAATTGATAAAGCTAAAATTTCTTGTGAAAATAGTGGTATTAGTGTGTTTGAACATTTTATTGACATCAATAAGTTGTCAAAACGTGCTAATAATGCAGAAGTTGAAATTAGAGATTATGAACTTACTCGTTATGCTTGTTATTTAATAGCACAAAATGGAGATAACAGAAAAAAAGTAATTGCACTTGCTCAAACATATTTTGCAGTTCAAACTAGAAAACAAGAAATTAACGAAAAAGAGTATACTTCATTAACAGAAGATGAAAAGAGATTTTATCAAAGAAACTTAACAAGGAAGGGAAATTATTCTCTTAATCAAACTGCAAAAAAAGCAGGAGTTAAAAATTTTGATAGATTTCATAATTTTGGATATAAAGGTTTATATAATGGTGAAACTGCTGATGATATTGCTAAAAGAAAAGGATTACGATATAGAGAAGATATTTTAGATAATATGGGTAGTGATGAACTTATTGCGAATTTATTTAGAATTTCTCAAACAGAACAGAAATTAAAAAAAGATAATATACAAACTGAAAAAGAAGCTAATAAAACTCATTATAATGTTGGAGCAAAAGTAAGAGAAACGATAAAGGAACTTGGTGGAACTATGCCAGAAGACTTACCTACACCTAAAAAAAGCTTAAAACAATTAGAAAAAGAGAATAATAAAAGTTTAAGAGAAAAATAATAAATTACTAATAATAGACTTGCATAATTTATAGTATTATGTTAATTAATAACAGAAACTAATGATAATTATATCAATTGTCAAAAAGCCAACAAATTGTAAGTAACTACGCCATTCGCATCATGGGTGTATCTGTTCTATTAATTTGAACATTTTGTCGGTGCCGACAAGTTGTCACAGACTAAGATATAAATAAAATATCATTTTATACATCTATTTTCTCAATGTATAAATTATTTTTTAAATCTTTTTTTACTTTCAATATAAAATTAAATTTATTAACTTCTGTGCATAAATAAAAATCTTTTTCAGGAAAATCATTTTGGTTTGATTTTTTAAAAAATTTAGAACCACTAGTTGTTTTCAATTTTTCAATTTCTTCATCATAATTGCTTAAAAATTTATTTTCTAACATACCTTTTATATATTTTGCACATAACATATCTTCATCAAATGGTTGTTCTTTAGGTCCTGCTAAAGCCACTAATGAAACTTCATCTATATTATTTTTTTCAATATATCTAACAATTGAATGAGCATTTACTAAACTACCAGTTATAATTTCTTTAGCATTAATAGCTCGAACAATTCCTTGCGTTCCGCAACTTGTTGTATGTACAATTGTTTTTCCTGTAAAATCAATATTTTCAATTTGAGAAGGAGAATTACCATAATCAAATCCTGGTAATTTTATTCCATTTCTTTCTCCAATCAAAATATAATTATTATCTTTTTTCTTATATTCGTATGCAATTTGCATATCTCCAACAGGAATTATTTTTTTCGCACCATTTCTAATTAAATATGGTTCAACTGTAAAAGCTCTAAACACATCTATAATTACTGCTAATCCAGTTGCAAATTTTGCATCATTTACTATTTTTATATTCATAATTTTCCCCCTAAAGAACTTCCTACTTTTCTAAATATATCACATTCACATATTTTGATTTTAAATTTATTGACTTTTGCAAAATATCTGTATATAATAAATATAGGAAATGACAATTCCACAAACGTGGTTTTGCCAATATATTGTAGAAATTCACATCTAGTTCGGCAAAGTTACAGATGTGAATTTTCTTTTTGTTTATTATCATTTCCTATGGTGGCTAGTATAGCACAGAATTTTTAGTAAATCAATAGATAATTAAAGCATTTTTCGCCTCTCGGCGATTTTTTTATTTCTATATTTCTCATAAATTCATAGGTTTAAAATAGATATGCCACACTCTTTTGAAAAATATGTAGTTTGAATACCTATATTGCTAATATGTTGAAATATTTATGACTTTATGGTATAAGTATTTTGAAATAGTTTATTAAAAAGAAAACACATAATAAGTATAGGTGATATTATGGATTTAATTGGAAGTTTAACTGACGAGAATAATGTTAGAGGAATAACATTAAATAGTCAGAATATAGATTTATTTAATATAATAGAACACTCAAAAAGTCGTGAAGAAGCAGTTCAAAGAGTTTATGAATATTTAGATGGAATATTACAAGCAAGTAAAATGTCTAGAGAAATGAATTCTCAGAGGTTAACTACCACACAAAAAATTAAGAGAGTAATAGATGAAAAAGCAACTAATATATCTAATAAAGATGAGTTTCTAAATTTTTTATTAAGAAATGCAATGCAAATAAGAACAAATTGGGATTCAAGAGAAAGTTTAGAAAAGCTATTTGAGGGAAAAGAAATAGATCCTTTATATATTGATACTATTTTGGATATAAAGAAATATTTTGCATATCAAACACATGGAATTTTAACATTTCTAGTAGATAAAGAAGGACAACCTATCGACCCAGATAGTAAAGAAATAGAAGTTGATGTAGAAAAAACATATCAAAAAGTGGAAGCACTATATGAGTATATTGTTGGAAAATTAGAAAATGGACAGAATAGATTTAATAGGCTAACACTTGATGGACAAGGAAAATTTGGAACAGTAGCAGGTATTATGAGAACTGAAAGTGAAGAGCAAGCAAAGCCACAAGATTACAACCTCGAACCATTAAGGCAAGGTTACGAATTTGCAAAAGCACATGGTATGGATATAAGAATAAATGCACTTGTATTTTTTAAAGATTTTCCAGACAGACTAGTAGGAGAAAATGTAACTACATATAGAACAGCACTACAAAATTATGGTAAAGCAATAGCATCAATTGCAAATGAATACGAAAAAAATGGTGTGCCAACAACAGTAGATATGTTTAATGAGTTTGTAGATTATAATGCACCTTTTTCTGAAAGAACAAACAACTGGATGTCAAAATTAAGTGTTGAAGATTTATGTGAAATAGCATTAGTTTTAAAACAAGAAATGCCTAATGTTGATTTTGGTTATAATGATTGGAATTTTGAAAATCCAGATAAAAGAAAAACAATATTTGA
>CANQGE010000003.1 GCA_947601495.1 uncultured Clostridia bacterium | reverse complement strand
GAATTGGTTATAACAATATAGAGTACTTGAAATATATATTTTTCAAAAAAGTGTGACATATGTTTGACTAACCTTCACTGAAGAAACATTTAAAGCAAAAAAGAATATTGCAAACAATTCTAACTTACAGTATAATAATATTAAAATTGGAGAAACAAAGAATGTTTCTGTTGAAGAATTATTACCGTTATATAATGGTGGTGGAGCTAGAACTCAACAGCAAATAGATATATTAAAAGAAAGTATAAAAAAGAACGGATTTACAGAGCCTATAGAATTAATAAGAAAAAATGATGGCACTGTAGAAATAGAAAATGGTAATCATAGACTGCAAATAGCAAAAGAGCTAGGTATAAAAGAAATACCTGTTACATTTGTTGAAAGTTGGGAAAATATAGGAATAGAAGCAGATACAGATGCTAATGATTTAATGACTAAAATTAAAGAGGAGGTTTATAATGACAGAACTACAAAAACAAGTAGCAACAATGATGAAGAAAGCAGGAATAGCAGTAGACGCTTGCACAACAGCAATGAGCAATTTGAAAACGGAAGAACAACAAAAGAAAATGTTAAATTACCTTCAAGAAAATCCAACAGCAACAAACAGACAAATGATGTTGAAAGTCAAAGAAATAATAGGAAAATAGAGAACTCTAATCAGAGTTCTTTTTTAATACCTCAAGAAAATTTGTAAAATCCAATTTTTTGAAAAAAATTTAAACAACATCTTGACATCGTTACGTAACGATGATAAAATAAAAATCAGAGAGGTGAAAATATGGAATATAAAGTATCAGAACTTGCAGATAAAGCAGGAGTTACAAAAAGAACAATACACTATTATATAAGCAAAGGATTGCTTTTACCACCAGAAGGCAGTGGGGTAAATAGCTTGTATAATGATGAACACCTAAGAAGAATACTTCTAATAAAGAAACTACAGGCAGAATATATGCCATTAAATAAAATTAGAGAATATATTTTAGAAAATCCTACAGAAAAAGTACAAAAAAATGCTAAAGAAATAAAAACAAAGATATCTAAAAAAGAAGGACAAGAAATATACATTAGAGAAAATATATGTGATATTTTTGAAATTCATTATACAGAAGAAAATGGAGAAAAGTATAAATACATAATAGAAAATGTAAAAAAATATGTAGAAAAAATGATGGAGGATTAATATGAATGTAGTAGATTTGAGAGAGTTAGCTCTTCAAAAGGTAAAAATAACAGGTAATGTTATAGGAAAGTTTGGTTCATTTGAAATTGAACAAGTTTATAAAAATAATACAAAAGATGTTCTAGAAGTAGGATATACATTTCCAATAGTTGAAACTGCAACAGTTGTTGGATTCGAAATAAATGTTGGAGATAGAATTTTAAATGGAAAATGCAAAGAAAAAGAAGAGGCTAAAAAAGAATATCAAAGAAACATTGTTAAAGGTAATAGTGCATATATGATGGAACAAGAAACAGACAATATATTTAGAATTTCTATTGGAAAAATTGATAGAGATGAAGAGGTTACTGTAAAAATTCAATATATTGATAAATTTGAAATTATTGATAATACTATACAAATTTTGATGCCTACCTTAGTAACTCCTAAATATAAATCTAATATTACAAGTAAATTAGCTTATGGAAAGGTAGATTACACAATAGACTTTAATATCAATATTGATAAATCATTAAATAGAAAAAGAATTAGTTGTCCAAGCCATAAAATAAACGTTATAGATGAAGATAATGCAGAAAGAGTAGAGGTGCTAAACTACGATTTATTTAAAGATTTTAAATTACAAATAGAATTAAAAAGCGAATTATCATCTAGTGCTATTACATCAAAGACAATAGATGAAAATGATATGATTTATTTATCATTTATGCCAGAAATATTAGATTCCTATGAAGATAGCGAAAAAGAGTATTTATTCATAATAGATGTCTCTGGATCAATGACTGGTGAAAAATTGGATGAAACCAAAAGAGCAGTAATTGAATGTTTAAAGCAATTAGACGTTGGAGATAGATTTAATATAATTCCATTTGAATCAGAATTTGAAGCTATGAGCATTAATTCAATTGAATACAATGAAGAAAATATGAAAAAGGCAATAGAATATATTAACAAATTAGAAACTTTAGGTGGAACAGAAATATTAAATCCTATTAAATTTGCATTGTATGAAAAAGATAAAGATAAGATAATATTACTATTCACAGATGGGCAAGTTGGAAACGAAGATGAAATAATAAAATTTGTTGAGAATAATGTTAATAGAAGTAGAATATTTCCATTTGGAATAGATACAAATGTTAATTCATCTTTTATAAAACAATTGGCAAAAGCAGGTAATGGTAAAGCAGAATTAATACAACCTAATGAAAAAATAGATGATAAAATAATTAGAACATTTGCAAGAATACAAACACCATTGTTAGAAGAATTAACCATAGATTATGGCAATAATAAAGTTATAGATGAAATGAGAGAAGAAAAATGCTTATTTAACTATGAATTCTTTAATGTTTTTGCAAAAGTTGAAAAATTGCAAGACGATATACAATTAAAAGGTAAAATTCTAGATAAAGAGTATGCATGGAAAATTAATAAAGATAGTATTAATGATACAAACGTAGATTTAGAAGTATTATTTGCAAAACAAGAAATGGATAGACTAGAGGAATATATAAGAAATACATATGATGATGAAAAAATAGAGAATTATAAAAAAATGATAATAGAGTTATCGGAGAAATACAATGTTAATTCTAAATATACATCTTTTATAACAGTATATGAAAGAAAAGATAAATTACTAGATGTTCCAAAATATCAAGAAACTAAATTAAGTAATAAATTTGCTAAAGATGCACTTATGAATGCAGAATGTGATATGGTTGGAATGGATGAAATCGAAGAAGTACCTTGTTGTAATACGGATATGGATATGGATATACCAACTTTCCTAAGAAAGAATACTTCAAGCGGATCAAAGGCCTTTTATAGACCAGACTTTTTAAGAAATGAAAAAATAGGGAAAGCAGAAACTGAACAGATAGAAGTAAAGAAAAAAAATAGAGAAATATTAGAAGAAAAAGTAAATGAATATTATCAAGAATTTAGTTCTCAAAAAGAAAAATCAATATTAACATTTTTATTATATTCAATATACTATTTAAGAAAGAAAAAGAATAATTTTAACTACAATGATTTATTAAGATTTTTAAGAAATCATAAACAAGAATTATTAGAAAGTGAATTATATTTAAAACTTTTATACGTATGTTATAAACAATTAGAGGATAATAGATTTTTAGATAAAAAAGAGACAATGGAATTAATGGATGAAAACTTTAAAAAGATAGCAGTAACTAATTTAAAAATAAGTGTAGAATTTAAAGAGCTATCTGAAAATGAAATAAAAACAATAGTTGAAAATGACAAAGTAGTTGAGAATATTGATAAAGCGATAGAACATTTAATAGCAATAAATAATTCATTGATAAGCTGGATGAGATAAAATACGGCAGGGTGAAATATCCCTGCTTTTTAAATCCCTAGTTTTTTTCTTAAATATTCTTTATATTCAGACAAACTTTCATTTTTAAAATCCCATCCTCGTGGATATTCTTTATATTTTTCTATATAATCATTTACTAATTTTTTTGTTTCATCTGATATATTCATCATATATTTTAATAACCTTTTCTTTTAATTTTTTAATATTCATTTTTATTCAATAATTTTATTGCTTTCTTATCTTGTAAAAATTCTATTGTAGAAATATTTGCTATTATTTTATCTTCTAAATTAGGATACCGAAATATTGTAAAAAATTATATCATATTAAAACATAATAGCAAAATATAATCAAAAATAAAATTAAGTATGTTGCAAATAATAAAAATTAGAATATAATGATATGTAAAGATAACATATAAAATAGGAGATACTTTAAAAGCAAATACTTCATAAAAAAATATATATAGAAGGAGCATTAAATGACAGAAAGCGATATATTAAATATAATAGATTCTAATAGTATTCCTGAATTATTAAACAAAATTAAAAAATTCTACCCTAATGGTTTTGATATTGAAAAAATAGATAAAAGGATAAAACAAAAAATAAGAAAATTAGAAAATAATTTTGCAAAATATAATAATAGTATAGAAGATATAAGAAAGAAAAGAGGGAACTAGCATTATTTTTTTTCAATCATTTTTCTTAAATAATCTAAATATTCTGACAAACTCTCATTCTTAAAGTCCCATCCTTTTGGATATTCCCCATATTTTTTCTTATATTTATTTACTAATTCTTTAATATCATTTGATATTATTATCATTCAAATCTCCGATTTTTTCCTTTATATTTTTAATAATTTAATTTTTTTATGCATCCAATTATATCATATCAAAATTTAGTAGCAAACTATAACTCCTGCTTATGCCAAAATCAAACCTACAAATATAAAAAATATTATCCAACAAATAATCTCTACTAATATTGAAATGCCTCTCATTTTCTGCTTTCTAAGTTCGTCAGCTTGATTTTTAAGTTTTCTATAGAAAAAGTCATATTTGTTATAATAATATAAAATATCTTTATCATCTGTAATGTTATACTTTTCGAGTATTCCTTGTATTATGGCGTCTTTATTATTTAACAAATCAATGTAATTATAATAATTTTTACTTAATTCATTTGAAATATAAAAGTACAATTCATTAGTTGCTTTTTGCTTTTCATCTGCAATATCATCAATTTTGTTCACATTTTCTTCAGAACTTGAATAATCTGTTTCTGCCATTTTTAACCTCCTTAAATTTATAATTATGTTTTAAAATGGTTATCCTTAAAAAAATTATATCATATCAAAACTTAATGGCAAACTATACTTAATAAGCAATTTTATTTAATTTTATCTTTAATATATTTATAGCTTATTGCTGTTTTATCTAAATTCAAATACGGACAATCATATTTTTCAGCATAACCGTATTTTTTAGGCTTAGTTCCATATTTTTTACACTTGAAATTTTCTTCAGAATTTTTGCATACTTTACAAAGTGGTCTAATAATCTCAAAATGCGGATCATTTTCTTTACTCATACTATTACTTACTTCTCTATTCATTTAAAATCTCCACAACAAAATAATATTTTTTATATAAAAGTTAGTTTTGAGAATCTTGTAAAAGATAAAAAACAATTTAAGGAGTACTTTGATTATTTATTGTTAAACCAATCATCTATTTTTCCATTTTTTACTGCGTTCTCAAAATTTTTAGACTCTTTTTCTTCCTCTTCTGTTAAATTGCGTTTTCCTATTTCTATAGGGTTAGGAATTTCTTTTATCCATCTAGGTTTACTATTCATCTACAATCCTCCACAATATATAACATTTATTATCTTTGTCATTTGGTAGGAGTGCCAAACTTTCCTACATCTCTTGTTTACCTATTACTAGGTGCGTGGAAGGCACGAAAATTGTCCACCTCAAATGACTATTTAATTATATCATATTATAGCAAATATTGTTTATTAATTGAATAGATATTGTTAGGAATTGCTTTGTGCCTTTGTTGTTTGTAGCGTAGATAACTATATCAAAAATGCATAATTTGAAAAATATGTATATTAAAATCTATATATGGAGATTAAAAATATTAAGATTGAACTTAAAATAAAAATATTGTAAAATAAAATTATTAAAAAATTTAAAAAAACAAAGTTTTATATTTTTATTAAACCAAATATTAAAAAAGTAATTAAATATAAAAAAGAAAGAGAAGAATAAAAATTGTTAAATTCTAACAATTTTTATTCTTTTCTCACAAAAATCCCAAATTCAGTAAGATTTTCTTTGTCATCTTCAATGTTTTCATACATCAAATCTAATCCAAACATTAAACCAGCTTCTTTTTTGCAAACAACTGCCACATCGCTATTTAATTTGCCTTCTGCTAGATATTTTGCAGCTATTGCAGTATCTTCCACTTCCATTTCTTGCAAAGATGGGAAGTGTGTTTTTCTGAAATTTTTTGTCTGTAAAAGTGCTTGAATGTGCGAAGCGATTATTTTTAAATCTTGTTCTTTTACGTCTTTACTTTTTTTGAAAACAGAATGATGCACCTTTAAAATTAAAGTGTCAATTTTTTGAAAAATTTCTTCGTTTCCGTTTAAAGCATTTTTTGTTTCTACAACTTCTCCACCAAGTTTGTTTTTCATAGCAAAAACGCCAAAATCAATTTCATTTTCTTTTAGTTTATCAGCCACATTTTGAGATGTAGTTAATGGTATGAAATTCGCATTTTTAATGTTTAATTTATTTGCAAATATTTTAGCAGCTTCTTCACTGTTTGAAGCCTCAATTCCTTGAAAACCAATGTTCATAAATAATACCTTTCTAAAAATTCCGTGATTTATTGAAATATTTCTATTTATTGTTTTGAGAGTAATATTAATATAGCAAAATTATATTAAAACATAAATTAGTAATCTAATATAAAAACTAACATTAATATGCACAAGTACTATAATAGCACAAATTTTCTAAAATGCAACTAATAAAATTTAAATAAAGACAAAATATAAAAACAAGCAAACCCAAAATAGCAGAGATTAAATACAATTTCTGAAATAGAATAAAAAACTTAAGTATTATAAATCATAAAGACAAAAATAAATCAAAAAAAGCTGTAAAATCAAGAAAAAGCCCATCAAAAAGGTTGACAAATGTGAATAAAAATTGTATATTAAGAATACTCTTTGGTGGAAAATCCACCATATTGAGAAAGGAGGTGATCCAATGATTATTGACATCCCCGAACAATTCTTCTACACTGCGGAAACATACGGAAAAGCCTTTGTTGAGGGTAATATCTTATACATCGAAGGTAGAATCAACTTCGAAAGCCTAATGTATACGATCACTTATTCTCTCAAGGGTTATACGGAATGCCAGTATTGTGGAAGAGAGCTGCTTGTTAATCGACGGACCTTGGACCACATGTATCCTAGATGTTTTGGAGGTGTTAGCATACCGAATAACTTGTTACCCTGTTGTCCCAGTTGCAATAGAACCAAGAGCTGCCTAACCTACTCACAATTCGTCCACTTAAGAAGAATACAATCCAAGAGCAAACGCGACAGAGTGTTTAACAGAATGGTCGAACGGAACAACTTTAAGTACAGAAATGGATTCATTTTACCTAAGGGCTGGGTAACTTATTATGATATAACGCAAGCCCTAACCCAAATTAGATTTGATGACGTCAGTCAAGACAAAGTCGTCAACGAGAAAATTGAGATGTTCTATTTTAAACATAAACACTACCACAAACCAATAGTTGTCACCGCGAACGGCTGGGTATTCGACGGATTACACATCCTGTATCATGCCAAAAAGCATGGAATAACGAACGTACCCGCAATCATTCTTGACAACGTAATACACTTGCCCTACTAGCAACAACAGCAAGCACCCGAAAGCATTGCAATCGGGTGCTTTTCTTGTTGCTCACTCACTCATTATTTTTAATTATTAGATATGATTTTAAAAAATTATATAAAAGTATTAGTTTTACTAAGTTTTTTAAAAATAAATTTAAATATAAAATTTTCTATTTACAAAAACTGACAAATAGGGTAATATAAAGGTGGTTAAATATTGAAAAAAATTTTTAAAAATGGTATAATTAAAGTGTAAGTGTATAAAAATGGGAGTTATGATATGAAAAGAAAAATAATTTGTATAGCTTTAGTAATAATGATGATAGCAACTATAATTCAAACTTTTACATATGTAGAAGCCGCAGATGATGGTGGTATGCTTGACAAAATAAATACTATAGCAGGTGGGGATCGGAAATGAAGATGTAGATAGAGCGGCTAATTATTTGGCGGATACCGCTATGGCAATTGCTCAAGTAATAGCAGTTGGTGTTGCTGTTATAATGTTAGTTGTGTTAGCTATGAAATATATGTTATCAGCTCCAGGAGATAGAGCAACAGTAAAAAAACATGCTGTTGTATATGTAGTAGGTGCTGTTATAATGTTTTCAGCATCAGCTATTTTGGAAATAATAAAAAAATTATCAGGAGCATTTAGTGCTAAACCTGAATAATGTTATATTATGGAGGAAATGCAATGACGAGAATAAAAAGAAAAGCTTTTGCTTCAATTTTGTTAATAATAATTATTTTTTCAGCAATTAGTAATTTGTTTGTTAGTAAAGCAACTGGTGATGGAACAACTTACATTGACAAATTGGAAACTCAAATGCAAAGAGATGTAGCAGGTAATAAAGATGCAAATGATGCTACTTTTAGTTTGCTGTCATCAGTTGCTACAGTTGTGAAAGTAGTTGCAGTTGGAATTGCAATTATAATGCTAATAGTAATTGCTATGAAATATATGTTAGCAGCCCCAGGAGAAAAGGCAGAAATAAAAAAGAGTGCAATAGTTTATATTATTGGAGCGGTAGTACTATTTGCAGTTTCAGGAATTTTAGCAATAATTCAAAAATTTTCAACAATAGTAACATAAAAGCAATAAAATTATAAAATGGAGGAAGTATGAAAGCTAATACTAAATCACTAATAATTAAATTGGTTGTAATATTAAGTGTTTCAATTATTTTAAGTAGCATAGCAATAATAACTTTAGCAGATGGAAATGGAAACTTTGAATTGAACTACTCAAGTGGTGATTCAACAAAAGTAGATACTTTAGTAAATAATGGAGCTGCAACAGTTGTGTCAGTTTTAAGAATAGCATCAATAGCAATTTCTGTAGTAGTGCTACTAATAATATCAATGAAATATATGATATCAGCTCCAGGAGATAGGGCAGACATAAAAAAACATGCTGTTGCATATGTAATTGGAACGTTTATTCTTTTTTCAGCAATGCAAATTATAGCATTATTGGTAAATATATCAAATGAGGCTTTTAAAGGAGCTCCAACAGGACCAGCTTCTACGAGTGGAGGACACTAATATAAAATGGGAGTGATTAAAATGAAAAAAATTGTAATAACATTAATTATAATGTTAATTATTTCTTCAGTTTTTGTTAATATAAATACATATGCAGGAGATGCAGAATCGGGTGTTTTATATTTTTCAGGAAAATCAATTGGAAAAGAAGAAGGTGGACCGTTAATAAGAAATGTTATTGGTGCAGTCTTAAATATTGTTAGAATAATAGGTGCAGCTGTAGCAATTTCTATGTTGATGATAATAGCATGCAAATATATAATTGCCTCAGCAGGAGATAGAGCAGATATAAAAAAATATGCTGTAAATTATATTATTGGAGCATTAATCCTTTTTGGAGCATCAGGAATTCTTACTATAATTCAAAACTTTATTGAATCTGGATTAACAGCAAATTGATAATAAACATAAAAAAATTCATTATAAAAAAATGAGATAGGAGAAAAAGATGAAAAAAATTGTTTCAATACTGCTTATAATTCTTATAATAAGCTTGTTCCTAAATATTTCTGTATATGCTGAAGAGGGAAGCGCGGGTGGCGGAGATATAAAAAGCTTAATAAGCTCTATGGAAGGAGCGTCCAACATGGCAAGCCCTGGCGGTGAAGATTCTGGCGGAATTGGAAATGTAATAAATATTATTATTGGTGTTATGCAAGTTGTTGGAACAGGTATAGCACTAATAGTTATAACAATACTCGGCATAAAATATTTACTAGCGAGTCCTTCAGAAAAAGCAGAAACGAAAAAATCAATTTTACCTATAATTATAGGTTGTATTCTTTTATTTGGAGCAGTAAATCTAGTGAGTGCTCTAGTAAGCTTTACAAATGGTTCATTAGGCAGCAATTAATGATAAAAATAATTTAAGGGAAGTTGATTTAAAACTATCAACTTCCTTTTTTATGATAAAAAAGTTTATTACAATTATGTTAAAAATATCAAATATTATATAAAAATGTTGAAAAAAAAATATGCTTTTATTATAATTAATATAATAGTATAAATATGCCAAAAAAGAGGAGATGATGAATATGTTACTAAAAAAGAGCGTGATAATTAAAATAATAATATCATTGATATTATTATCTTTTTGTACGTTAATAACGCCTTTTTATAATGAATCTATGGCGGAAGAGTCTGGAGAGTCTGGAGGTTCTGGAAAAGATGGAACTTCATTACTAGGCGAAATAAACTCAGATATAAAAAATTTTTCAAGTGCTGGAAGTTCGTTTGGTAGTGGAAGCATTGATACATCTGGAGTCACAGATAAATTTGTCGCTTTAGGTCAAGTTTTAACTATGATTGGTACAGGTGTAATGGTTGCAGTAACAACATATATGGGTATTAAATATCTAACAGCTGGACCAGAGGCACAAGCAAAACTAAAAACACAATTAATAGGTGTTGTAGTGGCTGGAATAGTTATTTTTGGAGCATATTCAATTTGGAGTTTAGTAGTAAATATAGCAAGTCAATTTTAATTTAGTCAATTATTAAATAAATATAAATAAAATTGCTTAGAAGGAGGAATCTTATGGCAACATATCAAATACCTCGTAACTATAGAGGTGAATCAAGAATATTATATATTTTTACGGTAAAGTCTTTAATAACAACAGCGGTAGGAGCTATGTTAGGATCTATTTTTTTCCTACTATTTAAATCTTTTGGTATGGATATAGTGGGAATAGTAATTATGGCACTTTTTGGATTAATGGGATATGTTATCGGAGCAGTAAAAATTCCTACAATAGTTGCTTTCCCAGTAACTAAGAAAATTGGTGGAGAACCAATTGGAGAAATTATTTTAAGATATATAAAATTTAAGAAAAGTAGAAAAATGTACATATATACAAAGGAGGAAAAATAAATGGATACTAACCTAATACCAATTCTTCAAATGGGAATATTTATAATTTTAGGTGTAATGGTTTTACTTGTACTATTGTACTTGTACTTGATGAAACCAAAAAAAGAAAAAACTAAACAATATGAGGAAGACTCTGTTGCAAATGATTCTTCTAAAAACGAAAAGAAAATAGACCAAAACTATGGTAGATTTACAGGAAACTTAACACAAGAATCAATTTTTGATTTTATGGAATTTGATGAAATAGTTGATAATATGATTGTAAGAAAAAAAGGTACACAATATGTTATGATATTACAATGTAATGGTGTTAACTATGATTTAATGTCTGAACAAGAGAAAATAGCTATAGAGGAAGGATTTGTTCAATTCTTAAATACATTAAGATTTCCAATTCAATTATATATTCAAAGTAGAACTTTAAATTTAAGAGATATCATCGAAGAATACAAAGGAAGAATAGATAATTTAACAATCGAAATTGATAAGCTAGATGCTAAAATTGCTCAAGCAAGATCAATGGGAAATAAGGCTTTAAGAGAAAAATTAGAATTTGAGAAAAGAAGAAAGATAAACATTTTAGAATATGGTGCTAGTATTACAGATTATGTAGAAAAATTAAGTTCTAATAAAAATGTTTTACAACAAAGAACATATGTTGTTGTATCTTATTACTCAGCAGAAATTGGTGCAGGAACAGAAAAGTATTCTAAAGAAGAATTATACAATATGTGTTTTGCAGAGCTTTATACAAGATGCCAAAACATTGCAAGTGCTTTAGCAACTTCTCAAATAACATGTTCAATACTAGATTCAGAGCAATTAGCTGAATTATTATATATTGCATATAACAGAGACGAAGCAGAGCTATTACAACTATCAAAAGCATTAGATGCACAATATGATTCATTATATAGTACAGGAAAAGATGTACTTCAAAAGAAACAAGAAAAAATTGATAGAGAAATTAATATTGCTGCTATTGATATGGCAACAGATAGTATATTAAAAGCAGATAGAAAGAAACAAATTGAAGAACTAGAATTTGCAATAAACAAAGAAGAAAAAATAAGACAAAAAGCAAATGAGATATTAGATACTTATGAAAATCAATTAGATCCTAGAGTTTTCAAGTTAGCAAAACAAGAAATTAAAAATAGTGAGAAAAAAGAAGAAGAAACGAAAAAACTAGAATCATCTAGCACAACAAATACTACTATTAAAAAGAAAATAGTAAAAAGAAAAAAAGAAGACTAATGAAAAAGGAGGATAAAAATGTTTAAAAGTAAAAAAGAAACAACTTCTACAAATGAAATCGAAAATATAAAGCCAGAAGAAGTTAGTGTATTTAAGAAAAATGAAAAAAATATTAAAAGTTTAATCGCTCCTGGTGGTATAGATGCTAGTTATACAAATCACATAGAAATTTCTTCATCTAGAACTAGATATGCTAGAAGCATGATAGTATCAAATTTACCAAGAATGTGTACTTTCCCAGAATTCTTAAGAGGAATGTATACCTTTGGAGATATAAATGTATCTGTTTTTATAAATCCAGTTAGTGAAGCTTCTTCACAAACAGACTTAAACAGAACAATAAACGAACTTGAATCTGAAAGAATTGTTGCATTAGATAGAGGTGATATAAACAGAGAAAGAGTTATAGCACAAAAAAGAATGGAGGCAGAAGACCTTCGTGACTCTATTGCAGCAGGTTTCAATAAATTATTCGATTCATCAATTATAGCAACAATATTTGCATATAGTATGGATGAACTTGAAAAATATACAGAATTATTATCAAGTGAAATGTCTAAAAACCTTATAGATATAAAACCAGCATGGGCAATACAAGATGAGGCATTTAGAAGTAACATGCCATATCTAGATAACAAATTAACAAAATCACATACGTTCGATAGAAGGGCTATGTCAACAGTATTCCCATTCTTCACTTCAGAAGTTGGACATGAAAATGGTATTCCTTTAGGATTTAATAAACAAACAGGACTACCAATCTTATATGATAACTTTAGTTCAAAATTAACAAACTATAATATGGTTATTTTTGGTAAGTCTGGTGCTGGTAAATCTGTTACAATCAAAACATTAACAGCTAGATCAGCAGTTTTAATGGGAATTGAGAGTTTAGCTCTAGATGCTGAAGGTGAGTATGGAATAGTTGCTGAAGCATTAGGTGGTGTTAACGTAACATTAAGCCCAAACTCTAAAACGGTTATAAATCTATTTGATATAGAACCAGAAACTATAAGAGATGAAATAACAGGAAAAGAGAGAACAGTTTTAAGTGTAGAAAATAAAGTTGAAGACGTAACAAACGGTCTTCTTACAATGGCTAGAGGTAGTACAAGAAGCCAAGAAGTAAACGAGCTTACAAAACAAATTATTTCTGAAGCTGTAGCAGAAGAGTATGCAGCTTTAGGTATTACAAATAATATTGAAAGTTTATACACAAGAGACGAAAATGGTGGACAAATTAATATTTCTGAGAACTATTTAGGTAGAACTAAAAAGGAAATGCCAACAATAGGTTCTTGGTTTAAGAGAATTCAAAGAAAAGCAGAAGAAAATGAAAACCCAGATTATCGTTTCCACTATAGTTATTTAGTAAAGGTTATGAAACAATATGTTAGAGAATATCAAGGACAAATGGCTTATTTTGATGGACAGTCAACATTTGAACTATTAGATGGTGTTCCTTTCATAAACATAGATATTTCTCAACTAGAGGAAAGATTTGCAAGACCTCTTGCACAACAAATAATGCTTTCATGGGTTTGGGAAAAATATGTTAAGAAAAACAGTGAGGATAAATCTAAAGCTGCTAAGAAAAGAGTTTTAATTGATGAGGCATGGATGCTTCTTCCATATCCAGAAGCTGTTGATTTCTTAAATACAATGGCTAGACGTGCTAGAAAAAGAAATGTTTCATTAGCAGTTATCTCACAGAAATTCCAAGATTTCTATGAAAAACAAGAAGTTCAAGCAGTTTTAACTTCTTCAGAAACAAAATTATTCTTAGCACAAGATAAATCAGAAATTCAATACTTAAAAGAAGTATTTAAATTAAGCGAAGGTGAAGCAGGATTCTTAATCACATGTAATAGAGGTGAAGGATTACTTAAAGTAGGTAGTGATTCTGCAATTCTATCAATACAACCAACTAAGAAAGAATTCGAATTCGTTGAAACAAACTTAAATAAACAAGTCGCTTTAGAAAAAGCAAGACAAGAGGCTCAAGAAAAGAATTAATAAAAAATAAAACGGGGAAAATATATGAAAAAAATCATAAGTATAATGCTAGTTATGCTATTATTGTTTAATTTCATATTTTGTAATGGTGCTTATGCAAAAGAAGCAGAAGGGACACCATCTCGTGCAGAAGAAGCACTTAAAGGAGAATCTGCCAGTCAATCAAATACTGCTACTGCAGAAATTATTGAAGAAGGAACTGTATCTAGAGTACAAAATAGTAGTGAAAAAGTTGTCACTTCTGCGCTTAGTTATGGTGCATCAATAGTTGGTGTTGTTACAGGAATTTTAGCAAGAATTATAAATGTAATAGTACTTCAAATAGATGTTATTCTAGCTCAGCTCACATATGCAGAAGAATCTGTTAATGGTGAATCAAAAACATTATATTGGCTTACAATAGAGAGAATGGTTTTTAATCGAGTTCCGTTATTTAATATAAATTATTTTGATACAAATACAGAATATGTTGTAGGAGCAGGTGATAGTAAAGCCATTACAGTAACTGCAGATCCTAGCAATAATATTGTTAAAGGTGCAATAGCAAATGTATTTTATATAAGTAGAACAATTGCATTAGCAATTGGATTACTAGTTCTTATATATATAGGAATAAGAATGGCTATATCTACTGTAGCACTAGAACAAGCAAAATATAAGAAAATGCTTATAAGTTGGGTAGAAAGTATTATTTTAATATTTTTTATGTTATATATAATGAGTTTTACAATAAGATTTGGAGAACTATTAACGTCAGCATTTTATAATTTAGAGCAACAAGTTATTTCTTTAGTAAGTGACCCAGAAGAAACTTCTTCTAATACAAAGGCAACTTTCGAGGAAACAATACGTAGTCAAACTCTAAATTATACATTTAGTTTATCTGGATTAAAATTAACTTTCTGGTCAATTGTATACTGGTTATTATTATTAATGGAATTTAAATTTTTCTGGACATATATAAAAAGGTTTTTAATGGTTGGTTTTCTAATAGCCATATCACCATTAATAACTATTACATATTCAATAGATAAAGCAGGAGATGGTAGGGCACAAGCATTTTCAATTTGGATGAAAGAATTTATAACAAATGTTTTAATTCAGCCACTTCATGCACTTATATATATAATATTTGTTTTAACAGCAAATAACATAGCTGAAGAAGCACCAATTATAGCAGTTGCTTTCTTTTTAGCAATGGGAACAGTAGAAAAAATGGTAAAAGTTATATTTAATGTGAGTGCTTCAACTTTGAAAGGACTAAATGAAATAAATCCTTTAAGAAGGGGAAGATAGATGAAAAAAGTTATAATAGCTATTTTTACAATTCTTCTTGTTTTGCTATTAATAATTTCTTTTACACTAATTAACTTAAAAAAGCAAGAGGCAGAAGAATTAGAAGCAGATATAGAAGTTGCTGATGTTTCAACAGTAACAGAAGAAGGAAAAACAGTAAAACAAATAATTGAAGAATCAGATGCAAAGTATTTAGAAGAAAATGGTGATACTATTTATGTAGAGTTTTCTAAAGATTTATTTGATGAAAAAGGGGAAAGCAATGAAGATTATTTTAATAATATTATAAAAAAATTGCAAAAAGCTTCTCCAACAAAAACTTTCGTTTTAATAGATGAATCAAAGAACATTGATATAAAAGTTAACTATTCAATTGCAGACAAAGAATACAAAATAAAAATAAAAGATGTAGAAAACTTTTATGATGTAGTAGATGGGAAAAAATATGTTGGTGTAGATAAAATATCTATAGTACCACTTTCAAAATTTATATTTAATAATTCATATTTATTCAAACTTAGTATAAATAGCTCATATTTTAAAAACATAAAAGATGACTTAGGAGAGGGAGTGCCTTTAGAAAACAATTATACATCTTATTTAGATGGAAAAATAAAAATAAGACTTGCTCCAACCAAAACAGTTAGAAATTTGATTTTTTCAGAAGAATATGAAGGAGACATAACAGAAAAAATCAATACTAAAATGTCATTAAGAGAAATTCAAGCTGCAAATAACACTAATGCATTTGGAAGTCTAGAAGAAAATTATTTAGGATATAGAGATGAAGATTTTTACTTGTTTTTCTATAATGATGAAACTTCAATTTATAGTTATTCTTATCAATATAATGAAGATTTTGAAGATTTATTAGATGAATATCTAGCAAGTAAAAATTTAGATAACTTTATAAATTCATTAGTACAATCATGGAAAGCTTATGATTATTATGAATATGATGCAGAAACACAAAGTGCATATGTATTATATTCTACTAGAGGAATTGAAATAGATATAAAAAATAATGATTCAAAAGGAATAAAACTTTATACAAATTATTATTTTACAAATAAAACAAAAGACTATGTAAAAAGAGGATTAATTGATGTAGACTTAAATACAGATTTAGTAAACAAAGTAGAACAAGAAAGAAGAACAAAGAGCAAATAGATACAGTTTCAAATATAAACTTTAATAGAAAGGATTTTTTATGGCAGAAAAATATATAGGTGATAACAAAATTAAATATAAGAGAAATGTCATATTTTTAATCATTTTTATATGTTTATTAGCACTTGTTTTAATTATGTTAAATGCCATACAAAAAAATAGTCAAACACCAGATCTTACTTATGATAATTTAACAACAATAAAAGAAGTAATAGAATATTATGAATCTACATATATTTCAGAAGATCCAAGTAAAGATGCAAACTACTATTTAGATGTTTATTTAATATTTAAAGTATTACCATATAATGAAAAAGATGAAAGCAATGAAGAATATTATAACAAATTGTTAGAAGATTGTGCAAAAGTTATTGGATATAGAAGTTTTAGAATGTTTGATGAAAAAAACGAGTTAACTGTGGAAGTTATATGTAATGGAAATGAAATTACTTCTATTATTATAAATGGAATTGAAGATTACTTCATATATATGGATTCAGAATTAAGTATGAAACAATTTAAAGATATTAGTATAACAGAATTTAATGTTACTTCTGAAATATTACAAAATTGCATTAATAGTAATTGGGATTCATCAAATTATTTTGGAGAAAGAGATAGTATATATGATAACTACTACATATATTTTGATGAAGGAATAAAAGTAAAAACACTAAGTAATAGAATATATAATATTGTTTTTGATAAAAAATACACTGGAAGTGTAATAAACAATATTTTTCCAGGAATGGCTCTTGAAAATATAGAAGTGAACCTTGGAGAACCAACTTTTGAAGATAAAGATTTAAATATAATAGGATATAAAGGAAAAAATATATATGTTTTCTTCACAGAAAGTGAAATTTCTGTGTATAGAGTAAACACAATAGAAACAGATGACTTTTTTGACTTAGCAGATAAATATGAAAAGGAAGAATTAAATTTCCGTGAGTTTATGAATGAACTTACATATATGTGGCCAGATTATAGTGACTACGAATATACAGAAAATAGTGTTTTTATATCATATCCTTTAAAAGGTATAGAAATAAAATTAGACTATGATGATGAAAACGGAATATTCATTTTTAATAATGTAAAAAGCGGAAAAACAAAAATAGAAAAATGCTTAAAAAATACAGATTTCGTTGCAAAACTACAATTAGATTTAGTTTTTGAAGCAGAAAAAAGAAGAATAGAGAAAAATGGAAATTTATTAGAAAAATGCAAGCAATATAAAGAAACATTGAGTGAAGAACAACAGCAAATTATTGGGGAAAGCTTAACTTATGATATTTTTGCAAATTTAGATAATAATAATTTAATTTATGAAATGAATTTTATATCTAAATTTGGAGAAACACCAAATAGAGTATTAACAGATACTATAAATTCTTTTCTATGGATTACAGATAACTTATTCTTGTATTCTAAAGAAGGAAGAGGAATTTATATGTATAACTTAGATAATGGAAGTGTAAGTAGAATATTAACAGGTACAGAAGATTATGAATTAAAGGGATTTGAAAATGGAATATTGAAATACGACGATATAGAAGTACAATTTCAATATTAGAAAGGAAAAAAGATGGCACAACTTAAAAGCTTTTTGAAAAAAGTTATTTTAGCAATTATATTAATATCAATTTTAATAACATTTTGTGCTATGCCTTCTTCTTATGCAAAACTAGATTTAGGAGAAGGAGAATTTTACTATGCAGGTACCCAAAAAGGACAGTATACTGTTAAAGAAGGAATTTTTTCTTGGCTATTATCTAAAATTGGAGATATAGCAGACTGGCTTCTTGGTATTATAACAATGGGATTTAGAATGGTATTTGTAGGTTGGACAGCCCTATTTGAAAAATTATTAACATGGGCTTTAGAAAGCACGGCCGGAGTAAATGCTAGTGGAGAAGTAATAGAAAGTAATACCGATTTAACATCTATTACAGATTCTTCAAATAATGTTACTATAGAAGCTATAGTTTATAATCATGTTGCAGCATTAGATGCAAATCCATTTCATGTTAAAAGAACAAAAGATGAACTAAAATATTCACCAACAGGTCATATATTAATGTGTACTAATAAAAATTGTGGAGTAGGAAGCGATGATGATAAAAAGGGTCATGAAGTTACAGAATGTTGTGAAAGCGGTTGTTCATGTCCAGAAAGTTGTGAGGCTTGTGCTACATATAAAAAAGCTTTAGAAGATTTTGAAAAAGAAAATGATCCAAACAATAAAGATGTAAAATTACCTATGATATATCAAATAAAAGGAACAATAGCTAGTTGGTATTATGTAATAAGATTATTAGCTATTGCAGCGATGCTTGTTGTACTTATTGTTGTTGGTATAAAAATGGCTACAGCTTCTTTAGCACAAGATAAAGCTGTTTATAAAAATATGTTAGTAGATTGGCTAGTTGGTTTTATAATAATATTTGCAATGCATTATATAATGTTATTTACATTCTATATAAGTGAACAACTAGTTAGCGCTATAGAAAAAGTTGCAACATCTTCTTATAAAGTTCAAATGATGCAATTAGCTGAACAAAATAGTGGAAATAATGCCGAAGGCGAAGGCGTAGAATATGATAACCAAGAATTAGAAATAAAAATATATGAAGCTATAAGAACAAGAGCATATGATGCAAAATTACTAGATGGTATGATTGGTGTAATTATGTATATGACTTTAGTATATTTTGCATTTAGATATACAATAGTTTATTTAAAAAGGTTCTTTACTATTACAGTATTAACAATAATGGCACCCGCACTAGGTGTAGGTTATGCACTTCAAAAAGTTTTAACAGGAAGGCAAGAAGCTTTTAAAAATTGGCTTTCACAATATATTTTAAATGTGTTTTTACAAGTTGTACATGCTTTAATATATTCAATTTTCATTTCACAAGCTTTAATTCTATCACTAGAATCAGTTGCTGGAATGATAGTAGCATTAATACTAATGAATTATGCATTAAAAGCAGATAAAATATTTAGAAAAATATTTAAAATACAAGGTGGACTTGTAGACGATTCAACTAATGCTGCAGAAAACTTAAAATCATCAATTAAAGATACAGCTATAGGCGGAAAATCAGCAGTAAAAACATTAGCTAATACACCTTATACAAAAGCAGTAGTTGGAGCTGGAAAAGCAGCAGTTGCACTTCCTTTTATAGCTGCTGGTGGAATTAGAAAAGGAATTCAATCTTCAAGAAATAAAAGTTCAAGTAGTTCATCAGATGGAGACGGTACTTCATCTTTACCTTCAGGAAGTTCTTCTGGTGGATCAGGAGGAGGCTCATCTTCAGGTGGAAATTCATCTTCTGGCGGTGGCTCATCTTCAGGAGGAGGTTCTTCTAGTGGCTCTCCTGCAGGACGAACTACAGCTACTAATTCAGCAGGTTTACCAAAAAGAAGTGATAAAGAGCTACTTAGCATTGGTAAAAAGACATTAAAAGGAAATTTGGAGAATGCAAAAAAAGGATTGTTAAATGCTAAAACAGATGATGAACGTGATGAAGCACAGAAAAAATATTTTACAGCATTAGATGAATATAATAGATATGAACAATTAACAACACCTTCTACACCAAAGATTGTTGGTGCAAGATTAGAAAGAGCAATAGATATAGACAATATATTTGAATTTACACCATATCAAGGAGGAGGAAAAGGATTATCTAATAGAGTAAAATCATTTTTCAATTTTGCTAAGGATAATGGACAGGCTTTATATAGCGGTATATATGGAAATAAATATAGAGATCCTGCAACTGGAAAGATAGTAAATGATGGAACAGGAATTTTTAATCAACTAAGACCATCTAACCTATTAGGACTTACAAAAGAAGATAAAGAATTAATTAAAAAGCAAATGGGGTTAATTGGCGGAACTTTTGGAGGAATGGCAAGTTTATTTTTAGGAATGGGAACACTTGTTGCACATCCTAAAGTAGGAATGGGATTATTAGCTTCAGGAGCTGCTTTAACACATAAAGGATTAGGAAGATCAACACATATAAGTACATATAGTGGAAAATATACATTTGGAAGATTTGGAATTCCAACAATAAAACAAATGGAAAAAATAGCATTAGAAAGAGCTGGAAAAGAACATGATGACTTAATGCTTAGATCTGTAAAAGAAAGAAGAGCTGACTTTTATGCAAGAGCAAAAAAAGGAGCACTTAAAGTTGGAACTCTTACAACACTTGCTACAGGTGGTATAACAGTAGTTCCTCTAGCAATGATGGCAGGAGCTTTTGCTACTACTAAGTTTATGTCAAGAACAAATATAGGCCAAGGAATGAGAGACTTAGATGAGCATTGGGCAAAGCAAGAAAAAGAACAAGAGAAAAAATTTAAAACAGAAACATTAGGCATTATTAATCAAGAAACTCAAGCTAGATTGTCTATAATGCTAGATGAAGAAAATGAAAGATTAGATAGTGAAGAAGCTGAATATACAAAAAGATTATATAGAACTTTGGGATATGAATATGATTCTAAAACAGGACAATTAAGACCAATAGTAAAACCTGCAACTGCTGAAGAGAGAGAACAAGAAAGATTTATGCAAGAGCTAGACGAGAAATTAAAATTAAATGGACTTAGCGATATGTCAGTTCGTAGCAGTATAAAATCAAAAGAATTAACAGATGCCGATATAGCACTTGTAGATAGAGAAATAGATAATATTATTATTTCTATGTCTGCTGGTGAAACTCTAGATATGAATAGTGAAGCAGCATTAGATGAAGCAATGAAAGAATTAACATCAAAACTAGTGGTGGCTGGAGTAATTTCTGATAAGCAAAATGCATCAGCTATTTTCGTAGAAGGAAAAGAGGGATTAAAAAGTGCATTAAAACAAAGAGCGGCAATAGCAAATGTAAAACTAGAAATTGCTACTAAAGAACTAGAAGGAATAGATGAAACAAATAAGAAATTAATAAAGAAGGCAATAGAAGAAATAGCAAAGGAAAAAGGAGTTTCAGATTTTACACAAATTAAACCAGAGGAAATATTAGATAGAGTAGATGAATCAAGAGCCGATTCAACTACAAAATCAGACAAAAAAGATGAAAAAGGCAAAGAAAAACCAAAAGGTAAAAAAGGTAAAACCAGTGATGAGAAACCTGATGATCTGTTAAAACCTTTAACAGATGATGATAAGAAAAAATTAAAAGCAAAAATATTAGCATATCTTCTTGCACTTGAAACAGCTAAAAAAGTTACACAAACAAAAGAATTTACTAGAAGACAGCAGGCTAGAGCACAAGTAAAGAAATCTGTTAATAGAAGAAAACAAAAAATGAGACAAATATTAGAGATGACATTTGATAGTGAAGATGTAGATCCAACTGAAACTTTATTAAAACAGGTAAAACGTATTGAAAAAACAGGTGGAGTTATAAAAGACGCAAGCGGAAAGAGAATAGAGGTAACTTCAGATGAATCAAGCAAAGTACTAGAAATGTTATTCTTAAGAAAACAATTGGAAGAAATAAATAGTTTAGCTGTTGAAGAAGTAGGAATTAAGAAAGGGTCTTATAGATACCAAAAGGCCCAAAAAGCTAAATCAGAAGCAAGAATGGACTATTTTGGAGATGATTTAAAAATAAAGAAATATGCTCAAGAAAATCCAGAAATTTTTGCAGATCCAAACTTCGAATCTAGAACAGATTATTATACATCAGAACAAATAGAGTCAAGAAGGGAAATTCAAAAATTACAAAAAGGATTAAATGCTAAAAGAAGAAAAGTAGATTTAGCAACTAGAGATTTAAAAATGAGCGGACCAATAGTAGATTTAAATGAAGCTAAACGAAATCTATTAAATCATAAGTAGAAAGGAGGTAAGAAGTTTGAAAAAAACAGTAGAAATATTAAAAAAAGTGTTAGTTTGTTTTTTAATATTATTAGTTTTAAATAATTTTTGCATAGGAAATATTTCTCCTATTTTCGTATATGCAAGTGAAAATACTACAGGTCAAACATCAAATAGTGAATCAAATCCACTTGATATACTTAAAGATGCGTTAAATGTTTTATTGGGCACAGTTGTTGGCTTACTTACCTGGCCTTTGAGAATAGTAGCTTTGGCAGTTGGCTATGGAGTTAGTAGTTTAATGGGATTAGTTGCTTTTATAGAAAACCCAACAGGAGAGAATAATGCTTTTCGCCAATTAACTATACCAGACATATTATTTAATAGAGTAAGTTTGTTAAATATTAATTTCTTTAAAGTAGATGAAAGTGGTACAGATTCATTATTATATAAATTTAGAACAGGAATATCTTTTTGGTATTATGCAATGAGAAATATTGCAGCAGCAATACTATTATGCATATTAATATATGTAGGAATAAGAATGGCTTTATCAACAGTATCTGCTCAACAAAAGGCTTCTTACAAAAAGATGCTTGTGGATTGGGTAGTAAGTTTAGCAATAATTTTTATTTTGCAGTACGTAATTTTATTTACAGTATATGTTAATGATGCTATTGTTAATGCAATTGAAGGTGTTAGTGAGTCATTAGGTGGAGATAAATTAACTGATTTTATGACCACCCTAGCAGGAGATGCTTTAAAAGTAGATGTAGATTCTATTGCCGCAACAGTAGTATATTGTATGTTAGTATTTCAAACATTTGGACTTTTTATATCATACTTTAACCGTATGCTTAAACTAGCATTTTTAATAATTATTTCACCACTTATTACATTAACATATTCAATAGACAAGATGGGAGATGGAAAAGCACAAGCTTTAAATACTTGGCTTAAAGAATATGTATTTACAATATTAATTCAACCATTTCACTGTATAATTTATATGGTATTTGTAAGCACAGCTATAAACTTCTTTGATAATGGAATGAAAAACTCCCTTGCAGCATCTGTACTTGCAATTTTATGTATAAATTTTATAAAAGAAGCAGAAAAAATAGTAAGAAAAATTTTTGCATTTGCAGATGATAGTGAACATACATCTTTAGCAGCTGGTATGGCAGTTGCTGCTGTGGCTGCATCAAAAGGAAAAAGTATAGGAAAAACAACTAGAAAAGCTATAACAGGAGCAAAAGATTTAGGAATAAGGGCTAAAAATGCATTATCAACAGGAAAAGTTGAAGCAATAGCAGCAGCAAGAATGTTAACTGGAGGAGCAGAAGGAAAATCTTTTGAAGATGTTAAATCAGAAGTTAGAACTGAACAATATAATAAGAAGGCTGAAAAAGAAGAAAACAAAAGGTATGGTACTAAACAAGACCAAAGCACTGCTGAAATTGAAGCAAGAGCTAAAAAATTTATGGAAAATGGAATGAATAAAAGTGAAGCAATGGCAAGGGCAAGATTAGAAATTGCTAAAGAAAAGAGAAAAGCAACAAAAGCTGATGAAAAAGGTAAAAAATTTGCAAGAAACCATCCAAGGATTGCTTCTGCTAGAGGAGGAATAAATAAAGTTAGAAGAGTATTACAACAGTCAGAAACATTAAAAGAATTAGGAGGTTTTGCAAAAGCATCTGTTGCTGCAGGTGTAGGAGTTGCCTTTGGTGCAGGAGTATATGGATCTTCAGGAAGTTTCTCACAAGGTGTACTAACAGGGGCTGGTGCATATAGCGGTACACAAGAATTTATGAAAAGTAGTACAAATACTTTAAAAACAGATATACATCAAAGATTGCAATCATTAGGAATTGCTGGCAAAACAGAAGCTATTGGTAAAATGAATGAATTAGCAATAAATGGTAGTAAATATGAAAATAATGACGAAATAGATAAAATACTAGAAGAATTAAAAACAATGCTAGAAAATGCAAATATTGATCCGAAATTAAGAACAAATATAAGAAATACTATTCAAAAATCAATTGCTCAAAATCCTTCAGCGGATATTGGTAGTATAGTAAGCGGTGCTCTAGCTGCTAATGGCATTAATCCAGCTAATATGGATGCTGAAAAATTTAAAGGTATATCAGATGCAACAACTAAATTAGCTAACTTTACACAAGAAAAAGGAATTTATGATACTATGAAACAAGCAGGAGATATAGGATTATCTCCAGATGCATTTATTTATAGTGTAGCTAGGTCATATGCTGGAAGCCCTAATGCATCATCAGAAACAACTAGTGGCTCAACACGTACATCAGATTTAGAATTCTTAGATCAAGCAGTAGCAATTACAGCGGGACAAGACGGAAGAGAAGATAGATTTGTGGCACCTAGTGATGATAGTGCAAGAGAGTTCTTTGAAAGTAGAAATGATGCAGATCTAAGAGCATTTTATAAAGAATGTGATAGAGAAATTGATAGAGCAACTCAAGAAATTGAAAGAGAAGCTAATGAAAAAGCTAAAGCAGACTTGATAGCTAAATTGAATCAATTAGTGGCTGCAAAAACAAAGATTCAAGATTTAGAGTTTGATAGAGCGGTAGATAGAATAAGAAAAGAATATCAGGATACACTTGATAAGATAATTAGTGCAAAATCAGGTGAAGCACAAATGTTGGTAGATGGAAAATTAACAATGTTACAACAAGACTATGATAGATACGTTAAAGAAGCAAAAGAGCAGTTAAAAAGAGGAGAAATGGAAGGAGTAAAAAATCATACACAACTCGTTGCTCAAAGAATGCAATTAGATAAAGATTTAAGCGAAATACAAAGCATAAGAGAAAGATATAGTAGATCAAGTGGTGGAGGAACTCACTAAAAATGAAAAAAATTATTAAAAAAATAGTTATAATTTTAATAGTTTTTATATTGATGTTTGAATATTGTTGTTCAAGCTCTGTTTATGCTGTCGATGAAGATAAAGGATCTGTCGTTCCAATAGAAACATTAAATGCAATAACGAATTTAACAGGAGGTCTAGTTTCAATTATATTATGGATACCTAGAATATTGGCAATTGGATTTGCAAGCGTTATAAATCAAGCAACACTAGATATAGCAAATGTTGGAAATGAGGATGATCATAACGGATATTTGACACCATTTAATATTTTCTTTAGCACAAGTACAACATTTTTTGATCAAGAAAATGATAATTATGAAATTTTAAGTGTTAACTTTTTTAAAACTAATAGTGGTGAAGATTTTATTAGAAAATTTAGAACCGCTGTAGCTACTTGGTTTTATATTGTAAGATTTATCGCACTAGCAATACTATTATGTGTTTTAGTATATGTTGGAATAAGAATGGCTTTATCATCAGTAGCAGAAGATAGAGCCAAATATAAGAAAATGTTAACAGATTGGGTTTGTAGTGTTTTACTTGTGTTCTTATTGCAATATATAATAATGGGAGTTGTATATGGTAATGATGCAGTAGTAGCAGCTTTGAAAAGTGTTGCTGGAGACGAAAACAAAGGATTTAATGATTTTATGAATTCATTGGCACTACAAGGTATAGTAGGAGTTGGAATAGATAGTATAGTTTCTGTTTTGGTATATTGTGCTATTGTAGGACAGACAATATTTTTCCTTATAGCATATATAAATCGTATGTTAAAAGTAGGATTTCTTATTGTAATAGCACCACTTATATCTATTACATATTCAATAGATAAAATGGGAGACGGAAAAGCACAAGCCTTAAATAATTGGCTAAAGGAATTTATATTTACTGTTATAATTCAACCATTTCATTGTATTATGTATTTAGCATTAATAAGAACAGCAATGCAAATATTGCTAGGTTCTTTTGGTGTAGAAAAAGTACTTGATTTTAACCAACTAGCAAGTGGTGTTCTTGTAATACTTTGTTTAAAATTTATAAATGATGGAGAACAAATATTAAGAAAAATATTTGGATTTTCAGATGATAATTCAAAAACATCAATGGCAGCAGGTGCAGTCGCTGCAGTTGCTTTATTAAATAATGCAAAAAAAATAGGTGGTTCTACAAGAAAAGGAATTAATACAGCAAGAAGTGCAGTTCAAAGATTTTCAAATGCAACAAGTGCTGACCGCGCAAAAATAGGTAAATATTTGGGAAATACTAAGGCCGGAATAGCAACTAAAAATTTGATGGATAAATTGGGAAATACAGAACCTGTTAAAGGACTACAAAAAGGACTACAAACAGCAAAATCACGTGTTACTAAACTAAAAAATAAAGCTACAACGTTAGCTGGCAAATATAGTGGAAGCGGATTGCAAAAAGTTTTAAGAAAAAATGCATCACGTGCGCTAGGAATGATGGGAATGGCTATGGCATATGCAACTGGCAATACAGGACTACTTGAAGCTAATGCTACAGGAATGGCTCTTTCAGAAGGATCACAGGAATTTTTTAATACAAGTAGAGGAAACTTAGCAGAATCACAAAAGGATAATGTAAATGCTTTAGAGCAAGCAGCTTATGAGGAGTTAAAAGATGATTTAGATGAAGCAAACGGAAAAATTGCAAAACTAGGCTTCGAAGAAGATATAACTGCAGATGAGGCTAAAAATATAGCAAATTCAGATGAAGCAAAAGCCGCAAGAGAAGCAAGAAAGAAAGCAGAGGAAAAAACTCAAAAATTAGCTAGAGAATTGGATTTAGCTTATAAGAGAAGCCTTGCAGCACAAAAAGAATTAGCAGAAGCTCAAGCTGCTAAGAATTCAGGTGGTAGAAAGGGTAGCAAAAGAAGAAAAAAAGAAAAGGAAAGACTAAAAAAAGCTGAAGCAGAAGCATTAGCAAGTGAGAAAAGTTTACAACAATTAAGAAGAGGATATAACAAAGCTAAAGACCTTGAAAATGAAGCTGCTAAGCAGGCTGCAAAATATGATAGTATAGAAGCAGCTGTTCAAAGAAGAGATAGCTTGAAAAAAGCAAAGGAAAACTTCAATTCACCTGAAGCAAGAAGAGCAAGAATGGTTCAAAGAATGAGCGGTCCTAGTGCAGCTGAATTACAAAAGAAGAAAGATCAAATATTACAATTAATGATGAAAATAAAAATGAAACAAGAAGGTGCTGGCGAAGGAGATTCAACTCATGAAAATGTGCTTACAGAGGATGAAAGAGATAGCACAGTTAGAACAACAGATAGAATCATAAAAAGTGTAGAGGCAGGAGTATTAAAAGGTGGAGCATCTGGTAGCGTGGCAGATAAAGTATTAGAACGAACAGGATTAAATAGTAGAGCAACATCTGTAGGGGATTCTGCATATAAAGCACCAAAAAATGCTGAAAAAGTGCAAGATGCTACAGAAGATTCTGTAGAAAGTTATAAGATAGAGCTAGAAAAAGCTATGAGACAATATGAAATCTTATGTAGAAAAAAGGCTGTAGCAGACACATTTGGATTACATGGAACTGTTAGTACCGATTCAGACAAATTAGTAGACAGTTTGTGTAGCAAACTTAGAGGAGTAAATACTTCAGAATAGTAAAAAATTAAATGAATAAAATTTAAAAAAATATAACAAAATCTAAATATTTATGATAAAATCTAAGAGAAATCATAGAAAATTTTAATAAAATAAATTATAATAAGATAGAAGAAATCATAAAACATAAATTGCTTAAAAACATCTAGGATAATTTATAATAAAAGAGAGGTTTTTAAAATGAGGATTAGAAAAAAAGACAGAGTATTAACAATTTTTGCTATAATTTTTGTCGTTCTTTTTATAGCATTAATAGTAATTAGCATTATTTCATCAAGAGAAAAAAAGACTGATTATTCAAATATGACTGAAGAGGAAATAAGCTCTGCTGTTAAAGAACAAATAGATGAAATGAAGAAAAATGAATTAGGAGATATGGGCGAAAGAGATAGAATGGAATACTATGTTGGTTCTTTCCTTTCAGCAGTGGAAAATAAAAAATATGAAGAAGCTTACGAAATGCTATATAAAGATTTTAGAAAAAATTATTTTCCAACATTTTCAGATTTTGAAAACTATGCAAAAACTAAGTTTCCTACTATGATATCAATAGAACATACAAACTTTGAAAGAAATGGAGATGTTTATGTTTTATGGTCAAACCTTTCTAATCCAATGGGAAATAAAAATTCATCAATAGAAATTAACTTTATTATAAAAGAAAATGATTTAAATGACTTTGATTTATCATTTAAAGTATTTTAGAAAAGGAGTAAAGCTATGAATTTTACTGAGCTTAGATTAAAAGTTAGGCACTTTTTTAGAAAAAATAAAAAAATAATTTTAATAGTTTTCATTATATGGATTGCTATTTTTTCTGTTAATATGATGCTTAAAAATAGAAAAAGCGAACCTCAAGCTACTACAACAGCCGATATTCACACATCTGTTATAGATTCTACTGCTTCAACACCTAGTAGTTTACAAAAGCCAATAGAAGATTTAATAGAAGAATATGTTGGATATTGCAATGAGGGAAATTATCAAAAAGCATTTAATATGCTATCAGAAGAGTGCAGAAAATATGAATTTCATGATGATGTTACAGAATTTATGGATCATGTATTAATAAGAATGCCAACTCCAAAAAAATATTCAATTCAAGATTACTCAAATGTTAAATACGGAAATAAAAGATTATATATATATGAAATAAAATATACAGATGATTTACTAGCAACAGGTCTTACTAATTCAACATATGCATATACTTCAGAAATGCTAACTTTCTACAATAGTGACGATGGACTAGAAATGGGAGCAGGAAACTTTATTTATTATTCAGATATAAAAAATATTTCTGAAAACGAATATTTAAAAATAGATGTTACACATAAAGTTGTAAATTATAGTATAGAAACTTATGAAGTTAAATTTACAAACAGATCAAACTACACAGTAGTTGTTGCAGATGGAGAAGAAGCAAATGAGTCAATTTTAGTTTTACCAAATGAAGTTAGAAACCCATCAGATATAATGAACATTGTACTTGCTCCAAATGAAGAAAGAACTTTACAAATTGTATATCCAAAATTTGCAGATGATGGCGATATTTCACAATCTTTAGTATTTTCTTCAGTAAGAGTTATGGAAAACTATTCAGGAGTTGGAGATGAAGTTCCAGAAGAAACTATTCAATCAGAAATAGATAATGCAATAGCAAAATTTAGTATGGAAGTTAGTGTCGCTGAATAAATTTAAATTAAGGTGAAAGAAATGGCTTATATAAAATTTACTGATGTTGTAAAAGAATATAAAATGGGCGAAATTACAATAAAAGCCTTAGATAATACTAATTTTGAGATTGAAAAAGGTGAACTAGTTGTAATTGTGGGTCCAAGTGGTGCAGGCAAAACTACATCTTTAAACATTTTAGGAGGAATGGATTCTGTAACAAGTGGAGAAGTTACAGTGGATGGAAAAAGAATTGATAAATTGAAAAATAAAGAACTAATAAAATATAGAAGGGAAGATATTGGATTTGTTTTTCAATTTTACAATTTAGTACAAAACCTAACAGCTCTTGAAAATGTGGAACTTGCAACTCAAATTTGTAAAGATTCTTTAAATCCTAAAGAAGTTTTAGAAAAAGTCGGATTAAAAGAAAGAATGAAAAATTTCCCATCACAATTATCTGGTGGAGAACAACAAAGAGTTGCAATAGCAAGAGCAATAGCTAAAAATCCAAAACTTCTTTTATGTGATGAACCTACAGGAGCTCTAGATTATAACACAGGAAAGCAAATATTAAAACTTTTGCAAGACACTTGTAGAAAAGAAAATATGACAGTAATAATAATCACTCATAACACAGCTTTAGCTCCAATGGCAGATAAGGTAATCTACTTTAAAAACGGAACAGCTGAGAAAGTAGAGAAAAATGAAAATCCAATCTCAATAGATAATATAGAGTGGTAAAATATAAAGTTAAAATATAGAGTTATAAAAAACCGTTATTATGAAAAAATCATAATAACGGTTTTAAAATTTTAATACTTATTTTATAATAAAGATTTTTCGTCTTCGAAATTTAATAATTTAAAAATATTAATAATATTATTAATTATAATGTAAAATAATTTTTTTTAGTGATGTAATAAAAAAGACATATTATGAAAAAGCACTATATGCGTAGAAAACGTCCTCAAAAAGCTTAAAAATGTAATAATATTTTTATATGCAAACTTTAATAAAAGTTGTAATATTTAAGTTGAAATAAAACGAATAAGAAATATAAGGAGAACGAAAAAACATGAAAACACTTGCGATTGTACACACACACACACACACAATATACAACTTATTAGAAAAAATAGTTTCATTAACACTAATTATAATATATTTAATTAGTGCTATTAGTGTTAGTTTTGCCAACACAACAAGTGTTTTAAGTAATGATGTCATGAAAACCAGCATAACAGAGGATGCTGGTATTTTTGCGTGTGCAGATAATAGTACAGTTGATAGTTATAAAGATATAGTAATAAATTCAGAGCAAGGTGGACGTTATGATGGACGTATATGGGCAGATAAGTCTGTATATGCACATAACGAAAATCCTGAGGTTACTCTTGATAGTAAATTTGATATAAATTACGAGGAAGATTTTTTGCATGTTTTTTCAGTATTAGGTTCAAGTAAAAGATTAGTTGCTTTGCCACCAGCAAAGACAATTATTGTTATAGACAATTCAGGGAGTATGTATAGTTCTTCAACAGAATTTGAAGAAAACCGTGCATATAAAACAGCAATGGCAGTAAATGAGGCAATAGATTCTTTAATGAGAGCTGGTGAATATAATGAAGTAGGTGTCGTAGGATTTGGACTAGGCAAAACAAGTGTAGGAAATATAGAAAATGGACACGATACTGCTGAAATAATTATGCCAATAGGACATTACCCAATAAGTGATAGTAAGGAAAACCCATATGAATATTTAAAAGTTGGTTGGGGATTAAAAGATGTAGAAAGTGGGGAAGTAATAATACCAGAAGAACCTGTGCAAGATCTTGAAAATCCATTAGTAAATAAAGGTGCAGGATGGATTTATGTAGATAAAGTATATGTAAATAACAAATTTGAAGTAGATAATACTTTAAAAAATAAGACAGGACTTGAAAGATATGATATGTATAATAATGGAACAACTAATATTCAAGCAGGTTTTTATGAGGGATTTAGAGCATTATTAGATTCTGATAAATATGTAAAAGTAGATGGAAATAAATTTAATTTTGTTCCAAGCATGGCATTTTTAACAGATGGTAATGCAACAGATATGCTAAATGGAGTATTTTCAAACCCAATAAATGACAAAAACCAAATGGAACAAAGAGGTTTTACTAATGATAGAGGTGATAAAACGACTGCCTTTGATAGAGAGTATCCAAGTAGTGATGGGAAAACTTATACATTTTATTGGAATATGCTAATGAGACCAGAATTTATAAATGGAGTAGAAACAATAAAACAGATTGGATATGGTGATGGCACTTTATTACCGGGACATAATGCTGATGGTACAGATTCAGAAAATTCAAATCCAGGAATTAAAGGAAGAGATGAATTAAGAGCTTTAGCTGAGCAAATTAGATCAACTCAAGGAACATTAATACTTTCTACATTAATGACAGCAGGATATATGAAAGCTGCTGTTGAAAAGGAATATGGCGAAAAATGTAAAGTTTATACAATATCAGTTGATATGCCAGACCCAGCCAATATAGAAGTTCCAGAAAAAGTAGTTAATTCAAGTAAATATCAAATAACAAGTAATCAAACAATGATGAATCCGAAACTTTTTACAAAGGAATATTTAAAAGAAAAGGGATACATTAGAACAGAAAATTTAAATAATATTGGTGAAGAAGATACAGCTTATGAGCCATATACTGTTGGTACAGAAATTATATTGGGAATTACAGATGCAATAGATGCATGGAATGAATGGAAAAATAATAAAAATTCACTAACAGCAAGAAATAAACTTAATACCTATTTATCTTATGATGAAATCAAAGGTCTTTATGATCAAATGAAAACAGAAAATGTAGAAATTAATTATGATGGAGAGGTAAGAACATATCCAGCAATTGTACCAATAGGACCAGACCATGGCAATGCAATGTTTTTTAGAAAAACATATACTGACATTACATACCCAAATTTAGTTAAAGGAGATAAAAAAAATAATCCATATGATTTATCTGATGAAGATATTGACGTAAATTATGTTACAAAGGCATACTATGTATCAACTTCTTTAGAAGCATTAAATTCAATTAATTCTATTTTTAGTCAAGTAATAGACAGTATACTAGAACCACCTTTTATTCCAGTTGGAGATATGGAAAACGAAGCAGGAATTTCGGGAGTACTTTCATATGTAGATCCAATAGGAAAATATATGGAAATAAAAGATGTAAATAAACTGTTATTATTTGGAAAAGCATATAATATTATAAAAGACGGAAATATCCAAAAAGAAATAGTAGAAGGACAAGCTGTAGAAAAACAATATTATAAAGCAGTAGGAGAAAACAATCAGGATTTAACAATAGAAAATACTGCGTATGGGAAAAACATTACATTTAATCTTAGTGAAATAAAAATATGGAGAGAAATAAGTAATAATTACGATACAGGAGAAGGAAGAGAAATAGATACAGCTTTTGATGAAGCTTTGCATATAACAATTCCAAAAAATGCAATACCAATAGTGTTAGATAGTATAAAATATGATAGAACAGGAAGAATAATAGAATATACAGAAAATACAGGAACAGATGAGTCATTACCATTAAGAATAATTTATGAGGTAGGTATTTCAGAAGATATAATAAATGACAAAGGAATGATAGACTTAAGTAGATTATCACAAGAATATTTTAATGAACATAAAAAAACAATAAATGGAAAAGACTGTATAGAATTTTTATCAAATTATTATAGTCAAGAAAATTATGATAAAAAGGTAAATAATACTTTTGGAAATGCAGCAGTAACATTTATGCCATCAGAAAAAAATCGTTTTTATATATTTCAAAAAAATTTAGTTATATATGAAAACAGTACAGGTGGAGATATAAACGGAGAAGGTGAATTAGTAGAAACCGGAGGAACAGTAGAGCTTTCAGGTGAAGTAAAGAATTTAAGTGAAATAGAAAAAGATAAAACATATTATTTTGGAATAGATTATTATGCACCATATGATGGAGCAGATGGGGAAAAAGGAAGATTAGTAAAATATGCAGTTGCGTATAAAGGATCAGATTTTTATGGAAAAAATGATGAATGTTATTTAGCATTATACGATAAGCAAGCAGAAAAAGAAGTAGAAACAGCAAATGACAATACAGTAGTAGCAACAAAAGTAGGTGGAAGAAGAACAAGCAGAATAGAAAGACTAGCAGTAAATAAAACAAATAATAGGACAGAAACATCAACAATGGTTTCTGCACCAAGATATGGTGGACCATTAAGCGAAGATAGTATTGTAGATTATTTAGGAAATAATGGAAGACTTACAGTATCAGCAACATGGTTATTTATAAATAAAGTAGTAAATGCAAATGTAGATAAAACTCATTTTTATGAACCAACAAATGAAGAATTTGAATTTGAATTATACTTAGATAAAAATATAGGAACAGAAAATGCAATAGTTTATGGAGTATATTCATGGAATGGTGAATCTTGGATACCACAAAAAGACAAAACATATGTAATTACAGATAACAAAGGCTATATATTATTTTCAGATGGAAAGAGTAGTTCATATTGGGTAGGAAATAGTGAAGCTGAAAGACTAGTAAATGAAGATGGAACAATAACAGTATATGATAATAAAAATAAAACTGGAGAAAAAGTAATAAAAATATTTAAAGATGAAAATCAATTAGAGTCGCTGTATAAAATAACATCTACAATGAAAACAAAGAAATTAAACTTTACTCAAGAAAATGGAGAAATAAAAACAACATTTACGTTAAAAGATGGAGAGGGATTATTGTTATCAGGATTACTTCCAGAAACAAAATGGAGAGTAACAGAGAATTTAACACAAGACCAATTAGATAGAAACTTTGCATTTGAAAGCATAACAGGAAGAGAAGGTGATGAAGTAACAATAACAGAAAGAACAATATCTGGAAAAACAGAAGCAGGATTAACAGATGAAGCAAATTATAGAAATAATTTTACACAATACTTTAAAAATTTAACAATTGAAAAGAATGTATCAGGAAGACGCGGAGACAAAGAAAAAGAATGGGAATTTGAAGTAAAATTAACACCAAAAGAAGATGTAATTTTATATGATGAATATGCATATGAAGGTGGAAGTTTTATAGAAGGGGTAGAAAAAGCACCAAATGGCAAAATAGAATTAAGTAAAAATGAAGATGGAACGAGTATAGGACGAATAAAATTAAAGCATGGACAAAAAATAACAATAAATAATTTGCCAGAAGGAACAAGTTATGAAGTAATAGAAACAGAGGCAAACTTAGATGATTACATAACAACAAGTACAAATGAAAAAGGAATTCTATATAAAGATCAAACCACAAGATATGATAACTTAAAAAGAACAATAGAATTAGAATTTACAAAAGTAAAAAATGAAAAATTAGATGAACCAATAGAAGCAACAAAATTTAGATTATATCGATTAATTTGTAAAGATGAAGCTCATAAAGAAGAACATAGCAAAATAATAGATATAAATAATTTGGGAACATGTTGGGAACTTTATGATGAAATAATAAGTGGTGAAAACGGAAAAGTAAAATTAAAAGATTTATTACCAAAAGAAGAATATAGACTAGTTGAAGTAGAAGCAGCAAAAGATAGAATAAAACCAGATGGACAATGGAAAATAGTATATAATTCATACGAAGAAGAAGCAGAGATAACAGCGATAGCGGGAAAGAAAATGCCACCAGCATTTATAAAACAAGAAAATGGAGAATTGTTACTTCCGAATATGGCTATATATGAAATACCATTATCAGGAAGTACAGGAACGAAAATATTTACACAAATAGGAATGGGAATGATAACAACAGGCTTAAGCATGATGTATTTTGGAAACACTAAGAAAAAAAGAAAGAGTGACTTGATGTATTTTGAAAACTCCAAGAATAAAAGAAAAGAGAGTTAATAAATTTTGAAAACTCTAAGAAAAGAAGGAATAACTTGATATATTTTTAAAAGTTTAAAAAGGAAAGGAAGAATGAAATGAAAACAAGAAAAAAAATATTAAAATCAATATCAGTTCTTTTAATGGCAATAATCATGTTAAACTTAATATCATTAAGAAGCTTTGCAATATTAATAACAGACAGAGGAAGCTTAAAAGTTTCAAATATCGAATCAGAAGTAAAAGTTTCTCTATATAAATTAACAAAAACCAATTATGATTACGAAGTAGATCAACCAATATATCCACCATATGAATGGGATGATAGAATAAAAACATATTTAGAAACAACTGAAGGAAAAGAAAAAGATTACTCGTCATATGCAGATCCAGAAGTATTTGCTAAAGAAGTAGAAACAAATACAACAAAAGCAGCAGACTTTTACGATTTTTTAGCAAGTGTAATAAAAGGTGAAGAAATAGAAGTGGAGCCAACAGCAGTAAAAGAATCTCCAGGAGTGTTAGCATTTCCAGTAGAAACAAATTCAGAAGTAGAATTTACAGATTTGGAAATGGGAACATATTTAATAATAATAGAAAATGGATACATGGTATATAGACCAACAGTAGTAAATATAACACCAGTATTTAATAACGAAACAGAACAATGGGAAATGTCAAAACCAGAAGTAGAAATAAAAGCAAGTAATATAGGAATAGATAAAACAGTAAATGAAGAACAAGAAGGAGACAATAAAGTAAGCACAACAGATATAATAAATTTTGATATACGCACAGATGTACCACAATATTTAGAAAATAGTTTAGCAAAAGAATATTATGTTAGCGATAAATTTTCTGAATCATTAACATTAATAGAAGATTCAATAAAAGTATATGGAGTAAATGGAACAAAAGAATCGTTATTAAGACAAGGTATAGAATATGAACTATTAACACAAAGACCAAATGAATTTGGAGAATCAACATTTACAATAAAATTTGATTATGAAGAAATAAAAGAATATGAAAAAATACATGTAGATTATAATGTAAAATTAAATGAAGATGAAACAACACAAATGGCAGGAGAAGGAAATCCAAACCATGTTTACTTAGACTATAGTAATAATCCATATGATGAAACAAGTTGGAAAACACAAGAAGATGAAGAAAGAGTATATACATATGAATTAACAATAACAAAAGTAGATAGAGATGACCATAATATATTATTAACAGGAGCAGAGTTTATATTATCAGAAAACCCAGATGGAACTAATCCAATGACATTCAAAAAATATAGTGATGGAGTTTACTATAAATCAAATGAAGAAGGAGCAAATAAAACAATAGAGGTAGGACAAGAAGAAGGAAATAAAGGAAAACTAGAGCTAAGGGGATTAGATAATGGAACATATTATTTATTAGAAACAAAAGCACCAAATGAATATAATAGAATAACAACAAGTAAAGAATTAGTAGTAAACAATGAAAATGTAGGATATATAGTAGAAAACGTAAAAACATTCCAACTACCAATTACAGGTGGAATGGGAACAACAGTATTAACAGTAATAGGAAGCGTATTTATATTAACAGGTTTAGTGCTAATAATAATAGTAAATAGGAAATCAAAAACAAAAGAAGAAAAATAATATATGAATTGGAGAAATATGTGAAATTTAAAAAAATAATTTCAGTGATAGCTATTTTATCTGTAATAACTGGTTTAATAATAATTTCATATCCAATAATAAGTAATATCATTGCAAAAAAGGAACAAGGAGAAGTTATAAAAGAATACAGCGAAGAAGTAACACAAAATATTAGTAAAGAAGATATAAGGCAAGAATTAGAAGAAGCAAATAAATATAACGATAACTTAGCGGGAGAACCACTTCATGACCCATTTGTGGAAGGAAGTGGTTATGCGCTTCCAAACAATTATTTAAATATATTAGATATGAATGGAATGATTGGATACATAGAAATACCAAAAATATCTATTAAATTACCAATATATCATGGAACAAGTCAAGAGGTATTAGAAAAAGGGGTAGGACATGTTCAATCAACAGCTTTTCCAATAGGAGGAAAAACATGCCACTCAGTTTTAATAGGACATAGAGGACTCCCAAGTTCAAAATTATTTACAGATTTAGACCAACTAGAAATAGGAGATAGCTTTTATATCACAGTATTAAATCAAAAATTACAATATGATGTATATAGTATAGAAACAGTAGAGCCAAAAGATCTTGAAAAAATACAGATAATAGAAGGAAAAGACATAGTAACATTAATAACATGTACACCTTATGGAATTAATACACATAGACTTTTGATTCATGCGGAAAGAGAAGAAAATATTAATTATAATCAATTAGAAAATGAAAATATTGTGGAAAAGCTAATATCTAAAGATACGTTAAACTTTAAAATTATAATATTTATAGGTGCTATATTAATATTAATTTTTATAATTATAATAAATGTAGTACTTAAAAGGAGAAAAAATATTGAAAAATAAGAAAAAAACATTTTTCCTAAAAATATTCTCAATTTTATTTATTGTAGTAGGATTGATTATTATTCTATTTCCACATTTTACAAATTGGTTATATGATAATGAAGTAAAGTCTAAAAAAGAAGATTTTATAGATAAAATATCTCAAAGCGAGACAGATTCTAATGAAGAAAATAGTAATAACAATGAAAAAGAAAGCAATGAAGAAAATTCTAATAATGTTAAAGTTCAAGAATTATATGAAGAATTAAAAAGACGTAATGAAGAATTATATAAAAATAAACAAACAAACTTAAAAGATCCTTTTTCTTATGAGCAACCAAGTATTGATTTAAATGAATATGGTTTAGAAGGAAACACAATTGGATTTATTAATATACCAAAATTAAAAGTTGAACTTCCAATATTATTGGGAGCAAATGAGCAAAATATGAAAAAAGGAGCTGTTCATTTAACAGAAACCTCTTATCCTATAGGGGGCGAAAATACAAATCCAGTAATAGCAGCACATAGAGGATGGAGTAAGTCTCAAATGTTTCGAAATATACAAAAGCTAGAAATAGGTGATGAAATACAGATACAAAACTTTAAGGAGAAGCTTACATACAAAGTATTTGATATAAAAATAATAAGTCCAACAGATATAGAAAAGCTATTAATTCAAGATGGAAAAGACATAGTAACATTAGTTACATGTCATCCATATAGAGTAAATACTCAAAGATATGTTGTTTATTGTGAAAGAATAAATGATTAAAATATAAAATGATAAAAAAACCGTTATTATGAAAAATTCATAATAACGGTTTTAAAATTTTAATGCTTATTTATAATAAAGATTTTTCATCTTAAAAATTTAATAATTTTATTTTACTATCTAATCTTCTTCATCTTTCTTCTTTTTCTTACGCTTATTTTTCCACCATTCATAAACTAAGCCGACCTTTTTTAAACCAGCCATTACTTTTTCCATAGAATATAAAAAAGCCAATTACCATAACAATTGGAATTGTAACATTTATAACAATAGAAGAAACGTCCATAATTTTTACCTCACTTTAATTTCTTAAAAATATTATATTATTAAACACTAGTAAAATCAAGAAAAATGTACATATAATTAAATTTTATTTAAAAAAATTTAAGTAAAATTTCCAAAAAAAACTATTGATAAGATATTGCAAATATAATAAAATATATTTGTAAAATTAGATATTTTGTATGTAGAGAAAGGAGGAAATTTATATGAAAGAAATAAATGGTAAACACAGTTATGAAAATGATAAACTTTCTAGCCTTTTTAAAGAAGTACAAGATATTAGATATGGTAGGGCAAAGCCACAGCCACAAACAAATTTTAATAGATTTGATACAAGCCAAATACAATTTAACAGAGTATATGTAGTTGATAAAAAATTTAATGCATTAGGAGTTATAATTGGTATTTTGCTATTAATTTTATTTGCAACAAGTATACAAGGGAACTACATATTTGCTACTACGGAAAAAGAAAAAGTGGCTATAAATACTTTTGAAGAAAATGAAGATAAAATAGATGTTATGCAAGTAATATCAACAAACATTAGTGAATTAACAAAAAAAGAAATAGAAACAAAACAAGTTGAAATTCCTTATGAAACAGAGCGTATAGAAAATGACAAACTTCCAAAAGCTGAAGAAAAAATTATACAACCTGGAAAATTTGGTTATAAAAATCAAACAGCTATAAAAACTTATGAAAATAATGAAGTAACAGATGAAAGAATAATTAATGAAGAAATTATTTCAAATCCTGTAAACTTAGTAATTGAAGTTGGTACATCAGAATTTCTTTATAATAAAAAAGTACATATAGGTGATAAAATGTTTACAACTAGTGATACAAACATTTATAGTACAGAAAATGAAAACGAAGGTTTAATAGGTGTAATATATGAAAATCTTGATGTTACACTTATTTCAGAAGAAAATGGGTGGGCAAAAGTTTCAATAGATGGTTTGGAAGGATATGTAAAAGGCGAATATTTAACTTCTGAGGGATTAACTCCAGGAATTTCAGAAATAGCTAGAAAAAAGAGAATAAAACTATCTTTAAATATGGACATGCCTTTAAATGTTCCAAGTGGTTTAACAAGGGCAGACTTTACAAAAATTCTTTCTGGAAATTCAAGCGATGTAAATCATATTTTTGAAGACAATGCTGGTTTATTTTATGATATAGAGCAAAAATATAATGTTAATGGTGTATTTTTAGCAGCAATAGGAATTCATGAAAGTGGTTGGGGTACATCAGATATTTCTTTAAGAAAGAAAAATCTATTTGGATATAAAGCATATGATAGCTCACCTTCTGAGTCATCAGCTAATTTTGAGAGCTATCAATATGGAATAGAAATAGTAGCAAAAATGTTAGCTAAAGATTACTTAAATGAAAGAGGAAAAGTTATTTATAATAATGAAGTAGCAACTGGAAATTATTATAATGGACCAACTGTTTCTGGAGTAAATGTAAAATATGCTAGCGATACAGAATGGGCTACAAAAATTTATAACACAATGGTTTCATTATATGATGGAATATAAAATTAAAATATAAATATGTAGGAAAGAGCAAATAGCCAAATTTTATAGAAAGGAAAACCAATGAAAAAGAAAGCAATACGAGGAAATATAGATTTAATAAATAAAATTATATTTGTAGTAAATGTTGCTTTATTAATAGTTTTGTTTTTTGCTTATAGGTATGTTTTTGAAGTAGAGAGCACAAAAAGAATTTATGCAGAAGAAACAGAAAAACTTATGGAAGAAACTAAAAATCCGGTATTTAAAATAGATAAAATTGTTTTATATAATAGTGCAAATGTTGAAGATAAAAGTGATGGAAATCTTTCAAATTTAGACATTAGCCAATTTACAGATATTCAAATTTTATTAAACAACAAATCAAAAAGCGAAGAAATTACAGCTGAAAACACAATTAGTCAATTATTTATATCAAATATTAAAATAGAAACAGAATCTACTGAAGGCGAAAAAATATTTAATTATAAAAATCCACTAAACTGTGGAAAATATGTAGATTTAGAAAATTATAGAGATGACGGAATAGTGTTTAACATAGTAAATTCTAATGAGAAGAATAAATCTGCAAATTATGATGAAAACATTTTTTACACAGACTGCTCAAATCCAATTTCTTTAGGATATGTAAATAAAAATATTTTAAAAAACGGTATGATTAACACAAATAATGCTTCTTTAGCATTCGATGGTTCAATTTTAAAGGATGCTGGAATAGATATAGAAAAACTTAATGCAACAATAAGTTTCACAATTCATATAATAAATAATTATAATGAAGAATATATATGCAATGTTCAGCTAAAAAATGACTTAACAGCAGAAGAAGGAATAGCATCTGGATATTTAATGAACATTATAAATCCAAAGAGTAATGAATTAAACTTTATAAAGGTAAGTGATTAAGAGAATAAAAAAGTTTTAATAAGTAGAATCAAGTCTTTTGTAAGGCTTGATTTTTTTGCTATATTTTATTATAATTTAAATATAATGTGCCTATAGCTCAGCAGGATAGAGCAGTCGCCTCCTAAGCGACCGATGGGGGTTCGAGTCCCTCTAGGCACACCAGAAGAAGCTTAAAGGACTCATAAATCTCACAAGAAGAAAGGGAGTAATATGGAATTTGAGAATTTATCAAAGCTAAGTATAGAACAAAAAAAGGAAATTTTGGCAGAGCTAATAGAAAATGATGTTAGTTATTGGAAAAAAGTATTAATTTTAATGTCAATGATAGATGAAAATGATGATACTGAATTATTAGATTTAGTAATTGAACATAAAATTGAGGAAATTGATTTAGCAAATAAAAAATATAATTTATTTTTGAAATATAATGAAAGTAATAGTGATACAAGTCAAAAAAGTTATGTTTCAGTAATGGAAAAAATACTTAATGGTAGTAATGAAGCAAGATATAGCAGAGCTTGTAAAGAAGTTTTGGAAATATTGAGATTTATACCAGATGAATTTTATAATAGAATTAATAAAAAATTTATAGAAAGATTAGAAAAAAATGCTGATAAAGACTATAATCTATCAATTACTTTAAATACAAACTATAATGAATTAGATATTTTAAATGAAACGAAAGAAATTTTATCACTTGTAAGCGACAAATTTTGGAATACAGACGGAAAAATTTTTGATATTACAGAAATCTTTAATAAATAAGGAGAATATATATGAATTCTAAATCTTATGAATATATGCCTTCTGAAGAAGAATATGAAATCTCAAATGAAAGAAAAGATGAACTAATTAGAAAAGTAAAAGATCAGATTAGAAAAGGAACTATGGCAGATCAAATTATAGCACATCATCAAATATTAAATATAGGGGAAAATGATGATGAATTAGATTTTTTATATGATTGGCTATATGATCATAGTATAGAAATTATAGGAATAGATGGTACTATAAGTGGGGAAATACCTAATTATCATCATATGCCTAGAATGGGACAGAGTTTTACACCAGAAGTATTAGATGATGAAGAACAGAAGAGATTATTTTGGGAATTAAATAATTTTTCAAATGATGATAAAAAAAATAATACACCCGAATACAAAAAAGTTAGAAGTCAATTAATTGAACATAATATGAGATTAGCAAAATGGGTAGTAAGTTCTTATGAAGACATTAGAAAACTTCCAATATCTTTAGAAGACAAACGTCAAATGGCATATTTAGGTCTTATTGATGCTGTAGATAAATTCAATCCATCTTTAGGGTATAGCTTTTCTACATATGCTTGCACAGCTATATATAGGAGAATTATTAGAGAAGCATATAGAGATGGAGAGGCTAAACAAAATATTGTGCTTAACGAACAATTAGCAATGCTTTCAGAGATAGAAAATCGATTACTAATAGAATTAGGTAGAGAGGCTAGTCCATCTGAAATAGCGAATACTTTAGGTATCTCTTTAAAAAAAGTCCACGAATTAGAAAGATTAAGAAAATTACGTAAAAAAGAAAGCTTAGACCAAATAGAAAGTGATAAGAAAGATATAGAAGCTGTTACTAGAACTCTTTCAGATGTAGATAGAATAACTGAGACAGATTCAGGATATATAAAAGATGGTGTATATACAGATGAAGATGATACACTTCCAGTGGGATTTAGAATGACAGATAGAACCGAAGAAAAAGCAATGGCAGAAATTTTAAAAGAAACAATAAGAAAAGTATTATCAACATTACCCGAAAAAGAAAGAGGTGTATTGATTCAAAGATTTGGATTAGATGATGGAAGTCCTAAAACAATTGAAGAAATTGGAAGACGTTATCATATTACTATAGATGTAGCAAGAGGAGCAGTAGACAGAGCAATACGAAAGCTAAAACATCCTTTAAGCACTAGAGAATTAAGAGATTGGCAAGAGTCCCTTTAGACATATCACTTTCATAATAAAATTTGAAAAAAACTTGTAATAAAAGGCTTTATATGTAACAAAAACATATAAAGTCTTTATTTTTATGCTTAAAAATGTTACAAAATTTGATTAAAAATTCTTTACATAATCTTCTAAATGCCTACTCCGTAAAGCAGAAAAAACGCTTAAAAAAACTGATAAATCTAGTTAGATGTATAAAAAAAGATATAAAAAAGTAAAAGAAAATGCTAAAAGCACTTCCCTAAAAGGATTTGAAATGCTGGAAAATAGTGGTGTTTACACAAAACTTATAAAATTATATTATATATAAGAAATAATATAATGGCTTGAACTGTTTAAGCTAGTAAGTGTTTGGAGGACAAAAGATGAATTTATTGAAGAACCAAAAAAGTAAAAAAATAATTTTATGTATTATAATTGCTTTAATTATTTTTATGATTTCAATTGGAATTGTTTTAAATGCAAATACTGAAACAACAAGAAAGTTAAAACTTAAGTATTTAAATTTAAAAGCAGGAAATGATGAAACTTCTTGGCAATTATGGACGTTTATGCTAGATTCATCAGTAAATAAGGGAAATGAAAAGCTTACAAACCATAGTTGGAATGCAACAACAAGAGAAACTAGAGTTTTAACAATTCAAGTTAATTATCAAAATACAGATGTACAAGAAGACTATGAGGCAGGGCAATTGCAAATTATTGTAGATAATTTGGGAGTAGTCTATCCAACAGGCTCTACAGCAACACCATATAAAGAAGCTACATCTATATCAGCAGATAAATCAACAGATGTAATAAAAAAATATGAGTGGAGCTATAGATATGATAAAGAAAATAATCAATATATCTTTACAAATAATAAACCAATAGAGAAAAATCATAATTTTGAAGGAACTATTCAATTAGCATATAATTTCAGTGCTGAAGATTTGTTAAATGGTTCAGATGTAACTATATCTTCCAAAATAGTAGATTCTAAAAATAATATAGATGTAAATTCGTTAAACGATGTGAAATTTGAATTTACATCAACAGAATCAACTGCAACAATGACAAAACAAGCATATAAATTACAATCTTATGATGGATTAGGTTCAAATGCAACAGATTATATTTGGGTAAAATACTATACAAGAGCAACAATGAGCACTTCTAATGGAGTAAGATATAGAGTAGAAGAAAAAAGCCGTTATTTAAAAGAAGATGTTTTACCAGGATGTATAGTATTAGATGAAGACCAAAAACAAGTTTCACCTGACGAGGAGGGAATTTATAAAATACCAGTAAAAAATAGTTATTCTTATTATGACTATGCTTATTATTATATAGGATATCCTAAAAGTGAATATAATCTTGAAACTATAACAGAACATACAGAATGGTGGGGAAAAGTACAAGATTCATATTATAAATTATCAGGAAGAGAAGAATTAAAAGAATTAGTAGAAAAAGATTTGCAAATTAATTTAGCGGAATATGAGATAGAATATGGCGAAGATTATTCACTTACTAAACAAACAGATTCATATTATAAAAGACAATCATATAACAAATTAATTAATCCAAAATATGGTGAAGATATTGAATATAATATCGGAGCATCAGCTACTTATATGGGAGAAAAATATACATTTAAAATAGGTGATGATTTACTTTACATTACTTCTACAGATGGAAATGATGTAAAAAAACTTTCTGATGATGATTATCATTTTAAAACAGTATATATATACGGTAATTATTGGAAAAATGGAAATGATGCAATAATAACTAAAGATAAGTATGATATGCAATTATTTGTAAGACACAGAAATCAAAAAGATTATGAAAAATATGAAAATAGTTTTAAAAATACAACATCTTCTAAAACAATAACTTTTCAAGAAAATGACATAGTAGGTTGGTATTTAGAAGTATATGATTTGGAAGAAGGTTTGAATATATCTACTAGCGGAATGAACACAGTAGTTAATATCCAAACAAATGATGAAATTCAATTAGAAGGAAATATTTATAACTTTAATAATCTAGAAATATATACAACTGATGAAAGTGGAGTAAAAACATATAAAAATACACCAAAATGGGAAAATTATACAAGTAACGCAAGGATTTTTGGAATAGACACATATGACATGGAAAATTTTGGACGTTATGTTCAAAGAGCAGAAGCAAATAGCACTTATGGTGCAGATATAGTAGATTTCTGCCAAACATCAAGTATTACCAATCAATCACAAGACAATGAATATTTTTATAGAACTTTAGAATTATCAAATGGACATAGTTATTATGATGCAACAGGAACAGGAACTTTTAAAGGCTTAAAGGTAGATATTATTTTTCCATTAGGAGTTGAGTTAAATACTACAAAAGAAGAAATTATAAATAGTTTTTCAAGCTCATATTATAAACAAATAAAAAAACAAGACGGAAACTATTTTGAAAATCAAGCAGAATTTATAGAATTTTTAAAAAGAAATGCAACTGTAGAAATAAATAGAAACTATCAAAATACGGGCAAACTATGGATAGAAGTAAAACTAAATTTTGAAAAAGAACCAATAGACATATATGAATTGACATCATACTCATATTATGTATATCAATTTAAAGTTCCAATAAAAATACCATATGAATCATATTTTACGAATGGTGCAACTTATTCAATAAGTTCATATGTATCTCCTATAAATGATGAAGAAGAAGATTATTTAATAAAAACTAAATATACAGATACCAAAGATATAGATAATGATGAAAAAACAAATGATTTTTACTCATATGGTAATTCGACATCAACATCTATTGTTCCGGCAGTGTCATCATATCAAGAAGTAAATAAAAGTGTTTGGACTCCAACATCTGAAAATCAATGGTTGTCAGATATTGCAAGTGTGCCATGGAATGGTGAATATAAATATAAATTACGTGTAAGAACAGGAATAAATGATATTAAAGACTTAGTTCTTTATGATAACTTAGAAAATACAGGAGATTGGCACGGCTTCTTCACAGGAGTTGATTTAGACTTTACAACTAAAAAAGGTTATATTCCAACTGTATATTATTCTACAGATAGAGATGCAGGAACATTGCAAGATGATGCGGATGCATGGAAAGTATATTCAAGTGATGATGAAACTATAGATAAGACAACGATAGCTTCTTTAGCTTTTGATTTTAAAGATCAAACTATTAAATCTGGAGATTTAATTTATGTAGTAGTAGAAATGAAAGCACCAGATAATGTAAGTTTAGAAAACATTTCAAAAAATAAATGTTATACAAAATGGACAGCTATAGATTCAATGGGTGGAGTAGTTAAAGATATGACAGGAATAAGTTCTAATGTTTCATTAGTTGCTACTCCAAATTCAAAAGATAACTTAACAGTATATAAAATATGGGAAGATGATGGAAATGCATTAAATGTAAGACCAGACTCTGTTGATATAACTTTATATCAAAATGGAGAAGAATTCGAAAAAGCAACATTAAAAGCTGAAGAAGGTTGGCAATATGTATTTAATGTGCCAGTAGCTGATGAGAATGGTGTTTTATATGAGTATAGTGTATCAGAAGATACATTAGAATTATATTCTTCAAAAGTAACAAAAACAGATGAAAAAACAGATGAAGGAACGAAAAGAAGCTTTACAATTACAAATACGTTAAAAGAAGATGATGCTTACTTAGATATAGCAAGTCAAAAAGTATGGGAAGATAATAATAATAAAAGATTAAAAAGGCCTGAAAGTATAGAAATTAATTTAAAAAGAGACGGAGAAACAATAGACACAGCTACATTAGAGCAAAATAATAATTGGTATCATGAATTTTTAAAGCAACCAATATATAAAAGTAGAGGAGAAAAGTATAATTATACTATTGAAGAAGTGGTAGAGGAAATACCATATTATACTAGTGAAATAGAAGAACTAAAAAGCAATGGACTTGTAATTAATTTTAATTCTGAATGTGAGACAGAAAATGTAACATATGATTATGTTGAAATTTACTATAATTATAGTGGTACAATGTACAAAGCTGGAAAATGGGGTGGATCTAGTTTAGCTAATTTACAAGTAGAAATACCTTCTAAAGATTTCTATTTATATTGGCATACTGATACGAGCAATGAGAACTATTATGGATTTAGTATAGATAATATAAAGAATAGAACTGTAAAATTTGATAAAAATGCTACAACAGGAAACTATTCATCGTCGTATGCAATAGAAGAAGTAACTGGAGACCAATATCCAGAATCAGACCATGGTAATTATGGAAATAATGTTGATAAATTATGGCATTATATAAGTACATCAACTGATGAAGAAGTTACAGAAGTAGATGATTATAAGTTTTTCCAAATTAAAAATACATTAGGAATAATACCAGCTGAAATAACTCAAAATATAGAAAAAACAGGAACAGAAAAAGTTACAAATTTAGATGAACCAATAAGCTATAACATCAATTATACTGCTAGCATCAATGAATATGAAGGAAACGCAACAATAACAATAACAGATACATTGCCACACCCAATAGATGAGGAAAAAACAAGAGAACTAGGAACACTAGATGAAGGAACATATCATCCGGAAAATAATACAATAACTTGGACATTAACTGAAAATAATATTAGAGCAATATTAGGAGCATCTGCTCGTACTGTAACATTTGAGAAAAATATTACAGTATATTATACAAATGTAGGTAAAGAAGAAACAGAAATTATAAATAATGTACAAGGAAAAATAGAACTAGAATCAACAGGGCAAACTGAAGAATCAGAAATAGCAACACATTCTACAAAAGCAGAATTCCCAAGAGACATTCCTGTAACAAAAGAGTGGAATTATAAGAATAATATATATGAAAAACCAACAAGCATAACTTTAGAAATAAGAAACAAAAATAAACCAGATGAAATATTAGGCACATGCGAAGTAAATGAAGAAAACGGATGGAGCAATATATTTGAAAACATATTAAGATATGATGAAAATGGAGACGAAATAGAATATATAATCACTGAAGCAGACTATAGCGTAAAAGATTATTATTCTTTACAAACTGAAAATGTTGAATCTGGGTTAAAAGTAACAAACACATACATAGGTCCAGAAATATCATATCAAAAAGAATCATCTACAGAATTTGGAAATGACTATGTGGTAGAAGGAGAAACTATAACATATACAATTACTGTAACAAATGCAGGTGGTGTTGAAAAAGAAGTAGTAATAAAAGATAAAATTCCAGATGGAACAACATTTAAACCAGAAAGCATAAAAATAAATGATTCTTCAATATATAATGAAGAAAATTTAGCAGAAAAGAATGAAACACATTTATCTGAGGGAATAAAGGTAAATGTTCCAAAAAAGGAAAATGAAGTAAATGGTGAGGTAAAATTAAGCTTTGAAGTAACAGTAAATGAACTAGAAGAAGGAACATATGAAAGAAATATAAGCAATACAGCACAAGTAGATAATGAAAACACAAATACTGAAGAAAGACAAGTAAAAATACCACACATAACTGTAGAAAAACAATCAGAACCAGAAACAAACACAGAAGTATCAAAAAAGGAAGTTATAAAATATAAAATTGTAATTAAAAATGACGGATTAGCACCAGGAAAAGTAACAGTAAAAGATGCTATTCCAGAAGGTACATCATTTGTTTCAGGAAGTATTCATATAAATGAAAGAAGTCTTGTTGCTCTAACACAGAACATGTCTGAAATAAAAACAATATTGGCACCTGCAAATGAAGAACTTGTAGAAGAAGAACTTACAGATGAAGATTTACAAAGCGGAATAGATTTAGTAGTAGATGCACAAACAGAAGTAACTGTTGAATTTGAAGTAAGAGTAGAAGACATAGATGATGAACACGAGATTAAAAATAAAGCAACAGTATATGATCATTATGAGAAGCAAGAAAAAGAAACAAATGAAACACTACATAAATATGCAGAAGCTAACTTTACTGTAGAAAAATTAATTTCAACTCAATATGGAAAGAATTACGTAATACCAGGTGAAGAAATTACATATACAATTAAAGTAACAAATGCAGGTTCACTAGGAAAAGATATAATTATAAAAGATAAAATTCCAGGAAATACAACATTTAAATCATGGAGTATTAGAATAAATGGCTCTGAAAAATATAATGATGAGAATTTAATTTATAAAGATGAAACAGACTTAGAAAGAGGAATTGAATTCTATGTACCAAAGAGAGAAAATGGAAAAGACGGAGAATCTTTCTTAAGCTTTACTGTAACAGTAAACGAAGGCGTAACAGGAGATGTTGCCAATACAGCGACATTTATAAGAAATGCTGAAGAACCAAAATTTACAGAAGAATCAACAAATGAAGTAAAAGCACCAGTATTAAAATATGAAAAATTAGCAGAAGTTGTATTAAGGAAAAATCCAGAAAGCACATTAGACGGAAACAATGTATCTGTAGGAGACACAATAAGATATACAATTAGAGTTTCAAATACAGGAACTGTAAATATAAATAATGTAGTAGTACAAGATAAAGTGCCAGAAGGAACAGTTTTAAGCAGTATAGAAAACGATGGTGTAGCCGAAGAAAATGAAATAACATGGGAAATAGAAGAAATTGAAGCACAAAGCTATAAAGATGTATGTTTTGAAGTAGAAGTAAAATACAATCAAAGCGATAAAATGGAAATAATAAATAAAGCATTAGTTGATAGTGAAGAAACAAATGAAACAATTCATACATATAATAAGCCAGAAGTATATTTGGAAAGTTCAGTAGAGAAAACAACAACACAAGATATTGTAACATCAAAAAATACTAAAATATACTATGAACTAAACTTTAAAGCAAAAGTTGAAAATTTCTCTGGAAAAGCAGTAGTAACAATAGTAGATACATTGCCATATCCAATAAATGAATCTGGCTCAGAACTAGATAATGGAAAATATGAAGAAATAGAAGTAGATGGAAATAAGGTTTATAGAATAGTATGGCAAGAAGAAATAGAAAATATATATTCATTTAGACCAGCAGAAGCAAAAGAAATAGAATTAACAAAGAAAATAAGTTTAGAATATGTATATGAAAACATAAATGAAATAGCAGAAAGCCTAGTAAATACAGTAGATACAACTATTGAATTACAAGAACCAAAAGCAGATAATCCAGAAGAATATGAAAAAGTAACAGAAGATAAAGCAAGTGACGAAGTTGAAATTCCAATAGAAATTCCAGCTGAAGTAATAGTACATCATTATTTATATGATGAAGTAGCAGATGAAGAAACCGAAATAGAACTTGCAAAAGATGAAATAATGGAAGGCAAAATAGGTGATCCATATTCAACAACCCCATCTTCTGAAGTTCCTCAAAATTATAGATGCAGAGAAGAACATCCAGAAAATTATGAAGGAAAAATGACAGAAGAAGATATTGTTGTAAATTACTATTATAGCTTAATACCAACAGAAATAACAAATGAAATGGATAAATCAACAACATTAGAAAGAGAAACATTAATAAAAGAAGATGGTGTAGTACCATATAAAGTGAAATATACTGTACATATAAAAGATTATATAGGAAAAGCTTTGGTAGAAATAGTAGATACCTTACCAGCGAAAATAGATAAAGAAAAGTCAAACTTAGCAGAAGGAACCTATGATGAAGAAAATAATACTATAACATGGACAGAAGAAATAAGCGGAATAGATACTTTTGCAAATCTTGAAGGAGACTACGAAGGAGGATTCTATCAAAACGGAACATATACAAAGGAAATAGTAAAAGAACTAGAACTAGTATATAAAGAACAAGATGTAGTAAAAGACTTAGAAAATATAGCAACAGGAAATGTAAAAGTATATTATCCAGAAATAGAGCCATCAGTTGCAGGAGAAATTGAGGTAGAAGAAGAAGCTTCAGACAATCAAATTATAAAACAGGAATACATAGTAAATCTAAATATAAGAAAAGTTTGGGAAGATGATGATGACTTAAAAGGACATAGACCAAATAATGTAAAAGTGCAAATAACAAGTAAAGCAGAAGATTCAGAAGAAAAAATCATAGACTCAGATGTAATCTTAAATGAGGAAAATGAATGGACATATAGAAAAGAAGGACTACCAAAATATGATGAAAATGGAAAAGTGCTAGTGTACTCTGTTAAAGAAAATTTAGAGGAAAATAGCTTAGAATACTATATTCCAAGAATAATAAAAACAGAAGAAATAGTAGATCCTGTGATTGAATATAATTATGAAGTAATAAATTCTTACAAATTATTAAATACAGATTTAAAAGCTGATATAACAAAAGAAGGAACAGAAAAAATAACATCATCAAAAGAACCAGTAAATTATAAGATTCACTATACTTCAGAAATAGAAGAATATATAGGAGAAGGAAAAGTACGAATAGTAGATATATTACCATATGCAATAGATGAAGAAAACAGTAACTTAGGTGGTGGAAAATATAAAGAAATTAAAGTACCAGTAGAACAGTCAGAAAGTCAGCCAGAGACAAATAGTGAAGATGCAACTGGTCCAGAAATAAATAATGCAGAAACAGATAGTACAGAAGAAACAAAAGAAGAAACATACTACATAATAGTTTGGGAAGAAGAATTACCACATATTAATACAGAAGAAAACGGAACATACAAAGTAGATATAACAAAAGAAATATCAGTAGTATATAGCAATCTTGATGCAACAAAAGATAGCATGGAAAACAAAGTATTAGGAAGAACAGAATTATACGAAACAGGAGAATACAATGAAAAAGAGGCAACACATGAAACAAAAATAGAAATAAATGGAAAAGTAACAGCTAAATACTATGATAAAGAAACTGGAGAAGAAATAGCAGAAGAAGAAATTAAAGAAGGAAGAGCAGGAACAGACTATAAAACAGAGCAGAAAGAGATAGAAGATTATGACCTTGTAGCAACTAAAGGCGAACCAGAAGGAAAAATAACAGAAGAAGAACAAATTGTGGAATACTATTATGAAAGACCAGAAACAGAAGTAGTAGTAAAATATGTTGACAAAGATACAGGAGAAGAATTAACAGAAGATGAAATAATAAAAGGAAGAGTAAGAGATAAATATACTTCAGAAGAAAAAGATTTTGAAACATATAAACTAGTAGAAGTGCAAGGCGAACCAGAAGGCGAAATGGAAAGGGAAACTAAAGAAGTAAAATACATATATGAAAGAAAACCTGCAGAAGTAAAAGTAAGACATCTAGAAAAAGGAACAGAAAAAGAATTAGCACCTGAAGAAACAATAAAAGGAAAAATAGATGATGAATATAATGCAGAAAGAAAAGTAATATATGGATATAAGGCAGCAGAACCAGAGCCAGAAAATAAAACAGGTAAAATGACAGAAGAAACAACAGTAGTAACATATTATTATGATAGAATGCCAAGTGGAACTCTAGTAGTAAAATATGTAGATAGAGACACAGGAGAAGAAATAACGTATACAGAAACTGTAGAAGAAGGTAAAACAGAAGTAAAAACTTATAGATATGAAATACAAGGATATGTAAACGACGACTACAGTACAGAGTCAAAACAAATACCATATTATGATTTAGTAGAAACACCATGGAATGCTTCAGGAAAACTAACAGAAAGTGGAGATACTGTAATATACTATTATGCTAAACAACCATTTAATATGACAATAGAAAAAGAAATAGAGAGCATAACAGTAAATGGAGAAGCAAGAAGAGTAACAAACAGAAAATTAATGAAAATAGATATTAAATCAGAAAATGCAGGAGAATCAATAGTAGATGTAACATATCTAATAAGAGTAACAAATACTGGAAGAATAGATGGTCAAGCAGAGATAGAAGAATTAGTGCCAAAAGGATATACTGTAAATGTAGCTAGCAACGAATGGAAACAAGAAGAAAACGGAACATTAAGAACAACTGTAAGCTTAAAAGCAGGGGAAAGTAAAACCTATGAAATATCTTTAAGACTTAAAACAGTAAATGTAAACACAGGAAGTACATCAAATGTTGCTCAGATAGTAGGCACAGATAACATACCACATTATAGAGAAACAACAGAACAAGATAACATATCTAATGCAGATGTTGTAATAGGTATAGGAACAGGTATGGAAAGAAGATATACAATAATAGCAAAAGTAGTTATGACTCTAGAATTAATAGTAATTACAGCATATGGTATATGTAAAAAAGCTCATACAAAAAAAGTATATAAAAACTAACTACTAAACTAAAGTTAGTATAAGAAAATAAACTCAAATTACTAAAAGTAGTTTGAGTTTATTTTTATGAATAAAACTTTAAAAGAGAAAGATTAAAGTAATTTATATTGAAAATTCCTTTTATTTACTTTTCAATAAAGATGTGCTAAAATCATTACAACTTTAAAATTATAGGAGTAATATTTTTGGAAGAAAAATTTATGAGTGAAGCCATAAAAGAGGCTAAAAAAGCTCTTGAAATAGAAGAGGTACCAGTTGGAGCAGTAATTGTTAAAGATGGTAAAATAATAGCAAGAGCTCATAATCAAAAAGAAACAAAAAAGGATTCTACTTGCCATGCAGAAATTTTAGCAATAAAAAAAGCTTGTAAAAAGTTAGATGCATGGCGCCTTATAGATTGCGAAATGTATGTAACATTAGAGCCCTGCTCTATGTGTGCGGGAGCACTTATAAATTCAAGAATAAAAAAATTGTATATTGGCACAGATGATGCAAAAACTGGTGCATGTGGATCAGTATTAAATCTTTTAGAAGATTATAAATTTAATCATAAAATTGAAACAGAGAAATATATTTTAAAAGAAGAGTGTGAAAATTTACTTAAACAATTTTTTAAATTTTTAAGGGAGAGAAATAAAAGTGAAAATAAATCTAGTTAAAAAGTTCTTGTTTTCAATTGTTATAGTGCTACTACTTATTGGCGTTTGGGAAATTATGAAAAAGTATGAAGTAGAAGGAGAAAAAGTTTTACCATTTTCAATAAGTAAGATTCTTTTAGTAAGTACTGTAGATGGAAATGTAACAGATGACCATGAACACATTTGGAATGTAGGAGTTACACAAGTAAATGATGTTTATGTTTATATTGACAAAACAATGGAAACAGATGACACAATTAAAGAAATAAAATTCGAAAATTTTGTTATAAATAAAAAACCACAAAAAGGAACAGTAAAGCTTTTAAGACCAACAGGAGAACTTCAAAATTTATATACATATAGTGAGCAAGATTATTTAAAAGATGGACTAGCATTCAGTGGTGCAGTAATTGACGATATGAAAAATATGGAAATATGCAATGTTGGAGGAATGGTTGGCTTTAGATTTTCTTTAGAAGATTTAGGTTCATACATATCAAATGAAGATTCAGAAATAACTTATGATGGAAAACTTCTTTCAAATCTTGGTGTGAAAATAGAAGAAATAAAATTTGATGTAAGTTTTGATGTAATAATTACAACAGATGATGATATTAGTTTTAAAGGAACTTTGCATTTAGATTTACCAATAGATACAGTTATTGAAGAAGGTTCACCAAACAAAGAAATAACAAATTTTGATGATGTGGTGTTTAAAAGAGTATAAAAACTATTGCAAAATAGCAAAATTCATTATATAATCTTTAAAGTTAAAGTGGCTTTTCTTAAGGAAGGTATGCTTCAATAAAAAGCTATGAATCTCGTCAGGTTCGGAAGAAAGCAGCGATAAGTAGTGTATTTATGTGAGTTCGCATGCCTTCCTTAAGGAAAGCCTTTACTATCAAAATTAAAGGAGGAAAATATGTCATATACAGCTCTTTATAGAAATTTTAGGCCGCTTAAATTTTCAGATATGGTAGGACAAGAACACATTACTAAAACTCTTAAAAATCAAGTAATTTCTAATAGAGTTGGGCATGCATATCTTTTCACCGGAGGAAGAGGAACAGGAAAAACCACTTCTGCTAAAATATTAGCAAGAGTTGTAAATTGCTTAAATCCACAAGATGGTGAGCCTTGCAATGAATGTGAAATTTGTAAAGAAATTTTAGAAGGCTCTTTAACAGATGTTGTAGAAATGGATGCAGCATCAAACAATAGCGTAGAAGATATTAGAAGCATTCGTGATGAAGTAAATTTTCTTCCAACAAAAGCAAAATTTAGAGTTTATATAATAGACGAGGTTCATATGCTTTCAACAGGTGCTTTTAATGCACTACTTAAAACTTTAGAAGAACCACCTGAACACGTTAAATTTATTTTAGCAACAACTGAGCCTCAAAAACTTCCAACAACAATACTTTCAAGATGTCAAAGATTCGACTTCAAAAAAATACCAGAAAACGATATTATAAAAAGATTAAAAATAATATGTAGTGAAGCAAAAATAAAAATAGATGAAGAAGCATTAAAAATAATTGCTGTACTTTCAGAAGGACATATGAGAGATGCTATAAGTATTTTGGAAAGATGCAGTCAAGAAAATACAGAAAACATTACAGTAGATGAAGTAAAGGAATTAGTTGGACTTCCAAAGTTAGAATACATAAATAAACTTTCTAGAGCAATTTTAGAAAAAGACACAATAAATGCTTTAGAAGTTATAGATGAAGTTATAAATGATGGAAAAGATTTATACAATTATTTGTGGGAAGTAATAAAATATTTTAAAGATATTTTAGTTTATAAAGCAACAAATGATTTAAAAATATATTCAAAAGAAGAGCTAGAAGAAATAAAGAAATTAGCAGATATTTCAGATGAACAAACTCTATTAAACATTATTTATGAATTATCAGATTTGGAAAATGATTTAAAATGGTCATCACAAAAAACAATTATGTTTCAAACTGGAGTTATAAAGGTATGCAGACAAGAATTTTCTTCTAGTGCTGGTTCAAGCATAGAAAAAAGATTACAAGCACTAGAACAAAAAATAGCAAATTTAAATTTAAAAAATATAGAAACAGTAGAAGAAGTAAAAACTGAAGCACCAAAAGAAAAACAAGAAAAACCAAAAATGCAAAAAGAAGAAAAGAAAGAAGAAACTACTTTAGTTTCTAGTAATGTTGAGATAGCTTGGAAAAGAGTAATAGATACTCTAAAAAGAAATGGAAAAATTAGATTATATACATCTTTAATAAATACTAGAATAAAAGAAGTAAATGATTTAGTTTGGGAAGTGGAATTTCCAAATGGATTAACATCATTTAATGAAAGAATTTTAGAAGATGTTAATAATAAAAATGAATTAGTAACTGAAATATTTAAAATTACAGGAAAACAAATTCATTTAAAATATAAAGATTTAACAAAAGAAGAAAATAAAACAGAAAGTAAGAAAACATCATCAATAAATGATTTAGGAATAGATATAAACATTATAGACTAAAATTTTTAAAGGAGGAATTTTAAATATGAGTAAAAGAGGAGGATTTCCAGGAGGAATGGGAGGCTTCGGCGGAATGAACATAAACCAATTGATGAAAGAAGCTAAAAAAATGCAAGCAGATATGGAAAAAACTCAAGAGGAATTAGGTAGCAGAGAATTTGATGCAACAGCAGGTGGCGGAGCAGTATATGTAAAAGTATCAGGAAATAAAGTAATAAAAGAAATAAAATTAACAAAAGATGTTGTAGACCCAGATGATGTAGAAATGCTACAAGATTTAATTTTAACATCAGTAAATGAAGCTTTAAGAAAAGTTGACGAAGCACAATCAGCACAATTTGGAAAATACAATATACCAGGATTAATGTAAAATATAAAATAAAAGGAAAAAAATATGTCATATTATTCACCTTCAATAGAAAAATTAATAGAAAGTTTTGAAAAATTGCCTAGCATAGGACATAAAACGGCTCAAAGATTGGCTTTTTACATGCTTGATTTAAGTCAGGAAGAAACAGAAGAATTTACAAATTCTATTTTAAATGCTAAAAAGAATTTGCATTTTTGCTCAAAATGTTTCAACATATCAGACACAGATCCTTGTAATATATGCTCAAATCCTAAAAGAGATAATTCTATTATATGTGTTGTTGAAGATGTTAGAGACGTAATTGCAATGGAAAGAACGCACGAATATAATGGCGTTTATCATGTTTTACATGGCTCAATATCTCCTATGAATGGAATTGGACCTGACGATATAAAAATAAAAGAATTACTAACAAGAATAATGAATGAAGAAACAAAAGAAATAATTTTAGCAACAAACCCTAGAGTAGAGGGAGAAGCAACATCTATGTATATTTCTAAACTAGTAAAACCTTTAGGAATAAAAACAACAAGAATTGCTAGAGGAATTCCTGTTGGAGGAGATTTAGAATACACAGATGAAATTACTCTTACAAAAGCTTTAGAAGGTAGAAGTGAAATTTAGAGTACCATAAACATAAAAGAAAGAATAAAATATATTAGAATTTTGTTTTAAGGAGAATTATTTATGCAAAAAAATAAAAAAATAGTAATATTAGGTGGAGGAACAGGGACTTCATTTGTTTTAAAAGGTTTAAAATATTTCCCTGTAGATATTACAGCAGTTATTACTGTATCAGATGATGGTTCAAGCACAGGAAGATTAAGAAAAGAATTCTCAACTCCAGCAGTTGGAGATATTAGAAAAGTTTTAAGTAATTTATCTACACTACCAGATGAAGTTAGAGACGTTATGGAATATAGATTATCTACATATAGTGAGCTTAATGGGCATGCACTTGGAAATTTAATTTTAACATCTTTAATTAGAGAAACTGGAAGTTTAAAAACAAGTATTGAATATTTAAGTAAAATCATGGACGTAAAACATACAGTTTTACCACTTTCTGAGGATTGCTTAACTTTAATGGGAGAAACAACAGATGGAAAAATTATAGAAGGTGAAGAAGAAATTACAAAAGCAAATAAAAAATATTCTAGATTTTTCTATAAAGAAGAACCACATGTTTTACCAGAAGTTTTTGATGCAATAAAAGAAGCAGATTTAATTATTTTAAGTATGGGAAGCCTTTACACAAGCGTTATGCCACACATCATCTGCAAAGATGTTGTAGAAGCAATAAAAAAAGCAAAAGCAAAAGTTCTATACATATGTAATGCAATGACTCAACCAGGAGAAACAGACGGATTTGGAGTAAGCGACCATGTAAACGTATTAGAGCAATATTTAGGAAAAGATGCTATAGATGTTGTTATTGCAAGTAACACAGTTATTCCTAAAGAAATGCTTAAAAAATATGAAACAGAAGAACAAAAAGACCAAGTTCCAATTGATTATGAAAATATAAGAAAAGGAAATTATGAACTAATTGAAGATGATTTATTAACAACATCAGACGGAACAATTAAGCACAATAGTTTGAAATTAAGTTCAGTAATTTTCTCATATTTGATGAGATAAAAATAAAATATTAAAAAATTAAGAAGTAGCTATATTATGTTTAATGAATGAAAGAACGAATCGAAAGTAATTGAGCTAAAATTGGTTAATACATTTTTCGGAAAGAGTTCATCTTTTGATGGAAGGGTGCCGAAAAATGCTATTTACCAATTTTGCGATAATTAGCTTGAGCGAGTGATGTAATGAATTAAACATATTATAGCTACTTTTAAATTTTATTAAAAATTACACTATTTAATTCTCAAAATAATCCATAATCCCAATATAAATACTCCAAGCAAGCTCATTTTGATATGAATCTGTTTGGAGAATTTTATTTTCCTCAGCATTTGATAAAAATCCACATTCAACAATAACAAGAGGAATTTCCACATTTTTTGTTAAATAGATTCCAGAAATAGATTTTATTTCTCTTGTTTTTTCTTTTTTTAAAAAATTATTTAAGCTAAGCTGAACATTTTTAGCAATTTTTTTACTTGTTTCATCTTTGGCCTTGAAAAAAGTTTGGTAACCACTATATTCACTTTGCTCTAACTTATTCATATGTATTGACAAAAATAATTCTGCATTAGAATTATTTGCAATTTTTACTCTATTTTTCATATCAGAAATTTTTTTCTCTCTAATGGTGCTACTATCAGCTTCATAAATACCATTTTCATCAGAACGAGTTAAAATAACATTGCAATTAGAACTTTCAAGTAAAGCTTGTAATTTTAAAACAATTTTTAAATTTAAGTCAGATTCTATAGAACCATCTTCTCCAACTGCTCCACCATCAGGATTTCCATGCCCAGCATCTAAAATAATTGTATGATTAGATATAGGAAGGGAAGAAACTGTTTGTGTTTCTAAATTAGTATTTAAAAAACTATAATAAAAAATTGAAAAAATTAAACTTAAAGTTATAAAAACTAGTCTTTTTTTATTAAGCAAAATCATATTGAAATTTATTCTCCTTAAAAAGCATAAAGTGTTTAAAATATTAAATTCTTAGAAATATTTTCTTATAAATTCATTATAATTATATTTAAGTCTATTCTCTTTTATTACATTTAAGTTAAAAATAGCATTTTTGTGCAATAGTTATGATAAAATAAGAATAATTAAAATTGTAAATGGAGAAAAAGATGGATACTAAAGAAACAAAAGATGTACCTTCACAAGCTGATGCAAGTTTTAATATATTTGATTCAAACACTTGGGATCATAAAGACCAAATGAGTATGAAAAAAATATATGAAGCATTGTTACAAAAAGCAACAGATCCTAAAGAAGAAGCTGACCTTCGTTTTAAGCAGAATTGGTTTTTAACTACTTTAGACTATAGTACAATACACGATTTTCTAATAGAACATCCAGAATTTTATAAAGAGAAAAAAAGATCTATTTCTAGTATTGTACATGGATTAAACACAAAAGCACAAAAGAAATTTATAGAAAATTTAGGAGATTTTAGCCTTCAGCCAGAAGAATTAACAAATGTAATTTTATCATTGAGACAAGAAACAAAGGAAGAAATAGATGAATCTCTTATTCCAGCAGAATATAGAAATTTGTTAGCAATGCGAGCATATTTATCTAGTAATAAAAGTCAAATGGTAATTAAAGTGGATTTTGATAAGGATTTACAAGATTATCGTGGGCTTGATAAATGGATTAAGATAAATCCACAAACTCTAAATAAAGAAGAAAAGGAAAAATTTTCAGAATTATATAAAATATGTCCAGATTTATTAGTTCAAAACTTAGGAGATATGTTTTATTCTACAGGAGCAGAATATTTAGAAGGTGAAAAGTGGATAGAATCATTAATACAAAGTATACCACCAGAACTTAGTGATATACAAAAACTTGCAATAGTAGATAATGCTATCGGAAAAAAGATAAGCTATAGCCCAGACCATGACACAGAAATTGCTAACACAAACGATGAAAGAGCTATTTGGAAAATAATATCTTCAGGATATGGGGTATGTCTTGGTATAGCAGAACTCGAAAAAGAAATATTAAATAGATTAGGAATTAAAAGTAGTATCATAAGTAGTGATACTCATGCCTTTCTTAAAGTAGAAAATATTGAACTTCCATGTGCAGATGGGAGCGTAATTAAAGGAGATACAATAGTAGATCCAACTTGGAATTTAGCTAGTCATAGATTTGGACTTAGACCTCCAACATTTTGTATAACTTATGAACAAGCAAGAGAATTAGATATTGAACCTGATGGTACAGATTCGTATGCGCACAGATTCGTGTGTGAAGAAATACCTGGCGCACCAAAAATAAAAAATGCAACTATTAATTTAGATGAACTATCTTTAAGAAGAGTATTTGCAAGTGTTGGACTTGCTAGAGAAAATGGTGAGTTTCCAACTAGTGTATATAATGATTTATTTAAAACTGCTGGAAAAATGTATGAATCTGATCCAAATACATATTTTCAAAAAATGTTTAAAATAACATCAGAGATTTGTCCAACTTTTACTAAAGCTCCATATGAAAGTATGGAATTCCTTTCATCAGCATTACTAGGGTCACAAAATGAAAATATTAGAAGAGTTGTTATAAATAGGGTATATGATAAAAATGATAAATCTAAAAGCCCTGTTTTATATACTTATGCAGATATGGGAGAGCTTGGAGAAAGTTTTTTTGTTGCAGATAAAGAAAAGGGAAGTATGGTAGCAATTTCAAGAGAAGAATTTGAGAAAAAATTTGATTGCTATGATTTCGACTTACAAGCTAGAAATGGAATAAGGCCTTGGAAAGCATACTATCTTCAAAATCAAAGAGTTTCACAAGAAGAAAAAGATTATATGAAGAAAAATGCTATTCCTAATAATATGGCACCAGAAAAAGAAAATGAAGGAGAAGAAAGATAAGGAACATATTTGAGGTCAAAAATTAAAGGAGAAAAATATGGAAATTATAAAAAAATTTTTATTATTTATAAAAAATTTATTTAAAAAAGATAAAATAAAAGAACTTGAACCTCCAAAAGAAGTTTATAGCGAAGAATCAGATTTTATAAAGAGTTTAAAAGTAGATGTTTCTAATCCTGCGAAAAATGAAACAAAGAGAACGCCAATAATTGAAACACCAATTTGTGTGGGAACAGGTTTGGGAATAAAAAAGAAACTTCAATATTAAAGATTTATAAAACTTATGCAATTCACAAAAATTTGTATAATTCATAAAAATCTGGCAAAAATACCTTAAAAAAGCATAAGGGGATTTTTATGAAAAAGTACAAAAAATTAAATATAAGAGGAACTCTTTTAGACAGAAATCAATTAGCTAAGCATATTGAAAAAACTGCATCTGAACATAACACAAGAAGTTCTTCAAATAAAAATACTTATCCAATAAATAATTTAATAGAAGATTATAAATTTATTTTAGAAACTTATAATTTGCTTACTAAACACATAAAGCTTGGAATAAAAATTCATGCTGCTGGAGAATGGATTTTAGACAATTTTTATATTATAGAAGAAACTGTAAAAACCATTCAAAAAGAGCTTAAAGTAAAAAAATATAAAAATATGATTGGTCTATCTAATGACAGATTTTTTGGATTTGCAAGAAGTTATGTTTTAGCAGAAGAAATTGTAGCTTTTACAGATTGCAAAATAGATAGAGACATTTTAGATATTGCACTTAAAGCTTATCAAAAAAAGAAACTTCTAAGCATGGAAGAGCTTGAAAACATTGGAATTTTTTTGAAAATTTCATTAATTTCTCATATTAAAGAGCTTTGTGAAAAAATATATTCTTCACAAATTCAAAAATATAAAGCAGAAAGCATAATAGAAAGAATTGTAGAAAAGAAAAACAGCAATTTAGTATTCAATAATAATATAAAAATATTAAAAGTAAATGATGAAAAATTAAAATATTCTTTTATAGAATATATGTCTTATAAATTAAAAACGTATGGAAAAGAAGCAGTAGAATATCAAAACATACTTGCAAAAGAAGTTCAAAAACTTGGACTTTCTGTATCAGAGGTTATTCAAAAAGAACATTTTCATATAGCTAACATAAAAATCACAATGGGAAATTGCATAACAAGTATTAAAGAAATAAATCGAATTGATTTTACAGAACTTTTTAGCTATATGAATGCTTCAGAAGAAATACTAAAATTAGACCCCTCTGGAATATATACTCAAATGGACGAAGAAAGCAAAAGCTATTATAGACAGATTATTGAGAAAAAAGCTAGAAAAAATAAAATTTCAGAAATTTATATTTCAGAAAAATTAATAGAACTTTGCAAAAGATATGAAAATTCAAAGAACCTTGAAGATGTGAAAAAATCACATGTAGGATATTATTTAATAAAACAAGATGGAATTAGAGAATTAAACAACATATTAGAAATTAAAGAAAATAAAAAATTAAGTTATAGACAAAAAGCAAAATTATATATTGCAACAAATATTTTAGTACCAATATATTTTTGCTTATGTTTATGTTTTGGTCTTTATAATATTAGTGGCAAATTAATCATATCACTATTTATTTCAATACTTTCCTATATTCCAATTTCAGAAATATTTTTGAGAATAGAAAACTATTTAATGGGAAAATTTAAAAATCCCACTCTTATACCAAAAATGGATTATGAAAAAGGAATTCCTGAAAACAAAAACACTTTTGTTGTAATTCCAACAGTACTAAAATCAAAAGAAAAAGTTAAAGAAATGTTTGATAAATTAGAGGTTTACTACTTAGCAAACAAATCTGAAAACTTATATTTTGCTTTGCTAGGAGATTGCTCTGAAGAAAATACTGCAGTAAAAGAATTTGACAATGAAGTAATATCAAGTGGTTTAGAAATATGCAATAAATTAAATGAAAAATATAAAACAGATAAATTTAACAAATTTCATTTTTTATATAGAAAAAGAATGTGGAGCGATTCAGAAAATTCTTATATTGGCTGGGAAAGAAAAAGAGGCCTGCTCACAACTTTTAATAGATATATAACAAGAATAATAGATAATAATTTTTTAGAAAATACAATAGAAAAACAGAAAACCAAACTTCCTAAAATAAAATATATTATAACTTTAGATAGTGATACAAATTTGAATTTAAAAACAGCATCTAAACTTATTGGAGCAATGAGTTATATTTTAAATGTTCCAGTTATAAAAGACTATAAAGTTATTGATGGATATGGAATAATGCAACCAAGAATTGGAATGGACCTTTCTTTAGCACAAAAGACGTTATTTATTGAGCTATATAGTATGAAAGGAGGAATAGATTGCTACACAAATGCCATATCAGATATATATCAAGATTATTTTGACGAAGGAATTTTTACTGGAAAAGGAATTTACGATGTAGAAGTATATAATGAGATTCTGCATGATGAATTTCCTGAAAATACAATATTAAGTCATGATTTATTAGAAGGAAATTTTTTAAGATGTGGACTCTTAACAGATGTAATGCTTTTAGATGGATATCCTTCAAAATATATTCCATATATTTTAAGAAATCACAGATGGACAAGAGGAGATTGGCAAATTATAAAATGGCTTCAAAATGTGAGATTAAATGAAATATCAAAATTTAAAATATATGATAATCTAAGAAGAAGTTTGCTTCCAATATTTAGTTTAATTTTAATTTTCTTTAGTGCGTTAGGAATATTACAAAATAATTTGGCAAATGGAATTACTTTTGGAATTGGAGTTATATCAATAATAATTCCTTTTTTAATAGATATAATAAACTATATTATTTTTAAAGAAAGCAATATTACAGGTGCTGTTTATGCATATAAAAAATTTTCAAAAGAATTAAACAGTATAAAAATAAGCATAAGCAGAATTTTTTTACAAATATTATTTTTACCTTATGAAACTATACAAAATTTAGATGCAATTATAAGAAGCATATATAGAATGAAAAATAAAACAAAACTTCTAGAATGGGTTACAGCAGAAGATGCAGAAAAGAATTCCAAAACAAGTTTAATTTATGTTTATCAAGAAATGAATGTAAATTTAATATTTGGAATCTTTTTTTTAGTTATACCAGGAATTATTTCTAAAATGTTAAGTTTCCTTTGGATAATTGCACCAACAGTAGCATGGTATATTAGCTTAGAAAATAATAAAGAAAATATAATTTCAGAAACAAATAAAAGTTATTTGCAAGAAATTGCAAGAAGAACATGGAGTTTTTTTGAAACATATATTAATGAGGAAAACAACTTTCTAATTCCAGATAATTATCAAGAAGATAGAAATAATAAAATAGTAAATAGAACCTCATCTACAAATATTGGATTGGAACTACTTGCAATTATATCTGCTTATGATTTAGGCTTTATTAATTTTAAGAAAACAATAGAGATCTTAAATAAAACTATTTTCACAATTAGTGGGCTCAGCAAATGGAATGGACATTTATATAATTGGTATAACACAAAAACATTATTGCCACTTCTGCCAAGATATATTTCAACAGTAGATAGTGGAAACTTTGTTGGATATTTATATATAGTAAAAAATTTTCTGATAGAAAATAAGAACAGAGGAGATTTAGAAAATCTAATAAATACTGTAACAGAGCTTATAAATAATGCAGATTTTTCAAAGTTATATAGTGAGAAAACAAGACTGTTGTCAATAGGATATAACTTAGAAGAAAATAAGCTAACAGACTCATATTACGACTTTCTAGCATCTGAGGCAAGGCAAGCAAGTATTATAGCAATAGCAAAAGGAGATGTACCAGTTAAGCATTGGAATAATTTAAGTAGAACTCTTACAAGTTTAAATGGATATAAAGGATTAGTTTCATGGACAGGAACAGCTTTTGAATATTTAATGCCAAATATAAATTTAAAAAGATATAAAGGAAGTCTCCTAGATGAAGCTAGCAAATTTGCTATAATGAGTCAAATAGAATATTGTAAAAAACTTGGAATTCCATGGGGAATTTCAGAATCTGCATTTAATTTAAGAGACTTAAATAATAATTATCAATATAGAGCATTTGGAATACCTTGGCTTGGCTTAAGAAGAGGGCTAGAAGATGATATTGTTGTTTCACCATATAGCACTTGTTTATCTTTAGAAGATGAGTTAGAAAATGGAATTAAAAATTTGAAAAGAATAGAAAAAGAAGGCGGACTTGGGAAATATGGATTTTATGAATCAATAGATTATACACCATCTAGAGTAAAGGAAAATGGAAAAGAAGTTGTAAAAACATATATGGCACATCATCAGGGATTAATTTTACTTTCTATAAATAATATATTAAATAAAAATATTTTAAAAAGAAGGTTTAATAATAATCCAGAAATAGAAGCAACAAATATTCTTTTAGAAGAAAGAATGCCAATACAAATGATTATTACTAAAGAGAAAAAAGAAAAAATTACAAAAACTAAAAATTTAAATTTGGGCTCATATTTAGAAAGAATTATAGAAGAACCAAATAGAAATTTTAAAAATATAAATGTTATTTCAAATGATAGATATAAAATTACAATAGATGATTCTGGAGAAAGTATTAGTGAATTTGATGGTTTAATGGTAAATAAGTTTAAAGAAACTTCAGAATTAAATCAAAGAATGAATAGTTTTATAAGAAATATAAAAACGAAAAAAGTAATTGATATTAAGGAAAATGCAAAAGTTATTTTTTCTCCGGATAAAGCAAAATTTGTAAAGCAAGAAAATAACTTGAAAATTGAAGAAATAATAAGCTTAGATCCAAATAGAAATATAGAAATTAGAAGAATAGAAATAGAAAATCTTGGAAGCACAGAGGAATTTTTAGAAGTAATCACAGATTTTGAGCCATCTTTGTCTAGAAAAATGCAAGAATATTCACATCCAGCTTTTAACAAATTATTTATGAAAATTGAAGAAGAAAACGAAAATCTTATATTTGAGAAAAAAGATAGAGAGTTAGAAAAAAGCAAATTTTTAGCAACAACTTTATACACAGAAGATGAACAAATTGTGGATTTTGAATATGAAATAGATAAAGAAAAATATTTAGGAAGAGAAAATATTGATGTTTCAAAAATATTTAAAGCTCAAAAAAATTTTTCAAAAACAGTTTCTCAAGTAACAGATTGGATTATAGCAATGAAACGAACAATAAAAATTAGAAGCAGAGAAAAAGCAAGCATAAATTTTCTAATATCTGTTTCAGACACTAAAGAAGAGGCAATAGAAAATTTAGAAAACATAAAAAGTGATGAAGAAATTATTAGAATTTTAAATATAGCAAAAGCTAGAAGCGAAGAAGAAAGCAAATACTTGCAAGTAGATTCTAAAAAATTAGACTTATATACTAGACTTTTAAAATATATATTAAAATTAAATCCTTTAAAATCAGTTTCAAAAATTGAAAATGCACAAATAAATAGTTTATGGAAATTTGGTATTTCAGGAGATAATCCAATTTTATTAGTTAAAATAAAAAATATAGAAGATGTTTATGTTGTTGAAGAAATAATTAGTGCTTATGAATACTATAGAGCTAAAAAAATTTTTATAGATTTAGTTATATTGAATTTAGAAACTAATGTATATGAAAGATATGTAAAAGATTCTATAAATGAAGTTATTTCAAATAAACAAATAGATTATTTAAAAAATATAGATTCTGGAATTTTTGTTTTAAATAAAGATGAAATTTTAAAAGATGATTTAAAAGTAATAGAGTTTAAAGCAAAACTTTGTATAGATGCAGAAAAAGGTGGAATAGAAGAAACTTTAAAAGATTTAGAAAAAGAAGAAAAATCAGTTAAAAAAATAAAAAAAGAAAGAAACTTAAAATTAGATACAGAAATTTATCCACTAAAAAAAGAAGAATTATTATTTGACAATTCTTATGGAGGCTTTATGCCAGATGGAAGAGAATATTTTATTTACAAAAATGATGAAAACCCGCTTCCATCTGTTTGGAGTAATATTATTTGTAATAAGTTTTTTGGAACAGTTGTAACAGATAATTTAGGTGGATATACTTGGAACAAAAATAGTAGATTAAATAGGCTAACAGCATGGAATAATGATAGAGTAACAGATTTTCCATCTGAAATTTTTTACATTAAAGATGAAGACAATAAAATGGTTTGGACATTAAACTCTGGAATTATTCCAAATAAAAATTATTATTATATAACTCATGGTTTTGGGTATACAAAACTTAAAAATTCAAATAACAATTTAAATCAAGAACTTGAAATTTTTGTACCAAATGAAGAGCATTTAAAAGTTCTTAAGTTTAGAATTAAGAATATTATTAATGAAAAAAGAAAAATAAAATTGATTTTATATATAAAAACTGTTTTAGGAGAAGACGAATATTTAACTAATGGAAATTTGTATGTAGAAAAACATAAAAATATTTTGAAAATAGAAAATGTTTTTAATGAAGAGAGCTTTCAAAATAAAATAATGTATGTAACAAGTGATTTAGAAATAAATAGCTTTACAGGTGAAAAGGATAACTTTTTTGGAAATGGAGATATATTAAATCCAAATGCTTTATATACAAATTTAAATAATAAATCTGGACTTGGAAAAAATTCGTGTGTTGGAATAGAATTTATTTTAAAATTAGATAAATTTGAAGACAGAAATTTTTATATAATAATGGGCGAGGAAAATAATTTTGACGATATTTTAAAAATAAAAGAAAAATATGATGATATAAATAATGTGCAAAACGAACTAGAAAGTACAAAACAAAAATGGAATGACATATTAAACATTATAAAAGTAAAAACACCTTCAGAATCTATAAATATTATGATGAACGGCTGGCTTGTGTATCAAACTTTAGCAAGTAGACTTTTAGGAAGAACAGGATATCATCAATCTGGTGGTGCTTATGGCTTTAGAGACCAACTTCAAGATACTTTAGGAATGAAATTTATAGATTCAAATTATTTAAAAGAACAAATAATTAATTGCGCAAGGCATCAATTTATAGAAGGAGATGTGCTTCATTGGTGGCATAATGAAACTAAAAGAGGAATAAAAACTAGATTTTCTGATGATATGTTATGGCTTGTTTATGCTGTAATTGAATATGTTGAATTTCAAAATGATACAAGCTTTTTAGATGAAGAAGTTGAGTATTTAAATGGAAATATTTTAGCAGATGGCGAAGTTGAAAGATATGATGCATATTATGCAAGCAATGTAAAAGAAAGCATATTTAACCACTGCATAAAAGCAATAGAACTTGTTATAAAAAAAGGAATAGAACCTTTTCCTAAAATAGGTATAGGAGATTGGAATGATGGATTTAATAAAATAGGAGCAAAAGGAGAAGGCAAAAGCGTTTGGCTTGGAATTTTCTTATATGATATTTTAAATAGATTTATACCAATTTGTAAATTAAAGGAAAGAGAAGATTTAGTAGAAAGATATACAGAATGTAAAGAAAATTTAAAAAGAAATATAAATACAGTTGGATGGGATGGAAGATGGTTTAAAAGAGCAATTACAGATGATGGAGAAGAAATTGGAAGTATTAATTCAGAAGAATGTAGAATAGATAGCATTTGTCAAAGTTGGGCAGTTATATCTGGCGTTGGAGAAAATGATAAAAAATTTATTGCAATGGAAGAGGCAGAAAATTATTTAGTTGATAAAGAAAATAAAATAATAAAATTGTTTGATCCACCATTTGAAAAGTCCAGTATAAATCCAGGATATATAAAATCATATCCACCAGGAATTAGAGAAAATGGAGGACAATATACTCATAGTAGTTGTTGGCTTATTATAGCAGAAGTGCTTTTAGGTTTTGGAGACAAAGCTGTAGAATTTGCAGAACTTATTAATCCAATTGAGCATAGTAAAAATAAAGAAGAAGCAAAAAAATTTAAATTAGAACCATATGTTTTAGAAGCAGATTTATATAGTAATAAAGACTTGATAGGAAGAGGTGGATGGAACTGGTATACAGGTTCTAGTAGTTGGTATTATAAAGCAATTTTAGAATATATTTTAGGATTAAAAATTGAAAAAGGTTTCTTAAAAATAGAGCCATGTATTTCAAAATCTTGGAAAGAATACGAAATTAATTATAAATATAAAACCACATTATATAAAATTAAAGTTAAAAACAATAAAGGCAAAAATACTGGTGTAGAGAAGTTTATCGTAAATGGAGAAGAAATCAAAGAGAAAGAAATATTGCTACAAGATAATTGCAAAATTTTTAATATTGAAATTTTTATGTAATAAATTTGAAAAAAAACTTGTACAAAATTGTTAAATATGATATAACGATATAGTAAAATTGAAATTTCTTTTAGAAAGGCGGTAATTCTGTGGAAGAGATTGTTGAAAAAGATAAGAAAACTATATTAGTAGTAGATGATGAACAAAGCATTATGGAATTATTAGTATTTAATTTACAAAAAGAAGGTTATAACACATTAGAAGCTTATGATGGTGTTACAGCTGTTGAAATGGCTATTAATGAAAAACCAGATTTAATTTTATTAGATGTTATGATTCCTAAACTAGATGGTATATCAGTATGTAAAAAAATTAGATATGCTTTAAACATATCAAATATACCAATACTAATGATATCAGCAAAAGATACAGAATCAGATAAAATTGTCGGATTAGAAATGGGAGCAGATGATTATATTACAAAGCCTTTTCAAATTAGAGAGGTTATGGCAAGAATCAAAGCAAATTTAAGAAAAGCTGAATTAAATGCAAATATTGAAATGAATAATCAAAAAAATGAAGATAAAGATAATATTATAAAAGTTGGGGACTTAACATTAGACCTTAAGAAAGTTGAGGCTAGAGTTAAAGGAGAAGTTATTAATTTAACTAAAAAAGAATTCGATGTTCTAAAATATTTAGCAAGTCAACCAGGCGAAGTTGTTACTAGAGAAATGCTACTTCGTGAAGTTTGGGAATACGAAGAATATGTTGGAGCAATTAGAACAATAGATGTTACAATGAATAGAATTAGAGATAAAATTGAAAAAGATAAAGCAAATCCTAAAATCCTTATCACAAAAAGAGGAGTAGGATACTATGTAACAGATAAAAATTAATTATATATTTTAATTAAAGTTAAAACTCTAAAAAGCGAAATAAATTTATAAATTTATTTCGCTTTTTGATATAATTTTTCTTGAATAAAAAATAGCTTAAGTATATAATGTAAAAAGAAATTATTAACAATTTAGGAGATTAAAATGTTAAAGAATATACAGATTAAAATTGTTCTTGCCTTTTCTATTGTTGGAATTATTGTTATAACAACATTAGGAACATTAACTGTTTACAATTTAGGAAATATAGATGAAGAAATTAATTCAAACACTTCTATACAAGAAATTGAACAATTAATACAGTCACAAATACATAATACAAAAATAATAATATTATTAGGTCTACTTATTTTTGTAGTACTTATGATTGTAATAGGTATATTCATATATAAAAAACTTATAACACCTCTTTCAAACTTAATAAAAAGTGCAGAAAAGGCAACTAAAAGTGAAAAATATTTAGAGGATAATAACAAAAATAAAAATGAAATAGATAATTTAGTTTCAGCATTTGACTTAATGAATGCTGAATTAAAAGAAAATCTTAATGAAGCAACAAGACAAAGAAAACAAATAGAAACAATCTTACTACATATGACAGATGGTGTAATAGCTTTTAATATGAAAGGAAATATAATTCATATTAACACAGCTGCAAAAACATTTTTAAATTTAACTGAAGAAAAAACATTTGAAGAAATATTTAATAAATATGATGTTGATATAAATTTAGAGAAAGTTATTTATCTAGATAATTTAGCTTCTTCAGAACAAAGACTTACAATTGAAGATAGAATAATAAATTTATTATTTGCTCCTTTTAAAAATGAGAATGATATGCCAAGTGGTGTAATTGTTGTTATTCAAGACATAACAGAACAAGTTAGAGTAGATACAATGAGAAAAAGATTTGTTGCTGACGTATCACATGAACTAAAAACACCAATAACTTCTATAATGGGATATGCAGATACATTAATTGAAAATGATGTAGATAAAGAAACTAGTAAAAAATTTTTAGAAAGAATATCTGCAGAAGCAGCCAGAATGGCAAGATTGGTTAGCGATTTATTAATTCTTTCAAAATATGATACTTCAAAAGTAAAAATAGAAAAAGCAGAATTTGATTTAGGAGAACTTGTAAAATATACTTTTGACGGATTAGACCTAGAAATGAAAAGAAAAAATCAAGTTGGAGAATGTTTTGTTACATCTAATGTACCACCAGTTTATGCAGATAGAAGTGGAATAGAAAGAGTTGTGCTAAATACACTTACAAATGCAATAAAATATACACCAGAAAGCGGAAACATAAAGGTATATGTTGGATGTGTATATAATGATGCATATATTAAAATTATAGATAATGGAATTGGAATACCAAAAGAAGATTTAGATAAAATTTTTGAAAGATTTTATAGAGTTGATAAAGCTCGTACAAGAGAAATGGGAGGAACTGGACTCGGACTTTCAATTGCAAAAGAAATATTAGACCAAAATAATGGTATGATAGATATAAAAAGTGAAGTTGGAAAAGGAACAGAAGTGGTAATAAGAATACCAACAAAACAAGAAAGAAATTCTAATGAAAAAAATACAGGGGAATAGGAGAGATTTATATGAAAAAAGTAAAAAAATTTTTCATAAGCCTACTAGTAATATTATTATATGCTCAAAATACATATGGAGCTCAGGCAGAGATATACACTGAAACTCCAAAAACAGATTTTATAAAAGTAGTTGTACTTTTTATTGTTGTGGCCGTATTAATATCACTAGTATTATTTGTTAGCTATAAAATGGATAAGAAAGAAGCTCAGAAAAAGAAAAGAGAAAAAATGGAAAATGCAAAATACGAAAAAATGGGCTACAGAACATTTAATTTTAGTAAGAATGTTAATGATGAAAGTAAAGAAAATGCTAATGATGATAGTGAAGAATTAGATAAAAAACTTATGAAAAAATTTGACGTCGAAGAGGAATCACCTGAATATAACTTAGAAAAAGATGAAAAATATGACAGTGAAGATGAAGAATACTATGAAGAAACAGAACAAGATGAGGAATATGATGATGAAGCAATAAACAAAATTAATGGTTACTATACTGAAGATTTAGAAGAGAATAATAACGAAATAGAAGAATACAATAATGAAGAAATAAGTGAAAACGAAGAATATGATAACGAAGAAATAAATGAAGACGAAATTAATAATGATTTAGTTGAAGAATATGAAGAAAATAATACTATAGAAGAAAGTGATGAAGAAACAGAAAATGATTTAGAAGAAATGTATAATGCATTTGCTGGAAAAATTGAAGAAAAGAATAAAGAAAACTCTTTAAATCAAGAAAAAACAAGTGGCGCAACAACTGTATTTAGTGCAGAATCTTTAAATGATATTATACACAAAAAAGATGAAGTAGTAGAAGATGTTAACGAGAAACTACCTAATTTTGATATGGAAAGCTATGAAAATGAAGAGATAGAAGACCTAAATTATGAAAATGAAGGTGAAGAATCAGAATACGAAGATACAGAGTATGAAGATGAAGCAGATTATAATGAAGAAGTAGACGAGGAATATGAAGAAGAAGCAGATTATGATGACGAAACAGATGAAGAATATGAAGAAGCAGATTATGATGACGAAGTAGATGAGGAATATGAAGAAAACGCAGAGTATGAAGATGAAGAGACGGAAGATGACGCAGAGTATGTTCCTTATAATAGAATAACATATACTGCACATAGAAATAATATTATAGATGAAACAAGAAACAAAAGAAAGAAAGAACAAGAAATATCTGCAAAGAGATATACTAGAAAAAAACAACAAGTAGAAGAAAAAAAGCCAGCTACAAAATTTTATACAAGAAAGAAAAAAGTAGAAGAAGATAAAACAGAAGAAAATCTTAAGAAAATAAAAAAAGTAGAAAAAACAGAAAAGGCTAAAAGAGGAAGACCTAGAAAAACTGATAAAGTGGAAATTACTAAAATAGAAAAGCAAGATAAACCTAAAAAAAGAGGAAGACCAGCTAAAAAATAAATATAAGTATGAACATACTTGATAAAACGGGCAAAATAATGTATAATTCTTTAAGATTACAGATGAAAGGCGAGCAAAATGAAAGAAAAATATAAAGATATATTGGAATGGGCATACTGCATTGTTATTGCTTTAGTTCTAGCATTAGTATTTAGATATTTTGTAGCTACCCCTACAATAGTAAAGCAAAGATCAATGTTCCCAACATTACAGGAGGACCAAAGATTAATTTTAAATAGAACTTTTAGAATAACAAAAAAGAAACCTGAAAGAGGAGATATAGTTACATTTGAGGCACCGACAAAAACATATTTGAAATGGGAAGCAGATCAAGCTAATCCTGTTGCAGTGTATGAGAGAGATCCAAAAGGAATATTTAATAAATTTGTATACTATGTATTAGAAATTACAAAGAAAAGCTACATTAAAAGAGTTATTGCGCTTGAAGGTGATCATGTAAAAATAGAAAATAATACAGTATATGTAAATGGAGAAGAACTAGAGGAAAGCTATCTAAGAAATGATGTTGTTACAGAATCAGATGTATTTTATGATTTTATAGTTCCAGATGGTTATTTTTTCGCAATGGGAGATAACAGAACCAAAAGCACAGATTGTAGACAAATTGGATGTATACCTTTTGAAAAACTAGAAGGAATAGTTTGCTTTAGATTTTGGCCATTTAGCGAATTTGGCAAAGTAGAAAAATAGAGGTAAAATAATTGGATTTTAATGAAATTATAGGTAATCAAGATGTAAAAAATTATTTATTAAACAGTATAAAACAAAATAATATTTTACATAGCTATCTGTTTTTAGGAACAAGTGGCATAGGAAAATTACTTATAGCAAAGGAATTTGCAAAAAAAGTTTTATGTTTAAATAAAAATACAGAAGATAAGGCATGTACATGTAAATCATGTACATGTTTTAGCGGAAAAAATCATCCAGATTTTTATTTAATAAATGAATCTGGTGAAAATATAAAAATAGATGAAATAAGAGAACTAACAGAAAAAGTAATAGAAAAACCAATTGTTTCTGATAAAAAAGTTTATATAATAAATGACTGCGAAAAAATGACTACTGAGGCACAAAACTGTTTATTAAAAACATTGGAAGAGCCTCCAGAATTTGCAATAATAATTCTTATATCTTCAAACGAAAATTTAATTTTAAACACAATAAAATCTAGATGTATGACTATAAAATTTAAAAATATTGAAGAAAAAGAATTATATAATTATGCAATAAATATATTAGGATATGAAAATGTATCAGAAAATTTATTAAAATCATTTGATGGAAGCATTGGAAAAGCTATAAATTTAAAAGAGTCTAAAGATAAGTATGAAAAAATAGATTTACTAATTTCAAGCATAGATAAAAAAAGTTTAATAGAATTTTTATTAGATGGAAAAATAATTTATGATAAAGAGAACATTTATGACATTTTAGATTACATAGTAGTTTGTTTATATTCAAAAATTAACGAAAATCAAAAATATGCTAATTGCATAAAATATGTTAATAAATGTGAAAAAAGGCTTAGAAGTAATTGCAATTTCGATATGAGCATTGATAATTTGCTTTTCGAAATATGGGAGGAATTAAATGAAAGTAGTAACAGGAGTTAGATTTAAAAGACCTGGAAAAATGTATTATTTTGACCCTGGTAATATAACTGGTTTGCAACAAGGAACAAAAGTTATTGTTGATACAGCAATGGGAGAAGAATATGGAGAAGTTGTAATAGTAAGTAAAGAAGTAGAAGACAGCGAAATTTCAGAACCTTTAAAAAAGATTATAAGAATTGTAACAGAAAAAGATGAAAAAATGAGACTACAAAATAAAGCTAAAGAAAAAGATGCTTTTAAAATTTGCTTAGAAAAAATAGAAAAACACGGACTTCCAATGAAACTTATTGATGTTGAATATAAATATGATGGTTCTAAAGTAATTTTCTATTTTACAGCAGATAAGAGAATTGATTTTAGAGAACTTGTTAAAGACTTAGCATCTGTATTTAGAACAAGAATAGAACTTCGTCAAATAGGTGTAAGAGATGAAGTAAAAAGATGTGGTGGAAACGGAATTTGCGGAAGACAACTTTGCTGTTGTTCTTTTTTAGGAAACTTTGAAACAGTTTCTATAAAAATGGCAAAAGAGCAAAACATATCATTAAATCCTTCAAAAATATCTGGAAACTGTGGAAGATTGATGTGTTGCTTAAAATATGAGCAAGATGTGTATGAAGAAAAATTAAAAAGATTACCTAAAATAGGTGCAATAGTAAAAACATCTGAAGGAACTGGAGAAGTATCTGCAGTTGAAACTTTAAAAGAAGTAGTAAGAGTTAAATATCAAGACGGAGAAGACTTCTACTTTAAAAAGCATGATGCAAAAGATGTTGTAGTAATAAAAGATGCAGTTGTGGAAGATGACAAATTAAATGTTGAAAATGAAGAAGACTTAAAAGAACTAGAAAAAATGGAAAAACTTGATGATGATGATAAGAAAAACACATCACAAGATGATATTTAGACTATTATAATTCTATGAAAATAGAACTTAGAATAGATAAAGGTAAAAGTTACCTAAATATTATGAAAGGAGGAGTTTTTGATGGCATATAAAATTTCAGAAAAATGTATTTCTTGTGGAGCATGTGCAAGTGCTTGTCCTATGACATGCATATCTCAAGGAGCAGAAAGATATGTTGTAGATGAAAGTGTCTGCATATCTTGTGGTACATGTGCAGGAGTTTGCCCAGTAGAGGCCCCAACTCCATCAGAAGAATAATATTTAAAAAACTTACTTAAAAAACAGCAATTGATGAAAATCGATTGTTGTTATTTTTTTGTTTAAAAATATTAAAATGCAATATTGACAAACAAATGTTTTATATGCTATTATAGTTTTACTTTTTTTAAAGGAGTGATAAATATGTATAATTCTAATTCAGAAACCTTAAAGGTAAATCAATATATTTTTAACCATAAAAAAGATTTTAACAAAGAAATTGGTTTAAAAATAAAAGAAATAAGAATTTCTAAAAATATTTCTACTTCCGATTTAGCAATGAGAACTATGATGACTCCAACCTACATTATTCAAATAGAAAATGGTATATATGGTCTAACTTTAAACAAATTCATAATAATTTGCAATGCTTTAGAAGTTAATCCAAATAATATTTTGGAAGATTTCACATTTGGAAGTAAACAAAATGAAGATATTCTATTTAATGAATTACAGCAAGGGAAAAATATTTCAGAAAATATTGAAAACTATATGAAAAATAAAAAATCAGGATATTAATTATTTAAAATTCAATGCTCAAATTTTAATATTCTATTATATATAAATAATCCATATAATAAGAAATTCAATATGTTGTTTTTTTAAATTCTATATGATAAAATTAAATGAAATTAAAAGAAGGGAAAATCTAAATTTAAAAATATGAAAGAAGAATTTATAAAATTATTAAAATCAACTAATAGAGAAGGAATGGATAAACTAATAGATTTTCTAGAAAATAAAACAGATTTTTTCAAAGCACCTGCTAGCACTAGATTTCACGGAAACTATGAAGGTGGCTTATTAGAACATAGCATGAAAGTTTATGAAATTTTGAAAAATAAAGTAAAAAAATCCGAAATAGAAATAAATTCTTCAGAAGATAGTATTATAATAATTGCATTATTACACGATATTTGCAAAGTAAACTATTATAAGGTTGATTACAGAAATGCTAAAAATGAATTTGGAGAATGGGAAAAAGTTCCATACTATACAGTTGACGATACCATACCTTATGGACATGGTGAAAAAAGTGTTATGATGCTTACAGAATATTTAAAACTTACAAGTGAAGAAAAATATTGCATAAGATGGCATATGGGCTTTACAGAACCAAAAGAACTATACACAACTATTGGACTTGCTTTTAAAAAATATCCATTAGCTCTTCTTATGCATGAAGCAGATTTAGAGGCAACATATTTTTTTGATATTTAAAGTTTTAATAAAAATATTTTAATTTATATGGAAGGTAAATAGGTGGAATATGGTTACAATATATGATTTATTAGAAGTTAAAGAAAATGCTTCTAAAGAAGAAATAGAAAAATCTTATCAAAGCTTAATAACAGAATATAGAATGGATCCTAATCTTTCTGATGAAGAAAACAAGGAAAATGAAATGATTCTAAATAAGCTAAAAATAGCTTATGAAATTGTTATGAATGATGAAAAAAGAAAAAAATATGATAATGATTTAGCTAAGAAAAGAGCAGAAGACTTAATACAAAATGTTGTAACAAATAATGAAGTTGCAAATAGCGAAAATGAAGAAACTTCAAATAAAGTGGAAAAAAATGTTCCAAATGCAAATAATAAAACTCAAACAGTAAAAGATGATAGTGAATACTATGATGAGGAAAACAACTATGAATATGAGGAAACAGAAGAACAAGATGTTGATTTAACAGAAAAAGAAAAACAAGAAGTTAGAAGAGCAGCAGAAAAAGATTTTAAAGAAAAATTAAAAAAAGCACAAAAAGTTGAAGAAGAATATAACCAAGCATACAACAAAGCTTATAACGACTATTTTAAACAGTTAGAATATAACAAAAAAACACCTTTAACCTTTAAAAAAATAAAAAATACAATAATAGTTTTAGCTGTAACTATATTAGTATGTTTCATAGCTTGGCAAATACCACCTGTAAGAAACTTACTACAAGATTTATATAAAAATAATTTCATAATAAGATCACTTGTAAATTTAGTAAAAATTTTTGTAAACTCAATAATAGGTATTTTTAAATAAAAACTGTCAAATAAAATTGGAGAAAATAATGAAAAAAAGCTCTAAAAAGAAAGATAATCAAACTGTTAAGTTTAATTTAAGATTAATATTTATAGGAATTGTAGCAACACTATTATTCCTTGTTGTTGCAGGCCATTTAATAATTATTCAATTTGTTGATGGGAAAAAATGGTCGGAAAAAGCATATAATCAACAAGTTAGAACTCAAATTTTAAGTCCAAACAGAGGAACAATATATGATGCAAATGGAGCAATATTAGCTCAAAGTATACCTGTAGATACAGTTTCATTAAATCCAGGCAAAGTTAACTATAAAAACAAAAAAGAAGTACCAAAAGAAGTAATAGCAGAAGGAATATCTAGTATATTCGAAATTACTTATGACGAAATGATGGAAAAACTAAATTCAAATAAAACAGTAATTGTAATAGAGAAAAAAGTAGAGAAAGATAAAATAGATAAACTAGAAAAATGGTTATCTGATAATGATATAGTTTCAGGAATAAATATAGATGCAGACTCAAAAAGATATTATCCAAATAATGATTTAGCTTCAAACTTAATTGGATTTTGTGGAACAGATAATAATGGACAAACAGGATTAGAAGAAAGATATGATGACATTTTAACAGGAACTGCTGGAAAAATTGTTACAACTGTTGATGCTACTAAAAAAGCTATTTCAGACGAAGATGAACAATATGTGGCTTCTGAAAATGGAAGAAATATCTACTTAACAATAGATGCAAATATTCAATCAATAGCAGAAAGATATTTAGAACAGGCTGTTGAAAAAAATTCATCTTCAACTGGTGGAAATGTTGTTATAATGAATCCACAAAATGGCGAAATATTAGCTATGGCAACTTATCCAGACTATAATTTAAATCAACCATTTGATTTTTCAAGAACAGGATTTTCAGAAGAAGAATGGAATGCATTAGAGAGTGCTGATAGAAGTACTAATTTGCAAAATTTATGGAAAAACAAAGCAGTTTCAGGAACATATGAACCAGGGTCTACATTTAAATTAATAACAGCAGCTGCTGCTTTAGAAGAAGGATTTGTTGAAACAGATACAGAAAAAGAATTTTTTTGTTCAGGTTCTTATCAAGTAGCAGATCAAGAAATAAGTTGTTGGAGAGCAGATAATCCACACGGAGCACAATCTCTAAGAGAGGCTTTATGCAATTCATGCAATCCTGCTTTTATGCAATTAGGTCAAAGAGTTACTGCTAAAAATCTATATAAATATTATCAAGCATTTGGACTTTTTGATAGTGTAGGAAACGATATAGCAAGAGCATATCCAGGAACTTTCTACAAATTAGAACAAATTGGTCCTGTTGAACTTGCAACAATGTCATTTGGTCAAAGATTTGAAATATCACCACTTCAATTAATAACAGCAGTATCTGCAATTTGCAATGATGGTGTTTTAGTAAAACCAAAAATTATTAAAGAAATAGAAAATACAGACACAGAAAGCAAAGAAAAGGTAGAAACTAAAGAAATAAGACAAGTTGTTTCTAAAGACACAACAGACAAAATAAAAGATATGATGAGGTCTGTTGTCACAGATGGAACAGGTTGGCGTGCTTCAGTTGAAGGATTTGCTATAGGAGGAAAAAGTGGAACTTCTGAACCTCCAGTTGGAAGAGAAGATGAAGGTTATGTTGCTTCATTTATAGCAATATCACCAATTGAAAACACACAAATAGTTACATTAGTTGCTCTATATGGACTTTCAGAAGGAGCTAACCATCAGGGTGGTCAAGTTGCAGGTCCAGTTACAGCTCAAATTTTATCAGAAGTTTTACCTTATTTAGGTGTAGCATCAAACACAACTATGGCACCAACAGAACAAAGAAATCTAATTTCTGTTCCTAATGTAACAGGTATGACAGCAGCTCAAGCAACAACACATTTGCAAGAATTAGGATTTAACGTAACAAGTCATATAGATGGAAATCCAGATGAGGTTATCATAAAAGAACAAGTACCTAAATATGGAAATGCATTAATTGAAAATTCAACAATTCAGTTATATCAAAATGAAAATCAAGAGAAAACAATGGTTGAAGTTCCAAATATAGAAGAAATGGGAATAGGGCAAGCAATAGCCACACTAAAAGCTAGAAACCTAAATATCAACATAGATGGTTCAAGTGGAATAGTAGTATCTCAAGATCCTTCATTTGGAACTCAGGTAGAAGAAGGAACAATAATTAATGTTGTAGTAAAAGAGCAACTAAGCAATTCCCAGTAGTTTTTGTATATAATGTAAATAATACAAATAGTATATAACTTAACAAATTAAAACATTAAAAGATGGTACTAAAAAAGTTTTTATAAAATAAAAGAATATTAAAAAAGCCAAAACATACAATTTAACCAAGAGGTGATTGTATGTTTTCTTTTTGCAAAATGCAAGCTACTGGTAATGATTTTATTATAATAGATTATTTAGAAAATAATTTAGAATATAGCTATAAATTGCTAGCAGAATTTTTATGTGATAGACATTTTGGAGTAGGAGCAGATGGCATTTTAATAGTTCAAAAAAGCAAAAAAGCAGACTTTAAAATGAGAATCTTTAATAAAGATGGCAGTGAAGCAGAAATGTGTGGGAATGGAATTAGATGTTTCTCAAAATATGTTTATGAAAAAAATTTGATTAATAAAGACGAATTTGAAATAGAAACTTTATCTGGAATAAAAAAAGTTAAATTAGAAATAGAAGGAGAAACTGTTTTAAGAGTAAGTGTAGATATGGGAAGACCAATATTTAACCTTCAAGATATTCCAGTTATATATTTAGAAAACAATTATAAAGGAAGTATACATATAGAAGGGATGAAGGTATATCCGCTTTCAATTGGAAATCCACATGCTGTATGCTTTGTAGATGATTTAAAAAAAGTAGATATAGAAAAATATGGAAAACTTATAGAAGATTATAAATATTTTCCAAATAAAATAAATGTGGAATTTGTTCAAGTAATTGACGATTCCAATATAAAGGTAAGAACTTGGGAAAGGGGAGTAGGAGAAACTTTTTCTTGTGGAACAGGAACTTGTGCATCTGCTGTTATAGCAAATAAATATAAATCCACAAAAAATGAATTAAATGTGGAATTGCAAGGTGGAAATTTAAAAACAGTTTATAAAAATGAAAATGTAAAATTGATAGGAACAGCAGAAAAAGTATTTGAAGGAAAAATTGATATATAAACATGTAAAACAGTTGACGATTTTATGTAAACATGATATAATAATATCGCAACTAATTTGGCTTTCCCGACCGACGTTTCACACAACACCATTTGGACGCTCAACTGAGCAAGGAGGAAGATAAGTTTGATACTGCTTTTTATTGCTTGGATTTCGAACCAGTTGCCCATGTGGCAGCAGGTGGGTGCCGAAGCTGCTGAGCCGATTGCGGTCATTGCCCTGATCATTACCGGAATCATCATAGCGTTCGGAGCGGCAGGAATGAGGATCTCCGAGAACCTCGGCGCAACGGTTATCGGAGGCATCTTCGGTGCAATCGGCTATGTGTGCCGGACGATCATCCAAGCAATTGGATGGGTAATCCGCCAGATAGCAACAGCCACCCCTCGGGTGTATCGGTGGGCGCGAAACACCGTACAATCGATGGGAGCAAGCAAGGCCGTAGCCAATCTGATTGGTGCGGTAGTCGCAATCGTCTTTCTGGCGATCATCATCTGAGCTTAAAGGAGGCGAAAAAATCCCGCGGGACTTCCCGCGGGTTTGCATTTTATTTTTTTATTCTATAGGTGTTCTTTCACCAGATTCTATCATTTCGTCAATTAATTTAGCAATAACTTTTCTTTCATCATAAGGATATTTTACACCATTTCTTTCTAAGTATAAGTCGTGTCCAAGCCCTGGTATAACAATAATATCACCAGGTTTTGCTATTGAAATAGCATATCTAATTCCTTCAGTTCTATCTACAATTATTTTATAAGGTTTTCCTGTTGGAATAATTCCAACTTCAATTTCTTTTAATATTTTTAAAGGATCTTCTGTACGAACTTGGTCAGACATTAAAACTGTAAAATCAGCAAGTCTTCCAGAAATTTCTCCCATAATAGGACGTTTTGCAGTATCTCTATCACCACCAACCCCCCAAGCACAAATTACTTTGCCTTTAGCATAAGTTTTAACAGCTTTTAAAATACTTTCTAAGCTAGAAGGTGTGTGTGCATAATCTATCATAATTGTAAGTCCTAATTTATTTGGAACAAGTTCGCTTCTTCCAAGAACTTTTAAATCTTTTAATGCTAGTCTTATTTCATCTGCAGTAACGCCAAAATATGAACATACAGCAATTGCACCAGAAGCATTATAAATACTAAATCTTCCTGGAATTGATGCTTCTATTTTTTCTTCTTTCCCATTAAATAATATTGAAAAATCAATATATGAATCTGTAATAACAACAGTGTCTGGATTTACTTTGAAATCAGCAGGACTATCTATTGCAAATGTTTTAATATCTTTTTCAGGTAATAATTTTTTTATTTTACGAACTGTTTCATCATCGTTATTAATTACCCCATGCTTAGATTGCTCTATAAGTTTTAATTTACAATTAAAATAGTCTTCCATATTTGGATGTTCTTTTGGACTTATATGGTCTTCAGATAAATTAGTGAAAAGTCCAATATCAAATTCTGAGCCAGAAACTCTATCTAATTTCATAGCTTGAGAAGAAACTTCAATAATGGCAACATCAACATTCCTTTCTACCATAGCTGCCAAATATTTTTGAATTTCAATACTTTCAGGAGTTGTTCTATCAGTGTCTTCAATTTTTTCGTCATTAATATAAACTGCAATACTACCAATTAATCCAACTTTTAATCCATGAGCTTCTAAAATAGATTTAATCATGAATGTGGTAGTTGTTTTTCCTTTTGTTCCAGTAACTCCAATAAGTTTCAATTTTTTAGAAGGATTATCATAGAATTCACATGCAATTTCAGCTAACGCTTTTCTTGTATTTTTTACAGATATTGCAGGCATATTTTTAGGAATATTAAGTGAATTTAAATCAACATCTGGTTCTACAATTAAAGCTTTTGCACCATTTTTAATTGCATCTGGAATAAATTCTATGCCATTTTTTGAAAAGCCATTTATTGCAACAAATAATCCTCCTTCTTTAATTTTTCTTGAGTCTGAATGTATATTAGTTATATCTAAATTTAGATCACCAACTTTGTTTATTACTTCGACTTTAGAAATTAATTTATTAAGTAACATAGTCATCCCTCCATTTCTCAAGATTACTATGCACAAATTATACAACTAATAAGCAATATTTGTAAAGAAAAAGGAAAACTAAAATTTAAATCTAAAATAAAAAATAACACTGCCATGTTTCCCAAAGGATAATAGCAGTGCCTTGTCGGTCGCTAAGCGCGAGCGGTGTGCTCTTTGTAAGGACTAGAAGAACCGGTCCAAAAGCCAGAGCACGAGGAGAACAGCGAGCAGTGCCCACTTCAGCCATGGCTTCTCACAAAGCCAACCAAACAGTGCCAGAATCAGCACAGCAGGGATGCTTACGATAGCGAGAATTATCGGCAAGAAGCAGATCAGAGCCACTACGTACAACGCAAGAGATAGCATGTCTTTTTCTCTCCCTTCACTTGAAAGTAGATGGACTACCTAACATATTAATTATATCACAAAATGACGTAAAATAAAAGGTTTACAGAATTTTTATCGAAAATTATTTTTTTTTATTCAAAATTGTATAGACATTTTTTGCAAAGTTATATATAATAATGAAGAAAATATGACTTGGGAGGTTTCTTTAATTATGTATGAGAGAAGTGCAATTGTATTAGAGAGATATTTTGATACTTTGCTAAGATATACATCAGATTGTAATTTACAAGATAATTTTGAGAATTATTGCAATTTGGTGCAAAAATTAGAGAAGTTTCAAACAAATTATCAAAAAGAACAAGAAGCAATTCAAGAATTTAATGAGTCATTTAAAAAAGTAAAAAACGTGCAACAATCCCAAGAAAAGTTATATAAGAAAAGTGTTAATTTAGAATACAACAGAAATTTGCTTTTTAATAATATAGAAGGAAAAGTAGAAAACACAAGAAAAGGAATTGAAAAAATAGAAGCAGATGTTGAAAAAAACAACGAAGAAATGAAACAGAAAAAAGAAGAATTAATAGAAACACTTGAAGAATATAATAATAAAAGATTTGAGCTTTCTAAATGTAAAAGATATAAAAAAATGGCAGAAAATGACTATGTAAATGTTTTAGAAGCTTCACAAATCAATTTTGAAGGAATAACACCAGAATTAATCGAAGCATCTGCAGAGTTTGCAGAATTTGATGATTTTGAAGAAATAATTGAAAAACTAGAAGATAATGGAAAAGGTGAAAAAATTCCTTTTAATGGTGATGTAATAGAAAACGTAACAATATTTTCAGTAGAAAATACTAAAAAATTAGCTGCAATATATTTGGCTTCATTCGATAAAATGAAAAAATTATTAAATGATATTGAAGAAGGAGAAGCCAAAGTAGAAGTATATAAAAAGTACATAAAAGGTGAAAAGGCAAAAGTAGAATTTTTACTAGCAGTAAAAGAATATATTATTCAATTTTTAGATTATGAAAGAATGACAATAATTCATGGAAGAAAATCTCACAATAGATTAATGAGCGAAGCTTGTGAAAATTTTAAAGCAGATGTTGTTCAAATAAATAATTTATATGAACTATTATTAAAAGAAATTTCTGGAAAAGCAACTCAAAAATCTTATAAAGAGCTTTATAATAAATCTTACTTAGTAGAAATAGAACAAAAAGAAGAGAAATTTAAAAAAGAGAAAAATCGTGTTAATTTAAATACAGCAACATTAATTAATTCAAATTATTGGAGAATAGAAGGATTTAAAGGAATATATACAACTTTCTATAATAGTGTTACAGAAGTTTTTGGAAGAGATGTTGCAGAATTCGATATACCAATAGATTCAGAGGACACTTCTTTATTAGAAGAAAAAACAAGTCAAGAAGAATATGATTTAGAAGAAGAAAAGAAAGAACGCAAAGTAAAAATGCCATTTAATGTAGAAAGTTTTGAAGAAGATTACGAAGAATATGAAGAAACTACTGAAGAAGAAACACCAGATGAGGATTTTGATATTTTTGGAGAAAAATATCAAAAAGTAGACTTTTATGAAGTAACAAAAGAATTACTTGAAAATCAAGAAAAAGCTAATAAAATTGAAGCATCATTAAAAGAAAAAGCTTTATTAGAAGAAGATATTCCTTATGAACAAGAAGAAGAGGAAGAAGATTTATTTAAATCAATGAAAAAATCTAAAAAAGAAGAGGAAGATGAAATAGAGGACTTTGATTTAATTAGAGAACCTAAAAAAACAAGTAATACATTAATTAAAAAGATTGGAAAAATGAATAAAACAAGAAAAAAAGCAATGCAAGGTGACATTTGGTAAAAGCTGTTACTTGATTTAATGCATGAAAAAATGTTATAATAAATAAAATAAGATGGAAAGGTAAGTTAAATGAATCAGATTTTAGTTTCTGAAAAATTGTATATGACACCAGAGCTAAAAAGGAAAAAAAGAATGTACAAAATAGACTTCTTTATTTCCATCTTTTTAGTGTGCATTTTATTTTCTTATTATATTTATGCAGAATACGATAAAAATAAAAATGAAGCTATTTCAAAAGAAATATTATCAAATTTAAACTTTGAAGATAATGTTGCAGATGACACAACAATTAAATTTGCAAATAATTCAATAGTAGTTATATTAAATACAGAAGATCCATTCGAAGTTGTTTATACAGAACCAGTTCCAGAACAAGATCCTAACGATGATATAGAATGGTTACAAACTGCTTCTGGAACGATGTATTATGCATTAGCAACAATAAACATACCATCAATAGATTGTACATATCCAATATTAAATGATAGCACAGAAGAACTATTAAAAATATCACCAGGTAAATTTTGGGGACCAGATCCTAATGAAGTTGGAAACTTTTGCATAGTAGGACATAATTATAGAAGTGATAAATTCTTTAGTCATGTACCAGACTTAGATATAGGAGCTGTGATAGAAATAACAAATTTAGTAGGAAAAAATAAAGGTCAAACATTAAAATACAGTGTGTATGATAAATATGTAGTAGAACCTGATGATGTTCAATGTACATCACAAAGAACAAACGGATTAAAAGAAATTACAGTTATAACTTGTACAGACGACAGTAAACAGAGGGTTATAATAAAAGCCAGAGAAATGCAATAAAACTATATAAAAATTAAAAGAGTTTTAAATTTTTTAAAACTCTTCTTTTATATTAAAAAATAAAAATTATAGTTATAGGTAATCTAAAACCTAAATAAAATAAAAAGGAGAGCATTATTTATTAATGCAAAAACGAAATGGAAGAATTAAAAATATTTTCATGTAGTGATTCTGCAGAAAAATTTACAAAAGAAATTTGCCAATACCTAAAAATAGAAGAAGGCAAAATTAATAGAATGAAATTTAAAAATGACAATAATTTTGTTCAAATCTTAGAAAGTGTTAGAGACAAGGATGTATTTGTTGTTCAAACAACAGAACCACCAGTAAATGAAAGAATAATGGAACTTTTAATTACTGTAGATGCTATAAAAAGAGCTTCTTCTAAGAGAATAACAGTTGTACTTCCATATTACATATACTCTAGGTCAGATAAGAAAGATCAACCAAGAATACCTGTTACAGCAAAATTGTTAGCAAATTTAATTGAATCAGCTGGCGCAAATAGAGTTTTAACTTGTGATTTGCATAATAAAGCAATTCAAGCATATTTTAATATAAACTGTGATGTTTTAACAGGTGAGAGCTTACTTGAAAAATATTTTGATTCAAAAGACATTGATAATAAAGTTGTTGTTGCAACAGATGCAGGAAGTTCTAAAAAAGCTTATAAATATGCGGAGCATTTCCGCTGTCCAATAGCACTTGTAGATAAAAGAAGAGATGGCAATGACGATAGAGCAATTTCAAGCAATGTTATAGGAGAAATTAAAGGTAAAAATGCATTAATATTTGATGATGAAGTAGATACAGCAGGTTCAATTATGGAAACAATAAATGTTGTAAAAAAATTTGGAGCAAAAGATGTTTATGTAGGATGCACACATGGAATTTTATCAGGACCAGCTATTGAAAGAATAAAAAAATCAGAATTAAGAGAACTAGTAATGACAAATACAGTACCACTTCCAAAAGAGAAACAAATTGAAAAAATAACAGTTATATCAATTTCAGAATTATTTGGAGAAGCAATAAAAAGAATACATGAAGAAACTTCTATAGGAGAACTATTTGAAACAAATTAAGTATTGACAAAATGAGGTTTGGAATGTATAATATTAAACAGTTAAGCGAATCTAAAAGGATTAAATACATAAAAAATAAATCCCACAAGATGTTTTTAGGCTTCGGAAGGAGGGGAAAATAATGTCAGAAGTTAAAGTTAATAATGGAAATATAGAAGATGCTCTTAAAAGATTCAAAAGACAATGTGCTAGAAACGGAGTATTACAAGAAGTTAGAAAAAGAGAACATTATGAAAAACCTAGCGTAAAAAGAAAGAAAAAATCAGAGGCTGCAAGAAAAAGAAAATTTTAATATATGAAAAAGATTTGAATTGTTTAATTCAAATCTTTTTTACTTTTATTATTTTATTAAACTATTAAATAGTAAATAGAGTATAAAACAGTTTAAAATTAAAGCAGAAAGGTTAATAATGAAAAAATTATTTACCAATAAATAATTCTACAATAATTTTTCCATAAGCAATACTATCTACAACACTAATTCCAGTATAATTATAATCAGTACTCAAAATGTTTTTTTTATGATCTTCGGATTTTAGCCAACTTTCAACAGCACCAGAAATACTAGAATTTCCAGCAATATTTTCACTTGCAGTTTTATAAGAAATGCCATTATTTTTTAGCATTTCAAAAGGTGTTCCTAAATTAGGAGAAGTATGAGAAAAATAGCTATTTTCTACTAAATCTTTAGCTTTCAATCTAGCTACATTTTGAAGATTTTCGTCTATTTCTAAATTTGGCAAATTATTTTTACTTCTTTCATCGTTAATTAAAGAAAGCAATTCTGTTTCTTCAGATGTAAGACTAAAACTAGAAGTTTCTTCTATAACTTCACTATTTGTAACTGCAGCTTTTTCTTCTGAAGTTAAAGTTATATATTTTTGATGAACAGTTCCAATTTTATTTTTTTCATTTTGTACAATGTACCAATCTCCAATTTTTCCAAAAATTCTTACATATTCATTTCTTTTTAATAAATCAATTGATTTAAAATTTATGCCAGACCCGCTTCTCATATTTAAATAATCTGTATTTACAATTCCAAGTGAAGAGTCAACAGTTTCATAATTTTCCATACCAAAAGAAGTTGCAAAAAGACTTACAGTTAAAATTAATATAATCGAGCAAAGCAATATTGTAATTTTATTTTTAAATATAAAATTTTTCATAAAAAATCCTCCTTAATAATTTGAGGAGATTATACCCAAATTTAGTTTAACTAAACTAAAAATAAGTTTATTTTCAAATAATTTCATTTTTGCAAAGATTAATAAAACTATATTATGAAGTTAATTTTCGGATTGAAAGTAATTTTTACTTGAAATTCTTAAGCTATAAAATGAGGGATGTTCGAAGGCAAATCGAAGATTTGAGCAGCGAAAGAGGCGCATTTTATAGCTTTAGAATTTCTGTGAAAATTAGCTTGAACGGAGAAAATTAAGTGAATAATATCGTTTTATTAATCTAATATATTAAAGAAATTAAAAATATTTTTAAAATAATACTCCCAGGTGTTTTTAATAAGTTCATTTTTTAGAATAATATTATCGGTGCAAATTAGCTTATCATTATTATAAAGCTCTAAAATACCTACTTTAGAATTAGGTTCATTTTTGTAAGAAAATTTATTTGGAATATAAATTTTAGTTTTTAAATTTAGCTCTTCGCTTTTAGAAAATGGGAAGTTATAATTTTGTAAATCTTCTAATTGTAGATTAGGCAAAGTAGTTGTTTTTTCTAGTAAACAATTATTTTTAAAGTAATTAGAATAATAATTTTCAAAAGATTTTTTTATACTTAAAGAAACATCAACATAATTATAATTATTAAAAATATAATTAATTATATTAATGCTGTCTTTGGTACGAAAGCTTTTTGTATCTGCACCTAAAACAACTACAATAATATCTAAATTACCTCTTTTACAAGCAGACACTAAACAACGTCCAGCATTAAAAGTAAATCCTGTTTTTACTCCATAAACACCCTGCAAAGATCCAAGAAGTTCATTTGTATTAGAAATATTTTGCGGATGACTATTTAAAGTAATGGTACAGCTTTTTGTAGAAACAATTTCTCTAAACTTTTCATTCTTTAAAGCATAATCTGTAAGAATAGCAAGTTCATACGCTGTTGTATAATGTTTTTCATCATCTAATCCATGAGGTGAAGTAAAGTGCGTGTGAGACAGTCCAAGGCTTTGTGCTTTTTGATTCATAAGCACAGAAAAGTTTTCTAAAGAACCACTTATATGCTCTGCAATAGCAATGGCACAGTCATTTCCAGATCGTAGCATTAAGCCATAAAGTAAATCATTTAAAGAAATTTTTTTACCTTCACTTAAACCTAATGTAGAGCCACGAACAGAAGATGCATTTTTAGAAACAGTAATAGAATCATTTAAAGAGCAATTTTCTAAAGCAAGAATGCATGTCATAATTTTTGTTGTTGAAGCCATAGCAACTTCTTCATTACAGTTTTTTTCATATAGAATAGATAAAGTTTTTCTGTCGATAGCCACAATATTTTTAGAATTAACTACTAGCTCAGAACTAGTGCTAGCAGAGGTTTCTATAAAATATTCTATATTAGGTAATGCTTCTTCAAAATCATCATCTACCAAATCATCTGCTAAAACAAAAAAGTTTGGTAAAAATAGAATAATTAAAAAACAAATAAAAACTTTTTTCATAATTAAATTCTCCTAAATTAATCTATGTTAAAAGCAAAATCTATATGCTAGAATATGAAAAAAATATAACAAAGCGAAAAAGCCTGAAAAATAAAGAAAAAATTTTTAAAAATTAACATAAAGCCTTGATTTTAAGGCAAAAATGTAATATAATTGAGATGTATTGTGTAATGCTCTACACTCTAGGGAAACGCCAGATTGCCTTAAAACGTAGTATTGACATGCGTTTTTTTAGAGTTAAAATATATTATATAATAATATAACTATGTAAAATGATATAAAGGAAGGTAGATTTTATGTTGAAAAAAAGAATTATAAAAATAGCATTCGTATTAACATGTATAATAACATTAATAGCTCCTTACTCAACAGTATTTGCTACATTAACACATGAAGATACTACAGCTAGATTACAATCAGTTATAATGCATGAAGGAGGAGAAGAAGCTAGTGGAACACTAACAGAAGCACAAAAAAGCTTATATGATACAGCTCCACATGGATATACAATTGGAAATACTTTAATTTGTAAAATTATTGAAGAGGAAGATAATAATTATTCAAATACATTTTATTGTTTAAATGCAAGAAAATCTTTCCCAGGTGCTACAGCAGAAGGTTATACTAGCCTTGAATATAAAAATGTAGCAGACTTTACAGATTCTACAAATCCAGAAGTGAAATCATTACACTTAAGCACATCAGCAACAGATGATGAAGGACTTTGGACAGAAAATTATAGAGCTTTAGAGTGGATATTCAATAATTCTTATTTAAGAAAACAAACACCTGAACAAAAAGACATTTATTTAGAAAATGCTTTTAAAGATTCAGAATATGATTTAGAAGTAGTAAAAGCAACTTTAACAGATGATGATATAGATGTTATTCAACAACAAGCTATTTGGTATTTCACAAATAGAGATACTGATGATTATAATGTAACAACTCTACCAGCTGTTAGATTATCAGGATTAGACTTAGGAAGTATGGAAGAATATGAAGATCGTTCATATTATGATGTTACAGGAAATGGTCTTCGTCAACCAATAGCAGATTGGTTATATGGATATTTAATTAGAGCTGCTCAAGAAAGAACAGACTCAATTTCTGGAGGAACATATCCTTCTGTAGCTGAAACTAATCCAGTTGCAAGTGAAACTGAAACAGATTTTGTTGTAGGACCTTTTAAAGTAAATGCAGGGACTGTTTCTTCTACAGAATATACAATTAAATTATTAGACCAAGCAAGTAGAGAAATTCCTAGAACAGAATATCAAATCTTAATTGAAGGCGAAGAAAACTTCACAGATAAAAACATAAGCGACATATTAAATCAAAATTATTACATATATCTACCAAAAACAAATACAGCAATAACAAGTATGCAATTAGAATTAACATATTCAACATATGAAACAAAAGCAACTGTTTGGAAAAACAAAACAACGAACGATCAAGGAGTTGAAGTTTATCAACCACTAGTACTATTAACAAGACCAAATACACCACATAAAGTTGTAGTACCAGTTGAAATAAAAAGAGCTTCTGCAGATTTAGCTTTAAGAAAATACATTGTTTCAGTAACAAAAGCAAATGGTGAAAAACAAGAACTTGGAGATAGAACACCAGAAGTAGATGTTACTAAATTAAAAGACGGAAGAGCACAAACAGCAGACTACAAACATGCAAAAAATCCTGTTTCAGTAGCTGTAGGAGATACAGTTGTATATGAAATAAGAGTATATAACGAAGGTGATGTAGATGCAACAGGAACAGTAATTGTAGATGCTTTACCAACAGGATTAGAATTTGTTGAAGATAGTGAAATAAACGAAACATATAAATGGCAAAAATTATCTTATGGTCAAAATGTAACAGTTTATACTAGCGATTATTTAAAAGATAAAACAATAAATAAATTCGATAAAGAAAATGGAACAGAATTAGATAGTGCTTATGTACAAATCGAATGTAAAATAGCAAATGGAGTTTCAGCAGCTTCAGTATTAACAAATGTTGCTGAAATTTCAGAAGATGGAATCTTTGATATAGATTCAGAACCAGCAAACAATGATTACACACAAAAAGATTATGATGCATCAAAATATACTGGAGATAATAACAACAAAGAAGATTTAAGCGACAGTGATTACTTCTATAGAGGAAGAGAAGATGATGATGATTTCGAAAAAGTTCAAATTGAAGGTAAAGCATTTGATTTAAACTTAAAGAAATTTATAACAAAAATAAATGGAAAATCTGTTGAACCAAGCAGAGAACCAGAAGTAGATGTTTCAAAATTAAAAGATGGAACAAGCACAGATGCAACATATACCTTATCAAAAACTCCACTTGTTGTAGAACAAGGAGATATAGTTACATATACAATTAGAGTATATAACGAAGGTGAACTTGATGGTTATGCAGAAGAAGTTGCAGATTATATACCAGAAGGTTTAGGATTCTTAGTAAATTATAATGACAATATAGATAACTACTGGGCAATTCCAAAAGAAGATTTAAAAACAGTAAAATTAAATACAATACCTAATGGAAAAACACATTTATCTGTTAATGATTTTAACGATATTGAAAACTTAGATGAAGTTGATGTAGTTGTTGGAAAAGCAGAATTAACTTCAACAAAATTAAAATCATCAGAAACAGATACAAACAATTTATTAAAAGCATTTGATAAAGAAAATTCTACAACATTAGATTATAAAGATATAGAAGTTACATGTATAGTATTAACAGATACAGCTTCAGGATATAATTTAAGAAATATTGGTGAAATAACAAAAGACTTAGATGAAAATAAAAATGAAGTAGATGATAGAGATTCTACTCCAGATACAGTAGATCCAGATAACTATCCTGGAGAAGATAACAATCAAGATGATAATGACTATGAAAACCTAACAACAAAAGAGCCAGAAGTATTTGACTTAAGTTTACAAAAATTCATCACAGGAATAAATGGTGGAAAAGTAGAAGGAAGAGAGCCAAAAATTTCAATTAATTCAAAAGGAGAAGTAAGTTTTTCTTCAACAACATCACCACTACAAGTACAAAATAATGATGTAATTATATATACAATTAGAGTATATAATGAAGGTTCTGTAGCAGGATATGCTAAAGAAATTTCAGATGATTTACCAGCAGGATTAGAATTCTTAAAAGATAATGATGTAAACCAAAAATATGGTTGGAAATTATATGATAAAAATGGAAATGAAACATCAGATTTAAATCAAGCTGTATCAGTAAAAACAGATTATCTATCAAAAGCAAAATCTGAAGAAAGAAATGAAGATAATTTACTAGATGCATTTGATGGTAAAAACTTAGATTATAGAGATGTTCAAATAGCATTTAAAATAGTTGAACCAGCAGTTAAAGGAACACAAAGAATTATTAAAAACATAGCTGAAATAACAGATGATGAAGACCAAAATGGAAATCCAGTAGAAGATAAAGATTCAACACCAGGAAACAACAAACCAGGCGAAGATGATATAGACGATGAACAAGTATATGTAAAATATTTTGACTTAAGTTTACAAAAAGATTTAGTTAAAATAATTATTACAGAAGACGGAACAACAAGAGAAATTTCACTTACATCAGCAGATGGATTACAAAAAGTTGAAATTCATAGAAAGAAAATAGATACAACAACAGTAAAATTTGTGTATGACATAACAGTAAAAAATGAAGGTGAAATCGCAGGATATGCTACTGAAATTACAGATTACATACCTGAAGGATTAGAATTCATTCAAGAAGAAAATAAAGTTTGGACACAAGTTTCACAAAATGTTATAACTACAAATGCTTTATCAGATACTAGATTAGAACCAGGTCAAACAGCATCAGTTCAAGTTGTATTAAAATGGATTAATAATGAAAATAACTTAAACTTAAAAACAAATACAGCAGAAATAAGCAAAGACAAAAATGATAGTAATACACCAGATATAGATTCAACTCCAGGAAATAAAGTTCCAGGAGAAGATGATATAGATTCAGCAGATGTATATCTAGGAATTTCTACTGGTACTGCACCAACATATATTGCATTAACAGCATTTATACTTACAATAATGGCAACAGGTGTAACATTAATTAAAAAATATGTTTTATAATAAATAAAAAAATTAACGTGAACCCAAATTGTTAGACTTAAAGTTTAACAAAGAGGGTTCTTTTTTTATGCTAGAAAAAAATGTGTAAAAAGGTAATTTTTTGTGTTTACAATAAAAATCCTATATGATATAATCAAGCTTGAAGTAATGAAAATGAGGTGTTTATAATTATGAACCAAATATTAGACTACAATCCAAATAAGGGTTCTGGGGGAGGACATTCTTCAGGATCAGATAAAATAGTAAGAGTTTTTGCTGTAATCTTAGCAATATTCGCAGTTGCTCTATTAGGAGTTGGGGGATATGGAATATATAAAAATAAAGTTAAATCAAATATTCCTACACAAGCAGCATCAAAAGCAGAAATAAAAGTTGAACAACAAGAAACAACAGCTTTAGTAGATGTAACACATGATAAGGTTATAGAAAAATTAATATATAGTTGGGATTCAGAAAAAGAAACAACAATAAAAGGAACAGGAGAATCAGTTATGCATACAGAAGTTCCTCTTTTTGCTGGTGAACACACATTAAATATAAAAGTTGTAGATATAGAGGGAAATGAAACAACTTTTGAACAATTAATTACTTCAGAAACTGGAGAAGATAAAATATATCCTGTTATAAAATTAGAAATAACAGATGAGAAAAAATTAAGAATAACAGCAACAGATGAAACAGCAATAGATTTTGTAACTTATAGATGGAATGATGAAGAAGAGCAAAGAGTAGAAGAAACAGATGAAGAAGGAAAGAAAATAGAATTTGAAATAGATGTGTTAAAAGGAAATAACGATTTAACAATCGTAGCAGTAGATAAGAGCAATAACACAACCACAGAACCTAAAAACTTCTCTGGAGTTACAAAACCAGATATTAAAATAACAATTTCTGCAGATAAAACTAAAGCCAACATATATTGCTACCACGAAAATGGATTAAAACAAATTAAAGTAAAACTTAATGATGGAGCAGAACAATATGTAGGATTACCTGATGAACCACCAAAAGAAGCAAGATTTGATTTAGATTTACCAGTAGGAAATACAGATATAACAGTAACAGCATCAAGTATTGATGAAACAGAAACAGTAGCAACAGAAAGAGTAGAAAATCAACAAGAAAATACAGACATCATAGAAATAAGCATGGAAGAAGTAGAAGACGAAGACAAAAAAATAATGATAATAGCAAAATGCGAAGCTGGAATAAAAGAATTTAAACTTAATGTAAATGATGTAGAATATCCAATTGGTTTAGGAGAAGGAGAAGCACCAAAAGAAGCAAAACTACCATTTACTTTGCAAGATGGAGACAGCACAGTCACAGTAACAATTGTTTCTGCTAATGGAACTGAAAAGAAAGAAACACAACAATTTTCTTATTAAAAAACTAAAGTGGACTTACATAAAAAATTGGAAAGTCCACTATTATTTTAAGAGGTATATATGATTCAAGAAATATATGTAATAGAAAATGGAACAGATTTAAAAGATAATTTAAATCGAAACTTTTCAAGAGAAGTAGATGAATATAAATTTAAAACAATTATACCTTCAGAAGTTGAAGTAGCATTAAGAAGTATACCATCTCTAATAATAATAGATGAAGACAATTCTGATATAAACATTGTAGAATTTTGTAAAAGCATTAGATCAAACGAAGATAACAGCATAACACCTATTATTGTAGTTGGTTCTAATCAAGATAAACTTCATCAAGTTGAAGTATTAAAAACGGATGTAGAATATTATATAGAAAGACCAATAGATGATGAATATTTTTACTACATAATAAAAAATATAATAGGATTATTATCTAAAAATAGAAGAATTAGTCCATTAACTGGGCTTCCAGGTAATGTTCAAATACAAGCAGAAATGAAAAAAAGATTATTAAACAAAGAAATATTTGCAATAATGTATTTCGACTTAGACAATTTTAAAGCATACAATGATGTATATGGATTTTCAAATGGAGATGAAATTATTAAATTTACAGCCAGAACTATATCAAAACATATACATCAAATACCAAATAGCAATAATTTTGTTGGACATATTGGTGGAGACGATTTTGTTGCAATAATTGGAAAAACAGATTATGATGCTGTTTGCCAAAACATAATTGCAGAGTTTGATAAATTTGCTGTTGACTTTTACAATGAAGTAGATATAGAAAGAGGATTTGTTGAAGTTGCAAATAGAAGAGGAATAATTGAACAATTCCCATTAACATCAATTTCAATAGCCGTTCTAGAAGTAGATTCTAAAGTTTATAAAACAACTTTGGAAATAGGTGAGGTTGCTGGTCAAATAAAACATCAAGCAAAAGCAATATTAGGAAGTACATATGTAATCAATAGAAGAAGGTTCTAGAAAGGAAAACATAAATAATGAGTAAGAAATTAGTAGAGGCAATTTTAGGAATATTTGGAGGAGTAACTTCAATAGCTTATGGAAAAGAAATAATAGTATTTATTATTTCTTTAATGCCAATATTAGAATTAAGAGGAGGGCTAATTGCAGCAGCTTTATTAGGATTAGACCCTGTACCAAGCTATATTATTAGTATGATTGGAAATATTTTACCAGTGCCATTTATACTATTATTAATAAATAAAGTATTAGTATGGATGAGAAAAAGTAAAATAAATTTCTTAAACAAAACAGCTAATTGGCTATATGAAAAAGTAGAAAAAAATAAAGGGCAAATTGAAAAATATGGATATTTAGGAGTAATTTTATTTGTAGGAATACCACTTCCAGGAACAGGTGCTTGGACTGGTTCTTTAATTGCTTCTGTTTTGGAATTAGATAGGAAGAAAACATTTTTGGCTGTGCTTGCAGGAGTAGTTATTGCAAGTATAATTATGATGATTTTATCTTTTGGATTAATTGCGAATATCATTCACTAAAAAGTTTTATTAATAAAACTCTAAAAATTTTTTAATAAAATTTCAAAAAATTTTTAATAAAACTCTAAAAATTTTTTAATAAAATTTCAAAAAATTTTTTAATAAAATTTCAAAAAATTTTTTAATAAAATTTCAAAAAATTTTTTAATAAAACTTTTAAAAAATTTTTTTAATAAAACTTTTAAAAAATTTTTTTAATAAAACTTTTAAAAAATTTTTTATCAATAAATTATTTTTATAGTGCTAATATATATTTTTATATCGTGACTTGTTGTCGCAATCTTCATTTTTCAAAAATAAAAAATATGAAGATTGCTCCAATCGCACTTCGCTTGCGCTTCGTTTGGGCGCTACGCGTCACTTTAAAAAATATATATTAGCACTATAAAAATATTGGTGAAAAAAATTATAAAAGATTAGTGAAAAAATACTAGAAAAGCAAAATACAATTTATTCAGTTTTAAGCACAATACTTTTTATTTGATATTTCCTTTAAAATGTGGTATTATATAATATATTAAAATTATAGGAGTATCTATATGTCAAAAAAAGTAAATGATGAAAAAAATTTTGAAGACTACTTTAAAATAGTAAAACATAAATTACCATATTGGGAAGAACTACCAGAAATTGATTTATATATGGACCAAGTTGTGGCTTTAATGGAGAAATATTTATCTTTTCATAAACTTGATGAAGACACAAAGTTAATTACAAAATCAATGATAAATAACTATGTTAAATTAGGAATTATGCCACCACCTGTGAAGAAAAAATATTCTAGAGAACACATTGCATATTTAATAATAATTTGTACATTAAAACAAGCATTACCAATTTCAGACATAAAAGATTTAATTGAACTTAGAGTTAAAAGAACATCAATAGCTGAAACATTAAATTTCTTTAGCGATTTATATGACTCTGTTTTCAATACTGTTATTGCAATTGGAAAAAAATTTAGTAAAAGAAATGAATCAGATGAAGATTTGTTTTCAGATACCGCAATATTTATGGCAATAGGTTCAAGTGGAAGCAAATATATTGCAACACAAATTGCAGAGTTAAATAAAAAAGAAACTTCAAAAGATGATTAAGAAAACTCTTGAAAAGAGAAAGAAAAACTCAAGATTAAAAGATAGATTAAGCAAAGTTAAAAGCAATAAAAAGCGCAAATAGTGAAAATAAAAGTAAAAAATTAAACTGCTAATAAAATTTATTAGCAGTATTTTTTTATATCATTTTATTTAGTATAAATGAAAAATATAGAAAAAGTAGCAAAACAATTGACTTAAATTTTGATATGCTATATAATAGTATTGAAAACTAGATGAGGGAGATGTGTATATGAAAGAGAAAAGTACAGATTATCTTTTTGAATATCCTGATTTTAACAATGTTAAGGAAATTGTATATGATGCTGTAAATAAATATCCAAATAATACAGCTTTCATTTTAAAAAATAAAATAAATAGCGAAATTAAATATACAAATATAACCTTTAAAGAATTAATGGAAGATGTAAATAATTTAGGAACAGCTTTTTATAACCTAGGTTTAAAAGATAAAAAAATTGCTATTATTTCTAAAAATAGATATGAATGGGCATTAAGTTTTATAAGTGTTTTATTAGGAAATATGGTAGCAGTTCCATTAGATAAAGGACTAACAGAAGTAGAAATTGAAAATAGTATTAGAAGAACAAATCCAGATGCTATTATTTTTGATAATGCAATGGAAGAAGTTATTTCTAAAGTGGCTAAAAAAGATGGAATTAATATAGAACACTATATTTGTATGGAACAAAATGAAAAATATAAAACATTAGATGAATTAAAAAGCGAAGGAAAAAAATTGCGTTTAGCAGGAAATAATGAGTTTGAAAATGCCAAAATAGATTCTAACAAAGTATCTGAATTATGTTTCACTTCTGGAACAAGTAGCACATCTAAAGTAGTAAAACTTTCACACAGAAATATAGCATTTAATATAGCTGCAATGCATTTAGTAGAAGATTTTAGAGATACAGATACCAATTTAGCATTTTTACCATTTCACCATACATTTGGATCAACAGGAATGTTATTCATTTTAAGCTATGGCGCAGCAACTGCTTTTCCAGATGGCTTAAGATATATTGCTCAAAACTTAAAAGAATATGGAGTATCTGTTTTTATAGGTGTTCCACTTTTAATTGAAAATATGTATAAAAAAGTACAAAAAGAAATAGAAAAACAAGGAAAAACAAAATTAGTTAATTTCGCAAGAAAAGCTACAAATTTAGCACCATTTTTAAAGAGAAAAGTATTTAAAAGTATAATAGACCAATTAGGTGGAAACTTAAGAATGATAATAAGTGGTGCAGCAGCTCTTGATAAAGAGGTTTGGAAAGGCTTCAATGAACTTGGAATAAAAGTAATTCAAGGATATGGCTTAACAGAAGCTGCTCCAGTTGTTAGTGCAGAAAATCCAAAATATAGTAAAAAGGGTTCAATAGGATTCCCATTAAAAGGTGTAGAAGTAAAAATACTTAATAAAAATGAATTAGGAATAGGAGAACTTGCAGTTAAAGGACCAAATGTTATGCTTGGATATTATGACGATGAAGAGGCAAATAAAGAAGCATTTCAAGATGGTTATCTTCTAACAGGAGATTTAGCATACATTGATAAAGAAGGATTCATTTTTATAACAGGAAGAAAAAAGAATGTTATAGTTCTTAAAAATGGAAAAAATATTTATCCAGAAGAACTAGAACAACTTGTTAATAGAATTTCTTTAGTTAAAGAATCAATGGTTTTTGGAATGCCTAAAGAAGACGATTTAGTTGTATCTGTAAAAGTTCAATATGATGAGGAATATATAAAATCTGCATATCCAAATGCTAACGAGAAGGAAATTACTAAAATTATATGGGATAAAATTAAAGAAATTAATAAAACTTTACCAACATATAAATATATAAAAAATATGATAATAACGAAAGATGAATTCATAAAAACAACTACCGCTAAAATTAAAAGAAATGAAGAAATGAAAAAAATGAGTTATGCAGTAAATTAAAAATTATATGGTTTAAAAAAGTAAATATTTATACTGTCGCACAGTATAAATATTTATTTTTTTGTTTTTAAATCTTAATAAATAGTTAATTTCCTTGAAAAGATATTCTTTTATGATAAAATAAAAATAAGTTAGGAGAGAAAATGAAAAAATTTTTAAAGTTTTTTTTAATTACAATTATTCTTGCAATACTTATAGCGGGTGGCGTTATAATTTATCAAGGACATGCAGTTTATGAGGAAGCAATTAGTGCGCAAAGTATTTCAGAAAAAATAGAGCAAATAAAATCTGAAAAAGAGCATTATACAACATATGATAAACTGCCACAGGACTATATAAATGCTGTTGTTGCAGTGGAAGACAGAAGGTTTTTTGAACATAATGGAGTAGACATGATTTCAATAATAAGAGCTATTGCCACAGATATAAAGCAAATGAAATTAGTAGAAGGTGGAAGCACAATAACGCAGCAACTGGCAAAAAACACTTATTTTACACAAAGAAAAGAAATTACTAGAAAAGTAGCAGAAATATTTATGGCATTCGAATATGAAAAAGAATGTAGTAAAGAAGAAATTTTGGAATTATATGTAAATACAATGTATTTTGGAGATGGCTATTATTCTGTATATGATGCATCACAAGGATATTTTGAAAAAGAAGTAGAAGACATGGATTTATATGAATGTACACTTCTTGCAGGAATTCCAAATGCTCCTTCAGTATATTCTCCAACAAAAAATCCAGAACTTGCAAAGCAAAGGCAAGAACAAGTTTTAAACAAAATGGTTAAATATAAATATCTAACTCAAGATAAAGCAAATGAAATTATAAATTCTGCTAGATATTAAAAATACTAGTTACCATAAACAAAAGAAATAAAATGTGAAACAACCCCATAAAGCAAGAAAAACATAGCGTATAGCGTTTATAAAACTTGAAATATTATGTAAAGTATGCTATAATATACATAGTCTTGATTAGGAGGTGACACCATGGAAGTTCGGTACGCAAAACAGGAAGACTATCCTCAATTCGAGAAGCTTCATGGACAGTTTTTCTACGCAGGCCTCACAGAGCAGAGAGCGAAGATAACTGTTTCCAAGGAGATTTTCGACAAGCTGGTCGCCACTGAGTCTCTGTTCCTTGCCTTCGGGCAGAACGAACTCATTGGCTACGCGGTTATGCAGGGATACGATGACGGTACCTGCAAAATCGAAGAAATCTTCATCTCGCCCGATAGCCAGAGACGCGGATATGGCTTCGCGTTCATCTTGGAGATCAAGAAAAAGGCGAAGAGCGAAGGTTTCACCAAAATCGAACTGATGTCGGCAACCTACGAGTCCGACCGATTTTGGGAAAAGTGCCGGTTTGTGTCGAGGAACGGATCTGACCTGTACGAAACCAAATTATGAGAACTTTCGGTGCCAAGAGGGCTGACGCGAATCAACTTCGAATCGCGCCGGCTCTCTTCCCATTTTTACATTAAAATTGTAAATTAATAAAATTTATAAAAATAAATATAATATCTATAAAAAGTATAAAAGGAAATATAAAATGTTTGTAAATATAGCCTTAATTTTTATAGGTATTTTTTTATTGTTAAAAGGTGCTAATTTTTTAGTTGATGGTGCAAGTAATATTGCACATAAGTTTAAAATTTCAGAAATAGTAATAGGACTTACAATTGTATCTATTGGAACATCACTTCCTGAACTAATTGTAAGTTTAACATCATCACTTAAAAATTATTCTGATATAACAATAGGAAATGTTATTGGAAGTAACATTTCTAATTTGTTTTTAATTTTAGGAGTTTGTAGCATTATAAGACCTCTAAAATTTAAAGATAAAACAATTAAAATAGAAATTCCTTTAGTAATATTTTTAACAGCACTATTTTTTATTTTAGCTAATAATGGAGAACAAAAAATAATATCAAGATTTGAAGGAAGCATTCTACTAATATTTTGTATTTTATTTATTTTATACAATATTATAGTAGCTGAAAAAAATATAAAAAGTAATTTATATAAAAAAGATAGAGAAATTGCTTTGGAAAATGCGTTATTAAAATCTTCTCTAAAAATAATTATTGGTATAGTTTTATTAAAATATGGCGGAGACTTTACAGTAGATAATATATCTGAATTAGCAATAAAATTAGGAATTAGTGGAAAAATTGTTAGCATTACCATATTATCTTTTAGTACAAGTCTTCCAGAACTTATAACTTCAATAGTTGCTGTTTTAAAGAAAGAAATAGATATGGCAATAGGAAATGTTATGGGCTCAAATGTTTTTAACATAGTATTAATAATAGGTGTAACAGCTATAATAAGACCAATAGAGTATTTAACTGAATATAACAACGATATTATTGTATTTTTAATAGGTATGATAGTTTTATTATTAATACCATATATAAATAAAAATAAACAAATAACAAAACTTGCAGGAATAGGATATGTAGCCAGTTATTTAATATACATTATAAGTTTAATATATATTAATGTATGGTAAAAAATAGCTTTTTTTGAAAAATTTACAAAAAAATTACAAAAATGTATTTATTTTCTTTAAAATTTGTGCTAAAATAAAATTGAATATTGCGGTATTCTTTTTTTCCGTAAGGAATTCACAGTATTCTAAATAGCTTAAGTGCTTTTTAAAATCTATAAATGTAATTACATATATAGGAGGATATTATGAAAAAAACAAAAATTATTTTTTCTGTAGATAAGATGGCAGTATTATGCAATATTATCAATGGTGAAATAAAAGCAAGACTAGATTCAAGAAAAAGCCCAGAAAAGAAAGAACTTTATAAAGAAATGGGAGTAATTAATAGTTCACCAGCTATAACAAGATTTATGCATAATCACCCAAATATCTTTGGAAATAAAAAATTCATTAACTCAAGAGGAAGCAACATATTTGAAGAAATTCTACCAATTTCATCAGACTATGGTGAAGAAATATACAAAAAAGAAGCTGCTAGAAGGCTAAAATACACATATGATTTATCTGATGAAGAAGTTTTAGATGTAGAAAGATTTTTAGAAGATTTTTGGCATTTAAGCGAAAATAAAGATATTAAAAGAATTATTTCTGCTACAGAGCAATATAAAGATTCTATTGAAGAAATTTGGAAACATCAGGAAGATAATGTAATTTCATATGTTGAAGGTGTATTAGGATACGAACCAGAAGCTAATGGAACGGTTTGTACTTATATAATGTATCCAAATTTCAATATACATAGAACTTGCCAAGCAAAATCTAGTCAAACAAATTTGTTTTTTGGAAAAATGAAAGAAAAGAATCCAAATAAAATTGTGGCTTATCTTACTCATCAAGTTTTTCATCAACCAATGTTACCATATAAACCAACAATGACTAAAAAACAAAAAGAAGAATTTCATGCTTTTATAAAATTTTTAACAGATAAAGATGTTTATAATAAGCTTACAGGAAAAAGCTACTTAGATATAGTAACTCAAAATGAAAATCCAGAAGCTATGGCTAAGATTTATCCATATTGGTTAGGATATAGATATAGACATTCAGAACATCCTGCAATAGAAATTCAAAGAGCAATTGAGAGAGATAAAAGATATTTTGATGGGCTACCTGAAAAATCTAAAAAAAGAAAATTATATAGCGGATACGAATTTGAAAAACTAGATGCTAAAAAAATAGCAGACTTTTTTAAAGAAAAAAAAGCAATTACTCCATATCAATTCGCAAAAATTAATTTTGATGATAAACAAAATATATATAAAGGAAAATTTGTACCTCAAGTTGCAGAGGTAAGATAGAATAAAACAATAGCTTTTATCGAAGAATAATATATAACTTTAATATTTACTTTTAAAATATTTATTGGTAAAATTATAAATATCATAAGTAAATTAAGGAGGCAAAATGAAAGACAAAAAAAATATTATTTATTTGATAATAGCTATTATTTTATTTATAGGAACACTTATTTTTTGTTTAAAAGTATACTATTTTGATAATCCAGAAAATAAAAAAGTAGAGCCTACTGAAATTTCAAAAACAAAAGATATAGATAATGTTTCTTATAAGGATGTTACATTTTATAAGGCAGATGGAACAGAAGTTAAACTTTCAGATTATAAAGATTCTCCAATTGTTTTACTTTTTATAAATAAGTCAACAGAAGATTCTTTAGAAGAACTAAAAAGACTTGAAGAATTAAGTGGCTCATACTTAGATAAAATAAACTTTTTCGTAATTAATTGCACAAAAGATGTAGATAATGATCTTCAAGCAAATTATACATCTGAAATTTATTATGATTTTTATGAAGAGGCAAGAAGAAACTATAATATTTCTGAATATCCTTCAATAATATATATAACAAAAGACAATCAAGTATTTAATGCAAAAGCCGGACTTAGTACAACAGATGCTTTGCAAGCAAATTTAGATATTTTATCAGATAATATTTAAGTTCGAATAAAAAGAATAACATATAAAAATACGTAAATTAAATCACAAAGAGGAATACTATATAAAAAGCCTTTCATAGAGAAAATTATAAAACCTATAATCATAAATATGAAGTTAACAACGATTTTTGATAAAAAAAGAATCGTTGTTTTTTTATGTGTTAATTTACTTTTTTTATAATTATATAAAAATCCTGGAACTAAAAATTTAATAGAATATAAACTAGCGGTTATAAAAATAATTTTTGATGCATAAACGGCATAATTAACAATTCCCGGAGTTTTTGCAAAAAAAGAAAAAATATTTCTTGCAAAAAAATGAACAATTAAAGAAATAAAAATTTCTAAAATTGTACTAAGACTAAAAATAAAAAGAAAGCGAGATTTGTTTGCATATATTTGCTTTTTAAAGAAAATTATTATTATAGGTAAAATGCAAAAAATATATAAAATAAAATTTAAAATTAATCCAAAAAATATTGTTTTATTCATAAAAATATTCCTTTTTCAAATTTAACAATATTTTAACATATAAATAAAAAAGTGTCTATTCCCAAACACTCTATTAAATTGTAATATTTTTGTAATATTTCAATTGTATTAAAAAACAAAAAAATGAGAAAAAACACTTGAAAAATATAATACTATATATTAAAATTTAGATGAAGTGGAGAGAAGTGGAACAAAGTGGTAGAATAATGAAAGGAGATATATAAGTTGCTAATTGGTGAATATGAACATTCTCTAGACACAAAAGGCAGATTAATTATGCCAGCAAAACTTAGAGAAGATATAGGTGAAAAGTTCATAATAACTAAAGGTTTAGATGGTTGCTTATTTGCCTTTTCATTAGAAGAATGGAAAAATTTTGAACAAAAATTAAGAACACTTCCAATTTCTAATAAAGACGCTAGAGCTTTTTCTAGATTTTTCTTCGCTGGTGCCATGGATTGTGAAATAGATAAACAAGGTAGATTCTTAATTTCAAATAATTTGAGAAGCTTTGCTGGACTTGAAAAAGAAGTCGTTATAATAGGCATGGATTCAAGAATTGAAATTTGGAGTAAACAAAAATGGCAAAATACAGATGATGATATTTCAGCAGATGAAATTGCTGAAAAAATGGAAATGCTTGGTATATAACTTGCTAAAGTTTATATAAACGCCAAAGATAAAGCCTAAAAAAACAAAAGATAAAAATGTAAAAGCACAAAAGATAAAATCTTTAGAATTTACTAAAGATTAAATTAAAAATCCACAAAAGAGGAAATATATTTATTTACTAAGGTAAAAGATATATGTACAAAAGATTTGAAAACACAAAAGATGAAATGTAGCAGTACAAAAGAAAAAATTAACAATTTAGCAAGACAGTTGGTATAACCTACCAACTGTTTATGCTAATATGGAAAATTTATTATGAGGGTAGCAATTTGGAGTTTAACCATAAGCCAGTAATGCTCAACGAATGTATAGAAGGACTTAAAATAAAACCCGATGGAATCTATATTGATGGAACAATGGGCGGAGCAGGTCATAGTAAAGAAATTGCAAATCGAATATCAAAAAATGGGCTTCTTATAGGAATTGATAGAGATGAAGAAGCTATTTGTGTTGCAAAAGAAAGATTAAAAGAATTTGAAAATGTAAAATATGTTCATGATAATCATGATAACATTGAAAATATATTAAAAAATTTAAACATAGAAAAAGTAGACGGAATACTATTAGACTTAGGTGTTTCTTCATACCAACTTGATGAAAGCAAGAGAGGATTTAGCTATATTGGTAATGGAATATTAGATATGAGAATGGATAAATCTCAAGACTTAACAGCTAAAATAGTAGTAAATACTTATAGTGAACAAGAACTTGCACGAATTATTTATGAATATGGCGAAGAAAAATTTTCTAGGCCAATTGCAAGAAGAATTGTAGAACACAGAAAAGAAAAAGAAATAGAAACAACAGAAGAATTAGTTTCAATTATTGAAGAAGTAGTAAAAAGAAGAAAAGATGAAGGACATCCAGCAAAAAGAACTTTTCAAGCAATACGAATTGAAGTAAATAACGAAATAAAACCATTATATGATACAGTAGTTACTTCTATAGATAAATTAAAAACAGGTGGAAGACTTTGCATTTTAACATTTCACTCATTAGAAGATAGAGCTGTGAAAAATGCATTTGTAGATTCAGCTGGAAAGTGCATATGTCCACCAGGACTTCCATATTGTGTGTGTGGAGCAAAATCAAAAGGAAAAATTATTACTAAAAAACCAATTTTGCCAAGCAAAGAAGAAATTGAAGAAAATTCAAGAAGTAAAAGCGCTAAGTTAAGAATTTTTGAAAAAAATTAAAATCACAAAATATAAGTTCTAGAAATTTAAACTTTATAAAATTCAAGAACGAAAAATGATAAATATAAAGCAAAAATACTAAAGAAAGGAGGTAAAAATTATGAATGGTAGAAATTATGGCTATCAATATGATACAAACCCAAGGAAAATAAAACCAGACTATAGTAGACCAAAGAGAAATAAAACACAAGTGCAGAAAAGTTCTACTAAAACTACCAAAGGCAGAAATACAAAAGCTAATCCTAAAAAGGCAAAACAAGTAAGGCAAACAAAGCAAGCAAAACAAAAAGAGCAAAAGAAACTACAAACAAGAGCAAAATTTTCTGTTTTTATAAAATGCATTCTGCTATTTACAATACTATTCTTCGTAATTTTTAGAAACTCCCAAATTAGTGAATCTTTTGCTGAAATACAAAGTTTAAAAGCTACAATATCTGAAATTAAAAAAGAAAATAATCAATTAGAAATAAATATTCAAAATAGCATAAACCTAAGTAATATTGAACAACAAGCAAAAGATTTATTAGGAATGCAAAAACTTAATAATAAACAAATAGAATATATAAGCCTTCCTAAAAAAGATTACACGGAACCTAAAGCAGAAGAGGTTATAATAGATGACGAAAAAAGCTGGTTAGACATAATTATAGAAAAAATTACAAACTTATTTTAAAATAGATTTTCTAATAAAATTGGAAAGTCTATTTTTTTTGACGACAAAAATGTAATAAAAAAGATAAAAAGCGATACAACCCAGATTCCCTAATAAATGTATGAAAATCGCAATAAAATGTAACATATTTTTTATATGCAAATACAGATTTTTAGGGTATTATATAAAAGAAATAAAGTGAAAAAGGCAGAAAAATGAACGAAATTGTTGTAATAGGAGGAGGCCTTGCAGGCTGTGAGGCTGCACTTCAAATTGCTAAAAGAAAAATAAAAGTTAAATTATATGAGATGAAACCACAAAAATTTTCTGAAGCACATTCGAATGAAAATTTAGCAGAGATTGTTTGCAGTAATTCTTTTAAATCAAATTTACTAACAAATGCTTGTGGACTTTTAAAAGAAGAACTAAGAAGACTTGGAAGCTATTTAATTCCTATTGCAGATAGTTTGGCAGTTCCGGCAGGACAAGCTTTAGCAGTAGATAGAGAAAAATTTGCAGAAGAAGTTACAAAGCAAATAAATTCAAATGAATATATAGAAGTTATAAGAGAAGAAATAACTGAAATTCCTGAAGATAAGATTGTTATTATTGCTACAGGACCTCTTACTTCAGAAAAAATGTCTAAAGCTATAGAAAAAATTACAGGAAACGATAAATTATTTTTTTATGATGCAGCAGCACCAATCATAGAAAAAGAATCAATAAATATGGACATAGCTTTTTATGGAAATAGATATGAACAAGAAAGAAAAAAAGATGAAGATATAGAAATTTGGAAAGAAAGACTAATAAACCAAGAGAAAAGTTATATTAATCTTCCAATGAATAAAGAAGAATATGAACATTTCTATAATGAACTTATAAATGCAGAAATAGTTACACTTCATAATTTTGAAAAAAGAGAAATATTCGAAGGTTGCATGCCAATAGAAATAATGGCAAAAAGAGGAATAGATACTTTAAGATTTGGACCTTTAAAACCAGTTGGATTTGATGATCCAAAAACAGGAAAAAGACCTTATGCTGTTGTTCAGTTAAGACAAGATAATAAAGAAGGTAATCTCTATAATATTGTTGGTTTCCAAACAAATTTAAAATTTGGAGAACAAAAAAGAGTATTTTCATTAATACCAGGACTTGAAAATGCAAATTTTGTAAAATATGGCGTAATGCATAGAAATACATTTATTAATTCTACAAAAATATTAGATAACACATACAAGCTAAAAAATAATCCAAATATATTTTTTGCAGGACAAATAACAGGAGTGGAAGGATATGTTGAATCCATTTCTTCAGGATTAGTTGCTGGACTTAATGCTGCTAATCAGGTTTTAAATAAACCAAAAATAATTATGCCAAAAGAAACTGTAATTGGTGCATTAGCAAATTATATTTCAACTGAAAATGATAAGTTTCAGCCAATGAATGCAAATTTTGGTATTTTGCCAGAGTTAGAAGAAAAAATTAAAGACAAAAAAGAAAAATATAAAAAACTTGCAGAGATAGCTTTGAAAAATATTAAAAACATAAAATTTACATAATTTTTAAAAAATTAAAAATAACTTAGAAAATAGCATAAAATTTTTAAAAAAGCCTTTACAAAAAGGTTTTAAGATGATAAAATATATTATGTATAGTGCGGTTTTTAATTAAGAGTAGAAAAAATTAAATTATATATATATTAAGGAGGTATTTTATGGAAAACGATTTAGGGAAAAAAATTAAAGAAATAAGCGATGAGATGGATGCTTATACATTAGAAGGTGCTTCAAATGAAGAGCTAATGGGATATTTGTTTTTGGTTGAAAAAATGAAAGTTAAACTAGAAAAATTAATCAAAATAGAAGATGAAAAATAATTGTATTAAAAGAAAGGAAAAATAGTATTATGGAAGAAGAAATTACTTTAGAAAGGTTGCTCACAGATTTTGACGGCGTAATTAGACAAATTAATGAAATTGTTGCTAAAAAAGATATTACAGCGGCTAGAAATTTATTAGAACAAGTTGCTGGACTTGTTTCAAATGAAGAACACGTTCAACTAGATATACCAGAAGCTGATGATTATGACCATATTTTACATCGTTTATTAGATAATATAAGTGGTGTAATTGAAATTTCAGAATTAAGTTCCACTGATCCAGACATAAGAGCTTTATTAGAAGAACGTAAAAAAATTGATGAAAGAATTAAAGAGATTGATTCTGAATTAGACGGAATTAGTCAAGATGGAACAACTGTAGTTACAAGAATTTCAGAAGAAGAAATTACAGCTTTAATTACAGAATTAGAAGAAGAAATTAAAAAAAGAAATAGGGTTATTAAAAGAGAAAATACTAGAGAAGAAACAAGAGAAAGATATAGAGCAGAAATTACAGAATTAGAGCATAGCATTAGAACATTACAGGAAACACTTAATTCTGTAAGAAATGAAAATAGAGACGAAGCTACAGTTGATACAACAGATATAGATAGAAGAATTTCAGAAAAAGAAGCTGAAATTGCAGAATTAGAAAGACAATTATCAGAATTAGGAAATGATAATGACGGACCCAGCCGTGGAGAATTAACAGAAGAGGAAAGAGCTAGAATAAATAGTATTAATGAACAAATTCGTAGAAATAATGACTTGATAAGAACATTATCAGAAGATATGGATAAATCAGATAGAGATTCTGAAATATGGGCAGTATCATTTGCAGAAAGAGCTAGACTTAATGCTGAAAATGACAAATTAAACAAAGAATTAGCTGAACTACAACAAAAAGCTGAACATGAAGAAAATGCTACAGAAGAAATTGAGGAAGTAGTTTTAGAAAATATATTTGTACCAGAATACATAAGAACAGAAAAAGAGAGAGACGAATATATTATTTCAAGACTTAAAGAAGAGCTTGAAAAAAAAGGCGAAGAATACGATCCCGAATTATATAGCATAGAGTATGATGGTGCAGATGGTATGGATGATGGTTCAGTAACCACATATAGAGTTGTAAAAATAACAAGAAGAGAAATTGCTAGAGAGGAAAAACAAAATCCACAAAGAACAGAATTAGAGAAACAATTAGCAGATAGAAGAAAAGAACTTGAAGACTTAAGAAAAGAAAAAGCTCAAATGTTACAAAATGGTCAAAATACTTCTAAAGGAAGCAAAACAACAATCGAATTTTATGAAGAACAACTTAGAATTTTACAATTTAGACTTGAAGCAGAAAGAAGTAAAAAGAAAAGAAGTACATCATCTAAAGAATTAATAGAAGACCTTGAAACCAGAATAAGAATTTTAGAACTAAGATTAGAAAGTTATAGAAGATCTGAAGAAACAATTACTACAGAAAGTGGCAGTAAAAGAAGAGAAGACTTACTAAAGGAAAAAGAAGGGCTTTTAACAAGACGAAAAGAAATAGATGATGAGATAGAAAAGTCTAAAGGAAAAGTTACAGAAATAACAGATAGACTAGATTTGGGAGAAAAAGCAAGAATAATTGGAGACAAAATATTTAAAACAGCTCAAATTAGAGAAGAATTGGCAGAAAGAGGAGTAACAAGAGAAGAATTTCTAGAATTTTATACAAGAGCACGTGAAAAAGCTAGAGCTAATATAGAAGATTTAGATAAAAAATATACTGAAATAAAAGATGCATTATCAGAAATAATTGTTGACAAAGAATCAAAAGGAAAAAATTTACATTCTCAATATAGAGAAGCAAAAACTGATGAAGAGAAAATCGCTGTATTAGAAAAAATAAGAAAAAATGTAGTTGCTTCTCACAAATATGATGATATTCTTGCAAAAAGAGGAATTTCTGGGGAAATTACAACAAAAGAGCAAGCAGAACAATTTGAAAGCTTTTACACTGAATTAATTAAAGAAATAGATGATCAACTAGCACAATTAAGGACTGAAGCAGATAATCAAAGAGAAAATATACAAATTCTTTCTAGAGAAATTCAAATAATTAAAGATGAAATGAAAACAATCGAAGTTGCAGGAAAAGACGTTGAATCAATTGAAAGAAGTGTAGAAGATGAGAAAGCTTTAAGAGCTAGACAAATTAGAGCTACTGTATTTGGAGATCCAGAAATGGAGCAAGAATGGGATAAAACTGTAAAAAGATTTATTTCTCACAGAATAGTAGCAAAAGAACCATATTCATATATTGGTAGTGACGGCGAAAGACATGAAATAACATATCAAACAATGGAAGACTATGTTGAAGATGGTAGTACATATGATAGTGATGCAAGATTTTTAAATTTAGCAGAATATAGAAGATACTTAGAAAATGTTTCTAAATATGAGGCATCTGGAGGAGATCCATTGGCCTTAGATTTATCAGGACACGATTTTGATGAGTATCGTAGATTAGAGGCTGAAACACCAGGCTCTGGAAAAGAATTGTTAGATAGAATTATAAGTGAACAAAAAGATTATGTAAGAACATTCCATGGATTTACTAATGAACATGCTGTAAGATATGCAAATCATAGAACAGCTGGTTCTACATTACAAGGAATGTTACCAGTTAGAGGTGAATTACCTACAACTACAAAACTAAAAAATGCCGCAACTAATACTTTAAGATTTTTTGGAATAAGAAAACCACAATTTAGTATGACAAATTCAAAAGGAGAAAAAGTATCAACACCAGTAGGAGGAGCATTAACTTTAGCAACAGATGCAGTAGTTGTTGGAGGTATTGCAGCAGCTGCGGCAGTTGCACCAATAGCATTAGTTCCAATAGGAATTGGATATGCAGCTAAAGGTATTGTTACACTTGGAAATGTTATGGCTGGAAGAAGAGATCTTAAAAATCATGGTACTGAAATAGAACAAAATTTACCAACACTTGCACATCCTTCAGCAAGAGATAAAGAAGTTGCAAGAAGAGAATATTATAGAGATGTTGAAAAATATTCAAGATTAAGATCTTGGTTTAGAGCTAAAGTGGATAGAGTTGTAACAAGAAAAAGAGCATTAGAAACTCAAGAAAAAATTGTTAAAAGAAGCGTAGAAAAATCTAATGCAATAATAGATGAAAGAAGTGCAAGAACTATTGCTAATGCAAGAGAAAATTTAAGAAAAGCAGAAGCAAATCAACAAGTAAGACAAGAAAATACAAGAGCAGAAATTAGAGGACAAGATTTTTATAATAGAACAGTAGCTGATCCTGATTCTGTTGATAAAGATCAAGCTCTTGAAGATTCAGCTGCTAGAGCAGCATTACATAGTCATGGAAAAGGATATGATTCTGATGAAAAAAGAGATTCAGAAAAATATCAAAAACCAGATGAACAATTAAAGAAAACACAAGAGTTGGGAGAAATTAAAACAGAAGGTGGAACAACTTCTGTTGCGGGAATAACAGAAGCTCAAAAATATAGAGCAGGAATGGAAACGCAAGATACAAAAAATAGAGTTTATACTATGATATTAACAACAGCCGGCAACTTAGGATTTGCTGCATTGAGAAACCGTCTAACAAAAGAAGTAGTAGGACCAGATAAAGAAACAACAAAACAAGAAGCTGTTTATGAAGATAAAGAAGTTTATGAATCAAGACCAGTAACTGAAGAAAGAACTCAATATACATTAAATTCTAGAACTTTAGCAGAACAAGAGAAATCTATGGTAGGTCGAGACGATGTTTGGAATCCTAATTGTAGAACAACTAACTTAGAAGGTAAAAATTTGGATAACGTTAATGGAATTGTTTTAAGAACAAGAGACGCTAATGGTAAAGTTATAGAAGTTTCTTTTTCAGATAATCCATGTTTAAAAGCAGGAAAACATGTTCAAGTTATGGATAAAAGTGTGGAATTAACAGGTATGTCTGTAGAAGATGCAATTAGAACTTTAAGAGAAAAAAATCCAACACATTTTGCTGAATATCTTAAGGAAGCTGGATTATCACCAGATGCTACTGATGCAGAAATAGGTGTACATGCAATACAAAATGGAGAATTCTTTACTCAATCAGGTATGAACGGATGGCAAGAAGTTCTTCCAACAAATTTAGGAGCAGAAATTGTAGAAGTTCCAACAGGAGAAATGGCAGATGTCCTTGTAGGTACTGAAAAAGTATTAAAAGGATATAGAGATGTAACTGAAACTATTCCAGGAGATGTTACAACGGTGTTTTCTCCAGAAGCAGCTGTAAAAGCTGCAGCAGTTGGAGCAGGTGCAGGTGCAGCAGTATCTGCAGTTGATGCATTACACGAAGCAGCTCATCCAACAGATAAAGCAATGCAAGGAAGTTTTGAAGATAAAAACCCAGATTTATATGTTTCAAAATTAGCAAAAATTGCACAAGATGAATACGATAGAACACACGGAAAAGATTCTAGAAGAAGCACTACTGAAGGACATACTGCTGAGGAAGAAGAACATCATGATGACGATGATCGTGATGAACATTAGTAAAATTTAATTTCTAGAAAATTGCAAAACCTTAAAAATAAACTTAAACTAAACTGTTGACATTATGTTTCAAAAATGATAAAATAGATACGTTATTTGTTAGGGAAACCTACATTTAACGTATCTTTTTATTATTAAAAATAAAAAGTAATTTAGAATTTAAAAGTAAATAAAAAATCAATAAGCAAATTAAATTCTTTAAATTCTAAAAATCAATTAAAAAAAAGAAATGAGGTGAAAAAGAAGAATGCCAACAATTAATCAATTAGTAAGAAAAGGTAGACAAACTGGAACAACAAAATCTACAGCTCCTGCTCTTCAAAAAGGTTACAACTCTAGAAAAAAAGTTCAAACAGATAATAGAGCACCACAAAAAAGAGGTGTATGTACAGTTGTTAAAACAGTTACTCCTAAAAAGCCTAACTCTGCTTTAAGAAAAGTTGCCAGAGTTAAACTTTCAAATGGATATGAAGTTACTTCTTACATCCCTGGTGTAGGACACAACCTACAAGAGCACAGTGTTGTACTTATAAGAGGTGGAAGAGTAAAAGACTTACCCGGTGTTAGATACCATATAATTAGAGGTACATTAGATACAGCTGGTGTTAAAGATAGAATGCAAGCTAGATCTAAATATGGTGCTAAAAAACCTAAAAAATAAAATTTGAAATTAAATTTATTAATTGATAATAGTGCATAATTCTTTTTATGGAATATATGTTATATAAAAAAGAAATTCTTGCACTATTACGGAAAAGTGAAATAATCTTTTCAGAGTACCTTTCTGCATTATGTGCAGAAGTAAAATATTAAAATAGGAGGGAAGTATAGTGTCAAGAAAAGGATATATAGCAAAAAGAGATGTATTACCAGATCCACTATATAATAGCAAAGTTGTTACAAAATTAATTAACAACATAATGTTAGATGGTAAAAAATCAGTTGCTCAAGGTATAGTTTATGGTGCTTTTGATATAATCAAAGAAAAAGAACAAAAAGACCCATTAGAAGTATTTGAAGCAGCTTTAGAAAATGTAATGCCAGTTCTTGAAGTTAAAGCAAGAAGAGTTGGTGGTGCAACATACCAAGTACCATTAGAAATTAGACCAGAAAGAAGACAAACTTTAGGTTTAAGATGGTTAGTAACATATGCTAGAAAAAGACATGAAAAAACAATGTCTGAAAAATTAGCAGGAGAAATAATAGATGCTATAAACGGAAATGGTGGAGCATTTAAGAAGAAAGAAGATACACATAGAATGGCTGAAGCTAATAAAGCTTTCGCACATTACAAATGGTAAAAGGAGGAAAATAAAGTGGCAGGAAGAGCATACTCATTAGAAAGAACAAGAAATATAGGAATAGTAGCTCATATAGATGCAGGTAAAACCACAACAACTGAAAGAATTCTATTTTACACAGGTAAAACTCATAAAATAGGAGAAGTTCATGAAGGTGCTGCAACAATGGACTGGATGGAACAAGAACAAGAAAGAGGTATAACAATTACATCTGCTGCAACAACATGTTTCTGGAATAATAATAGAATTAATATTATTGATACACCAGGTCACGTTGACTTTACAGTAGAAGTACAAAGATCTCTAAGAGTTCTTGACGGTGCAGTTACAGTATTAGCTGCAAAAGGTGGAGTACAACCACAAACAGAAACTGTTTGGAGACAAGCAGATAAATACAATGTACCAAGAATGGTATATGTAAATAAAATGGATATCACAGGTGCAAACTTTATGCTTTGTGTAGACCAATTAAAAAATAGATTAAAAGCAAATGCTGTTCCAATTCAATTACCAATTGGTGCAGAAGACAATTTCAAAGGAATTGTTGACTTAATCAAAATGAAAGCATTTATTCACAAAGATGATTTAGGAAAAGAAGTTGAAGAAATTGAAATTCCTGATGATATGAAAGATTTAGCAAAAGAATATCATGAAAAAATGGTAGAATCTGTTGCTGAACAAGATGAAGAATTAATGATGAAATACTTAGAAGGAGAAGAACTTACTCAAGAAGAAATCAAAAAAGGATTAAGAGTTGGAACAATAAATAACACAATAGTTCCAGTTACTTGTGGTTCTTCTTATAAAAACAAAGGTGTTCAAGAATTATTAGATGCAGTAGTTGATTACATGCCATCACCACTTGATATAGCTCATATCAAAGGTGTTGACTTAGATGGAAACGAAGTTGAAAGAAAAACTTCAGATAATGAACCATTTGCAGCTCTTGCATTTAAAATTGCAACAGACCCATTTGTTGGAAAATTATGCTTCTTTAGAGTATATTCAGGAACATTAGAATCAGGTTCTACAGTTCTTAACTCTAATAAAGATAAAAAAGAAAGAATTGGTAGAATCCTTCAAATGCACTCAAATCACAGAGAAGATATAGATAAAGTATATTCTGGAGATATTGCAGCTGCAGTTGGATTAAAAGAAGTTACAACTGGTGATACACTATGTGATATAGATCATCCAGTTATTCTAGAATCAATGGAATTCCCAGAACCAGTTATTGATATAGCTATTGAGCCAAAAGATAAAGCAGCTCAAGAAAAAATGGGAATTGCTTTAGCAAAACTTGCTGAAGAAGATCCAACATTTAAAACATATACAAACCAAGAAACAGGTCAAACTATTATTGCTGGTATGGGTGAGTTACACCTAGACATCATAGTAGATAGATTAAAAAGAGAATTCAAGGTTGAATGTAATGTAGGTAAACCACAAGTTGCTTACAAAGAAACAATTAGAAACAGTGTTAGAGTTGAAGGAAAATTCATTCGTCAATCTGGTGGTAGAGGACAATATGGTCACGTTTGGCTAGAAATGGAACCATTAGAGCCAGGAACAGGAATTCAATTTGAGAGCAAAATCGTTGGTGGTGTTGTTCCAAAAGAATATGTTAAACCAGTTGAAGAAGGAATTAGAGAAGCTGCTGAAAGCGGTGTTCTTGCTGGATATCCAGTTATAGACTTTAAAGCTACATTAGTTGATGGTTCATACCATGAAGTAGACTCTTCAGAAATGGCATTCAAAATTGCTGGTTCTATGGCATTCAAAGAAGGATGTAAACAAGCTAAATCAGTTATATTAGAGCCAATTATGAAAGTTGAAATAACAGTTCCAGAAGAATATATGGGAGATGTTATAGGAGATGTAAACTCTAGACGTGGTAGAATGGAAGGTATGGAAGGTGTAGACGGATTACAAGAAATTCGTGCATTTATACCACTTTCTGAAATGTTTGGATATGCAACAGACTTACGTTCAAAAACACAAGGTAGAGGAACATACTCTATGGAACCTTCTCATTATGAAGAAGTTCCAAAATCAATTCTTGAAACAATTGTTGCTTCAAGAGCAAAAAATAATGAATAAACAAAATGTGTTTTGTAGTTGATACATAAAGTTTTCAAATACAAATATCAAATACAAACACATGTTGCGTAGGCGATAGATGTTTATTGTAATAAAATTGTAAAAAATTACTTGCTTTTTTAATAGTTATAGTGTAAAATGCAAGTGATTACAAATAAAGTCATTAAATTTTAAAAATAAAGAAAAGAGAGTAATCTCAAAAAATTAAAGGAGGATTAAAAAATGGCTAAAGCTAAATTCGAAAGAACAAAACCACACGTTAACATTGGTACAATCGGACACGTTGACCATGGAAAAACAACAACAACTGCAGCTATTACAAAATATTTAGGATTATTAGGAAAAGCTCAATATACAGCTTATGATCAAATCGATGGAGCTCCAGAAGAAAAAGCAAGAGGAATCACAATTAACACAGCTCACGTTGAATATGAAACAGATAAAAGACACTATGCTCACGTTGACTGCCCAGGACATGCTGACTATGTTAAAAACATGATTACAGGTGCTGCTCAAATGGATGGTGCTATATTAGTAGTTTCAGCTGCTGATGGACCAATGCCTCAAACAAGAGAGCATATATTACTTGCTAGACAAGTTGGAGTTAAATATATCGTTGTTTACTTAAATAAATGCGATATGGTTGATGATCCAGAATTATTAGAATTAGTTGAAATGGAAGTTAGAGACTTATTATCTAAATATGATTTCCCAGGAGACGAAATTCCAATCGTAAAAGGATCTTCATTAAATGTATTAGAGTCAAACTCAACAGATCCAAATGATCCTGTTTACACACCAATTAAAGAATTATTAGATGCTGTAGATAGTTATATACCAACTCCAGATAGACCAACAGACCAACCATTCTTAATGCCAGTTGAAGACGTATTCACAATTACTGGACGTGGAACAGTTGCTACAGGTAGAGTAGAAAGAGGAGTTGTTAAAATCCAAGACGAAGTTGAAATCGTTGGATTATCAACAGAAAGAAGAAAAACAGTTGTTACTGGTGTTGAAATGTTCAGAAAATTATTAGATCAAGCAGAAGCTGGAGATAATATAGGTGTTCTTTTAAGAGGAATTGATAGAAAAGACGTTGAAAGAGGTCAAGTTATATCAAAACCAGGAACAATCAATCCACATACAAAATTCAAATCAGAAGTTTATGTTCTAACAAAAGAAGAAGGTGGAAGACATACACCATTCTTCAATGGATATAGACCACAATTCTATTTCAGAACAACAGACGTTACAGGTGTTATCGATTTACCAGCAGGTGTTGATATGGTAATGCCAGGTGATAATGTTTCTATGACAATCGAATTAATCACACCAATAGCTATCGAAAAAGGATTAAGATTCGCTATTCGTGAAGGTGGTAGAACAGTAGGTTCTGGTGTTGTATCAGAAATATTAGGATAAAAAATAATTTATATTTTCAAGAGTTACTTAATTTTAAGTAACTCTTGTTTTTTTATATCTTTTATGATATAAAATGACTTAGTGGTCAGAAAAGCAAAAAACTATTGCTTTTTTTAATAAAAAAAATTAAAATATTAAATGTCTAATATAAAAACACTTTTAGCATTTAAGTTTGGAGGTAGCATTTTGAAAATATTATTAGATGCAATGGGTGGTGACAATGCTCCAGATGCAACAATTAGAGGAGCAATTAGAGCTTCAAAAGAAATAGATTCAGAAATAGTTTTAATCGGGAATGAAGAAATTATAAATTCTAAAATAAAGGAAATTTACGGTAAAAATTCTATATCTGAAATTACAAATAAAGTTACTATAAAACACACAACAGAACAAATAGATATGGAAGATATTCCCACTGTTGCTATAAAGCACAAAAAAGATTCTTCTATGGTAGTTGGATTTAGAATGTTAAAAGAAGATGAAGGAGATGTTTTCATATCTGCTGGAAATTCTGGTGCATTACTTACAGGAGCAACTTTATTAGTAGGAAGAATAAAAGGAATAGATAGACCAGCAATAGCACCAATGTTACCTGCTTATAAAAAAAGTTTCATGCTAATGGATGCAGGAGCAAATACTAATTGCAAGCCTATAAATTTAGTTCAATTTGCACAAATGTCTACAATATATTTAAAAAATACATTTGGAATTGAAAAACCTAAAATAGGACTATTAAATATTGGAACAGAAGAAACAAAAGGTAATGATTTAGTAAAAGAAACATATAATTTGTTAAAAGAAAAAGCAAAAGAACTTGGTATTAATTTTATAGGAAATGTAGAAGGAAGAGATTGTTTTTCTGGAGAAGTTGATGCAGTTATTACTGATGGTTTTACAGGAAATGTATTCTTGAAAACAACAGAAGGAATTGGAAAATTAGTAAAAAGAAATTTAACAGAAAGTTTAAAAAGAAATATTTTAACAACAATTTGTTCAATTCCATGTTTGCCAGCAATTAAAAGATTTTCTAAAACAATGGATTATAAAGAATATGGTGGAGCTTTATTTTTAGGAGTAAAAAAACCGGTTGTAAAAGCACATGGAAGTAGTGATGAATACTTATTCTACTTTACTATAAAACAAGCCGAAAACTTTGTTAAAAGTGATGCAGTTAACAAAATGAAAGAAGAATTTGAAAAAAGCTAAAAAATACTTGACATTTTTATTAACATATAATAAAACTAGAATATAAAATTTAGTAACAAATAAAAGGAGGTACAACTTTATGAATACAGAAGAAATTTTTGAAAAAGTTAAAGCAATAATTGTTGAACAATTAGGAGTTGCTGAAACTTCAGTAGAAATGGAATCATCTTTTATAGATGATTTAGGAGCAGATTCTTTAGATATAGTTGAATTAGTTATGGCTCTTGAAGAAGAATTTGATCTAGAAATTCCAGATTCTGATGCTGAAAAAGTAGTAACAGTTGGAGATGTAGTAGAATATATCAAAGAAAACGTATAATTTTAGAAAATTAAATACAAAATATAAAAAAGGATTCTTAAAAAATATTTTTAAGAATCCATTTTTTTACATTATGGTCTCATTTATATATTTTTTTATTTAAATGACTTGTAAATAGCGGTGAAAATGTATAAAATATAAGCATTAGTAAAAGAAGGTGAAATTATTGGAAAATAACTTAAGTAGTTTAGAAAATAACATCGGCTATACATTTAATAATAAACAACTATTAAAAACTGCTTTAACACATACATCATATGCTTATGAAAATAAAGTAAAAAGCTATGAAAGATTAGAATATTTAGGAGATAGTATTCTAGAATTTATAAGTAGTAAATATTTATTTGAAAATTTTGAACATTTAACAGAAGGAGAAATGACTAAAGTTAGAGCTTCTGCAGTTTGTGAAGATAGCTTATATGAGGTTGCTTTAAAGCATAATTTTAGTGATTTCTTGTATCTTGGAAAAAGTGAAAAATCAACAAACACAAATAAAAAAGCTATTTTAGCAGATGTTGTAGAAGCTGTTATTGCAGCTATGTATTTAGATTCAAAAAATTTAAATATTGTAGAAAACTTTATTTTAGAAAATATAAAAAATCAAATTGAAATTGCAAGTAAAAACATTGGTAAAAAAGATTATAAAACTGTTCTACAAGAAAAATTACAAGAAAACGGTGAAGTTCAAATAAAATACACAATTATAAAAGAAGAAGGCCCAGATCATAATAAGAGCTTTACAGCAGAAGTAGAATGTAATGGAGAAAAACTTGCAATAGGCGAAGGAAGAAGTAAAAAGAAAGCTGAAATGGAAGCAGCAAGGAAGGCTATTAAAAATTTAAAATAAGGAGGTGCATCATGAAAAAACAATATATAATTCCTATTTTTGTTCCACATTTAGGATGTCCAAATGACTGCACTTTTTGCAATCAAAAGAAAATTAGTGGTCAACTAAAGAACGTAACAGAACAAGATGTTAGAGATACAATTGAATTTTATTTAAGTAATTTTAAGGAAAAAGATGCATATAAAGAAGTTGCTTTCTATGGTGGTAGCTTTACTGGAATAGATGTAGAACTTCAGGAAAAATTACTTTCATCAGTATATGACTACATAAAAGAAAAGAAAATAGATGGAATTAGAGTTTCAACAAGACCAGACTATATAGATAAACCTACTTTAAAAAGATTAAAAAAATACAAAGTAAAAACAATTGAGCTTGGAGTTCAATCTACAAATAATTATATTCTTGAAAAATGCAAAAGAGGACACACTTATGAAGATGTGGTAAAGGCTTCAAAATTAATTAGAAGATATAGGTTTAATTTAGGACATCAAATGATGATAGGACTTCCAGAAAGCACAGAAAATGATGACATTAATACAGCAAAAGATTTAATAAAATTAAAGCCTAAAATGGTAAGAATTTATCCAGTGCTTGTAATAAAAGATACAGAACTTGAAAAACAATATAAAAATGGAGAATATGAGCCTTTAACTGTAAATCAAGCAGTAGAAAGATGTAAAGAAATATGCTACTTATTTAGCAAGAAAAAGATTAATATTATTAGAATAGGACTTCAAAGTACAGAAACAATTACATCTCCAAATAAATCTACAAGCGAAGTTGTTGCAGGACCATATCATGAAACATTTAGACAATTAGTTGAAGCATCAATATATTATGATACAATAATTGAAAAAATTAAAAGATTTAATACAAAAGTAAAAGAGGTAGAGATTGTTGTAAATCCTCAAAATGTAAGTAATGTTGTTGGATATAAAAGAGAAAATATAGATAAAATTAAAGAGATATATGACATTGATGTTTCAATAAAACAAGACATAAAACAAAAGCCAGATAAAATTGATGTTTTAATATCAAAAGTACATAAAGATTTTATAGATGATAAAGAAACTGTAAATTAAAGTATAAAAAACTTAAAAGTATTGATACTAAAAGTATGAATATTTTTAAGTTTTTTTATAATGGAATATTAATTATAGCAGGTTGCATTTTGGCATCATTTGGAACAAGTTGCTTTTTGCTTCCAAACCAATTATCAAGCGGAGGCTTTGCTGGAATTGCAACAATTTTTTATTATGTTTTTCATGTTCAAATGGGAACAACTATACTAATATTAAACATACCGCTTTTTATTATTGGATATTTTAAATTAGGATTTAAATTTATTTTAAAAACAATTTTTGCAACATTTTTATATTCAAAATTTATAGATATTTTTGGAACATTTAACTTTTTAGTGCATGATAGGCTATTATCTAGTATTTATGGTGGAATACTGGTTGGAAGTGGCTTAGCATTAGTTTTTAAAACAAATACTTCAACTGGTGGTACAGACTTAATTGCATATATTTCTCAAAACTATAATATTCATATAAAAATGAGCAATATAATAATGCTAATTGATATTGCTGTTGTAATTTCGAATTTAATTGTTTTTAAAGAATTAGAAATTGGATTATATTCTGCAATAGTAATATTTTTAATAGGAAAAATGATAGACATTGTTTTCGAAGGTATTAATTTTTGTAAAATTATTTATATAATTTCAGATAAACATGATGAAATAATGAAAGCTATAAATTTAGAAATAAAAAGAGGAGCTACAGGCCTATATGGAAAAGGTAGCTTTACTAAAGAAAATAAAATTGTGATTATGTGTGTTTCAAAAAGACGAGATTTAGAGAGAATAAAATCAATTTCTAAAAAGATAGATATAAATGCATTTATAGTAATAACAGATGCAAGAGAAGTATATGGATTAGGCTTTAAATAGTATGTGTGGTTCTATTTTATCTGTATCTCCAACTATATAGTCAATACTGGTATTATATTCTTTTGCAAGTTTAGAAAGAATGCCAATTGGAATATTCTTTTTACCAGTTTCATAGTATGAATATAAGCTTTGAGATATTTTTAGTTTTTTAGAAATATCTTTTTGAGTTAAATTGTTTTTTTTCCTTAATTCTTTTAATCTTTTAAACATAAAAAAATCCTTTCTTGTAATCTATATAAATTATATATAGAGAGAAAAGATTTTACAATAATGTTTTTCGATATAAAATTTTATTTAGATTCTGGATATCTTTTATAGATGTTTGTATCGCCAACAATGTAATCAATACTTGTGTTGTAAAATTTTGCTAAAATGCGTAATAAATCAACTGGAATATCACGTTTTCCAGTTTCATACAGACTATATTGAGGTCTAGTTATTTTTAAAATTTCAGCAACTGCTTCTTGAGATAAATCATTATCCTCTCTTAAATCTTTTAAACGTTTTAAATACATTGAACGAATCCTCTTAAACTTTTTTATAATTCTATCATGTATTCAAATAGATACTGAATTATTGTATCTATTTGAATACTTAAATAGGGTTAATTTACTATTGATTATTTGGTCAAAATGTAATAAAATAAACTAACAATGTAAATAAACAAGGATAAATATATGGAAAAGTATGTATTGGAAAATCAAGAGTCTTTTAATCTAAAACATATTTTTGAATGTGGACAATGCTTTAGATGGAATAAAATGGAAGATGACTCTTATGTTGGTGTTGTAAAAAATGCTGTAATAAAAGTAAAAAAAGAAAGCAATAAAATTATTTTTACTGGAACTTGCGATAATAATGAAAATTTTAAATCACTTGTTAGATATTATTTCGACTTAGATACAAATTATACCGAATATAAAGAAAAGCTATCTCAAATTGATGAATATATGAAAGAAAGCATCAAATTTGGAGAGGGAATAAGAATACTAAGACAGGATTTATGGGAAACAATAATTTCTTTTATAATATCTGCAAATAATAATATTCCAAGAATTAAAAAAATAATAGATAGAATAAGCAAGGCTTATGGAAGAAAACTAGAATTTGAAAATAAAGAATATTATGCTTTTCCAACTGTGGAAGAACTCTCAAAAGCATCTGTAGAAGATTTAAGAGGTTTGGGCTTAGGTTTTAGAGATAAACGAATTTATAATACAACTAAAATGATTTTAAATAAAGAATTCGATTTAGAAAATTTAACAAAATTAAATGATACAAAATTAATGAAAGAAGAATTACTAAAACTAGATGGAGTTGGACCTAAAGTTGCAGACTGTATTTTACTTTTTTCTTTAAAAAGAGTAGATGCTTTTCCAATTGATGTTTGGGTAAGAAGAGTTATGAATGATTTATACATTCATAATGAAGATGAAAATAAGGTTAATAAAAGAGAATTACAAAAGCTTGCAGAAGATAAATTTATGGGACTATCTGGCATTGCTCAACAGTATTTGTTTTACTGGAAAAGAGAATTAGAAGGATAATTGAAAGGATATATATGGGGAAAATATTTGGAAAAATTATAACTTTTATTATAAGTTTATTAATGATTATTATTTTTTTAGTCACAATATATTTTTGTCTTGATGCATTTAAAGTAATAAAAGTTCCAGAAAAATATAGTATTGCAAGTTTACTATATAAAAAAATCGATGATATGGCGAGTGGCATAGATGTAGAAGGAGCAATACAAGTTGACGATATCAATAAAGAAAGAATAATTGTAAGAGAAGGAGAAAATACCACGGAAACATCATCTCCAGATGTTGAAAATCCATTAAATCTTTTACAAAATATGCAATCTGCAAATAATTCTGCAAATAACTCAAACAATAATTCTAGCAGTAATTCTAGCAGTTCACAAAATGCAATAGCTACAAATAGATTTTATTATAGTCAACTTGATGAATATGGAAAAAGAATTTATGATAGATTATACAACCATAGAGAAGACTTAAAAACAGGAACATATACAGTAGATTATGAAATGATATTTAATGATTTACTTCAAACAGAAGATGGAGAAAATATTTTAAAAGAGGCGCTAGATAGTGCAACAAATTCTTTAATTTTAGATAATCCAGATATATTTTATGTGGATATTTCTAAAATGTATTTATTAACGCATATAACAACAAAACTTTTCTCAACAACATATAAAGTATCAATAGGCGGAAATAACGGAAATAGCTATTTAGAAGGAGAATTTAATTCTATAGAAGATGTAAAAATAGCTGAAGATAAAATAAAAGAAGAAAAGAAGAAAATAATTGAGCAAACAAGAGGTTTAGATAGATTTAAACAAATTGAATTCATACATGATTATTTAATTGATAATACAGAATATAATGCAGATGCAGGAGATTCTGTTTACAGTATTTATGGAACTCTTATAAACAAACAAGCTGTTTGCGAAGGATATGCAAAAGCTTTTAAAAGCCTTTTAGACGAACTTGAAATACCTTGCATAATAGTTTGTGGAACTGGAACAAACAGTGTAGGACTTACAGAAAGTCATGCATGGAATTATGTTTTTATAAATAATAAATGGTATGCTGTTGATGTAACTTGGGATGACCCAATTATAAATGGATTTTTACCAGGTGCTTTACCAAAAGACATAAGATATTCAAACTTCTTAAAAGGTTCAAACGAGTTTTTCAAAAGTCATGTTGAAGATGATTATCTTTTAGGACATCTAAAGCTAAATTACCCAGAAGTAAGTTTAGAAGATTATTAATTTTGGAGGAAAAAATTATAAATGAAATTAAACTTAGTACTTGGAAGAAGTGGAACAGGTAAAAGTGAATATATTTATAAAAATATAGCAAGCAAAGTGGGAACAAGAAAAATTTTTCTTATAGTTCCAGAACAATGCAATCTTTCTGCAGAAAAGAAACTTTTTGAAGTTTTAAAAGTAAACAGTTTAATAGATGTGGAAGTTTTAACTCTTAGTAGAATGGCATATCGAGTTTCAAATGAGATTGGTGAAAATAAAAATCACCTTTCAAAAGTTGGAAAAGATATGCTTATTTTTGATTTACTTTCGAAAGAAAAAGATTCTTTAAACTTTTTAGGAAAATCAGAAAAAAATATTGATATTGTAAATAATCTTTTTACAGAATTTAAAAAACATCAGGTAACAGTTTCAGATTTGGAAAACTTAGAAATTTCAAATGAATATATGAAATTAAAGGTAAAAGACATAAGCATACTATATAAAAAATATGAAGAAAAACTTGCTAATAAATTCATTGATGAAAATGATGTTTTAAATATTCTTGCAGAAAATCTAGATAAAACAGATATGTTTAAAAATTCTGAAATTTATATAGATGAGTTTTTAGGCTTTACACCACAAGAATATAAAGTGTTTGAAAAACTTTTGATACAAGCTCACGAAATAACAGTGGCAACTACAACAGATAATTTAAAAAATGTTTTACCAGAAGAAAAGGATATTTTTTATTTTAATAAAAAATATGCAAATAAATTAATAGAAATTGCAGAAAAAAATAATGTAAAGACAGAAGAAATTTATTTAGAAGAAACAGTAAAATTTAAAAATGAAGAATTAAAATTTTTAGAGAAAAGTTTTGTAAGTAAATTTGAAAAGTATGATAAGGAAAATAAAAATATAAAACTATTTTTAGCAAATAATCCTTATACAGAAATAGAATATGTGGCTCAAAATATCCACAATTTGGTTAAAATATGTGGATACAGATATAGTGAAATTGGAATAATAACTGAAGACATAGATAAATATTCAGAAGATGCAAAAGCAATATGTAGAAAGTATGAAATACCACTTTTTATAGATGATAAGAAAGAATTAAATCAAAATATTTTAATCAAATTTATTATGGCTATGCTTGATATTTTTGTGAATAATTGGTCTTTTGATTCTGTATTTAATTATTTAAAAATAGGACTTCTAGATATAGAAAATGAAGATATTTATCTATTTGAAAATTATTGCAGAAAATGGGGAATAAAAAGAAATAAGTTCTATAATAGAGAATTTAATTATGAGCCTGTAAATGATGTTCAAGAAAAGCTAGAGAATTTAAGGAAAAAAATAGTAACACCTTTATTAGAATTTAAAGCAAAAGTATCTTCAGAAAAAAATGTAAATCAAATAACAAAAGAAATATATAATTTCTTAATTCAAAATAAAATTAATGAAAAATTAGATAAAAAAATAAAAGACTATGGAAGCATTGAACTATCTGATGAATACAACACAAGCTATAAAATTTTAGTAGAAATTTTAGATGAAATTTGTTTAATATTTGATGGAGAAAAAATAACTTTTGAAAAATACAAAGATTTACTAGAAGTGGCTTTAAAATCATCTGAAATAGGAAAAATTCCAGCAACACAAGATCAAGTTGTTTTAGGTGATACAGAAAGAACAAGAAGTAATAATTTAAAAGTTGTATTTATAATTGGAATGAATGATGGCTCTTTTCCAAAAACAAATAGAGTAGAGGGATATTTTAATGATGAAGATAGACTTGCTTTAAAGAATGCTGGAATAGAACTTGCTAAAACTTCTGTTGATAATTTATATGAAGAGCAATTTAACATTTATAGAACATTGTCATCACCAGAGGAAAAATTATATTTGTCTTATTCATCTTCAGATAAAGATGGAACATCTATTAGACCTTCAATTTTAATAAAAAAATTAAAAAGAATTTTTCCAAATTTAATAGAAGAAAGTGATGTAACCTCAAAAAAATTAGTTAAAACAAATGAAAAAGCAACATTTGAAGAGGCTTTAGTTGCTTATAAAGAATATTTAGAAGGAAAAGAATTAACTGATGAATGGAAAGAAATTTTAAGATATTTCTTTTCAAAAGATAGTGATAGATTTAAAAGAGCTATTTCTGGAATTTATTATACAAACAAAGCAGAAGTAATTTCAAAAGAAAATATAGAAAAGTTATATGAAGGCACTTTAAAAACAAGTGTATCAAAGCTAGAGGCTTATAGAAGATGCCCTTTTGCATTTCATCTAACATATGGCTTAAATTTAAAAGAAAAGCAAGAATTAAAACTAGAGGCAATAGATACAGGCTCTTTCATGCATGAAGTAATAGATTTATTCTTTAAAGAAATAGATGAAAAAGGCATAAACATTAAAGAAATTGAAGAAGATGAAATTTTAAAAATTGTGAATAAAATTGTACAAGAACTTTTAGAAATGAGCAAATATTATACTTTTTCAAGTTCTGCAAAATTTAAATTATTAACTAGAAGACTAAAAAAAGTTGTTTATCAATCTATATGCTATATAGTATATTCTTTAAAATATAGTGATTTTTCTATACTAGGACATGAATTAGAATTTAAAGATAGTGGTGCATTTAAACCAATAACACTAGAAACTGAAAATAAAAAAATTGAAATTACTGGAAAAATTGATAGAGTAGACACTGCAAAACTTTCAGATAAGCAATATGTAAGAATAATAGATTATAAATCATCAATGAAAGATTTAGATTTATCACAAGTGTTATCAGGACTTCAAATACAACTAATTACATATTTAGATGCAATTTGCGATCAAGAAGATTTTCTTCCAAGTGGAGTTTTATACATGGGACTTATAGATAATGTAGTTAAAAATGCTAAAAACTTAACAGAAGAGGAAATTGCAAGTAAAATTAGAAATAACTTTAAAATGAAAGGCTTAATTTTAGCAGATATTTCAGTTGTGAAAATGATGGATAATAAACTAGAAAAGGGCTCATCAGACATAATTCCAGTATATATTGGAAAAGAAGGAGATTTAAGTGAGAAAAAATCTAGCATTATGAGCAAAGAAAATTTTGAAAAATTACAAGCACAAGTAAAAGAAATAATAAAAGATATAGTAAAAGAAATTTTACAAGGAAAAATAGATATAAAACCATATAGCTATAATAAAAAAACAGGATGTGATTATTGTAAGTTTAAAACAATTTGTATGTTTAATACTAGCATAAAAGGAAATGAATATAATTATATTACTAAAAAAGAATTAAATTAATAAATAAAGATTATAAAAAATTAACAAGAGAGGAATAAATTTAAATGAAAATAACTAGACCTACAGTTATGGAAGTAGATTTAAATGCTTTTGAATATAATGTTCAAAAAATAAAGGAATTTGTTGGAGAGAAAGCACAATTAATGCCTGTTGTTAAAGCCAATGGATATGGAACTTATATAAATGAAGCAAAAAACATAATAAATAAGTTTGAAATTGTTGCGGTTGCAATAGTAGATGAAGCAATAAATTTAAGAAATTCTGGTTATGAAAACGATATTTTAATATTAAATCAGCCAGCAAGGGAAGAAATAGAAAAAATAGTAGAATATAACATAACGGTTGGAACTTGTGAAATAGAGTTTATAGAAGAGCTTTCAAAAGTTTCAGAAAAAGCAAAAATTCACATTGAAATAGACACAGGAATGGGAAGAACAGGAATAAATCCAAAAGAACTTCCAAACTTTTTAGATGAATTGAAAAAATATTCCAATATAGAAGTAGAAGGAATTTACACACATTTATCTTCACCAGATACAGACTTTGAATATACTCAAAATCAATTAAAATTATTTGATGAATCTGTAAACTTGGCAAAAGAGAAATTAGGAGATATAAAATATGTTCATTCTCTAGCATCAAATGGAATTTTAAATTTTAAAAATAGCAATTATAATTTAGTAAGACCAGGAATAATCTTATATGGTTATAAGTCTGAAGAAAATACTTATGAAAAGATAGATTTAAAGCCAGTATGCAGTTTAAAGTCTAAAATTACATTTTTAAAAGAAGTAGAAGAAGGAACTTCAATTGGCTATTCTAGAAAATTCATAACAAACAAGAAAGCAAAAATTGCAACTATTCCAATTGGTTATGCAGATGGACTAAGCAGATTACTTTCAAATAAAGGATTTGTAGTTATAAATGGTAAAAAAGCTCCAATTGTTGGAAATGTTTGTATGGATAGCATAATGGTAGATGTATCAGAAATAGACAGTGTAAAGCTTGGAGAAGATGTGTATATTTGGGATAATAAAATAATAACTGTTGAAGAAATAGCAAGTTTAACAAATGCTATAAATTATGAAGTAATAAGTACAATTTCTAGTAGAGTGCCTAGAATTTATAAAAATTAAAGGAGAAAATTATGTTTGATATTCAAAATGATGAAATAATTTATAATAATAAAAACGGAATAGAATATATACAGTTTAAGAAATTATTAGATTTTGGAATTAAACACGCATATACATTAAAAGGAGAAGGTATAAACTTTCGTAGCAATTCAGAAGAGGAAAAAAGTTCATATGCAAAAATTTATGATGCAATTGGACTTGATATAAATACACTAGTTAAGCCATTGCAAAAACATACTAGTAATGTAAAATGTATTTCAAAAGTAATGACAAAAGAAGAATTACAAGACATGGATGGATTAATAACAAATCAAAAAAATATTGCTCTAACTACTACAAATGCAGATTGCATATTATTTTTCTTTTATGACCCTATTAAAAAAGTTATAGCAAATGTTCATTCTGGATGGAAGGGAACTTTTCAAAAAATTGCAGAAAAAGCAATAGTAAAAATGATAACCTATTATAATTGTAATCCTAAAGACATAAATTGCTTTATTTGTCCTAGCATAAGAAAGTGTCATTTTGAAGTTGATGAAGATGTAAAAAATTTATGTGAAGAAGTTTTTTCATTTACTCATAGAACAAATGAATTTATTGAAAAAGGAAGAGTTGTAGAAGAAAAGCAAAAATATATGATAGATACGGTAATGATAAATAGAATACTTTTTAAAGAATTAGGACTGAAAGAGGAAAATATTGTAGATTGCAATATTTGTAGTATATGTAACTCTGAGAAGATTAATTCTTATAGAGTAGAAGGAAAAGATTTTAAACTTGCAACAGCAATAATAAGTTTATAGGATGTGATATAAATGTATGAAAAATTAGAAGAAGTAAATGAAATTGTAAAAAAATGCACTAAATGTGGGCTTTGCAAAACTAGAACAAATACTGTTTTTGGAACAGGGAACGAAAATGCTGAAATTATGTTTATAGGTGAAGGACCAGGAGCAGATGAAGATAGAGAAGGAGAGCCTTTTGTTGGAAAAGCTGGAAAACTTATGGATCAAGCTTTTCTAGGACTAGGAATTGATAGAAGCAAAGTTTATATTGCAAATATTGTAAAATGCAGACCACCAAGTAATAGAACACCTTTAAAAGAAGAGGCGATGGCGTGCTTAGATTATTTGAGAAATCAAGTTATGATAATAAAACCTAAAGTAATAGTACTTCTTGGGAATACTGCTTTAAAAAACATTTTAGGAGATGAATATGGAATAACAGCTTCAAGAGGAAAGTGGATAGAAAAGAAGGGAATAAAATATCTTCCAACATTTCATCCAGCAGCACTTTTAAGAGATGAAAGTAAGAAGATTTACTTTTGGGAAGATTTAAAACTTGTAAAACAAGAAATTGAAAAGGAATAAAAAAAGAAGGATTTAAAAAATCCTTCTTTTAACTTTTAAAATTCTTTTTGTCTTATTGCTTCTTCAATTAATAGTTTTAACTTACTAAATAACTTTTTAAAGAACTGATATCCATATGTATGTTTATTAACATTTGCAAGTTCTTTAGAAACATTATCTAGAGATAAGATATTACCATATTTCAAAATATATTCTCTTTTTTCTTCTAATAAACCTAAAATATGTTTTGAAAAATCATTGAAGAAATTATAATTATTTGTATCTATTAAAACTTTTCTAAAATTATGTAGTTTTTCTTTAAATTCATCAACATCTTCTAAAGAACGAACATAAGATAGTTCATTGCTAAAGCAATTAACTAATATTGTGTTTTGAGTTTCTAATGTTTTTTCAAAAATAATTCTTTTTAAGTTTTCAATTCGTTCATTTATATTTCTAATTTTATTTACACTCTTATAGTTTTCAGAAGAAACAGATAAATTATAAGTTTCACTTGATAATAAAGATTCATACTGACAAATTAAATCAAAATTAGTTTCAATTTGTTCATATATTTTTTTACTTGTTTTAGCAATAAATGTATTTTTAAATATATCGTCGCTGTAAAGAGTACTATGATATAGGGCATAAGTACCAGTAAAATACATCATTTCATTAAGTAAAGCAGTTTGTATAGGATAAAAATCTGGACTTTCTGTAGAAAGCTCCATATTATAATATTTTACAGTATCTTTAGATGAATTAGTTGCAATTGAGGCCATATGTTGAACAGCAGCTTCATTTAATGCCATACCATTATTTTTAAAGCCTTGCATATCATAAAGACCTAAACGCAACAATTTTCCATTTTTGTTTTTTATTTCTTGAATAAAATGCAAACATTCATGTATAGCGAGAGTATTTAAATCATCTAAATCCATATCTTTGCTAAAATAGATAGAGTTGTTTTTAGAAAAGTATTTAGCCATAGCACTATCATTTGGCATATCAGCAATGTACATGTCTAAATTACAAATAGAATTAAATAAATCTCGCTCATCAATATGATGCTCTGGAAAAGCATCAGCTATTCTTTTAGATATATTTGATGCAATTTTATTTACTTCATCAGTATTTAATTTCCCAATAATTGTTATACCCTCATTTTTTAGAGTAGAACTTATGCTCATAATAACCCCTTCTATCTTTAGTATCACAAGTATATTATACATCAAAAAAAGTAAATATAAATATCAAGTTCGTTAAGAAACGGTTACATTTTAGTAACATTTGGGATTTTTCAAATGTTATAAAAACTTAATATAACGGCGCAAAACCCTTAAAATACCATATCCGTAGGCATTTTTGATACTTAAAAACTATCAAACCCTTTAGAATGAAGGATTACAGTTGATTTTATGTGAAAAAGTGGTATAATTAAAAGTGATAATAAAATTTGGAAAGAGAGTTTTTTATGAAAAATATTAAAAAGAAGAAAATTCTTTTCTTAATTACTTTCCTTTTAATGATAATTTTTACAGGTAAAGCATTTGCTTTAGATGTAAGATTAGAAACAACAGAAGAATTTGAAAATTGGAAACAATTATCAGAAGAAGAAAAAGAAAAAACTATTATGCCACAACCATATTCTATAGAAATACCAGAAGAAATTTTAGAAGAATATGAGAATAAAAGCACACCAAATCTTATTGGTTCATTACTAAAAGATGAAACAAATTTAAATAGTGTGTCTGCAAGTAGTTCTGATTCTAGATTTAATTTAAGAGATAAATTAAAGATAAGAGTAGAAGATCAAGGAAGCACGAATGAATGTTGGGCATTTGCTACTATTAAATCATTAGAAACCAACATTGCATTAAAATCTGGAGTAACAGAATTAAAAGATTTTTCTGAAAGACATATGGATTATTCATCTATAAGTAACTTTTTAGATGGAACAAATTCTAAAGGATTAAATAGAAGAACTGGAGATGGCGGACTTCTTATAATGGGTCTTGGATATCTTACAAATGGACAAGGAGCTGTTTTAGAAAAAGACATGCCATTTGAGGATAATTCAAAAGAAATATACTTAAGAGATTTAGACAAAAAAGTAGATACAGTTGTTACAGATTATGAAATTTTACCTAGCTTAAGAAAAAGCTATACTAAAGATAGTAAAGGAAATACAACATCTGTTACTTATAGAGATGAGTCAGGAAAAGTTTATACAGATGAAGAAGTTAAAGCTATTAGAAAAATTATAAAAGAACATTTAGTAAATAATGGTGCAATAGCAACATTTACTGCTGCATCAAAATTAAATTATTATAATAATTCATCTTCAATTTTTTCATCAACAAATTATAATTGCAATGATGAAAACGTAATAAGAGATCATGGAGTAACAATAGTAGGTTGGGATGATAATTATTCAAGAAATAATTTTAGAGATGGAAAAAGACCTTCTACAGATGGAGCATACATAGTATTAAACTCATATGGAGCAAACTCATTTGATAATGGATATATCTATATTTCTTATGAAGATGTCTTCGTAGAAAATGAGCTTTATGGAATAAGTTCAACATCATCTGTAGATTATGATAACATATATCAATATGACGATTTTGGTGGAAATTTAAAATTAGTATTAGATGAAGGAAAAGATGGATATTTCGCAAACATTTTTAGTAGAGATACTAATAAAACTGAAATAATAAATAGTGTTGGAGTTACTATATGTGATTATGCCGATATAGAAATATATATAAATCCTAATGGTACTAGCTTAGATCAAAAAGATTTAATATTAGTTAGAAAAGTAGATTCAACACTAGATCCAGGATATCATAGAATTCCTATTATGCCTACGAAATTAAATAATAAAGATTTTTCAATTGTTATAAAACAAACGGCATTATCAGGAGATACTTTTAATTTCCAAGTAGAAGCTAATGTAGATGGAACGGTTTATGATAAAATAAAATCTAACAGACACAGTTATATATCATCAGATGGAATTAGCTGGTCAAATTTAGCTAATTTAAGAGTTGATGGAGTAAATATGTCTGATACAGACGTATGTATAAAAGCATTTACAGTGGAGAAAGAAGAAAGCAATAATTTAACTTCAACAGTTTATGCAATAGATAATCAACAAGTTATGAATATTGAATGTAATACTACAAAATCACAACTATTAAATAATTTAAATTCAAATTTAGTAATAAAAGTATGTGATGAAAATGGAAATGAAGTACTTGATGGAAATGAAACGATAAAAACAGGAATGAGAATAAAACTATCTAATAATGAAGAATATGCTTTAATTGTTAGAGGAGATACCAATTCAGATGGAAGAATCTCTATATCAGATGTTTCTAGGTTAAAAGCAAGCTATATTGGTATAAAGAATTCATTAGATAGTTATGAATTGAGAGCTTCAGACTTAAACTTAGACGGAGAAATAACAATATTAGATGTAGCCAAAATGATGATGTTATATAATTCAATATAAATTATATATGAATTTTATATAAACTTTAATTAACAAAACTGTTAATTAAATGTAATAAAAAAGTATAGAAAACATCTTGATTTTTACGAGTAGAACGGTTATACTTAGATAAAAGGAGAAATAGCGTATGAAAAAGAAATTTTTAAAAGTTACTATTGTAGCTGTTTTATTGGTGCTTGTTTATACAACAGTCGTTAACGCCCTTAGTTTTACAGCAACAATGACATCTAGCAGTCCAAATGTAGATCCTTCAGCAGAGGTAACAATACAAGTTAAAGTATCTAATTTAAATGTTGGAGATAACGGAATAAACCAATTAACTGGTACATTAAGCTATGATGAAGATGTATTTGAAGAAATAAACGATAGTAGTATTGAAGGTATGAATACTTGGAGTCATTCATACAATGCTGAAACAAAAGCAATAAAATTAACAAAAACAACTTTTGTAAAAACAGAAGAAACAGTTTTTCAAGTAACATTTAAAACAAAAGCTGATGTAGAACCAGGAACAGTTGGAAAAATCAATTTCACAGAAATTACTGCAAGCAATAGTGAAACAACTATTCCAGCTTCTGATATATCAACATCAATTACAGTAGGTGGAGAAGTTGCAAATGAAGCAGATACTAATGCAGAAAATTCAAATCCTCTTGTATTAATTGCTGATACAAATACAAACACAAATACAGAAGAAAATGTTGCTCCAAAAGTTAATATGATAACTCCTTCATTTGTAAATGAAGAAAATACTACAGAAAGTGATGTACCATACACAGGTGTTGAAGATACATTAATATATATTGTAGGTGCACTTATCATATTATCAATTGTATTCTATATTAAATTTGAAAAAGTAAATAGTAAATTATAAAAGTTAAAAATAAATAAAGGGGTAGCTTTTTTAAGCTATCCTTTTTTTCATCTAAAAATTGAAATAGTACTATTTATTAATAAATAACATTATTTCTTAACATATTAAATAACTTTATAAAGTGATTTGGTGTCGCAATCTTTTTTTTAATAAAAAAAGGAAGATTGCTCCAATCGCCCTTCGCTTACGCTTCGGTTGGTCGCTTACGCATCACTTTATAAAGTTATTTAATATGCTAAGAAATATATGCTAAATAAATTGAAAATAGCTTTAAAATAAATAAGCCACAAGTAAATTGAAAATATATAGGTTTAAAATAGATATGTCACAAGTAGATTGAAAATAAAAATTGAAAAATGAAACTTCATAATATATAATAAAAATACTATTTTTTAAAAGGATGTAATAAATGAAATTATTAATAACAGAAAAACCATCTGTTGCAATGGATTTTGCAAAAGTTTTAAAACTTAATACTGTTAGAAAAAATGGATACATAGAGGATAAAGACTGGATTATAACTTGGTGCTATGGCCATTTAATTACAATGAGCTACCCAGAAGCATATGATGAAAAACTTAAATTTTGGAGATTAGACACACTTCCTTTTATTCCAGAAGAATGGAAATATGAGGTAATTTCTGGCGGAATACAAGCTAAACAATTTGAAATTATAAAAAGTCTTCTTCAAAGAGAAGATGTAACTGAAATTTATAATGCAGGAGACTCTGGACGTGAGGGAGAATACATTCAAAGATTAGTTTTTATGATGGCAAAACCAAATCCAAAAGCAGAAATGAAAAGGGTTTGGATAGATTCACAAACAGAGGAAGAAATTCAAAGAGGAATAAGAGAAGCAAAAGACTTAAAAGAATATGATAGTTTATCAGATTCAGCATATTTAAGAGCAAAAGAAGATTATTTAATAGGAATAAATTTTTCAAGATTATTATCAATAATTTTTGGAAAAAGAATTGCTAAAGATATAAATGAAGAAAAAGTTTCTATTTCTGTTGGTAGAGTTATGACTTGCGTATTAGGAATGGTGGTTTCAAGAGAAAGAGAAATAAGAAATTTTGTAAAAACAAAATATTATAAAATTATAGGAAATTTTGGAGAAGAGAAAAATCCTTTAAAAGCAGAATGGAAAGTAACAGAAACTTCTAAAGTTTATAACAGCAATTTATTATATAATGAAACTGGATTCAAAAAAGAAGATGATGCTAAAAACTTTATATTAAGTTTAAAAGATAAAGAAGCAGTTGTAACTGAACTTAAGAAATCTAAACAAAAAGAAAATGCTCCTCTTTTATTTAATCTGGCAGAAATTCAAAATGAATGTACAAAAATGTTTAAAATAAAGCCAGATGAAACTTTGGAAATTATTCAAGAGTTATATGAAAAGAAATTAGTTACATATCCAAGAACTGATGCTAGAGTTTTATCAACAGCTATTGCAAAAGAAATTGGAAAAAATCTAAATGGTTTATATAAGAATTTTAAAGATGAAGAAATAAGTGCATATATTTCAAAAATGATTAATGAAAAATATAGTACAAATCTTATAAAAACTAAATATGTAAATGATAGCAAAATAACAGACCACTATGCAATTATTCCAACAGGACAAGGTTTAGAAAATTATGATAAATTGTCAGAACTAAAGAAAAACGTTTATAAACTTATTGTTAAAAGATTTATTGCAATTTTCTATCCTCCAGCAGAATATAATAAAGTAAATTTATCAATTGATGTAGAAGGAGAATCTTTTACAAGTAGTGGTAGAGTTTGTACAAAACAAGGATATTTAGAAGTTTTAAAAAGTAGAATAAAAGACGATGAAGAAAAGGATTTAGAAGCTTTTTCAAACTTGAAAAAAGGCATGAAACTAAATGTTGTAAATTATGAAACAAAAGATTCAGAAACAACTCCACCTTCTAGATATAATTCTGGTGGTATGATTTTAGCAATGGAAAATGCGGGAAAACTTATAGAAGATGAAGCTTTAAGAGAACAAATAAAAGGAGCTGGAATAGGAACTTCTGCTACAAGAGGTGAAATAATAAAGAAATTAGAAAGAATTAATTACATTCAAATAAATTCTAAAACACAAATAATAACTCCAACAGCAAAAGGTGAGGCAATATACGATATAGTAAGTAAATCTATACCAGATATGCTTAATCCAGAATTAACAGCAAGCTGGGAGAAAGGTTTAGATTTAGTTGCTAAAAAAGAAATAAAACCAGAAATATTTATGGATAAATTAAAAAAATACATAAATTCAAAAATAAATAAATTAGTTTTAAAATAAAATTTTTGCTAACTTAAATTCTTATAGCATGTATTATATATCTTTATAAAGCAACTTGGTGTCGCAATCTTCTTTTTTTAAAAAATAAAACAAAAGGAAGATTGCTCCAATCGCCCTTCGCTTACGCTTCGGTTGGTCGCTTACGCGTTGCTTTATAAAGATATATAATATATGCTATAAGAATTAAAAAATTTAGCTAAAAGTAAATCTTATATGTAAATTACTTAGAACTTTTTATGTTAAATCCTCATAATATGTAACATAATGTTATGAGGAGGAAAGTTTATGTATAGATACATAATTAATGGTGGAAAGAAACTATATGGCGAAAGCTATGTTTCTGGTTCTAAAAATGCTAGTTTACCAATACTTGCAGCATGTATTATAAGCGGAAAAACTACAAAATTATATAATGTTCCAGATATTGAAGATGTTAGAATAACTCTTGAAATTTTAAAAGATTTAGGATGCAAAGTTAAAAAAGAAAAAAATAAAATTATAATAAATTCTAAATATATGACAGAAACAACAATACCAGAAAATTTAATGAGAAAATTAAGATCTTCTGTTATAATAGCAGGTGCAATTATAGCAAGATTTAAGAAGGCACAATTTTCATATCCAGGAGGATGTGATATTGGCTCTAGACCAATTAATTTGCATTTAGAAAATTTTAAAAAAATCGGCATAAAAATAAATGAAAATACTAGATATATTGAGTGTAGTTGTGATAAAATAGAGTCGAAAAATATTGAGTTAGATTTTCCAAGCGTAGGAGCAACAGAAAATTTAATTTTAGCTTCAGTTTTAGGAACACAAGAAGTGGTTATAAAAAACTCTGCAATGGAACCAGAAATAGTTGACTTAGCACAGTTTTTAAACAGAATGGGTGCAAATGTATATGGTGCAGGCACAAACGTAATAAAAATAAGAGGTGTTACAACATTAAAAGATACATCATATAAAATTATGCCAGATAGAATAGAAGCAGGAACTCTTTTAATTGCTGGAGCAATAACTGGTGGAATGGTAAAAATAAATAGCGTTATACCAGAGCACATAAGTCCAGTATTAAATAAACTTGAAGAGGTTGGATGTGAAATAAAAATATCTAAAAATTCAGTTTATCTTAATGCAAGCCAAAAGTTAAAAGCAGTAAACATTAAAACTATGCCATACCCAGGATTTCCAACAGATTTACAACCATTATTTTCTACATTACTTACAATATGCGAAGGAACATCAATTATAAGTGAAAACATTTTTGAAAACAGATTTAAATTTATGCAAGAAATTCAAAGAATGGGAGCTCAAATAGCAATAGAAGGCAAAACTTTAATTATAAAAGGAGTAAAAAGGCTTCATTCAGCAGATTTAGAAAGCACAGACTTAAGAGGTGGAGCAGCTATGGTTTTAGCTGGATTATGTGCAAAAGGAACAACTAGAGTAAGTAATTTAAAATATTTAATTAGAGGATATGAAAATTTAGATAAAAAATTAAGAGATTTAGGCGCAGACATTATTCGAGAAGAAGGTGAAGAATAAGTTTGGATGATGAAATTATTATAGGAATTGATGTAAAAGATAATTCTAAAAATAAAGGTAAAAAGAAAAAAGAAAGTAAAAAGAAAAGTGTAAATAATAAAAAAAATAAAAAAGACATAGAAAAAAATGAGAAAGAAAATAAATCTAACATTAAAAGTAAAATATTTATTATCGCTTTTCTAATTATTATAGTTGTTATTATTTTATGTAGTTCAAGTTTGTTTAGCATACAAGAAATTACAATATCAGGAAATAGTAGAATTTCTAATGAAACAATAGTAAGTTTATCTGGCTTAGAACTACATGAAAATATATTTAGATTTAATAAATTATCAACTATAGATAAAATAAAAGAAAATGCATATATTGAAGATGTACTTATAATAAGAAAATTGCCAAATAAAATTGAAATAAAAATAAAAGAAAGAGAGCCAAAATATATGCTAGAATATGCAGGAAGTTATGCATATATAAATAATCAGGGATATATTTTGGAAATAACATCTGAAAAAACAAATATACCAATATTAACAGGATTTTCAACAGATTTATCTAATATTAAAGCAGGCGAAAGAATAGATGTGGAAGACTTAAAAAAGTTAGCTACAGTTATTAAAATTTATGAAACTGCAAATAGTAATGGAATTAGTGATTTAATTACAAAAATAGATATATCAAATGATAAAAATTATTGTATGATTTTAGAAACAGAAGGAAAAACGGTTTATTTAGGAGATTGCTCTAATTTAAATACAAGAATTTTAAACCTTAAGGCAATATTAGAAGCTTCTAGTGGAAAAACAGGCGAAATATTCTTAAATGTAGATTTAAATTCAGAGAATGTATATTTTAGACCTAGTAGTAATTAATATCAAAAGAAAGGAGAACACACTGTGAGCAAAGGAAATAAAATAAAAGTTTCATTATTATTAGGAATAATGTGCTTATTACTAACACTTGGAATTTCAATTCAAATTAATACTGTAAATAATAGCACAACAACTGTAGGAAGAACATTAGCAGAAAATGAATTAAGAGATAGTGTTTTAAGATGGAAGCAAAAATATGAAAATGCTTATGAAAACTTAGAAAATAAAGAAAAAGAATTAGATTCCTTAAGAGAAAAAGTTGCAAATAAAGATGAAAGCTATGGAGGATTAACAGATAAATTAAAAAAATATAATTTAATGCTTGGAAATACTGAACTTATTGGTAAAGGCGTTATAATAACTTTAAAAGACGGAGACAGCTCTTTATTAAAAGGATTTGCAAATGATTATATTGTTCATAATGGCGATTTATTAGAAATAGTAAATGCATTAAAAAATGCAGATGCAGACGCAATTTCAATAAATGATCAGAGAATTGTTGGCGGAACACCAATAAATTGTGTAGGAAATGTAATAAAAATAAATGATGAGAAAATTGCAGCACCATTTGTTATAAAGGCAATAGGCAGACCAATACAACTTTATAGTTCACTTACTATGCCGGGAGGATACTTAGAAATTTTAGAAAATGCAGGAGTTCAAGTTGATATACAAGAAGTAGAAAAAGAATCAATAATTATACCTAAATATAACGGAGTTTATAAATTTGAACATGCAAAAATTTATGAGTAGGGGTGATAAATTTGAAAGCAAAAGTAACTATGGCAATATCTATTGCTTTTACAGCTCTTATTTTAACTATGGTTATGTTCACACAATTTAAAACAGTTGATGAAACAGATATAACAGCAATAGAAACAATGAGAGAAACAGAGCTTAGATCAGAACTTGCAAGTTGGAAAGCAAAATATGAAGAAATAGAAGCGAAAATAGACGAAAATGAAAATAGAATAAATGAATACAAAGCAGAATTAGAAAATGATGAAAATGCTTCAACCATTTTGGAAAATGAAGTAAAAGAGGCAGAAAGCTATTTAGGAAAAACTAATTTACAAGGTGAAGGAATTGTTGTTACATTAAAAGATAATGACACTAGAGATATTATACATTCAGATTTGCTAGACCTAATAAATGAGCTTAATATAGCTGGAGCTGAAGCAATATCTATTAATGACGAAAGAATTGTATCAACTTCTGAAATTGTTTTAGTAAATAATACTATGATTTTAGTAAATACAAAGAGAGTAGCTGGACCATATGTTGTAAAGGCAATAGGAGATAAGCAATATCTTCAAAGCGCTTTAACTATAAAAGATGGATATGTTGATTTAATAAAATCAGATGGAAAAGATATAGAATATTATGTGGATGATAATATTGTTATTCCAGCTTACGATGGAGAACAAGTTTTAGAACAAGCTAAAGAATATATTGAAGAAGAGGAGGAAGTAAAAAAATGATATATATTGCTATAATATTAGGATGTGTAATTGGAGCTATATTAGGTTCTTTTGCACCAGTAATACCTTATACATATTCAAGTTATTTATCAATAGCAATAGTTGCTGCTCTTGATACAGTTTTTGGTGGAATTGCTTCTGTTTTAAAAGGTAATTTTGATTTAAAAATATTTTTATCAGGATTTTTTGGAAATTCTATTTTATCAATAGCATTAACATTTTTGGGAGAGCAACTAAATGTAGATATATATTTAGCAGCAATAGTAGTTTTTGTTGGAAGAATGTTTACAAATTTAGCAATTATTAGAAGATATTACATTGATAAATGGGTTAAAATGATAGAAAAGAAAAAAGGTATTGAAAAAGAAGAAGTAGAAAATAAAGCAGAAGTTTAGAAATAATATAAGTAATATAAAAAAGGACTAAAAAAACATTATTGTTTTTTAGTTCTTTTATAATGTTTAAAATATAAAAAAACTCAAATAATATATAAAAATGTAACTATTTAATAAAAAAATAATTTATTTTTAAAAATATGTCTAAAATTTTTCAATAACTACAAAAACATTACATTTTAATTACAAAAATATATCAATTTTACTTGACTTTTTACTAAAAATGTAATATTCTTATCGCATAAGATTTTTAAAAGAATAAAAAGTAATTAATTTTAATGGAGGAGTTAACTTTGGCAATAGGGGATATAATTGTTGGTATCGATATTGGAACGTCTAAAGTTAGTACTTTCGTTGGCGAAGTTAATAATTTCAATCAAATTGAAATTATATGTAGTACAAGTAGTAAATGTTCAGCAATTCAAAAAGGAAAAATTGTTGATGAAGAAGAATTAAGTAATGCAATATCTAAAACAATTAGCGAAGTCGAAGATATTTCAAACTTACAAATTAATTCTGCATATACTACAATACCAGGCAAGTATATAACAATAGTCCAAAATAGTATCGTAAAAGATGCAAAAGATAAACTAGCTGGTATATCAGTAAAAGATGTTGCTTCAGCAATAATTCAAGTTAGAGATATTGAAATCCCAGAAGATAAAGTTTTAATAGACATAGTGCCAGATAAATTTATCTTAGAAGACGGCAAAGCAGTAGACGATCCTGTTGGTAAAAATAGTAGCAATTTTACATTAACTGCCCAAATTATATTAGCTGAAAAAGAATATATTAGACAGTTAACTTCTGTATTTAAAAAGGCAGGAATTGAAATAGATGGAGTGGTTCCTATATCACTTGCAGAAAGAAACTTAGTATTAGATACAAACGAGCTAACAGACAATGTAATGATATTAGATATTGGTGCTGGAAATACTGAAATTGGAATATTTAATGGCTCAACTTTTGTTTACACTAATACTATTTCTTTAGGTGGGGACAATATAACAAGCGATATATCTTATGTTTTAAATATTTCTAGAGAAGAGGCAGATAAATTAAAAAGGCAATATGGACTAGCTTTAAGGTCTTATATAGATAATGACAACAACATTGTTTTAAATACTTGTAAAGATTTCGATTCAAAAAATATGACAATAAAAAGCTCAGATTTAATAGAAATAATAGAAGCAAGAATTGAAGAAATATTTACATTAGTTAATAAAGATATAATTTCTCATGGGGTTAAAAATAATATAAATAATGTTGTTCTAACCGGTGAAGGAATTATCAATATAAATAAAAGTGATATGTCAGGAAAAATAATTTTAAATATTCCTGTAAAAATTTCTACTGGAAGACTAATAAGCACAGTAAAATCTACTTATAGAGTTAGTTATGCATTAGTTAGATATATAGCTGCAAGACCTTATGCAAAAACAGTTTCTAGTAGCATATCAGTAAAAACAGAAAAGAATGTTTTAAAAACAATATTGGAAAAAGTAAGAGACTTTTTCTATTCATAAAATAAGTTTTTAATTTTTAAAATATATAGAGTTTAAAGAAGGAGGAAATATCCTATGATTATGGATGAGAATGACTTGAATTACATGATGGATGGAACAGCTACAATTAAAGTTATTGGTGTTGGAGGAGCAGGAAACAATGCAGTAAACAGAATGATTGATGCTGGAATAAGAAATGTTGAATTTATCGCAGTTAACACAGATAGACAAGCATTAAATGAATCAAAAGCTTCTTCAAAAATTCAAATAGGTGAAAAACTAACAAGAGGTTTAGGTGCTGGTGCAAATCCAGATATAGGAACTCAAGCAGCTGAAGAGAGCAGATCAGAAATTGCAGAAGCACTTAAAGGTGCAGATATGGTATTTGTTACAGCTGGTATGGGTGGAGGAACTGGTACAGGTGCTGCACCAATAGTAGCAGAAACAGCTAGAGAATTAGGAATACTAACAATAGGTGTTGTTACAAAACCTTTTACTTTTGAAGGTAAAAGAAGATTATCACAAGCTGAAAGAGGAGTAGCTGCACTAAAAGGAAAAGTTGATACATTAGTTGTTATTCCAAATGATAAATTATTACAAGTTATAGATAGAAAAACATCAATGCTTGAAGCTTTTAGAATGGCAGATGATGTTTTAAGACAAGGTGTTCAAGGTATATCAGATTTAATTTGTGTACCAGGTGTAATAAACTTAGACTTTGCAGATGTTAGAGCAATTATGTTAAATCAAGGAATGGCACATATGGGAATTGGATGTGCTAGTGGAGAAAATAGAGCAGAAGATGCAGCAAAACAAGCTATTCAAAGTCCATTACTAGAAACATCTATTGAAGGTGCTAGAGGAATTATAATAAATATTACTGGTGGAAGTGATATGGGATTACATGAAGCAAATACAGCTGCTGAATTAGTTCAAAGAAGTGCAGATCCAGAAGCTAATATTATTTTTGGTACAGTAATTGATGATGCAATGGGAGATGAAATTCAAATTACAGTTATAGCTACAGGATTTGAAAAAGAAGAAGAGAGAAAAGTAAATTCTCAATATGAAAATATTGTAGCAGATGCTTGGAGAAAAAGAAATGCAAGCAATATGGCACAAAGCAGTATGTCTTCAAACAATGATTCTGCTGGAGATTTAGATATTCCAACTTTCTTAAGAAAAAACAAGGGTTTAGGAAATAAATAATATATTTTATCAAATACGTTAAGAAATAATCTACTTTTGTAGATTATTTCTTTTTTTCTGCCCTAAAATATGACAGTATTTTCAAAATAAGAATAGTAAAATAAGTTTAATATTTAAACTATGAAAGGAAAATCTTTTAAATGACAATTTATATAGATGTTATATTTTTTGAAAATGTCATTTTAAACTACATAATAATTTTGTCAACAGCAATAATAAGTAAATCTAAAATAAAAACTTCAAGAATTATAATATCTAGTATGATTGGAGGAATATTTGCAATTTTAAATTATATTGTTAGTTTAAATTTATTTTTTAATGTTATTATAAAAATTGTAATTTCTTTTATTATGATAATGATAGCGTTTGGAAAATATAGCATAAGGAAGGTTATTAGAGAAGTTATATTTTTTTATCTAGTAACATTTACATTTGGTGGAATTGCATTTATGTTATTATTTTTTATTAATCCAAAAAATATTGTAGTAGTGAAAAATCATTTTGTAGGAACATATCCTTTAAAAGTTGCAGTTTTAGCAGGATGCTTAGGCTTTATTACTATTTTTGTTGTATCTAAAATCATAAAAAATAGAATAAATAAAAAAATTACTATTTGCGAGCTAGAAATTTTTTATGGTGGAAAAAGTAGAAAATTAAAAACTTTATTAGATACAGGAAATTTATTAAAAGAGCCAATTAGCAATGCAGATGTGGCTATAGTTGAAAAAGATAGCTTAGATGGTATTGTTTCTAATGAACTGCTGAAGAATATAAAATATATAGTTGGAGGCAAATGGATAGAAAGCAAAGACGTTCATAATTATAAATTTAAGCTAATACCATTTTCTTCTTTAGGAAATGATAATGGATTACTAATAGCATTTAAGCCAGATTATATAAAAATATATGGAGAAGAAGAGTATGTAAGAGATGATGTGTTAATAGGAATATATGATGGAAAACTATCGAAAAGCAATATGTATACAAGTTTAATTGGCTTAGATATTTTGCAATCGAAAAAAGTAAAGCAAGTAATTTGAAATTTAGTTTAAATATTTAAATAAATATTTTAGGAGGTATAAAATTGAATTTACTTAAGTTTTTAAAAAATAAAATAATAAAAATTTTTGGAAAATATTATTATAAAGATAATATATATAAATTTCCCATTTTTTATATAAAAGGAAATCAAACATTGCCACCACCTCTTGATAGTATTGAGGAAGAGAAACTTATACAAAAATTAATATTAGATGATAAAGATGCAAAACAAATTCTTGTTGAAAGAAATTTAAGACTTGTGGTTTATATTGCAAAAAAATTTGAAAATACAGGAATAGATTTTGAAGACTTGATATCTATTGGAACTATAGGATTGATGAAAGCAGTAAATACTTTTAATGCAGATAAAAATATAAAACTAGCCACATATGCTTCTAGATGCATAGAAAATGAAATATTAATGCAACTTAGAAGAAATACTAAAATTAAAAATGAAGTATCAATTGACGAACCATTAAATAAAGATGGAGATGGAAATGAACTCTTATTATCAGATATTTTAGGAACAGATGTAGACATAACTTCTAGAGAAATTGAAAATGAAGTGGATATGAAATTACTTAAAATTGCAATAAGCAAGCTAGATAGCAGAGAAAAATATATTATGAAATTAAGATTTGGAATAGAGGGAGATGGAAAAGAAAAAACACAGAAAGAAGTTGCAGATATGCTTGGAATATCACAAAGCTATATTTCAAGGCTAGAGAAAAAAATAATGAAAAAAATGAAAAAAGAGATAATGAGTAAAACAGGATAAATAAATTAGAGGAAACTAATTTGTGAATAATTAGTTTCTTTTTTTGTTACAATTATATTAAAATGATTGTATTTAAAAGCAATTAGATATAAAATCATTATAAAATGAGATAATACTATCAAAAAGATATAAAAATGGGGGTAGTTATTTTGGAAAAGAAAAAAGGGAAGAAAAATGATGAACTAATTGTGGATGTTGAAGATTTTGAAAATTATGGTAAACTAACAGACGATGATGAATACAAAGAGGACGAAATAGAAGTGCCTCAAAAGAAAATTAATAAAGAAGTAAAAGCAGAGACAGAAGACGACCTTGAAGAAGTTGGTGACGATGATGAAATAGTAGATGACGAAGAAGAATATGAAGAAGTATCAGATGATGATGATTTTGAAGAAGTTGGCGAAGACGATGAAATAGTAGATGATGAAGAAGATGCAGAAGAATATGAAGAAGTATCAGATGACGACGACTTTGAAGAAGTTGGCGAAGACGATGAAATAGTAGATGATGAAGAAGATGCGGAAGAATATGAAGAAGTATCAGATGATGATGATTTTGAAGAAGTTGGCGAAGATGATGAAATAGTAGATGATGAAGAAGATGCGGAAGAATATGAAGAAGTATCAGATGACGACGACTTTGAAGAAGTTGGCGACGATGATGAAATAGTAGATGATGAAGAAGATGCGGAAGAATACGAAGAAGTATCAGATGACGATGACTTTGAAGAAGTTGGCGAAGATGATGAAATAGTAGATGATGAAGAAGATGCGGAAGAATATGAAGAAGCATCAGATGATGATGACTTTGAAGAAGTTGGCGAAGATGACGAAATAGTAGATGATGAAGAAGATGCAGAAGAATACGAAGAAGCATCAGATGATGATGACTTTGAAGAAATCGGTGAAGACGATGAAGTAGTAGATGATGAAGAAGATACGGAAGAATACGAAGAAGTATCAGATGATGATGACTTTGAAGAAGTTGGCGACGATGATGAAATAGTAGATGATGAAGAATATGCAGAAGAATATGAAGAAGCATCAGATGATGATGACTTTGAAGAAGTTGACGAAGATGATGAAATAGTAGATGACGAACCAGAAGAATATGAGGACGTAGAAGAAGACGAAGAAGTAGTAGACGACGAGCCAGAAGAATATGAAGATGTAGAAGAAGACGAAGAAGTAGTAGACGACGAACCAGAAGAATATGAGGACGTAGAAGAAGACGAAGAAGTAGCAGACGACGAACCAGAAGAATATGAGGATGTAGAAGAAGAGGAAGAAGTAGTAGACGACGAACCAGAAGAATATGAAGATGTAGAAGAAGACGAAGAAGTAGTAGACGACGAGCCAGAAGAATATGAAGATGTAGAGGAAGACGATGAAGTAGTAGATGATGAGTCAGAAGAATATGAAGACGAGGAAGCAGATGAAGAAGTAGAAGATGACGAGTCAGAAGAATATGAAGATGAGGAAACAGATGAAGAAGTAGAAGATGACGAGGCAGAAGAATACGAGGATGAGGAAGAAGACGAAGAAGAATCAGACGAAGATGCAGAAGAAACAGAAGAAGTAGAAGAAAAAGAAGAAGAGCCAATGAGGTTTGCTGACGAAGAGGAGCCTAAAGAAGAGGAAGAAGATGATGATGACGATGAAGATGATGAAGAGGAAGAAGAAAGCATCTATCCAGATGAATTAGTTGACTTAGAACTAGAATGTGTATACATTGGACTTTTATTTAATAATCCAAAAGCTATTTCTAGATTTTATTTCGTATTTGAAGACTGTAAGTTTTCTGATAATGAATTATACAATTTATATAGAATAATTATATTTAGAGACGGTGAAGCTTATGCACCTGCAATTGCAAAAGATAAATTCCAATTACCAAGAGAAAATCCTAGAACTTACGATTTAAAATATAAAGTTAGAAAAATGGCAATTGCTAAAAAATATGATTTAGAAGAAGTTTATACAGAATTAAAGAAATTATTTATTTTAAAGAAAAATTATCTTATAGCACCTACATCAGCAATTCAACAACAAATATTAGACATACAAAACTATGATTTATATAAAGATATGACTGTTGAAGAAGTTGAAAGTGCAATAGAGCAAATTGCTGTTACAACTGGATTAAGTAGAGCTATATTAAATGAGGATGCAACAAGTTATTTATTAAGTGATGATAATGAATTAAGTAATGGTATATCTTTACCATTCCCAACTTTAACAACTGTGTTTAAAGGTATTAGAAAAGGTGAAACAATGACTTATGCAATGCCTTCAAACTCTGGTAAAAGTAGGTTTACAATTGACTTAGCTTGTTATATAGCTTTTGTTCATAAGAAAAAGGTATTAGTTATATCAAACGAGATGTCTCAAGAAAAAATGAGATTATGTATGATAACTACTATTTTAAATAATCCTGAAATTCAAAAGTTACACAAGCAAAACATTAGAAAAACAGAAGGTGAATTACTAGAATTAAAATTTAGACCTGACCCTAATAAGAGAATAAAATGTGATGAGAACGGATATATTTTAAGAAAACCAGGCGAAACAATGGAAGAATTTGCAAAGAGATTAAAAAAGAACTCTAAAGAGTTTAACCAAACAATTGCTGCCACAGAATGGTTAAACACACAAATAAACAATTCAATATATTTCATTCACATCACAGAACATTCAAATGATGATTTGAAGAAAATTATAATGAATTACTATTATAAAGAAGCAATAGAATATATTTTCTATGATACTTTGAAAGCAGATACAGAAAATATTGGTAATGGAAATGAAATTAAGAAAACAGCTACAATACTTTCAAACTTAGCACAGAAATTTAAGATGTGGATTGGTTCATCAATGCAATTACTAGAAAGTAGTACATTACCTGTAAACTTAACTATAAACGATATGTCTGCAAGTAAAACAGTAAAAGAGGTATTAGATACACTATGCTTAATGAAACAAATAAGTAGACAAACATTATATAAATATGAATATGCAGAAACTGATCAATTCGAAAAATGCCATGATATTAAAGTACCAAAAGACACAGATGTTAGATTTTATGCTTGCGTTGTAGATAAAAACAGAGCTGGTGCAAAACCAACATTATTATTTAGATTAAACTTAGCTTATAATGAATGGGAAGAAATGGGACATTTAAGATTAAAACAATCTGAACTAGAGGAAGATTAGTACAAAAATAGTATAAAACAGCCTTCTTTTGGAAATAATGTAAATAACATTATTTTCAAGAGGAGGTTTTTTATTTGATTAATAGAGTAGAAATAGCAAATGTAAATACCTCTAAATTACAAGTTTTATCACAAGAAGAAACAAAAGAATTGTTCAAAAAAATGCACGAAGGAGATAATGAAGCAAGAGAAAAATTAATAAATGGAAATTTAAGACTAGTTTTAAGTGTAATTCAGAGATTTTGTGGAAGAGGTGAAAATGCAGATGACCTTTTTCAAGTTGGATGTGTTGGATTAATAAAAGCAATAGATAACTTTGATACTAGTTTAGATATTCAACTTTCTACGTATGGAGTTCCAATGATAATTGGAGAAGTTAGACGATATTTAAGAGATAATAATATGGTAAGAGTTAGTAGATCTGTGAGAGATTTAGCATATAAAGTGCTTCAAGCCAAAGAAAAACTTACTAGACAAAATGGAAAAGAACCTAGTATTGAAGAATTAGCAAAAGAACTTAATGTAGAAAAAGAAGAAATAGTAGTTAGTTTAGATGCTATTCAAGACCCAGTTTCACTTCAAGAACCAGTGTATAATGATGGTACAGATAATTTATCTATAATGGATCAAGTTAGTGATAAAAAAAATACAGATGAATTATGGGCAGAAAGAATAACGATGAATGAAGCTTTAAAAAAATTAAATGAAAAAGAAAGAATGATAATAGATAAAAGATTTTTTTTAGGAAGAACACAAATGGAAGTTGCTGATGAAATAGGTATTTCACAAGCACAAGTATCAAGGCTCGAAAAAACAGCAATAGACCATATGAAAAGATTATATAAATAATTTTAAATTTCTACTAAGATAATTTCATCACCAATTACTTTAATAGAAGACCAAGGAATTGTAATTTCATTTCCAGTGGAAAAAATATTAAAAAATTTATTATTGCCAGGAACTATAATGTTTGTTATAGTTCCTGTTTTAAAATCTGCAGTTACATCTTGAACAAATCCTAATCTTTTGGCATCTGTAATATTTATAACCTCTTTATGCTTAAAATCTAAGCCTTTTTTATCATACATAAAAATTTCTCCTAAAAAATTATTTTACTTTTAGCATAAACATATGCAGAAATTTGAAAAAAAATACCATATGTGCTATAATAATTTAAGAAAGCCTTTGAGCTTTATTTTTGGGAGGTGCAAAAGATGAGGTTTTTGCGGAAGATTGTTTTCAGGCTCCTGGGGGCGTTGGGAATGTTCGTAGCGGCGCTTGCCACTGTGGCATTCTTGTATGCTGGGCTTCGTGCAGTCACATTCGTTGCCGAAAAGGTCATCTGGCTGCTCGAGCTCCTCATACAATCCATTTTCACGGGCCCCATGACGCTCCTCATGATCTTCTTCTTCATGGCCATCGGCTGCATTGTCGCAGGCTTCATCAAGGACTGCTATGATAAGCATAAAAGGATGAAGAAACGGACAAAGCGGTACCGTTACGATGACCGAGAGACCTGAGGACAGAACTCAACTGCAGACAAGCACTACCGACCGGAGCAATGGCACAGACTGTGCCACTGCTTCTTTTTTTGCATATTTTTACAAAAATTGGAAAAAATATAGAAAAATAAATTTTAGGAGATATTATGCAAAAAAATAAAACTAATAATATTGTGTTTTTGAAAAATATTGAATCAAATATTATTGAAGAGGCAATAGTAATTTTAAGAAAAAATATAAAATTAGAAAATATAGAAAATAGCGATATGAATAAAAATATCGATATATTAAAAGAAGCCGAAATAATAATAAATCAAAGGATTTCTTCGGAAAATTATAAATTCGAAAAATACAAATTTAATAAGTTAGAAAATAAATTCAAAAAAATTAAGATAATTAATATAATTTTAATTATTGTTTTAGTTTTATTAATTATATTTTAAAAGTTTAATATTAAATAATCATAAACCTCAAATACATGAATATATTAAAAACATGTAAGTGAGGTGTATTTTTTTGGAAAAAATTTTAAATGAAGATGAAAAAATAAGAAGAGCAGAAGAAATTTATTTTAGAAGAAACAGTCAGAATCCTTTGGTAATAGATAAAAAATCTCAAAAAGCAAAAAATAGTGTGAAAGATAAAATAATTCTTCATTTTATTCTTATGATTAACATAGCCATAATTGTTTTTTGCGTTCAAAATAAAGATTATATTTTTAGTGAGGAATTCTTAAACAAAATAAATGAATATAACATTAATATAAGTACTGGTATAGTTGATTTTGTGGGGAAAATGGTAAATCCTTCTAAAGAAGGAAGTAGCACTGATGATTTAATAGATAATAGTTCTCCAGAAAATGCTTTAGGAGAAACTGCAGATGAAACTTCTAATGAAAACCCAGAAATAGTAAATCCTGAAGCAAGTAGCTCAATTAGTGAAATGGATATGGATGTAGAAAACTTAAAAAATGCATATAGCTTAATAAATCCAATAGAGGGAACAATAACTTCTAGGTTTGGATTAAGAGAATCCAAAAACAAGAATGTAGAAGGATTTCATACAGGAATCGACATAGCAACAGAAAAGGGAACTTATATAAAATCTTCTTTTGAGGGAATTGTAACACTGGTATCTAATAAAGGAGATTATGGAAAACATTTAAAAATTCGATGTAATAATGTAACTATGCTTTATGCGCACTGCCAAAGCATACTTGTAAAAGAAGGACAAATTGTTGGAAAAGGACAAGAAATAGCTACAGTAGGAAGCACTGGAAATAGTACTGGACCGCATTTGCATTTTGAAATTAGAGTAGACGATAGGTTTGTAGATCCTTTAAGATTATTGAAAATATAAGGAAAATATTATGAAAATAGAAATTAACTTAAAAATATTATTTATGATTATAATATTTCTTATTTTTAATAATATAGAAATGTATTTAATTTTTTTCGTTTTTATATTAATTCATGAAATGGCACATTTAATTGTGGGATTAATAATTGGCGGAGTTCCTAAAAGAATGTCACTAAATGCTTTTGGAATTTCATTAGAATTTTATTCATATGGAAAAGAAAATGTATTATATAAAATTATTTTTTATTTAATTGGCCCGCTTATTAACTTTACTTGTGCTATTTTATTTTTAAAATTAAAAAATTATCAGTTTTATAAAGAAGAGATTATATATACAAATTTAGCAATATGCTTTTTTAATTTAATACCTATATATCCATTAGATGGTGGAAAAATTGTAAAAGAATTATTAAAAGTTTTTATTGGTATTGATAAATCTAATGAAATTATGATAATATTTAGTAAAATATTCTTATTTATTATTTCTTTTGTTTATAGTATTTTTATTATAAAAATAAAGAACATAATGATTTTATTTTTAATTATATATTTATGGTATTTATTAATAATAGAAGAAAAGAAATATGAAATTTACAAGAAAACAAAAAATTCAGTAAAAAAAATAATATCTTAAAAATTGGGTGAACTTATGGAAAAGTTTAAATTAAATATAATAATATACATAACAATATTTTTAATAATGATATTTGCAGTATTATTTTATATGAGAAATAGTTTATCTGTTAGTAAATTAAATAATATGTATAAAGATATTGAAACTTTAGAAGACCAAGTTTCAATATACTATTTGAATAATTCAAATTTGCCAATAAAAAATGAAATATTAGACTTTAAAAATTCAATAAATCCAAATGATAATGAAATTTTTTATGAAATAGATTTAAGCAAATTAGAAAACATAGACTTATCTTATGGAAATGAAAAAAATGGACCAAATGATATTTATATTATAAATGAGCAAAGCCATACAATATATTACTTAGATGGAATAGAATATAATAATAGGAAAATATACACAAGAGAATTGAACTATGAATATGTAGAACTAAATAATTTTTAATAAATGGAGAAAAAAATGAAAAAATTTATAAAGAAGCATCCGGATTTACTTATTTGCACACTTATTATAACTGCTTTTTTAATATTTGTAATTGTCAGCTTTTTAATCCTTCAAAGAAAGATGTTTTTTAAACCAACTAAAGATGAAGAAAGTTATAGTAAGTTAAAAGAAAACGAAGAATTCGAAGAAGTAAATATTAATTCAAATGGACAGAAATTAACTGGATGGATGAAATATGATTCTAATAAAAATGAAAAGAAGCCATTAATAATATATTTCCCAGGAAATACTATGAATGCTTCTACTACATGCTATGCTTACTACACAAAAAATATTTTTGAATATTTTAAAGGATATAATATTTTGATAATGGATTATCCAGGATATGGACATAGTGAAGGCACTCCAAGCGACAAATCATTTTTTAAAACTGCACTAAATACATATGACTATGCTACAAGCCTAGAATGTGTTGATACTAATAATATAATTATTATGGGATATAGTATAGGAACTGGAGTAGCTACATATTTATGTTCAGAAAGAAATGTTAATGGATTAATACTTGTGGCACCTTATGATAATGCACTTAGTTTATATAATGACAATTTAAATATTTTTCATGGAATTTTAAAACATGTTACTAGATATAAATTTACTTCAGATGTTTATGCTAAAAAAGTAAAAGTATCACCGTTAATAATTACTTCATATGACGACGAAATAATAAATTATAGACATTCTATAGACTTATCAAATTGTTTTGCAGAAATCGAAGATTTTATAATTTTAGACGAAGGAATAAAACATTCGCATTATTTTCTAAACACGAAAGTTCTTAATTCAATAGAAGAGTATTTGAAAAATAGAATATAAATTTGGAGAAAAATTTTAAAAACACTTGTAAAACAAGGAAAATTGTGTTAAAATATTTCAGTATAAAAAATAGATATATTTTTATATATCTATTTTTTAATCCTTACTCATATTAAAATATGGGTTTAATATCCAAAAGGAGGTGAAGAATAATGAATAAATACGAAACAGTATTCATTATTAATCCAAATGTTGAAGACGGAGGAGTTAAAGAATTAATTCAAAAGTTTTCAGACATCATTAATAATGACGGAAAAGTTGAATCAGTTGAAGAATTAGGAAAGAAAAAATTAGCCTATGAAATCAAAAAGAATTCAGAAGGAATTTATGTATTAATTAACTTCGAAGCTGCTCCAACTTTAATACAAGAACTTGAAAGAGTATATAGAATTACAGACGAAGTTATAAAATTCATCGTTGTAAGAAAAGACGAAGAAAAATAAGAAAGGCGGAAAACAATATGAACAAAGTAATTTTAATGGGAAGATTAACAAGAGATCCAGAAGTAAGATATACTCAAACAAACAACACTTTAGTTGCTTCTTTTAGTTTAGCAGTAAACAGAAGATTTGTTAGACAAGGAGAAGAAAGACAAGCAGATTTTATCAATATCGTGGCTTGGAGCAAAACAGGAGAATTCGTAAGCAAATACTTCAAAAAAGGTCAACAAGTAAGTATAGTTGGAAGAATTCAAACTAGAACTTGGGATGATGACCAAGGACAAAAACATTATGTAACAGAAGTAGTTGCTGAAGAAGCATATTTTGCAGATAGTAAAAGAGATGGAGAAGCATCAGATTTAGGAAATACATTTGGAGAAACAGTTACACAAAGTACTGAATTCCAAGTTAATTCTTCTGATGATGATTTACCATTCTAATTTAATAAATATATAAAGTTAGAAGATTGGAGGATTTGAAATGGCTGATAAAAAACAAAATAAAAGAAATAATAGAAACAACCAAGATGATGATTTTAATCCAAAGTTTAGAAAAATAAGAAAAAAAGTTTGTACTTTATGCAGTGATAAAAACTTTGTATTAGATTATAAAAATGCAGAACAATTGAAAAAATTTATCAATGAAAAAGGTAAAATATTACCAAGAAGAGCAACAGGTGCTTGTGCTAAACATCAAAGAGAAATCACAACAGCTGTTAAAAGAGCAAGACATATTGCTATAATTCCTTATACACAAGACTAATATAAAAATAAATTGCACTCTTTATTTTTTAATAAAGAGTGTTATTTTTTGCTCAAAATTATCTCTTTAGTATTTATATATAGTTTTAAAGGTAACGCGTAAGCGACCAACCGAAGCGTAAGCGAAGGGCGATTGGAGCAATCTTCCTTTTATTTTATTTAAAAAAGAAGATTGCGACACCAAGTTACCATTAAAACTATATATAAATACTAAAGAGATTAAATTGAAGTAAAAAACAAAAATTAAAATAAAATGAATTTATATGTTGAATTTTTGCTATCAAGAATATATAATAACCAAAAAGCATAGATATAAAATTTAAAGAAAGGATAGTATAATGAAATTTATCATTATACGAGGAAAATGTTATGGGAAGAAAAAGAGGATTTGAAATAGCAAAAGGATTTGAAAACGCTGGAATAAATTTACCAATTAGAAAAACAAAAAATTCAGCAGGTTATGACATTGAAGCTGCTGAAGATACAGTTATACCAGCTTTTAAACCAGGACAAAAACCAACACTTGTAAAGACAGGAATAAAAGCATATTGTGAACCAGATGAGTTTTTTATGATTTGCAATAGAAGCTCTAATCCAGGAAAAAGAGGACTAGTAATGGCTAACAGCGTTGGAATAATAGACAGTGATTATTATGGAAATGTAGACAATGATGGACATGTTATGTTTGCATTTTATAATTTCTTTGACCATGATGTAGAAATAAAAAAAGGTGATGCAATAGGACAAGCAATATTTATGAAATATTTAATTACAGATGATGACAATGCACAAGGCGAAAGAACAGGTGGATTTGGTTCTACAAGCAAATAAAAAGTATAGAGAAAATTAAATAAACTATTAAATCTCAAACCGGCAATATTTTCAAGTATTTTTTAAAATATGTTATATAAATGAAAAAAAGTTTTTAAAAATTCGTTATATTTCTTTGACTTTTGGCTTTTTTTGTAGTATAATTGTAATGTAGTATTTTTAAATATTACTTGGAAGGAGTGACGAATTAATGTTTAAAGTAGGAGATAAAATAGTTTATCCAATGCATGGGGCTGGAGTAATTGAAAAAATTGAAGAAAGAGCAATTTTAGATGAAAAGCAATCTTATTATATAATAAAAATGCCTGGAGAAGTTAAAGTTATGGTACCTACTGCTAAAGCAGAAGATATAGGCGTTAGAAATATAATTGATAAGGAAACAGCCGGAAAAGTAATAAATGTTTTAGAGCAAGACAGCACTGAAATGTCTATGAAATGGAACAAAAGATACAGAGATAATGTTGAAAAAATGAAATCAGGAGATATTTTCGAAGTAGCAGACATAGTTAGAAACTTAAGTTTTAAACAAAAAGATAAAGGTTTGTCAACTACAGAAAAGAAAATGCTTTTGAATGCAAAACAAATTTTAATAAGTGAACTAGTTCTTGCAGAGAGCACAAATAAAGAAACCATTGAAGAATTAGTTGAAAATAAAATAAATACATCATATGAACTTCATGGAGCTAACGGAACAGAAATTTTAGAGCAAGCAGCTGGAATGGAAGAAAAAACAGATAATATAGTAAAGAAATTTATTTCAGCAAACTAATAAATTTAAAGATTATATAGAAATATATAATCTTTTTTTATGTCAAAAAAATATTTAAAATAAATTATGTATTTATAATTAAAGTATATTAATAAAAACAGTAAAAAGCCTTAAATTGATTTACATAAAAAATAAAGGATTTGAGGGATACGTGTCGAATATTATAAAAGAAAGGTTAAAAAATGGTTCAATACACTGACGAATTAAAAGAAGAAATTAGATCAGCGAATGATATCGTAGATGTAATATCTCAATATGTAAGTTTAAAAAGAAGTGGTAGAAATTTTTTTGGATTATGTCCTTTTCATAAAGAAAAATCACCTTCTTTTTCTGTTTCTGCTGACAGACAATATTTCCATTGTTTTGGTTGTCATAAAGGTGGAGACGTATTTACTTTTGTTAGTGAAATTGAAAAAGTATCTTTTAAAGAAGCATTAGAATTATTAGCAGAAAGAGCAAAAATTCCATTACCAGTATCAGAAAATGCTGAATTTAATAAAACTCAGTATTTGAAAGATAAAATGTACAAAGTAAATGCAGAAACAACACTTTTTTATCATGAAAGACTATACAAACCTTTAGCAAAAATAGCTCAGGACTATGTAAAACAAAGAAAACTAGATAACAATACTCTAAAAGCCTTTAAAATAGGATATTCAGGCGAATATAACGAGCTTTACAAATATTTAAAATCAAAAGGTTTTAAAGATGAAGAAATATTATCAACAGGTCTTGTAAATAAAAACGATAGAGGTGAATATATAGATCGTTTTAGAAAAAGACTAATGTTTCCAATAATGGATGTTAGCGGAAGGGTTATAGCTTTTGGTGGTAGAAAATTAGACAATAATGAAAAAGTTGCAAAGTACATAAATTCTAATGAAAATTTAGTATATTCAAAAAAGAAAAACCTATTTGCACTTAATTTGGCAAAACAATCTGATTCTAAAAACATAATATTAGTTGAAGGTTATATGGATGCTATTTCTTTGTATCAAAGAGGATTTAACAATGTTGTTGCATCACTTGGAACAGCCCTAACAGAAGAACAGGGAAGATTATTAAGAAGATATTGTGAGCAAGTAATATTAAGTTATGACTCTGATGGTGCAGGACAAGAAGCAATAATGAGAGGACTAACAATTTTAGAAGATCAAGGCTGTGATGCTAGAGTATTGCAAATGGATGGGGCAAAAGATCCAGACGAATATGTTATAAAATATGGTAGTGGTAGATTTAAATTATTAGTAGAAAATGCAATATCATTAGTAGAATTTAAGATTAAAATGTTGAAAAACAAATATAATCTTGAAAATTCTAATGACAAAATAAGATTCTTAAAAGAAATTACAAAAATTCTTTCAAGTGTAGAAAATAAAATTGAAAGAGAAATTTACATTGATAAAATTGCCGAGCAATACAACATTTCAAAAGAAGCAATTTATGCAGAAGTAAATAAAGCAACATATAATCCTAAAACTGCTGAAAAGGCTCTTATAAAACCAGTAGTAAAAAAAGAAAAAGAAGTAGAAATAAGTCCAGCAATTATAAAAAGAGAAAATATGATTATTTATTTACTAATAAATAATTTTAGGGAATCTTATGAAAATATTGTAACAAATATTTTTGCAGATGATTTTAAACTAGAATCAAATAAGTTGTTATTTGAAACAATATTAAATTCTGAAGTAGAAGAAAGCGACAAAATTTTACAATTGATTTCTAACATAGAAGACCCAGAAATTCAGTCTCATGTTAGTGAAATTTTAGTTACAGATTATGAAATAAACTCAGTTAATAAATGTATAGAAGACCTAGTAAATACTTATAATAAAGAAAGATTAACTAATAGAAAAATGGAAATTATACAGCTTTTGGAAAATTCATCATCATTAAGTAAAGAAAACATATCTGAACTTGAAAAAGAATTAAATGACATTATTATAGAGTTAGCTAAAAGGAAGTAGGAGGGATTAGGAAAAAATGAGTAAAAAAGAGAAAATAGAAGAAGAAAAACCTACAACAAAGAAAAAAGAAGAAAATAAAAAAACAGCAAAAAAAGCTGAAAAATCAGAAAAAGTAGAAACAAAAAAATCAGTAAAAGCAGAAAAAGAAGAGAAAAAAGAAACAAAGAATTCTAAAAAAGTAGCAAAAGCAGAAAACAATGATAAAGTAGAAAAGAAAGAAACAAAAAAATCTGCAAAAGCTGAAAAGGAAGAAAAGGCAAAAGAAAAAGATACTAAAAAAACAGCAAAAGCAGAAAAAGAAGAAAAAAAGGAAACCAAGAATTCTAAAAAAATAGCAAAAACAGAAAATAATGATAAAGTAGAAAAGGAAGAACCTAAAAAATCTACAAAAGCTGACAAGAAAGAAAAAGAAGAAGTAAAAAGCTCTAAAAAATCTGCAAAAGTTGAAAAAGAAGAAAAGGTAGAAGAAAAAGAAGCAAAAGGAAAAGAAAGTAAAAAAACTAAAAAAGCAGAAAAAAAAGATGCTGAAAATAAAGAAAATGCAGAAGAAGTAAAAATTGATGAAACTTCTGAAAGCAAAAAAGAAGAAGAAATAAAATCTAATGATCCCGAAAAAGATAAAATTTTAAAAATTGTAAATGAAGCAAAGGCTAAAGGAAATATCACTTATGGAGAATTAGCTTTAGAATTGGGTGAAGCAAATCCAGAACAAATAGATAAAGTTTTTGAAGCTTTTGAGGAAATGGGTGTAAATGTCTTAAAAGATGATGATGACCTATTAGAACCAGATCCAGATGATTTAGATGAAGTTGAAGAAATAAAACTTGAAGAACTAGATATGAATAATGCTATAGAAGGTGTTAGCGTTGATGATCCTGTAAGAATGTATTTAAGAGAAATCGGTAGAATACCACTTCTTACTTTTGATGAAGAATTAGTTCTTGCAGAACAAGTTTTAGAGGGAAATGAAAAAGCAAAGCAAAAACTAGCTGAATCAAACTTAAGACTAGTTGTAAGTATAGCTAAAAAATATGTTGGAAGAGGAATGCTATTTTTAGATTTAATCCAAGAAGGAAATATGGGATTAATTAAAGCTGTAGAGAAATTCGACTATAAGAAAGGATATAAATTTAGTACTTATGCTACTTGGTGGATTAGACAAGCTATTACTAGAGCTATTGCAGACCAAGCAAGAACAATTAGAATTCCAGTTCATATGGTAGAAACAATAAATAAATTGATTCGTACATCTAGACACTTGCTTCAAATGTTAGGAAGAGAACCTTCTCCAGAAGAAATTGCTGAAGAAATGGAAATTCCAGTAGAAAAAGTTATGGAAATTCAAAAAATTGCACAAGATCCAGTTTCTTTGGAAACACCAATAGGTGAAGAAGATGATAGCCATTTAGGAGACTTCATTCCAGATGATGAATCACCAGCACCACATGATTCTGCTGCATATACACTATTAAAAGAACAATTAGAAGAAGTAATGTCAACATTAACACCAAGAGAAGCAAAAGTTCTAAAATTAAGATTTGGATTAGAAGATGGAAAAGCTAGAACTCTTGAAGAAGTAGGTAAAGAATTCCAAGTAACTCGTGAAAGAATTAGACAAATTGAAGCAAAAGCTTTAAGAAAATTAAGACATCCAAGCAGAAGTAAGAGATTAAAAGATTATATGAGTTAATATAAAAAAAGAAAATTATGTAAATTATTTTTTAAAAGCCCTTGATTTTCAAGGGCTTTTATGCTATAATAATTATGTAGTTATGTTTAAAAATAATAAAGAAAGGTAGAAAACTAAAAAATAGAGATGGGAATAGGAGAATTTTTTAGAAAATTAGGAAGTCAATTTAAAAGATTTTGGGAAAATGTTTTTGTAAAAAATCAATTTGTAGAAAGTGAAGAAGTGCTTCCACCAGAACTTCAAGATGCACTTAAAAAAGCTGATAAAGAAGCTGCTGAGATGGAAAATGACTATGGTAGTAGTTCTGGCTTAAATAAATTTAGAGTTAGTACTGTACCTACAGTAAAAAAATCAAAAGAAGACCAAGAAGCAGATTCTAAGCAAAAAGATTCTGAAGTAGAAACAGATGTAGATAGAGAGTACGGAGAAGACTAAGAGAATATATAAAAAGATAAAACCAAAAATTTTAAATATAAAGAATAAGCATATTTAATATTAAAAATATTAGATATGCTTAAATTTTTCCTTGACAAATCTTGTAAATCGTGTTAAAATTTTATACTGTAAACTGCTTAACTAAGGTTATAAATGCTATTTTTTAGCTACCTAAGTTGGAAGTTAGCGAGTATACGAAAAGGGAGGTGCATTGTAAATGTACGCAATTATTGAAGCTTGTGGAAGACAATACAAGGTGCAAGAAGGAGAGACTGTATATTTTGAAAAACTAGGAGAAGAAGAAGGAAAAAAAGTTTCTTTTGATAAAGTAGTTTTAATATCAGATAATGGTAAAGTACAAGTCGGAAATCCTTATGTAAGCAATGCTAAAGTTGAAGGAAAAGTAGTTTCAAACGGTAGAGGAAAAAAAGTTTTAGTTTTTAAATATAAAGCTAAAAAGAATGAAAGAAAAACTAGAGGACATAGACAAGACTACACAAAAGTAGAAATTACTTCAATTAAAACTAAGGCAGAAAAAGCAGTAGCTGAAAAATCAGAAGAAAAAGCAAAAAAAGAAACAGCTACAAAATCAGAAGAGAAAAAAGCTGAAAAGAAAACAGAAAAAGTAGAAAAATAAATTATATCGAAATTAAAGAAATGATATAAATAAATTATAAAGCGAAAGGAGTGAATCTTTCATGGCACACAAAAAAGGTCAAGGTAGTGTTAAGAACGGAAGAGATAGTGAGTCAAAAAGACTTGGTGTTAAAAAATCTGATGGACAAATAGTTAAAGCTGGAAATATTATAGTAAGACAAAGAGGAACTAATGTACATCCAGGAACTAATGTTGGAATCGGTAGTGATGACACTTTATTTGCTTTAGTAGATGGAACAGTTAAATTTGAAAGAAAAGGTAAAGATAAAAAACAAGTAAGTGTTTATCCAGCATAATAAATAAAAATTAAGCATCTTATTTTATAATAAGATGCTTTTTTTGTTATTTTGTAAAAAATATAAATATTTTTTATAAAATGTTTGAAAAAAAACATATTATATGTTTTAATTATAATAGATTAGTTTAAGAAATTATAAGGAGATAAAATAATATGAAAAATTGGGTTTCAATTTTAATAATTGTAATATTAATTTTAATAGTTGTTGCAATTGGTGTTTTTGCTTTTACTATTCTAAAAAAAGATACACCTACAACAGACACAACAGATGTTGCAGAGGAACTTATCCAACCAACAATGACAATTAGCAAGGAAGTAACTGAGAATGGTGTTATAATAACTGTAGAAGCAGTTGCAGGCGGAGAAGACGAAATTAGTAGCATAGAGTTACCAGATGAAACATCTATTGTTGCAGATACTACAACTTATGAAGTTAATAAAAACGGAGACTATACATTCACAGCCTTTTCAACAAACGGAGAATCTTGTACAGAAACAGTTACAGTTTCAGAATTAGAAGAAGTTTCTTCTAAAAATCCATATATGCCTAAAGGATTTAAAGAAGTTGGCGGTGAACCAGACTCTGGATATGTTATAGAAGATGATTTTGGAAATCAATATGTTTGGGTACCAGTTGAATCTGGAAAACTTACTCGTGATACAATGCTTAACACAGAATATGAAGAAACAGATAGTGGAGCTACAGCTTTAGTAAATAGTGTTGCTCAATATTATGGATTTTATATAGCTAGATTCGAGGCTTCACAATTTGAAAAAGATGGAAAAATAGTTGCAGCATCAATGGCAGGCAAAACACCATGGACAGCAATTAATTCATTAGATGCAATAAGCTATTCTGTAGCTTCAGCAGGAGATTTTGGATATGAAGATTGCCAAACAGCATTAATTAGCAGTTTTGCCTGGGATACAGTTCTTGAGTGGGTTAATAATAAATACACAAACTATTCTTCTAACACAAATTATGGAAATTATTCAGGAACAGTATATCCTAGTGGATACACTGAGCAAGACAATGTAAATAACATTTGTGATTTAGCTGGAAATGTTAGAGAGTGGACAACAGAAATTTATAAAGAAACACAAACTAAGAAGAACAGAGATGAAGAAAATACTATTTCTAGAGTAGTAAGAGGAGGAAGTGCTACTGCAAGTAGAACACCAGCAGCACACACTGGATATCCAGAAAGTATGACAGATCCTTATTGGGGATTTAGAATGGTACTATTTAAATAATTTAATAAATAAAGAAAACCCTTTGTTTTATTACGAAGGGTTTTTTAAATAAAAAAATACCACTTTTAAGAAGATAAAAAGAATTTAGATTATAGGTTTAAAATAGATATGTCACACATAGATAAAAAATAAAATATTGAAAGAGAACGACTCATATGATATTGTTT